>JAZKHC010000038.1:0-116617 GCA_040385605.1 Pseudomonadota bacterium
TGAAGTTTGTCTGGCCGCCCTTGCTGGCAGCCATCGACGAGCGCCGCAAGACCATTGCTGATGGCTTGAGCGCCGCCGAGCGTGCGACTGCTTCGCTGAAAGATGCCTCCGCCAAGTCCGGCGAAGAGCTGAAAGCCGCGCGTCAGCAGTCCGCAGAGATCGTGGCCAACGCCAACAAGCAGGCTGCGCAATTGGTCGAGCAGGCCAAAACGGCTGCAACGACTGAAGCGGAGCGCATCCGCGCCGCCGCCAAAGGTGAAGTCGATCGTGAGATTGCCGTTGCCCGCGAAGCCCTCAAGAAGCAGGTCGGCGAACTGGCTGTGTTGGGTGCATCTCGCATCCTCAAGCGCGAAGTCGATGCCAAGGCGCACGCCGATGTCATCGGCGAACTCGCCGCACGCATCTAAGGCGCTGCACGCTCATGGCTGAAATCTCCACCCTCGCGCGGCCCTACGCCAAAGCAGTGTTCGAGTTGGCGCAAGCCAGCCAGGGCTTTGCATCTTGGTCGAAGCAGCTGGCAGCAATTGCTGAAGCGGCAGCGGTGCCTGCGGTTGCGCAAGCCATCCGCGCGCCTGGTGTCGGCAAAAGCCAGTTGGCCGCAGTGCTGATCGAGGCGCTCAAGAGCGTGCTTGATGCGCAGGGCCAATCACTGGTGAAGCTGCTCGCGCAGAATCATCGTCTGCAAGCCGCTGCTTCGCTCGCCGAGCAATACGAAGTGCTGCGCGCCGAAGCTGAAACCCGTGTCGCGGTGGAGATCACTACCGCAGCGCCAGTGGCCGATGCGCAGAAAAACGCGCTATCCGCGGCAGTGACCAAAAAGCTCAACCGCGCCGTGGACATCGTCTGGTCAACCGACGAATCCCTCATCACCGGCGCACGCATCAAAGCCGGTGACTTGGTGATTGACGGCTCCGCGAGCGGCGAATTGGAACGTCTCAAAGCAGCACTGCTGCGCTAGGCCAAAAAGCTCAAGCGCACCCAGCAACGAATCGAAGAACAAGAGAACTAGACATGCAGCTCAACCCTTCCGAAATCAGCGACCTCCTCAAGGCCCGCATCAGCAACTTCGATGCCGGCGCGGAATCGCGCAACACCGGCACCATCGTGTCCTTGCAGGACGGCATTGTCCGCGTGCATGGCCTGTCCGATGCCCAGTACGGCGAAATGCTGGAGTTCCCCGGCAACACCTTTGGTCTCGCACTCAACCTTGAGCGTGATTCAGTCGGTGCCGTCGTTCTCGGCGACTACAAGCATCTGTCGGAAGGCGACATCGTCAAGACCACGGGCCGCATCTTGGAAGTCCCCGTCGGCAAGGCCATGCTCGGTCGCGTGGTGGATGCGCTCGGCGCACCCATCGACGGCAAGGGCCCGATCAATGCGGAAGAGAAAGCCCCGGTCGAGAAGGTTGCTCCCGGCGTGATCTGGCGCAAGTCGGTCGACCAGCCCGTCCAGTTCGGCGTGAAGTCAGTGGATGCAATGGTTCCCGTCGGTCGCGGCCAGCGCGAACTCATCATCGGCGACCGCCAGACCGGCAAGACCGCGCTCGCCATCGACGCGATCATCAACCAGAAGGGCAAGGATGTCTTCTGCGTCTACGTCGCCGTCGGCCAGAAGGCCTCGTCGATTGCCAACACCGTGCGCAAGCTCGAAGAAACGGGTGCGATGGCCTTCACGGTCGTCGTCTCCGCCGCCGCTGCCGAGTCGCCCGCACTGCAATATCTCGCACCGTATTCCGGCTGCGCGATGGGTGAATACTTCCGCGACAACGGCATGGACGCGCTGATCGTTTATGACGATCTCTCCAAGCAGGCCGTCGCCTACCGTCAGGTGTCGCTGTTGCTGAAGCGCCCCCCGGGCCGTGAGGCTTACCCCGGCGACGTCTTTTATCTCCACAGCCGCCTGCTGGAACGTGCGGCTCGCGTCAACGAGGAATACGTCACCAAGCACACCAAGGGTCGCGTGACCGGCAAGACCGGCTCGCTCACAGCACTCCCCATCATTGAAACGCAGGCGGGTGACGTCAGCGCCTTCGTGCCGACCAACGTGATCTCGATCACCGACGGCCAGATATTCCTGGAAACCGACCTCTTCAACGCCGGTATCCGCCCCGCCATGAACGCCGGCATCTCGGTGTCGCGCGTCGGTGGTTCGGCGCAGACCAAGGTCATCAAGAAACTTTCCGGCTCGATCCGTATCTCGCTCGCCCAGTACCGCGAGTTGGCTGCCTTCGCGCAGTTTGCGTCCGACCTCGACGAGGCCACCCGCAAGCAGCTGGAGCGCGGCCAGCGCGTGACCGAGCTGATGAAGCAGAAGCAGTATTCGCCGCTGTCGGTCGCCCACATGGCGGCGTCGATCTACGCGGTGAACGAAGGCTTCCTCGACGACGTGCCGGTGGCCAAGGTTCTGGACTTTGAGGCTGGCCTGCACCAGTTCCTCAACTCCGCACACGGCGATCTCATCAGCAAGATCAACGAGAAGGGTGACTGGAACGGCGATCTCGAAACGGCTCTGAAGGCTGGCATCACCGCCTTCAAGAAGCAGTTCGCGGTCTAAGTGCCCGCACTAGCAAAGGCATAGCCCAATGGCAGGCGCAAAGGAAATTCGCACCAAGATCAAAAGCGTGAAGTCGACGCAGAAGATCACCAAGGCGATGGAAAAAGTGGCGACGTCGAAAATGCGCAAGGCGCAGGTTCGCATGGCGCAGGCGCGTCCGTATGCGGAAAAAATCCGTCGCGTGGTCGGCCATCTCGCACTCGCCAACCCGGAGTATCGCCACCCGTTTCTGGTCGATCGCCCCGTCAAGCGCGCGCTGATGATTGTCATCACTTCGGATCGCGGCCTGGCCGGCGGCCTGAACGTCAACATGTTCCGCGCCGTCACCCGCGCCACCAAAGAGTGGAAAGACAAGGGCGCTGAAGTGCAGTACATCGCCGTCGGCAGCAAGGGCGTGTCGTTCTTCAAGCGGTTTGGCGGCACCGTGCTGGCCGAGGTGAGCAAGCTGGGCGATGCGCCCAAGCTCGATCAACTGGTCGGCGTCATCAAGGTGGCACTCGATGCCTACCGCGATGGCAGCGTCGATCGCGTGTTCTTGGGCTCGACGCAGTTCGTCAACACCATGCTGCAGAAGCCGGTGCTGTCGCAATTGCTGCCGCTGGAGCCGGTGAAATCCGATGGCCTGCTGCAAGCCTGGGATTACCTGTACGAGCCGAGCGCCGAAGAGTTGCTCGACTACGTGCTCGGTCGTTATGTGGAAGCGCAGGTGTATCAGGCCATCGTCGAAAACGGCGCGTCGGAGCAATCCGCCCGCATGGTCGCCATGAAGGGTGCGACCGACAACGCCGGCAAGATCATCGGCAAGCTGCAACTCAGCTACAACAAGGCTCGCCAGGCGGCGATCACCAAAGAACTCTCTGAAATCGTCGGCGGCGCTGCGGCGGTCTAACCCCTTTTTTCTTCAAACAGATTCAAGCAAGGAACACCCATGAGCACCGGCAAAATCGTTCAAATCATCGGCGCCGTCGTAGACGTTGAGTTTCCGCGCGATGCGATCCCGAAGATCTACGACGCGCTCTTCATCGAGTCCGAAGGTCTGACTCTCGAAGTGCAGCAGCAGATGGGCGACGGCGTCGTCCGCACCATCGCCATGGGCGCCTCCGAAGGTCTCAAGCGCGGCATGTCGGTGTCGAACACCGGCAAGAAAATCTCGGTGCCGGTCGGCAAGGGCACGCTCGGCCGCATCATGGATGTGCTTGGCAACCCCATCGACGAAGCCGGCCCCGTCGCCTGCGACGACAAGTGGGAAATCCACCGCGCCGCACCCGGCTACGAGGACCAGTCCAGCTCGACGGAACTGCTCGAAACCGGCATCAAGGTCATCGACCTGCTCTGCCCGTTTGCCAAGGGCGGCAAGGTTGGCCTGTTCGGCGGCGCTGGTGTGGGCAAGACCGTCAACATGATGGAGCTGATCAACAACATCGCCAAGGAGCACGGCGGTTACTCCGTGTTCGCCGGCGTCGGTGAGCGCACTCGTGAAGGCAACGACTTCTATCACGAGATGAAAGACTCGAACGTGCTCGACAAGGTGGCCCTCGTGTACGGCCAGATGAACGAGCCGCCGGGCAACCGTCTGCGCGTCGCACTCACCGGCCTGACCATGGCCGAGTACTTCCGCGACGAAGGCCGCGACATCCTGTTCTTCGTTGACAACATCTATCGCTACACGCTCGCCGGTTGCGAAGTGTCGGCACTCTTGGGCCGTATGCCCTCCGCCGTGGGCTACCAGCCCACGCTCGCCGAAGAAATGGGTGTGTTGCAGGAGCGCATCACCTCGACCAAGAAGGGTTCGATCACCTCCATCCAGGCCGTCTACGTGCCGGCGGACGATCTCACCGACCCTTCGCCTGCCACCACCTTCGCGCACTTGGACGCGACGGTCGTGCTCTCGCGTGACATCGCCGCCCTCGGCATCTATCCCGCCATCGACCCGCTCGACTCGACCTCGCGTCAGCTCGATCCGAACGTCATCGGCGTGGAGCACTACCAGATCGCCCGCGACGTGCAGGGCATCCTGCAACGCTATAAAGAGCTGAAAGACATCATCGCCATCCTCGGCATGGACGAGTTGAGCGAAGACGACAAGCGCGCCGTGTATCGCGCCCGCAAGGTGCAGCGCTTCATGAGCCAGCCCTTCCACGTCGCGGAAGTGTTCACCGGCTCGCCCGGCAAGTATGTCTCGCTGAAGGACACCATCCGTGCCTTCCGTGGCATCGTCGACGGCGACTACGATCACCTGCCGGAGCAGGCGTTCTACATGGTCGGCGGCATCGACGAGGCCATCGAAAAGGCCAAGAAGCTCTAAGCCGGATCGGACCAAGACATGTCTACCTTCCAGGTCGAAGTCGTCAGCGCCGAAGGCCAGATCTTTTCTGGCGAGGCGACTGCGGTCTACGCTGCTGCCATGACCGGCGAGATCGGCATCCTGCCGCGTCACGCGCCCTTGCTGACCAAGCTCAGGCCCGGCGCGCTGCGGGTGCAGACCGCTGGCGGCGAGCAGGCCATTTTCATCGGCGGCGGCATCATGGAAGTGCAGCCCAAGCTCGTCACGATCCTGGCTGATTCTGCGATGCGTGCTGGTGACGGTGACGAAGTGGCTGCCGCTGCTGCCAAGGCGCGCGCCGAAGAGATGCTGGCCAATGCCAGCAAGGACATCGACCTCGCCGCAGCACAGCAGGAGCTGGTCGAGGCCGCAGCCCGCCTCAAGTTCATCCAAGACTTGAAGAAGACTTCGGGCTAGGGCAAAAGCCCTCTCGCAAGGCACAATCAAAGCCGCTGAGAAGCGGCTTTCTTGTTTCTGTTGATCTACCCGAACCATGCAAAACATCCACGTCATCATCCTCGCCGCAGGGCAGGGCACGCGCATGAAGTCAGCACTTCCAAAAGTGCTGCACGCCATTGCCGGCAAGCCCATGCTGGGACATGTGCTCGATACTGCCCGCAGTGTTGGTGCCGCCGCCTGCCATGTGGTCTATGGCCACGGTGGCGAGCAGGTGCAGGCCTGGTTCTCCACTGCCTATCCCGGCGACAGCAGCGTGCGCTGGGTGCAGCAGGCGCAGCAGCTAGGTACCGGCCATGCGGTCAATCAGGCAGCACCCGAGGTGCCGGACGATGCCACCATCCTCATCGCCTACGGCGACGTGCCGCTGATCTCGGCCGAAACACTCACCGCACTCGCACAGGCTGGTGCCGAGAGTCTCGCCGTGGTGACGGTCGAACTCGCCGCGCCGCGCGGCTACGGGCGCATCCTGCGCAATGCCGTCGGCGAGGTGACGGGCATCGTCGAAGAGAACGATGCCGACGATGCACAGCGTGCGATCCGCGAAGTGAACACCGGCCTCATGGCCGCGCCCGCGCGCCTGCTCAAGCCTTGGCTGCAAGGCATAGGCAACGGCAACCAGAAGGGCGAGTACTACCTCACCGATGTGGTCGGCTTCGCGGTCCGCGATGGTGTGCCGGTGAAGACGGTGGCCGCGCAAGACGCCCCCGAAGTCGAGGGCGTGAACGACCGCGTGCAGCTGGCCCAGCAGGAGCGCGCCTACCAGCTGCGGCAGGCCACGCGCCTGATGCGCGAAGGCGTGCAGTTTGCCGATCCGGCCCGCTTCGATCTGCGCGGCATCTTGCTCACCGGCAAGGATGTCTTCATCGACGTCGGCGTCATCATCGAAGGCGTCTGCGAGCTAGGTGATGGTGTGCGTGTCGGTGCCTACAGCGTGCTGAAGAACGTCACGCTCGGTGCGAAAACACAGGTGCTGACCCACAGCGTGCTCGAAGGCCTGAAGGCCGGTGCGGCATGCCGCATCGGCCCGTTCGCGCGCGTGCGGCCCGACTCCATCTTCGCGGACGAGGTGCATATCGGAAACTTCGTGGAAGTGAAGAAAGGCCAGCTCGGCGAGGCCACCAAGGCCGGGCATCTCGCCTATATCGGAGATGCGATGGTGGGTGCGCGCGTGAACATCAGCGCCGGCGTCATCACCTGCAACTACGACGGCGTGAACAAGCACATGACGGTGATCGGTGACGATGCCTTCATCGGCACCGACTCGCAGCTGGTCGCCCCCGTCACCATCGAGCGCAATGCCTATGTGGCGGCCGGCAGCACCATCACCAGGACCGCGCCGGCCGATGCGCTGACCATCTGCCGTGCGCGCGACCAGAAAAGCATTGCGGGCTGGAAGAAGCCTGCGAAGAAGAAGTAGCTATCCCCAGCTTTTGGGCGGGATGGTAGGCGGTGGTGCTGCATCCTCATCGTCACGCTCTGATGAGGCGGCTTTATCAGGGTGCGCAGCAGGTATCTCAATCGGTTCAGAGATGACTTGAGGTGGTGCATCCGCCAGCGGCACGCTCTTGCGCAACTCGCGCCCCACCGCCTTGTTGAGATTGCCCAGCGCGCCATAGACCCCATCGCTGATCGAGTCATGCAGCCCGCGCAGCAGCTTGGCTGACTTGGCCGTGGCGGGGATCGCCTCCAATACGCTGAAGGGGATGTCGGCGATGCCCTTGTGCACCTCTTTCACCACCGCTGTGCCGGTGGCAATGGCGTGCTCCGCCAGCTGGCTGGAGTCGCGCAGTGCTTCCAGCGCGGCGATGCGGGCGGCCTGCTCCCGGCCAGCGATTTCGGCGCGGTGCAGATCGGTTTCGAGGGTCTTGATCTGCCGCGCGGCCTTGCGACCTCGCCAGAGTGCCAGCCCCACCAGAGCAGCGGCGAGCAGCAGCAGCGCGGCCAAACCTTCAAGTGACATGGGCTTTTACCTCTGCCTGCACGCCCTGTTCGGCCATCTGCTGGGCGATCATCACCGCCGCGCGCTCATAAACGATGCGCTCGATCATCCTAGGTGCGAGCTTGGCGGCAGCGCCTGCAAAGCGGGTTTCGCGGGCGGCCAGCTCGAAGGGGTTGAGGATTTCGATGGCGATGCGGGATTTGCCGCTCACCGTCGCCAGCGGCAGGGCCGGTGTCGCATGCAGGCGCTCATGCAGGGCCGCGAGCTTTTTCTGCATGCGCTCGAGTGTGTAGATCAGCCAGGCGCTCAGGCCGATCAAGGCAGTGATGAGCAGCGCGATCAGCACACTCATAGGTTGATTTTTCCGCAGACGGGAGAGGGTCGCCGCATACAATACGGCTTCGTCATCACAGCTGCCCTGAACCCATGTGCGGAATTGTCGGCGCTGTCACCCAGCGCAACGTCGTGCCCATCCTGATCGAGGGCTTGAAGCGCCTCGAATATCGCGGCTATGACTCCGCGGGCGTGGCCACCCTGGCCAATGGCCAGCTGCAAGTGGTGCGTGCCGTCGGCAAGGTGGCCGAGCTGGAAGCTGCAAGCCCGAAGCCCGGCACCACCGGCATAGCCCACACCCGCTGGGCCACACACGGCGTGCCTGCCGAGCGCAACTCGCATCCGCATTTCTCGCGCGATGTGGCGGTTGTCCACAACGGCATCATCGAGAACTACGAGCAATTGCGCGGCGAGCTGGAGGCCCAGGGCTTCACCTTTACCAGCGAAACCGATACCGAGGTGCTCGCGCACCTGCTGCAACATCTCATCGACAACGGCGACGACCTGCGCGCGGCCATGCTCAAGATGGTGGCGCGCATCACTGGTGCTTACGCGCTGGCGGTGATTTCGGCGCGGGAGCCACAGCGCATGCTGCTGGCTCGGCGCGGCTCGCCGCTCGCCATCGGCATCGGCGTCGGCGAGATGTTCGCGGCGAGCGATGCCACCGCGCTGGTGAGCGTCACCAGCCGTATCGTCTATCTCGATGAAGGCGATCTGGCCGAGATCACGCTCGACAGCTACAGCGTCTTCGACAAAGCTGGGGTGGTGCAGCAGCGCAAGGAGCAATACTCAAACCTCAGTGCCGGTGCGGTTGAGAAGGGCGACTACCGCCACTTCATGCAGAAAGAGATTTTCGAGCAGCCGACCGCACTTGCCAACACGCTGGAAGGCCGCATCAGCAATGGCCGCGTGCTCGAAGCGATGCTGGGCCCGAGGGCCGCCGAGGTGCTGGCGCGCGTCAAGCGCGTGCGCATCGTTGCCTGCGGCACCAGCGCCAATGCGGGGATGGTGGCGCGCTACTGGATCGAACAGATCGCCCGTGTACCGGCGCGCGCCGAACTTGCCAGCGAGTTCCGCTACCGCGATCCCATCATTGAGCCCGATACGCTCTTCATCACCATCAGCCAGAGCGGTGAAACCGCTGACACGCTCGAAGCCCTGCGTCACGCCAAGACCAAGGGCATCGCCGCCAGCTTGGTCATCTGCAACTCGCCCGAGTCCAGCCTGGTGCGCGAGAGCGATATCTCGCTGATGACCCACGCCGGGCCCGAACGCAGCGTGGCCTCCACCAAGGCCTTCACGACGCAGCTGATGGCACTCGCCCTGGTGATGCTGCTGCTCGCGCGCCGCAATGGTCTGTCTGAAGCCAACGAGCGCCGCTACGTGAAAAGCCTCGAAGCCGCTGCCGGGCAGGTCAACGCAGCCCTGCAAGAGGACGACAAGCTCAAGCTGCTGGCCGAGCGTTTTATCCACAAGCAGCACGCGCTGTTTCTCGGCCGTGGCGCAATGAGCGCGGTCGCCGCCGAAGGCGCGCTCAAGCTCAAGGAGATCAGCTACATCCACGCCGAGGCCTACGCTGCCGGCGAGTTGAAACACGGCCCGCTGGCGCTCGTGGACGAGCACATGCCAGTGATCGCTGTCGCACCGGATGGCCACCTGCTGGAGAAGGTGAAGAGCAACTTGCAGGAAGTGAAGGCGCGTGGCGGCGAGCTGTATGTGTTTGCCGACCGCGATGCAGGCCTCAAGAGCGAACCAGGCGTCACCATCATCAACATGCCGCATGGCGATGAGCTGACCGACCCTATGCTGTACACCATCCCCCTGCAGCTGCTCGCGTACCACGTCGCCTGCCTCAAGGGCACCGATGTCGATCAGCCGCGCAACCTCGCCAAGAGCGTTACGGTTGAGTGAGCTAATGGCATGACATTTGTAACAGTGAGTATTCAAAGTGTCGGCAACGGAATGCCAGCACGACATGACGGGTGCCCGCAGCCAGGATGGCTCACGGCATCTGGTGGTTTCCAGAAGGTGTTCAGTGGACGGTGACAACAAACTCACAGCAGCGCAACGACTCGCAAAGATCGAACTGATCGCGCGTACGGATCGCTATACCGTGTTCAAGTCGGACAAGGACGAAGCCGTCATCTACGAGAAAAGTGCTGCCGGCAAAACTGTGCTGCGAGGGCTGCAGGCACGCAGCTTCTGGGAGGAGCTGATGTCGCTCAAGGCCATCAGCGACTGCCGCCGCGAAATCACCATGAACGCGCTCTGCGAAACCTATCTGGTCGATGCCATCGCCGAGATGACCCCGGTCGAACGCTCCCTGCTGGAGCTGGAAGCGCTCGGCGATCTATAGTTTTTTGCGTCCGCTGCGGCCCGCCGAACGGGAGTAGACTCCAACCACACCGGTTTTGATCGGGGGGAGACGGGCCATGAACATGCGCGTATTCAGCGTGGCGGGCAGCCTCTGGCTGGCATTGTGTGGCTGCGTGGCGGTGCCGGTGCAGCCACAGACGCTGCCGCCCTTTGAAGACGCACTGTTCCAGCCACTGGCGACACCCGTGAACAGCCGCCAGGTACTGGCGCTCAGCCCGGCGATGCGGCACTACGCCGACACCCGGCTCAAGCCCGCGATGCGGAACGATGGCGAGAGCGCGCTGGTCGAGGCGCTCTACAGCAGCGGCCAGCTCCAGCTCGAATACGACGCGGAGACCACCCGCACCGCAGCCGGTACCTTCGAGGCGCGCGCCGGCAACTGCCTCTCGCTGGTGCTCATGACCGGAGCCTTCGCCAACTACCTGGGTCTGCCAGTTCACTACCGGGAAGTGCTCAATACCGAAACCTGGACGCGCAGCGGCTCGCTCGCGCTCGCCAACCGCCACGTCAACCTTAGCCTGCCCCGGCGCTCGACGGGGACGCGCGTCTCGCTGGGCGAGAGCCTGAGCGGCGAGCTGGTGGTTGATTTCCTGCCCTCCGCTGCCGCAGGCCGACACCGCGCGCGGGTGATCCCGGAGGCGACGGTGATCGCCATGTACATCAACAATCGGGCCGCCGAGCTGCTGGCGCAGGGCCGACTCGACGAGGCCTACTGGTGGGCACGCGAGGCGGTCGTGAGCGCGCCCCGTTTCACCGACAGCTACAACACACTTGGCGTGATCTACCAGCAGCATGGCAACCCGGCAGCGGCCGAACGCATCCTGCGCTATGCCCTGGTGCTGGAGCCGGAGAACACCATGGCGATGTCGAACCTGATCAGCAGCCTCAATGCCCTGGGTCACAGCGACGAAGCCCGGCAGCTGGCGCAGCGGCTGGCAGAGATCGAGCCCTATCCGCCTTTCCACTTCTATGATCTTGGCCTCGCGGCCATCGAGCGCGGTGATTTCGCCGAAGCCCGCAGGCTGCTGCAGCGCGAGGTAAGCCGCGAGGCCAACCAGCCGGACACGCTTTTCCTGCTTGCCATCGCCAACCTGTATCTCGGCGACCAGCGCACTGCAAAGCGCCAATTGGCGCGCGCCATCGACAACAGCACCACCCTGCGCTCGCGTCAGCTCTACACCGCCAAGCTCGACTGGTTGAAATCGCAGGGTTACGAAGGACGGCGCGGTAGCTAGGTGTGCCCTAGCCGCGCTGGACGCTTGTCCGGCGCATCGCCAAACTGGGCGGCATGATCCCCGATGCCCCTGACTGGCAGAGCCTGCCGCCAGCCCAACAGCGCCACCAGCCCGAAGCCCTGCTGCCCTATGCCGTGCCGGAACGCGGTGCGCCGGGCCACACCCCCTGCGTGCTGCTGCCAGCGAGTGCCGCTGAAGTCGCCAGCGTGCTGCGCGAAGCACAGGCCACTGCCCGTACCTTGGTGCTGAGCGCAGGACGCACCGGCCTGGTGGAAGCGCAGCGGCCCGAGGGCGAGACGGTGCTCTCGCTCGAAAAGCTCAATCGCATCCTGTCGATCGATGCGGGCGCGATGCGCGCGGAGGTCGAAGCCGCAGTGCCGGTTGATACCCTCAACGCCGCCCTTGCCGAGCACGGCCTCGTCTGGCCGATGGAGATGGGCAGCACCAGTGCGGCAACCGTCGGTGCCTGCGTGGCCAATGGCTCAGCGGGTGCCAATGCGGTTTGCTACGGCACCGCCGCTCACCTCTGCGAGACCGCCTACGGCCTGTGGGCGGATGGCAGCGAAACCGGTAGGCAACAAGGCCCGCAGTGGCTCGCGCCCGCACCGCAAGTGCTGGCCATCGACTCCGCCGCGCCCGATGTGCAGCAGGGTTTGATCGGCACCCAGGGCGTGCTGGGCATCATCACGCGACTGACGCTGCGCCTGCACAAGCTGCCTGCCAAGCGCGAGGCGGCATTGATCCCGGTGCCCGATATGCCCGCTGCCATGCGCGTGCTCGCACTCGCACGCGATGTGTTCGGCAGTGATGTCGAAGAGTTCGAGTTCATCAGCGCCAGTGCGATGGCGCTGGTGCAGGCGATGCAGGGCGAGAGTTTCCGCTGGCCCTTCGAGCGTGACCCGCAGTCGCCGTTTTACCTGCTGCTTCAAATCAAGAGCGCCGATACTGACGATGATCTTCAAGAGCAGCTCGGCGTATTTCTCTATGACACGCTGCGCCAGCCCATCGACGCGATCGGCTATGCGCCGCTCAAGGCACTCAAGCGCATCCGCCACAGCATCACCGAGGCCAGCAACCACGCCATGAAGTCGCTCGGCGGAGGGCGCCTGGCTTTCGATACCGCCACGCCGGTTGAAGTGTTCGGCGACTACCTCTTCGCACTCGAAGCCGCGCTCAAGCGGCAGTATCCACAGGTTCGCTTTGTCGCCTTCGGCCATGCCGGTGTCGGCGGTGCGCACCTGCACCTGCTCGGCACCCGCGAGCAGCCGGTGGGCGCGCATGCCGAAGCGCTCGTGAAGCTGGTCTTCGACGTGACGCAAGCGCATCGCGGCACCTTCAGCGCCGAGCATGGCGTCGGCAGCAAATGGGGCGCGGCCTTTGCCGAGCGTGCGCACCCGCAAGTGGTGGCTGAACTCATCGCCGCCAAGCGCGCACGCGACCCGGCGCACATCCTCAATCCGCGCAGCTTTGGGCTCGATCAGCTGGTGCGCCGCGCATGAGCGCGCTGATTCTGCTGGGCGTCTGCCTGCTGCTGGGCGCACTCACGGTGCGCGTCAAGCCCGAGGCCAGCGACTGGGTGCCGGGCCTCAACGGCTGGGTGCTCAACATCGCCTTTCCGGCACTGGTGCTGGAGCTGATCCCCAAGCTGCATCTGGAGTCGGGGCTGTGGTTCCCGGTGATGGCGATGTGGGGCACGGCACTCGGCGCCGTGGCGGTGATGGTGCTGCTGGGCCGTGTGTTTGGCTGGTCGCGCGGTGTCGTGGGCGCGCTTGCCCTCGTCGCAGGCTTCGGCAACACCTCCTTCACCGGCATTCCGCTGATCGAGGCCTTGCAGGGCAAGGATCATCTGGGTGCTGCGGTGCTGGCCGATCAGGCCGGGTCGTTTCTCGCACTCTCGACCATCGGCGTGTTCGTCGCCGCCTGGTATTCCGGGACGGCGACCAGCGTCGGTGCGGTGCTGTTGCGGGTGGGGCGCTTCCCACCCTTCATCGCCATGCTCGCTGGCTTTGCGGTGGGCGCGCTCGGCGGCTGGCCCCCGCTGGTGGATGACTTGCTGCACCGCATCGGCACCACGCTCTCGCCGCTGGCGCTGTTTGCCGTGGGCTTGCAGTTCAAGCCTGCGGACATCCGCGCCAATCTCCCACCGATGGGCGCGGCCCTGGGCTGGAAGATGCTCGCCGCACCGCTGCTGGTGCTAGGTACCGGCCGTGCGCTGGGTGTTACCGGCATTCCCTTCGAGGTCGGTGTGCTGCAAGCCGCGACCGCACCGATGATCTCGGCCGGCATCCTCGCGCAGCAGTCCGGCCTGGCACCACAGCTCGCCAACACCGTGGTGGGTGTTGGCATCGTGCTCTCGCTTGCCAGCGTGCCGCTGTGGAATGTGCTGATCGGCTAGCCGGGCAATCCCAGATTGCGCCAGAGTTTCAGTGTCGGCTCGGCCTGATTGAGCGTGTAGAAATGGATGCCGGGTGCGCCGCCCTTGAGCAGGGTTTCGCTCAGGCGCGTGACCACTTCAAGCCCAAACGCCTGCACGCTGGCCTTGTCCTCGCCATAGCTCTCGAGGCGCAGCTTCACCCAGCGCGGAATCTCGGCACCGCAGGCGGCCGAGAAACGCAGCAGCTGCGACGTGTTGACGATGGGCATCACGCCTGGCACGCAGGGGATGGTGATCCCTGCCTTCTGGCTCTGTTCGACAAAGGCGAAGTAGGCATCGGCGTTGTAGAAGTACTGCGTCACCGCACCATGCGCACCGGCCTTGACCTTGCGCACGTAGGCGTCGAAATCGGCCTGCGGGTTTTCGGCCTGCGGGTGCATTTCAGGATAGGCCGCGACTTCGAGCGTGAAGTGCTCGCCGTGCGTCTCGCGGATGAAGCTAACCAGCTCGTTGGCATAGCGGAACTCGCCAGGGGCCTCGCTGCTCATGGCCGTCGCAGGTAGGTCTCCGCGCAGCGCCACGATGCGCTTCACGCCGGCTTCGCGGTACTGCGTGAGTAGTGCCGCGATGTTGGCGCGCGTGCTGCCGATGCAGGTGAGGTGGGGTGCCGCCTCGATGCCGGTCTGCTCGATCACCTTGATGATCGCCTCGTAGGTGCCGCCCTGATCGCTGCCGCCCGCGCCGTGGGTGACGCTGAAGAAGGCGGGCTTCACGGTGGCGAGATCGCCGATCAATTTTGGCAGGTTGGTCCAGCCCTGCGGTGTGCGGGGCGGGAAGAGTTCGAACGAGAAATGGATGTCTTCAGTGGTCATGTTCAGTGCGTGTCGCGGGCCAGTTCGTGCGGGCAGTGCGCACTGTTGAGAGTGATGCCGCCCTGCGCGTTGAGCGCAGCGAGGCGGGCTTGATTGGTTTTGCGCGCGGCGTTGTCGACGGCGAGCAGGCTCTGGAACACGCCCAGACCCAGCGGCGAGCGCGGCGGATTGGCGACTTCGGTGTGAAAGAAATAGGCGTCGCCGCAATGCAGCCGCCAGCCACCAGCCTCGCGCGCGGCGACACCGGTGTGGCCGCGCGTGTGGCCTAACAGCGGCACCAGCAGAATCTCGTCGTCGCCTTCGCCCAGTGCGCGCACTGACTCGAAGCCATTCCAGCGTTCGCCTGCGGTGTGGTGCTTCTGCCACTTGGGCTTGTGGCTCCACAAGCGGGCCTCGTAACGCTGCTTCTCGATGAAGCTTGCGGGTGCCTCAGCCGCCGCCAGCTCCGGCGCATTCACATGCACCGTCGCGTCAGGGAAATCCGCCAGCGCACCGGCATGATCGAAGTCGAGATGCGTGAGCACGATGTCGCGCACATCACTGGCCTTGAAGCCGAGTGCCGCGACCTGCGCCAAAGCAGTCTCGGCCAGAGTCAGTTTCGGCCGCATCAGCGCCTTGTTACTGCCCGTGACCATGCCCTTGACCTGTGCGGTGCCAAGGCCGGTATCGACTAGCGTGAGGCCATCACGCCCCTCGATCAGCCAGCAATGGCAGACGATTTTTGCGGGCTCGAAGAAGCTGCCTTCGCCCTGCATCAGGCGACGGCCGTGCGGGCACATCGAACCGCAGTTGAGGTGATGAATCTTCATACAAACCCCCATAAAAAAGGGCGGAATAATCCGCCCTAGATGTTGCTGGTGTTGAGCCGCACGACGTGTCGGCTCGAACACCAGCAGTTATTGCGGCGCAAAGCGTCCGTAATAACGATTAGTAGCGGTAGTGATCCGGCTTGTAGGGGCCTTCCACCGGCACGCCGAGGTAGGCGGCCTGCTCCGGGGTCAGCTTGGTCAGCTTCACGCCGATCTGTTCGAGATGCAGCGCCGCCACTTCCTCGTCCAGCTTCTTGGGCAGGCGATACACGGTCTTCTCGTAGACGTCCTTGTTCTTCCACAGGTCCATCGCGGCGAGCGTCTGGTTGCTGAAGCTGTTGGACATCACGAAGGCCGGGTGGCCATGCGCGCAGCCCAGGTTGATGAGGCGGCCTTCGGCGAGCACGTAGATGCTCTTCTCGGTGTCGGGGAAGGTGTAGCGATCGGTCTGCGGCTTGATCTGGTCGCGCACCGCGTTCGACGTGTTCAGGCGATCCATCTGGATCTCGTTGTCGAAGTGGCCGATGTTGCAGACCAGCGCGTTGTTCTTCATCGCGCGCATGTGTTCGAGCGTGATGATGTCCTTGTTGCCGGTGGTGGTGCAGTAGATGTCGGCGAAGGGCAGCACGTCTTCGATGGTCTTCACCTCGAAGCCTTCCATCGCCGCCTGCAGGGCGTTGATGGGGTCGATTTCAGCGACGATCACGCGGGCACCGAGGCCGCGCAGCGAGAACGCCGAACCCTTGCCCACATCACCGTAGCCGGCGACGAAGGCCACCTTGCCGGCGATCATCAGATCGGTGGCGCGCTTGATGCCATCGGCCAGCGATTCGCGGCAGCCGTAGAGGTTGTCGAACTTCGACTTGGTGACCGAGTCGTTGACGTTGATGGCGGGGACGAGCAGCGAGCCCGACTCCATCATCTGATACAGGCGATGCACGCCCGTGGTGGTTTCTTCCGCCACGCCGCGCCAGTCCTTGACCACGCGGGTCCAGAAGCCGGGGCGCTCCTTGGCAACCTTCTTCAGCAGGTTCTTGATGACCTGCACTTCGTGGTTGTCGCTGGGGGTGTTGACCCAGTCCGAACCCTGTTCCAGCTCGTAGCCCTTGTGGATGAGCAGCGTCACGTCGCCGCCGTCGTCCACCACCAGCTCAGGGCCGGTCAGCGTGCCGTCGGGCAGGGTGTGGGTGACGCAGTCCATGGTGAGGTCCCAGTACTCTTCCAGCGTCTCGCCCTTCCAGGCGAACACCGGCGTGCCGGCGGCGGCGACTGCGGCGGCGGCGTCGTCCTGCGTCGAGAAGATGTTGCAGGTGGCCCAGCGAACCGAAGCGCCGAGGTGGCCGAGCGTTTCGAGCAACACAGCGGTTTCCTTGGTCATGTGCAGCGAGCCGGTGAGGCGCACGCCAGCAAGCGGCTGCAAGGGCGCGTACTTGGCGCGGATCGACATCAGGCCGGGCATTTCTTCTTCGGCCATGCGGATGCGCTTGCGGCCAAAGGCGGCCAGCGACATGTCGCGGACCTTGAAGTCGGTGAAGGGTTTGGTGTTGAGGGGTGCGTTCATTGCGTCGCTCCAAAGAAAGAATGTTGAGGTCTGGAACGGGCGCAGTTGTAAATCAGTGCCTGCGAGCCTGGCCGTCACAGCTTCTGACGGTCGCAGCGCCCCTCGCGGGCCAAGTGCCGGAAGTATATCCGCTTATGCGGATACAAGGATATTGGCGGGATCAGCCTTTGTTCAGCGATTGGCACGCGCGTTGCATTTTCGTTACACGGCTCGCGTCATCAGAAGCCCGGAGGAGAAAGCGATTCAGATCAGATCACTTTCGAGCTTCAGGGAGCGGTGAACATGACGGATAAGGATTTTTCGTTTCGCAAGGCAACCGGGATTGGGGCAGGCGTACTGTTGAGCGCACTGCTGTTGGCGGCACCCGCACGAGCGCAGGAGTTGGCGGCCGCGCAGACCACGCTCGACGCGGTCAAGATCGTCGGCCGCGGACAAGCGCGCGCCTCCAACACCATCACCACCGAAGACTTGAAGGCACAAGCGCCGGGTGTGGCGCCGCAGGCACTGCTTAACGCGCTGCCGGGTGTCAACGTGCAGCAGACCGATCCTTACGGGCTGTATGAGTTCGGTTCCACCGTGCGCATCCGCGGCTTCACCGGCGACCAGCTCGCCACCTCGCTCGACGGCGTGCCGCTGGAAACCTACGACGTGCGCGACGGCAGCCCGCCCAACCGCTACGTCGACACCGAGAACCTCAAGGAGATCACCGTCGCCCAGGGTTCGGGCGATGTCACTGCGCCCTCCTATCACGCGCTGGGCGGGTCGATCCGCTACTTCACCGACGACCCAATGGGCTTCTGGCACACCAGCTTTTCGGCGACGGGTGGCAGCCAGTCTCTCAATCGCACCTATGCGCGCATCGACACGCCCGAAATCTGGGCAGGCGGCCCGATTGCGTACTTGAGCGGCTCACGCACCCGCGCGGTGCAGTGGGACAACCCCAAGGCCGACATGGCGGTCGATCACGTCGATGCCAAGGCGAAGCAGAAGCTCGACAGCGGCAGCCTCACTTTCAGCTACCGCTACGGCAACCGCGACGACCATGATGCGAGCTATTACGACAAGGACAGCAAGCCTTACTTCGACTACTTCTATCTCAATGCCTTTGCGACAGGCGATCCCGAGAAAGATGGTCTGTTCTACGACAACTGGCTCAATGGCCGCACCGATCAACTCGCCAGCCTCATCGGCGAATTCGCGCTCACGCCGAGCCTGAAGCTGGAAGTGGTGCCGTACTACGAGAAGAAGAGCGGCTATGGCATCGGTGGCGTGGCCGCTAGTGCTGCGCAGTCGCTGTACGACGATGCCAACGCGGGCACGCCGGGCCGCACTGACATCGCAGCACCCAGAGGCCTCACGCGCCGCAAGGAGTTTCTCGATGGCGATCGCCTCGGCACCACGATCGGCCTCACCTGGACCGCTGGCATGCACACGGTGCAGACCGGCCTCTGGTACGAGGACTACGATTTCTCGCAGCGCCGCCCGCTATTCAACCTCACCGACAACGGCGACTTCGCCTTCAGCGAGCTGCCGGTCATCGTCTATTACGACCGCAACTTCAGCACCAAGGTGACGCAGTTCTACCTCAAGGATTCGATCTCGCTGCTGGCGGATCGGCTCGCCATCGAAGCCGGCTTCAAGGGCCTGAACGTTGATCGCGGCTTCTCGGGCATCCCCAATTCTTCGGCGTTTAATGCCTCGCAGACGGTCAAGCTCAACAAGAAGGACAAGGACTACTTCCAGCCCCAAATCGGTGCCACCTTCAAGCTGACGGATTCGGAAGAGCTGTTCGGCAACTACGCGGAGAACTTCAGTTCCATCCCACGCCTCGCGCTGGTGGCCGCGAGTTTCACCGATGATCTCAAGCCCGAGACCTCGACCAACATCGACCTCGGCATCCGCAGCCAGCGCGGCAAGGTCGGCGGCTCGCTCTCGCTGTATTACGTCGACTACAAGGACCGCATCCTGCAATTGCAGAATCCCGATCCCTTCCGTGTCGGTGAAGACATCTACCAGAACGTGGGCAGCATCAAGACTTATGGCGCGGAGCTGGCGACGTTCTGGAACCCCACCAAGCAATGGCGCGTGGGCGGCAACATCAGCCTCAACAACTCCAAGTTCCAGAACGACTACGTGACCGGCGATACCGATGCCGACGGCAACCCGACCACGCGCATCGTGCCGGTGAAGGGCAATGTGGTGCCTGATACGCCGTATACGCAGGTCGTCGCCAACGCGACCTACAAGTTTTCGCCCTTCTTCGTCGGTGGCGAGGCCAAGTTCACCGGCCGTCGCAGCTCGTCCACCACGGGCATGGAATCGATCGAGGCCTACACCATCGTCAACCTCAACGCCGGCTTCAAGGGGGCGAAGGGCACTTCACTGGCACCCTTCAGCACCCAGCTCAACCTGTACAACCTGTTCAACGACAACTCGCCCGGTTACGACGAGTTCGGTGAGAGTGGTGGTGGTTTCTACCTCACGCCCCCGCGTGCGATTTATCTCACTGTTCGTGCCGATCTCTAGGGCGATCGTCCATGGCCTGATGGCCCTCAGCCTGCTGGTGCAGGCCGAGGCGCAAGGCGCTGATCGCCTGCCCGTCTGCGCCGCCTGCCACGACACCGGGGCAGGCGGCGCACCGCGCATGGGGCGCGCGCAGGAGTGGGCGCCGCATCTGGAAAAAGGCATGCCCAGGCTCATCGCCAGCGTACGGTACGGCGTACCTGGCACGTTGATGGCGAGCGACACCTGCGATGGCTGCACCGATGCAGAAATCAGATCCCTCATCCGCCGCCTGAGCGCGCCGGTGAAACCTTAAGGAAGAGTCGAAGTGAGCCTGCCCACTGGATGGACCCGCCGCGACCTGCTCGTGCACCTGGGCCGCACGGCGGGTGCAGCCTCGATGTATCAGGCGATGGCCGCGCTCGGCATCGTCGCCATCCCCGCCGCCTATGCCGGCGCGCCGCAGCTGCCCGGTGGCTCGGGCGCAGGCAAGAAAGTGGTGATCATCGGTGCCGGCATCGCAGGCCTCACCGCCGCGCTTGAACTCGGCAAGGCAGGTTACGAGTGCATGGTGCTCGAAGCCACCAGCCACGTCGGCGGCCGCAACCGCACGCTCCGACGCGGCGATGTGCTGACCGAATACGACAGCCAGCAGACCTGCGATTTCGACGACGCGCCCAACCTCTACTTCAACGCTGGGCCTGCGCGCATTCCCTACCACCACACCGCACTGCTCGCGTATTGCCGCGAGCTGGGCGTGGCGCTCGAACCCTTCATCAACGACAACCACGCGGCCTACCTGCACAACAGCAAGGCCTTCGGCGGCAAGCCGCAGCGGCAGCACAAAATCCTCACCGACACCCATGGCTCGATTGCCGAGCTGCTCGCCAAGGCCATCAACAGGGATGCACTCGATCAGTCGCTGACCAAAGAGGATGCCGACAAGCTGCTGGAGATGGTCAGCCAGTTCGGCGACCTCGACAAGGACTACCGCTACCGCGGCAGCAACCGCGCGGGTACGGCCGATGGCGATGGCATTCTCACCAGCCCGAACGGGCCCGGCGCGATCCGCATCCCCACGAAAGAGCTGGTCGATTCCGGCCTCTGGCAGTGGTTGCAGTTCCCAAACAGCTGGGACATGAACGCGACCATGATGCAGCCGACTGGAGGCATGGACACGATCGTGAAGGGCTTCGAGAAGGCGCTCGGCAATCGCATCCTGCGCAATGCGCCAGTGACCAAGATCACCAATGTCGAGAAGGGCGTGACCGTCGCCTACAAGGACCAGGGCAAGACCAAGTTGGTCAATGCCGACTTCTGTATCAACAGCGCACCGACGCATCTGGTCGGCGGCATCGACAACAACTTCTCCGCACGCTACCGCACCGCCCTCAAGCACGGGGCCGAGTGGGGCAAGCTGTTCAAGATCGCCTTCCAGGCCAAGCGCCGCTTCTGGGAAGACGATGCGCAGATTTACGGCGGTATCAGCTGGACCGATCAGGACATCCTGCAAGTCTGGTATCCGCCGCATGGCTTTCACCAAGCCAAGGGCATCATTCTCGGCAGCTATCAGTGGGACCCGAAGAAGGGCGAAGCCTGGGGCAAGCTCAAGCCCGCCGCGCGACTCGCCAAGGCGATTGCCGAGGGCGAGAAAATCCACCCCGGTTACGGCTCGATGGTTGAAAAAGGTATCAGCGTCGCCTGGAACAAGGTGCCCTTCATGTTTGGCTGCGCACCGGAATGGAGCAAGGACGGGCGCGCGCAACATTACCCGACGCTGGTCGCCGCCGAAGGCGCGCACTACATGGTGGGCGACCAGATCAGCTTTCACGGTGGCTGGCAGGAGGGCGCGATACGCTCGGCCCACCGTGCCATCGACGACATTGCCAAACGCGTTGCCGCCTGACCCACTCAAGGAAAACCCTCACATGGAGAACCGCATGACCCTCATCCGCCGCTCGCTGTTCGTGTTGCTCGCCGCTGCCGTGCTGCCCGCCTGTTCGACCGTCGCCACCAGCAAGGCCGACGTCACGCGCTACCCAATCCCCGGCTCGGACTTCCCCATTGCGCAGGCGGTGGAAGTGCCGGTGGGCAAGGCCACGATTTTCCACAGCGGCCTCACGCCCGCACCGTTCAACCCTGAGGCGCGCAAGTACAGCTTCGAGTACTGGGGCACCACCGAGCAGCAGGCCTTCTCGGTGCTGAGCAAGATCAAGACCTCGCTCGAAGCCATTGGCCTGACGATGGGCGACGTGGTGAAGATGAATGTCTTTCTCGTCACCGACCCGACCAAGGCTGGCCGCATGGATTTCGACGGCTTCATGGTTGCCTACCGCAAGTTCTACGGCACGCCGGAACAGCCCAAGCTGCCTGCGCGTACCACGGTGCAGATTCCTGGCTTGGCCGCGCCCGGCATGTTGGTGGAGATCGATGTGGTGGCGGTCAGGCCCTGAGTCGTGTGCAATAAAAAAGCCGCTTCGCAGCGGCTTTTTTATTGGGCGGCATCAACCTTCAGAGTGCGCGCAGACTTTGCTCGCCTTGCCATGTCGCACCGGCGGCCAGCACCACGGGGCGGCAAATCGTGGCGGCTTCGATGCAGAGAAAACGCTGGTAGTCCTCAGGCGCCAGGTCCTTGAAGCCTGCACTACTGACCGCGCCGGGGTTCCACACCACGGTATCGATAAAGCCCTGCTGGCCAACGTGCAGGCGGCGCGCGCCATCGTGCAGCGTGAGCGCTGGCGGCGTGTCGAAATAGTTGCGATCCACCTCGCCAACTATGCGCACGCGTTCGGCCCGCTCGTGCTTGAGTGCGCCACCATCGGCGGTGTCGCGGTAGTGCAGGCCGCTCAGTCCTTCAACCGTCACCGCGCTGATGTCAGCCACAGCGAGATAGGTGTGTAGCGCAGCCGTGAACTGGATAGCCTGCTCGCTGCGGTTCAGAACTTCGAGCTGCACGTGCAGGCGGTCGCCACCGATGCGCACCCGCAGCGTGGCGAGAAAGGCCTGCGGCCAATGCGCGCGGGTGGCGGCTGAATCCGCGAGCGTGAAGATGGCTTCGGCGCCCTCATGATCGCTGCGCTGGCCATGTAAATCCCACAGCGCGGTGCGCGCAAAGCCGTGCTTGAGCAGAGGCCCCTCGCCAGCGAACTGCGGAAAGATCACCGGCACGCCGCCGCGAATCGGCGTGCCCTGTTTGAACACGGCGCGCTCGCTGAGAAACAGTTGCTCCGTACCGCCAGCCGGCCTCCAGTGGGTGAGGTGCGCGCCCTGTGGGTGGATACTGGCCGTGGCGCCGTCGGCGCTGGTGAGAACGATCAAGTGCGGCTGCGCTGGATTGGGCATGGGGCAGTGTAAGGGGCGGTGACGCCCACAAAAAAGCCGCCTTGCGGCGGCTTTTTTGTGGGCGGCTGTGCTCAGTGGCTGGTAGCACCCGAACACAGCCTCTTCGCCTTGCCCGCTGCGCTTCGCGCGGCGGGGTGGCTCAGCGGCTCACTTCATCTTCTTGGCTTCGCTCTTGAGCAGGTCGGCCTTGTCGGTCGCCTCCCACGAGAACGCCGTGAACTTGCTGCCATCGGCACCCGTCATGGCGATGGGCGCGCGGCCGAAGTGGCCGTAGCTTGCGGTCATCTGGTACATCGGGTGGATGAGATCAAGCATCTTGATGATGCCGCCCGGACGCAGGTCGAAGTTCTTGCGCACCAGCTTCTCCAGCACCGCATCGCTTACCGTGCCGGTGCCGAAGCTGGTGACGAAGATCGAGGTCGGCTCGGCCACACCGATGGCGTAGCTCACCTGCACTTCGCAGCGCTTGGCGAGGCCGGCGGCGACGATGTTCTTCGCCACGTAGCGCGCAGCGTAAGCGGCGCTGCGATCAACCTTGGAAGGGTCCTTGCCGGAGAACGCGCCGCCACCGTGGCGCGCCCAGCCGCCGTAGGTGTCGACGATGATCTTGCGGCCGGTGAGGCCGCAGTCACCGACGGGGCCGCCGATCACGAAGTTGCCGGTGGGGTTGATGTGGAACTTGGTGGCCTTGGTGATCCACTTCGCCGGGATGACGGGCTTGATGATGGATTCCATCACCGCCTCGCGCAGGTCTTTCAGCTTGATGTCGGGGCTGTGCTGGGTGGAGAGCACCACGGCATCGACACCAACCGCCACGCCATCGGCGTAGCGCAGGGTCACCTGCGACTTCGCATCCGGGCGCAGCCAGGGCAGGCCGCCCTTCTTGGCCTTGCGCACCTTGGCCTGCGTCTCGACCAGACGGTGGCTGTAGTAGATGGGCGCGGGCATGAGTTCTTTCGTCTCGTCGCAGGCATAGCCGAACATCAGGCCCTGGTCGCCGGCGCCGATGTCTTCGGCCTTTTTCTCTTTCTTCGAGGTGCCGTCAACGCCCATGGCGATGTCGGGCGACTGCTTGCCGATGATGTTGAGGATGCCGCAGGTCGCACCGTCGAAGCCGACGTCTGAGCTGTTGTAGCCGACATCGGTGATGACCTTGCGCACCAGCTGTTCGAGATCGACCCATGCCGAGGTGGTGACTTCGCCGGCGACGATGGCCACACCCGTCTTCACCAGCGTTTCGCAGGCGACGCGGGCCTTTTTGTCCTGCGCGAGGATGGCGTCGAGCACGGCATCGGAAATCTGGTCAGCCAGCTTGTCCGGGTGGCCTTCGGAAACGGATTCGGAGGTGAACAGGTATTCGCTCATGCGGGTAAAGCTCCAGTGCGCGCCGTTCTTGCGGCGTCGGGTGGGGTGGGTCAAACGGGTGCCGCAGGCAATATCTGGCTATGCGGATAAGCGGATTTTATAGGCAGAAGCCCCCGGGTGCGAGCGAGCGTATGTCATTGCACTTTGCAGGCGCGTGGCAGCGCATCACACGCACGTCACCTTGCAGTGGGCAAACTCGCCCCTACAGTAAGCCTCTCCAATATCACCGCCGTCTCCCATGTCCGCGCAAACTCCCAAAGCTCTCGGCCCGCTGCCGACCCTGATCTTCTCGTCGCGCTGGTTGCAGCTGCCGCTTTATCTGGGCCTGATCGTCGCGCAGGGCGTTTACGTGATTTTGTTCGTGAAAGAGCTGATGCACCTCATCAGCGGTGCCTTCGAGTTGAACGAGCAGGCGGTAATGCTGATCGTGCTGGCCCTCATCGACGTGGTGATGATCAGCAACTTGCTGATGATGGTGATCGTCGGCGGCTACGAGACCTTCGTCTCGCGGCTTGGCCTGCACAACCACCCCGATCAGCCGGAATGGCTCAGCCATGTCAACGCCTCGGTGCTGAAGGTGAAGCTCGCCATGGCAATCATTGGCATCAGCTCTATCCACCTGCTCAAGACCTTCATCGAAGCTGGCACCATCGACGCGCTGCCGCTGTGCTCCGCCGTGGCGGCCGGTGTGAAATGCACCAACATCACCTCAATGGGCGTGATGTGGCAAACCATCATCCACATGGCCTTCATTGCCTCAGCGATCGGTATTGCCTGGACGGATCGGCTCATGCTGGCAACCGCTGCCGCTGCTCACGGCAAGCCTGCGGCTCACTAAGGCCGCAGGCGCTCGAGGTACTCGATCAGCCCGCGCAGGCCCTGCTCGTAGAGCGCGCTGCTCTGCGAAGCCTTGCCCATGCCAATCACCCCTTCAAGTGCGCTGATGATGAAGATCGCGGCAGCGGCCGTGTTCACATCTGCACGCACCTTGCCGCTGGCCTTGCCGCGTTCGAGCGCGGCCGCCAGCGTGTGCCGCCAGTCGTCGAGAATGCCCTGCAGGCGGGTGCGAAAGCCCTCGTCGATGGGTGACATCTCCTGCGCCAGATTGTTGAACGGGCAGCCGTAGGCGAGCAGGTTGGCCTTGAGCTTGTCACGCCGCTTCTTGATGCCCGCGATCGAGGCCGCAATCGGGTCTTCGGCCTCCACCAGCGGCAGCCAGTAGTTCTCCATGAAGGGCCGCAGCAGTTCATCCACCACGGCGTAGCCGAGTGCTGCCTTGTTCTCAAAGTGGTGGTAGAGCGCGCCCTTGGTCACGCCCGCCTTCAGCAGGATCGAATCGAGGCTCGCGCTGCGGAAGCCGCGCTGGTGGATTTCACCGTAGGCGCATTCCAGCAGGCGGCTGCGGGTGATGTCGGGTTGGCGCAGATTTTGGCGTAAGGAACTCATTCGTCAGTATTGGCCGCGACCGGGTGTTGTCAACCTACAATCCCGTTGGGAGTGATCGCGCCAGGGAGTGACCGATATGCCGCAGGAGAAAGCCGAGCTGGATGCACTGGTGCAGACCCTCAAGGTGCGCGCACCGGCCGATGCCGCGCAGCTGCTCACAGGCCTGCCGCGCAGCGCAGCCGATGAGGCCCTGGCCGCCCTGCCGCCCGAGCTCGGCCAACGCATCGCAAGGCTGCTCTCCGACAGCCTCGCACCCGAGGCCGAGAATGCCAGCGGCACCGTCGCCCAGCTCATGGAGGCCCCGCGCGGCGTGTTCGCCAGTGGCACCACCGCGGCCGAGGCGATCCACTGGCTGCGCGCGGCCGAGTCGCCGCAGGAGATCACCTATCTCTATGTGCAGGATGCCAGCCAGCGCTTGCTTGGCCTGGTGGTGCCGCGCGACCTGCTGCTGACAGAGCCCGCCACCCTGCTAGACAGCATCATGCTGACAGAGCCCTTCCATCTCTCGCTCGACGACAGCCTGGGCGAGGCGGTGAAGGCCACCATCAAGCGGCATTACCCGGTGTATCCGGTCTGCAATGGCGGTGGCCAGCTGGTCGGCCAGCTGCGCGGGTGGAAGCTGTTCGAGCAGCAGGCGCTGGAACTCAGCGCGCAGTCCGGGCGCATGGTCGGTGTGGACAAGCAGGAAAGACTCGACACCGGCTTCTGGTCGGCTTTCAAGATGCGCCACCCGTGGTTGCAGATCAACCTGCTCACCGCCTTCCTGGCCGCCTTCGTGGTCGGCAGTTTCGAGGACACCATCACCCGCATCGTGGCCCTGGCAGCCTTTCTGCCGCTGCTCGCCGGGCAGAGTGGCAACACCGGCTGCCAGGCGCTCGCCATCACCCTGCGCGGCATGACCCTGGGCGACTTCGAGGGTGTTTCGGTGAAGCGGCTCATCGCCAAGGAGGCCCTGCTCGGCATGCTCAACGGCTTTCTCACCGGCCTGGTCGCGGGCACCGCCATGTGGTTCACCGCTGGCGGCATGCGGGGCGATCCTCAGGCCTTGATGCTGGCGCTGGTGATCATTCTCGCCATGACCGGCGCCTGCCTGGCCTCCGGCATATTCGGCGTGGTGGTGCCGCTGATACTGCGTCGCTTCGGCGCCGATCCGGCGACGGCATCGAGCATCTTTCTCACGACAGGCACGGATATCGCCGGCATGGGCCTGATGCTGCTGCTCGCCACCACGCTGGTGCTGTGAAATGAGACTGGCGATATCGACGCCGACTCGCCTTGCCGTCGTTGGCTTAACTCGGACCGACCTGTGTCGGTCCTCGCTGTGGCCAACAACTGCTACGCACGGCGGAGTGGCTCGCGTCGGTTACATCGCCGGCATGGGTCTCATGCTCTTGCTTGCCACGACGCTAGTGCTTTGAACGATCTCCAACTCGCCCTGCTGCTGTCGCTGACGGGCCTCTTCACCTCGGCGCTCTCCGGTGTCGCTGGGCTGGGTGGCGGCACGATCCTGATCGGCGTGATCTATGCGCTGGGCCTGGCACCGGTGGAGGCGATCCCGCTGTTCGCGGCGGTGCAGCTGATCAGCAATCTCACCCGCACGGCGGCCTACGTGAAGCATGTCGAATGGCGCGCGGCGGGGTGGTTCCTGCTCGCGGCGGTCCCGGCCACCGCGCTGCTGGCACCTTTTGCGGCACAGGTGAACGTGCATGTCATCCAGCTGATTTTGGCAGGCCTGATTGCCATCTCGCTGCTGCCTTCACGGGCTGCCAAGCCGCTGCCGCCGCGTGTGGCCTTCGTCGCCGCTGGTGCGGCCAATGGCGCGCTGGGCCTGTTCGTGGGCGCGACCGGCCTGTTCGTCGGCCGCCTGTTCCTGCGGCCCGAATGGCCGAAGCAGAAAGTGGTGGCGACCCTGGCGCTGACACAGGTGTTCGGCCATGGCCTGAGAGTGATCGCCTATGGGCTGGTCGGGTTCTCTGCCCTCACCAAGCCCTGGGTGCTGGTGCCGGTCTGCGTCTCGGTCATCGTCGGCACCCTGCTCGGCAAGCAGCTCAATGGCCGGCTTTCGGAGGCCGCGTTCCGCACGCTGTTTCAGGGCATTCTCATCGTGCTCACACTCAAGCTTTCCTACGACGGACTCACGGGCTTATGGAACTGACGATCACACTGGACGAGGTGCAGGCCCTGGTGCGCAGTGCCTTCCCCGGCAATGCGGGCACCGAATCGCTGATGGTGGAGGCTCTCGAACCGGGCTATGCGCGCATCCGTCTGCCGTTCAAGAAATGGATGCTCAGGCCCGGTAATGTGCTCTCGGGCCCGACGCTGATGACGGCTGTCGATACCGCGATGTACGTCGCCGTGCTCGGCCACATCGGCGTGCAGCTGATGGCGGTGACGGCAGACATGAACCTGCGTTTCATCAGCAAGGGCCTGGTCGGCGATGTGATTGCCGATGCGCGCATCCTCAAGCTCGGCCGCAAGCTGATCGTGATGGAGTCACGGGTGGTTTCGAGTGCCGCGCCGGAGGTGCTGGTGATGCACGCCACCGGCAGCTACGCGAGACCAGGCTAGCCGCTGGCGACAGACAAATGGCGCGCTCGTCTGCTGCCACGTCAAAACATTGACGCGGGCGCTAGCGTGTAAACAGGTGGCAAGGATTGCCGCCGAACCAAGGCCACGGAGGGTCTTGTCCCATGCGCGATGCCCGCCTCGCAGCACCCGTCCACCAGCGCGGATTCGCGGCCGTCTTCGGCGCGATTGCGATGATCGCCATGCTCTCGGCTGTGGCACTTGCCATCGACATCGGCCGCCTCTACAACGCCGAGCGCAACCTGCAAAAGCTCGCGGATGTCGCCGCACTCGATGCCGTACGCATCGCCAGCGGTTGCGCGGGCAGCGGCAGCGGCAGGCCCGCCAACCAGGCCGCCGCTGCCAGCGAGAGCACCGCCAGCCTGCTGCGCAACCGCGGCGCGGCGGGGGATATCACGGCCGTGACCGAGATCGGCCGCCGCCGCTTCATCGCCGGGGTCAACGGCGATGCCGAGGCCGTGCAGGGCTTCGAGTTGCTGCCCGAGACCAGCCCGCTGCGCGACGCGGTGCGGGTGCGGCTGACCCAGCCGATGCCCTCGCGGATCATCCCAGGCATCACCGGCAGTGAAGACGGCCAGCTGGTGGCGACTGCGGTCGCCGCGCAACCGGCGCGGGGTGAGTTGTCGATCGGCAGCGATGTGCTCAGCCTCAATGGCGGTGCGCTCAACAGCATCGTCGGCGGCCTCTTGTGTGCTGCCGGTGATGCCGCCTGCCAGGCGCAGGTGATCGCGCTTGATGTCGCAGGCAACAGCGGCCTGCTGTCGGCGGGCGTCACCCTGCAACAACTGGCCACCGCGCTGGACCTGAGCGTGCAAGACCTCGCCAATCCGCTGGTGCTCAACACCCAGACGCCGGTGGCATCGGAGGTGCTCGATGGCCTTGCCGCTTCGCTCACCGGCAGTGTCAACGGCAGTGTCACCACCCTGCTCGCAGCACTCGCCGATGCAGCACGCGGCAACCCCAATGGCGTGCCGCTCGCCAGCCTGCTCGGCCCCGTCACCGAGGTGGCGGGCGATGTGCCGTTCGTGAACCTGCTCGATCTCATCGTCGGCCTGGGGCAGGCGACACAGGCGGGCAGCGGCCAGCCGATCAAGCTCAACCTCGCCAGCCTGGCGAGCATCCCCAACGTCACCCAGGTCGATGCCTTTCTCAGCGTCATCGAGCCGCCGCAGTTCAGCGGCATGGGCCCGGCAGGGCAGACGAGTGCTTCCACCGCGCAGCTGCGCCTGCAACTCAGGCTCTCGCTCAATGCCTTGCAGACCACCACCAACACGCTCAACGGCCTGCTGGGTCTATTGGGCACCAATGTCACCTTGAGCCCGATCAATCTCGGCATCGATGTCGAGGTGGCGAAGGCCGAGGCTTTTCTCGACTCGCTGCAATGTCCGCAGCGCGATCTCAACAACGGACTGCCGGTGGCTGGCCTGAGCACACGCACGGCGGCGGCGGATATCCGCGTTGGCACCTTCACCGGCAACGGCGCGACCGCACCACCGCTGGCGGCGGGTGCCACGCCGATCCTCACCGCCGACATCCGAGCCGCATTCGGGCTGGCCAGCAGCACGCTCAGGGTGGTGCTCAACAACCCGGTCAGCGCCTCCGCTGGTGGCGGTGCGCAGGTGCTCGAAGACGTCACCCGCTTCGAGCCGCCCGTGAGCAGGCTGCTGGTCTATGTGGCCGACGGCGCACCGCTGGCCCCGCCCAGCAGCGACAACCCGCAAAGGGTGGGCAGCAGCAATGTGCTGTCGGGTGCGTTCTCCAGCCTGTTCGGCAGTCTTAGTCTGTCGACCAGTTCGAGCGCGGGCGGCAGCAATCTTTGCGTGCTGTTCGTCTGCGTGCCGCTCAGTGGTCTGCTCGATCCGCTGCTGGCCGGGGCCTCGGCGGTGCTGGGGTCGGTGCTCACGGGCGTTGGCGGCATCGTCGATGCCCTGCTCGACCCTTTGCTCAATGCACTCGGCGTGCAGGTGGGTGGCGCGACCGTCACCCTGCATGCGGTCGAAATCCCGCAGCCAAGGGTGGTTACGACCGAGTTTGCGTCGACAGCGCCTTAGCTTGACAAGCCTTTGTGCGGCGCGGGAAGGTGCCGCGAGCTGCGCCATTCAATCGTCACAAGGGAAGCAATGAAAAAAACACTCATCGCGCTGGCCGCACTCGGCCTGGCTTATGTCGGCGCGGCCTACACCACCGGCGCTCTGGTGCAGCGCCAGATGGATGGCGAGATCGGCATGGTGAGCCGCATGGCCCCCATGCTGAAGATCAGTGAAGACACCCACACCCGGGGCCTGTTCGGCTCCACCCGTGTCACTAGCTTTGACCTTGCGCCATTGCTCAGCGCCAAGGACTGCGCCAAGCCCGAAGACGGTGAAGTGACCGACGAGGGCGCGGAGAAACCGCAGCCTGCACTTGGCATGCCGCCGGCCGAACCTTTGCTCATCAGCATCAAGTCGATCATTACCCACGGCCCGCTGCCGGGCTTTGGCTTGCCGGCCGCCGCGGCCTTGCGTTACGAGCTGCTGTTCAACGGCCAGCCCGTGGGCGATGGCAAGGGGCTGAAGCTGGAAGGCGCGATGCCGAAGCTAAGCCAACGCTATGGCTTTACCGGCAACAGCGTTTCCGCGCTCCAGGGCGGGGCTGGCAAGCTCATCTACACGCCGAAGGCTGGCCAGGGCGATATCAGCCTGTCCTGGTCCTCGGTGGATGCCAGCTCTAACAGTAAGGCTGATCTCAGCGCGATGGACTACGAGGGCCAGCTGCCCGAGCTGCGGGTGGGTTTCACCACGCCCAAGGGCGAAACCGGCACGCTCACGCTCAAGGGCTTGGCACTCAAGGCTCAGCACCAATACCCCATCGCCGGCCAGATGTTCGTCTACACCGGCAGCGACCATTTCAGCCTCGCCAGCGTCGAGTTCCAGATGGATGGCAAGGCCCTGTTCGCCGCCGAGACCATCGAAGCCAAGAGCAGCGGCACACTGGATTCCGGCCTGCTCAACAGCAGCACTCAGATTTCTCTCGCCAGCGTCAAGGCGGGCGGTGAGGTTCTGGGGCCGATGCACTACGACTTCACGCTCGCCAGGCTCGATGCCCCCGCCTACGGCCAACTGATGGACAGCCTATTCAAGAACGATCTCGGCCGATGCCCAACGCCCGAACAGACCGCAGCACTGGTGGAGAAAGTCACCGCCCAGCTGCCCGCGCTGCTCAAGTCTGGCCCCGAGTTCCGCATGGACCGCATCAGCATCGGCTACCAGGGGCAGCAGGCGCTGATCACCGGCAAGTTCGGCCTGCCTGCCGCGACGGCCGAGCAGCTCGCCAACCCCGTGGCACTGATTGCATTGGCCGATGTCAGTCTCACCGTCTCGCTGCCCGACCAGCTCATCGAGAATCTGGCTGTGAAAAGCATGGGCCAGAAGATGGCGCTGGCCGAAGGCGTGGAAGCCGCAGCAGCCACACCCGAACAGCGTGCAGAGGCACAAGCCGCCGCCAAAGGCATGGTCGCCCAGCAGATGCGGCAGGCACTCGCCAGAAACTGGGTGGTGCGCAGCCAGGATGGTGTCACCAGCACGCTCGAATACCACCGCGGCACAGGCATGCTCAACGGCCAGCTGCTGGACCTCGAAGCCCTGCGTGGTGGCGCGCCCGCTGCTGAATAAAAGCTAGCGGCAGTTCACCGGCAGAACATCCGGATCGCGCGCCAGCTGCTCGCGGCGGGCGGTGATCTCGGCGGCCTTGGCGGCATCCGGGAACTGCTTGAGAAACGCTGCCTGCTCGGCGCGCACGCTCTCCAGCCCGTCGCAGGCGCAGGTGCCGAGCGCCAGTGCTTCTTCCAGATCAGCCAGCATTTGCGCCGAGTGCCCTGCGTAGGCGGTGGGGTGCTGCGTGGCAAAGGCCTTCCAGCTTGCGTACAAGGGTGCAATGCGGCCCTCGCCAAAACGCACGCAAGGGGTGGGTTGCGGCCTGAGCTTGAGATAGACCGGCACCAGATCGGGGCCCCAGGTGGCGGCGTATTGGGTAAAGAAGGCCACGTCCGAAGGCAGTCCGTGGGCCTTGGCCAGCGCCAGAAAAAACGGCGGCTCGGGTTGGGCGTAGATATCCAGCTCGCGGTGCAGGGTGAGTCCGCGCAGCTGCGCTTGCAGCGCGGCGAACTCGGCGGCGCTGTAACGCTCCAGCACGGCTACTTCGCCAGTGATCGACATCAAGGCGGCTTGTGCGCCTTCGGCTCTGTCGAAAAGGGCTTCGAGCGAGATGGGGGCTTTGGATTTTTCGACTGCTGCCAATGCAGCGAGATATTCGACGACCGGCGCTGGAGTCTGCACGGACGCCTTCGTTGCCTCAGTGGGCTGGGGCGGTGCCTGAGGCTCGGGTTTGCCGCAGGCGATCAGCACACTGAGTAGCAAGGGCAACAAGACAAGACGGCGCATGGATTCTCCGCAGATAAGCGTGCTAATCGGACAGGACCTTGCCCTTGGTTTCGATCACCCAGGGCATCAGCAGGATGCCGATGAGCGGGATGAAGCCGACATAGAACAGCACGCCCAGCGCACTGGTGGCGGCGTTCGTGCCCTGGCTTGCAATCATGCCGACCAGGAACGGACCTCCAGCGGCAATCACGCGGCCAACGTTGTAGCAAAAGCCTGCACCGGTGCCGCGCAGGCGGGTGGGGAACAGCTCCGGCAGGTAGTAGGTGAAGCTGCCGAACACACCGAATACGGACAAGCCGATCACGAAGTAGCCGTAAAGCCGCATCTGGGGTGCCAAGTCGAGCCCGAAGGTGGCGAACACTGCCAGCGAGGAGACCAGAAAGTAGATGGCGAACATCGGCTTACGGCCCAGGAGCTTGCTGGCCGGGATGGTCAAGAGCGTGCCGATCAGCCCGCCGAGATTGAAGTAGGTCGTCGCCATCGTCTTCCAGTGCTCGACCATGCGCAGCGTGTCGGCAGGCGATAGTCCCAGCGCCTCGGCGTTGGCGCGGCCCAGGCCCGATGACACCACCGGCAGAAAGGCATTGCAGCTCCACCAGGTAAGCAGGGCGATCAAGGCCATGAGAAAGCCGGAGACGGTGTACGCGCGCACCTGCGGGGTGAACAATTCCGCCAGCTTGGGCGGCTTGCTGGTGGCGGCGACGCGCACCCAGCGCTCCGGCTCATGGACGAAGAGGCGGATGACGAAGGCGACCGCAGCGGGAATCAGCCCGAACAAAAACACATAGCGCCAGCTCACTTCGGGCTGGTCTGCAAACCAGTTGCCCGCGACCTCGGCATTAACGTAGGTGGCGAGAAAGAGACCCATGGGGGCCGAGGTGTAGAGCAGCGCACCGGCTTCGACGCGCTTCTCCTCCGGCACCGCCTCCGCGACCATCGCGGCCCCTGCGGCCCATTCCCCACCGATACCGAGCGAGGCGATGATGCGGAAGAAAATCAGCATCTCGATGTTTTGTGCAAAGGCGCAGGCGGCGGTGCCAAAGGCGTAGAGCAGCATGGTCAAAAGCAGGGTCTTGGTGCGGCCAATACGGTCCGCCACCCAGCCAAACATCACCCCGCCCACCGCCCAGCCAATGAGCAGGATGGAGGTGAGCACGCCCGTCCAGTAAAGCGTGGCCTTCTTCGCCTCCGGCGAGCCGATCTCCAGCCCCAGGAGCGTCGGCACCGCATTGGGCGCGACGTAGTTGAAGAGCAGGCCATCGAAAATGTCGAAGCCCCAGCCGAGCCAGGCGGCGAACAGCACGGTCCATTGGTAGCGGGTCAGGCCGAGCATCGCTGCAATCTCCTCTTGATTCTTATGGCGAGAGCTTACAGCGGCAGCGGCGCTTGCTGGCGGTGCCATTCAAGGATGCGTCGGTACGGCGTCGGGTCTTTCACATGCACCACGTCGCCCTCGCGGGGGAAGGTCCAGTCATAGAGCCGTGAAAGGTAGAAGCGGAACGCCGCCGCGCGCAGCACCAGCGGCCAGGCTTTGCGCTCGTCCGCCGTGAGTTCGCGCGCGCTGCGATAGGCGAGGCTCATGGTCTGCCAGCGGGCCGGATTGGGGCGGCCGTCCGGGTCCACGCACCAATCGTTGAGGGTGATGGCGAGGTCGTAGACCAGGGCATCGGTGCAGGCGTAATAGAAGTCGATCACGCCAGTGAGACGCTCATCGACGAACAGCACGTTGTCGCGGAAGAGATCAGCGTGGATCACGCCCTGCGGCAGGGCCGACCAGTCGAGCGCAGCCTGCGCGGCCAGCTCGGTTTCGATCAGCGTGCGCTGCGTATCGTCGGTCTTGTCGAGCAGGGCGAGTGCAGTCGTGCGCCGCCACGCGGCATCGCGGGCATTGGCGGCGCGGCCATCAAACGAGAGACCTGCCACATGCAGCTCGCCCAGCGCACGGCCCACGGCCTGGCACTGGCCAACGGTGGGGAACAGCACGCTCTGGCCGGTCAGCCGCCGCACCAGCGCGGCGGGCTTGCCGTTGAGGGTGGTGAGGTTCGCACCCTCGCGGGTGCGGGCAGGCATCGCACTCGGGTAGCCCCGCGAGGCGAGGTGATCCATCAAGCCCAGAAAAAACGGCAGGTCGTCGTGGTTGAGCCGCTCGAACAGGGTCAGCACCCAGCGGCCATCGTTGGTATCGACGAAGTAGTTGGTGTTCTCCACCCCTTCGCCGATGCCCTGGTGGCCGATCAGCTCGCCGACCGGATACCGCTTGAGAAACTCGACGAGTTCGGGATGGCTGACTTTGGTGAAGACGGACATGCGCGCGCTTCGGCGGGGACGGGCGCGCAGTGTGCGCGGCGGGCGGCGTGCTGAAAAGCGGCTGCGCGCCCTCATAATGCGAGGCATGGCCCTCTACTTCACCAAAATGCACGGCTGCGGCAATGACTTTGTGGTCATCGATGCGACGCGCGTGCCTTTTGCACCCACGCCCGCACTGCTGCACCAGCTCACCGACCGGCGCTTCGGCGTCGGCTGCGACCAGGTGCTGGTCGTGCAGAAGGCCACAGCGCCCGATGTGGACTTCGACTACCGCATTTTCAATGCCGATGGCAGCGAAGTGGGGCAGTGCGGCAATGGCTCGCGGGCACTGGCGGTGTTCATCCGCGACCGGGGCCTGAGCAACAAGGCCACGCTCAAGGTGCAAACCCGCACTGCCCGCATGAGCCTGCAACTGCTGGCCGATGGGCAGGTGCAGGTGGACATGGGCGTGCCGCGTTTCGCACCCGCTGAAATCCCGCTCGCGCTGCCTGCCGCGCCGCGCTACATGCTCGATCTCGCGGGCTTTGGCCACATCGAGTTCGGCGCGGCAAACTTTGGCAATCCGCATGCGGTGCTGTTCGTGGCGGATGTCGATGCAGCCCCGGTTGAGGCACTGGGCAGGGCGCTGCAAGCGCGGCCCGAGTTCACCGAGGGCGTGAATGTCGGTTTCCTGCAAATCATCTCGCGTGAGTGCGCGCGCCTGCGCGTCTACGAGCGGGGCGCGGGCGAAACGCTGGCCTGCGGCAGCGGGGCCTGCGCGGCTTTCGTGGTGGCGCAGCGCGCGGGTCTGCTGGGTACTTCGGCGACATTGGAATTGCGTGGTGGCTCGCTGATACTGCAATGGCCCGGCGAGGGTGCCCCGGTGCTGATGACCGGCCCCGCCGAAACCGTCTACACAGGAATTCTCGAATGGCCGAACTGAGCAGCGCAGAAGCAATCACCCCCGCCTTGGATGAGCAGGAGGTTGCCGCCTATCTGCGCGCCCGGCCGGATTTTCTGCTGCGCCACCCGGAGCTGCTCGAACATCTCGAAGTTAACCATTCCGCCGGTTCGGCGATCTCGCTGATCGAGCGCCAGGTCGACTTGCTGCGTGGCAAGAATCTCAGGCTGGAAGACCGCCTGAGCCACCTGCTCGACAACGCGGCCGAGAACGAGCGCCGTGCCAGCAGCGTCCACAAGCTGGCCCGCACGCTGATCCGCGCGCCGTCGCTGGCGGCGGTGATCGCAGGCTTGCGTAGCTGCATGCGGGAGGACTTCGGCATCGACGAAGTGTTCGTTGGTGTGAACCCCACCAGCTACAAGCGCAATGACATCGAGGGCTTTGCGCCCTTGGAGCCCGAGGGTGCGCTGGCGCGCTCGCTCGACAATTTTCTGCGCACCCGGCTGATCGAGTGCGGTCCGGTGGATGCGGCGCGTGCCAGGCTGATGTTCCCCAAGGCCGAAGCGCCGGTGCTGTCGGCAGCGATTGTGCCGCTCGAAAAAGAGAAATCGCTCGGCATGCTGGCCCTGGGCTCCAAAAACGCCGAACGCTTCCTGCCCCGACAGGGCAAGCTCTTCCTTGAAATGACGGCGGAGCTGGTTGCGGCAGCCCTGAGGGCGCGCATCGGGTGAGCGACACCACGCCACTCGCCGCCGCCTGCGCGGACTACGTCGAGTGGCTGCGCGTCACCAAGCGCGCCTCCCCGCACACGGTGGATGCCACCCGCCGCGACCTGGCGCGCTTCTGCGAGACGGCTGCCGAGCGCGGTGTCAGCACGCCTGAGAAAGTCGATGTGCATCTGGTGCGCGGTTTCGTCGCGCGCCGCCGTCGGCTGGGGCTGGCCCCCAGCAGCATGCAGCGCGAGCTTTCGAGCCTGCGCTCGCTGTTCCGGCACCTCTGCCGTCGCGGACTCGCCAGCGTCAATCCGGTGGCGGACGTGCGTGCGCCCAAGTCGGCGCGCAAGCTTCCGGGCACGTTCGAGAAAGATGCCCTGGCGAGCGCGCTCGACCACAGCGAGGCCCAGGCCCAGCACCCGCGCGACCATGCCATCGCCGAGCTGCTGTACTCTTGCGGCCTGCGTCTGGCCGAGCTGCAAGCCCTGACCTGGCAGCATTTCGATGCGGGCTTGACCGAGGTGCGCGTGACCGGCAAGGGCAGCAAGACCCGCATCGTGCCGGTGGGCAGCAAGGCGCGCGCGGCCATCGAGGCCTGGCGCGGCAATGTGGCGGTGATGCCGCAGCAGCCGCTGTTCCCGGGGCGGGGCGGGGCGGCACTCACGCGACGCGCGATTGCCTATGCGCTGAAACGCTGGGCGCAGACGGCGGAGCTGGCCGGGCGGGTGCATCCGCACCGCTTTCGCCATGCCTTTGCCAGCCATCTGCTGGAAGAAAGTGCCGACCTGCGCGCCGTTCAGGAATTGCTCGGCCACGCCAATCTGGCCACCACGCAGATCTACACCCACCTTGATTTCGAGCGGCTTGCCATGGTCTACGACCAGGCCCATCCGCGTGCAGACGCGAAAAAGTAAACTGAACAAATGTTGCGGAGCAGCATAAGACCGATGCTAAAATTCCCGACTAAGTCGTCTCGAGACGCCTTTGCCGTACCTCATTTCTTTCCCTGGGAGCTGTAAAACAATGAACAACCTTCTGAAGATCGCCCTCCTCGCTGCCCCTATCGCTCTCGCTGCTTGCGGCAAGAAGGAAGAGGCTCCGACCGCCGCTCCGGCTGCTGCCGCCGCTGACGCCGCCGCCGCCGCTGGCCAGGCTGCCGACGCTGCCGCTGCTGCTGCCGGCCAGGCTGTTGACGCCGCCGCTGCTGCTGCCGCCGCCACTGGCACCGCCGCCACCACGGCTGCCACCGACGCTGCTGCTGCCACGGCCACCGCCGCTGGCGACGCTGCCCAGGCTGCTGGCGATGCCGCCAAGGAAGCTGGCGACGCTGCTGCCACCGCTGCCAAGGATGCCGCCGAAGCCGTGAAGGAAGAGCCCAAGAAGTAATACGGCGGCTGCACACAGCAGCCACGTAGCACGCCTTGAAGAAAGCCCCGCCCAAAAGCGGGGCTTTCTGCGTTTTGGGCCCGTTGAATTGCAGGCTCCTTGCCCCACCATGTTTATTCGTAAGCCAGCAGGAGTTTCCATGCAGCAGTTCGATGGCACCACCATCCTTTCCGTCCGCCGCAATGGTCAGGTCGTCATCGGCGGCGATGGCCAGGTGTCGATGGGCAACACCCGCGTCAAGGGCAATGCCAAGAAGGTGCGCCGGCTCTACAACGGCCAGGTCGTGGCCGGATTCGCCGGCGGTACCGCCGATGCCTTCACCCTGTTCGAGCGGTTCGAGGGCAAGCTCGAAAAGCACGGTGGCCAGCTGGTCCGTGCGGCCGTCGAGATGGCCAAAGACTGGCGCACCGACCGTTATCTGAGAAAGCTCGAAGCCCTGCTGCTGGTCGCCGACAAGGACGCCACGCTGATGATCAGCGGCAACGGCGACGTGATGGAGCCGGAAGCGCATGGCGTGATGGCGATCGGCTCTGGCGGCAGCTTTGCCACCGCCGCCGCCCGCGCGCTGGTCGAACACTCAGAACTTTCTGCCAAGGACATCGTCGAGAAGGCCCTGCACATCGCCGCCGACATCTGCATCTACACCAACCACAACCTCACCATTGAAGTGATTGAAGGCTGATTGATGAGCGAAGCCCCCGCAGCAAGCAGTGCCACCAACAATGGCAGCACCATGACTCCGCGCGAGATCGTCGCCGCACTCGACCAGCACATCGTCGGCCAGGCCAACGCCAAGCGCGCGGTGGCGATCGCCCTGCGCAACCGCTGGCGGCGTCAGCAGACCGCCAACGGCATGCGGCAGGAAATCACGCCGAAGAACATCCTCATGATCGGCCCCACCGGCGTCGGCAAGACCGAGATCGCGCGCCGTCTGGCGAAGCTCGCCAACGCGCCGTTCGTGAAGGTGGAAGCCACCAAGTTCACCGAGGTCGGCTACGTCGGCAAGGATGTCGATACCATCATCCGCGACCTCGTCGAGGCCGCCGTAAAGCTCACCCGCGAGCAGGCGCAAAAGCGGGTCCGCGACAAGGCCGAGGCCGCTGCCGAAGATCGCATCCTCGATGCCCTGGTGCCGCCGCCGAAGGATTTCGGCGAGGCCAGCGAAGCGCGGCAGACGGAGAGCGGTGCTGCGCGCCAGGTGTTCCGCAAGCGCCTGCGCGAGGGCAAGCTGCAAGACACCGAGATCGAGATCAAGCTCAGCGGCGTGGCCCCCAATGTCTCGCTGATGGGCCCGCCCGGCATGGAGGAAATGACCCAGCAGTTGCAGTCCATGTTCTCGCAGATGGGCGGCGGCAAGCAGCGCACCAAGAAGATGAAGATCGCCGATGCCCTGGTGCAGCTCATCGACGAGGAGGCCGCCAAGCTCGTAGACGAAGAGGCGATCAAGACCGAGGCGCTGCGGAACGTCGAAGAGAACGGCATTGTCTTCATCGACGAGATCGACAAGGTGGCGAAGCGTGGCGAGTACGCCGGTGCGGATGTCTCGCGCGAGGGCGTGCAGCGAGACCTTCTGCCCTTGATCGAAGGCTCAACCGTCAACACCAAGTACGGCGCGGTGCATACCGACCACATCCTGTTCATCTGCTCGGGTGCTTTTCACCTGAGCAAGCCCTCCGACCTCATCCCCGAGCTGCAAGGCCGCCTGCCGATTCGCGTCGAGCTGGAGGCGCTGAAAGTCGAGGATTTCGTGCGCATTCTGCAAGAGCCGAACTACTCACTCACCGAGCAATACAAGGCCCTTCTGGCCACCGAAGGGGTGACGGTCGTGTTCGCGCCCGACGGTGTGAAGCGCCTGGCCGAGATGGCCTTTCAGGTGAACGAGCGCACCGAGAATATCGGTGCCCGCCGCCTGCACACGGTGATGGAACGCCTGCTGGAAGAAGTCGCCTTCGATGCCCCGGATCGGGCGGGCTCGACGCTGACCATTGATGCGGCGTACGTCGAGGCCAAGCTGGGCAAACTTGCGGGCGATGAAGATCTGAGCCGGTACATCCTCTGATGGCCGCCGCGCCAACCCCCAGCGGCATCAAGTTGCTGACGGCAGAGCGTGTGCTGGAAGTGCGTTACGCCAATGGCAGCCATTTCTCGCTGCCCTGCGAGTACCTGCGCGTGTTCTCGCCCTCGGCCGAGGTACGCGGCCATGGCCTTGAGGAGCCGGTGCTGGTGCCGGGCAAGCGCGAGGTCAACATCCGCGAGATCAAGCCGGTCGGCCGCTATGCCGTGCGGCTGGTGTTCGATGATGGTCATGACACCGGCCTGTATTCCTGGGAGGTGTTCTGGCTGCTCGGCCAGGAGCAGGACAACAACTGGACGCGCTATCTCGCACGGCTTGCGGAGCACGGCATGAGCCGCGAGCGTGACCTGGTAAAGCTCTCGGCGCTGCCGAAGAAATACACCCCGCCTAAAGTCTGATGCGCTTGCACCGTGCGATGTGCAGGGCGCAACATCCGCGCCCATGAAAATCGTCATCCTCGGGGCAGGGCAGGTGGGTGGCACGCTGGCGGAGAATCTCGCCGGTGAGGCCAACGACATCACGGTGGTCGATACCGATCCGGCACTGCTTGCAGCCCTTGCCGAACGCCTCGACCTGCGCACCGTGCTGGGCTACGCCAGCCACCCGGCCGTGCTCCGGCGCGCCGGTGGCGAGGATGCCGACCTGCTCATCGCCGTCACCGACAGCGACGAGACCAACATGCTGGCCTGCAAGATCGCCCACACGATGTTCCGCACGCCAACCAAGATCGCGCGCGTGCGCAGCGCCGAGTACTTGAAGGACAGCGAAGTCCTGTTCTCGCAGGATGCGCTCGCGGTGGACATGTGCATCAGCCCCGAGCAGCTGGTGACCGACTACATCCACCGCCTCATCGAGTACCCGGGTGCGCTGCAAGTGGTGGACTTCGCCGATGGCCGCGTGCGGCTGGTGGGCGTGCGCGCCTACTACGGCGGCCCGCTGGTGAGCCGCCAGCTCAAGGAATTGCCCGCGCATCTGCCGAAGGGTGTCGATGCGCGCGTTGCCGCCATCTATCGGCGTGGCAAGGCGATATTGCCCGAGGGCGACACCATCATCGAGGCCGAGGACGAGGTGTTCTTCGTCGCCGCCAGCGAGCACATCCCCAAGATCATTGCGGAGCTACGCCGCCACGACAAGCCGGTGAAGCGCGTCATGCTCGCCGGTGGCGGCAACATCGGCCTGCGCCTTGCCAAGGCGCTTGAGCACAAGGTGCAGGTGAAGATCATCGAGAAGGACAAGCTGCGTGCCCAGCAGCTCGCCATCGAGCTGGATCACGCGGTGGTGCTGGTCGGCGATGCGGCGAGCGAGAGCCTGCTGATCGAGGAGAACATCGACGACATCGACGTCTTCTGCGCGATCACCAACGACGACGAGGCCAACATCCTCTCCGCCATGCTGGCGAAGCGGCTCGGGGCCGGCAAGGCGCTGGTGCTGATCAACCGCATGGCCTACGTGGATTTGGTGGAGGAGAACTCGGCGGTGGACATCGCCATCTCGCCTCAGCAATCCACCGTGTCAGCCCTGCTCGCGCATGTGCGGCGCGGCGATGTGGTGAAGGTGCATACCCTGCGCCGAGGTGCGGCCGAGGCCATCGAGGCCATCGCCCATGGCGATGCCAGGAACAGCAAGGTGGTGGGCCGCCGCATCGAGGAGATCAAGATGCCCGCCGGCACCACCATCGGGGCCATCGTGCGCGGGCCCGAGGTGATCATCGTCCACCACGACACGGTGATCCAGGCCGAGGATCACCTGATCCTGTTCATCGTCGACAAGAAGAAAACCCGCGAAGTGGAAAAACTGTTCCAGGTCGGCCTGGGCTTTCTCTGATGCCCTGACTCAATCGCGCCAGAAGCTCGGCGTGAAGATAACGAAAACGGTGAAGATTTCGAGTCGGCCCAGAAGCATCGCAAAGGTGCAGATCCAGGTCTGGAAATCGCTCAGCACACCGAAGTTGCTGGCAGGGCCGATCACGCCCATGCCTGGCCCGGTGTTGTTGATCGAGGCGATGACGGCGGTGAAGGCGGAGACGAAATCCAGCCCCGTCGCCAGCAGGATGAACGTGAGCGCAAGCACGCTGATCGAATAGAGGTGGATGAAGCCGAGCACGGCCGTCACCACCTTCTGCGGTATCGCCCGGCCGCCGAGCTTGATCACCTGTACGGCGTTGGGGTGCATGAGCGTGAACATCTCGCTGCGGCTCTGCTTGAACAGGATCAGCATGCGGATCATCTTGATGCCGCCGCCGGTCGAACCCGAAGAGGACACCACGCAGGAGAGCAGCAGAAATACCAGTGGTGCAAAGGCCGGCCAGAGGTTGTAGTCGGTGCTGGCAAAGCCGGTGGTGCTGGCGATGGAGACGAGGTTGAAGGCGGTGTAGCGCAGGGCATCGGGATAGTCGGGGTAGACACCCTTGAGCCAGATGAAGACGCTGACCACCGCAGTGCTGATGGCCAGCACCGCAATGACGGCCCTGGCCTCCGGGTCCTGCCAATATCGGCGCAGGCTGGCACCGCGCCAGACCTGGAAATGGGTGGCGAAGTTGATGCAGGCGAACACCATGAAGAAGATCGCCACGCCCTCGATGGCGGGAGAGTTGAAGTAGGCAAAGCTGGAATCATGGGTGGAAGCCCCGCCCAGCGAGAGCGTGGCAAAAGCATGGCAGATGGCATCGAGCCAACTCATGCCTGCCATGCGAAAGGCCATGGCGCAGAGTGCCGTCGCCGCAATGTAGACCAGCCAAAGCGACTTGGCGGTCTGGGTAATGCGCGGGGTGAGCTTGTCGTCTTTGATCGGCCCCGGCGTCTCGGCCTTGTAGAGCTGCATGCCACCGACGCCGAGCAGCGGCAGGATCGCCACCGCCAGCACGATGATGCCCATGCCACCCAGCCAGCTCAGCTGGTGCCGCCAGAAATTGAGCGAAGGGGCGAGCGTGTCGAGCCCGGTCAGCACCGTGCCACCGCTGGTGGTCACACCCGAGACGGTCTCGAACATCGCATCGGTGAACGACAAACCCTCGATGCCTAACATCAGGGGCAGCGTGGCCGAAGCACTCATCAAGAGCCAGGTGAGTGCCACCAGCAGAAAGCCCTCGCGCGGATGGATGTCGCGCTTGGCGTGCCGGGTGACCAGCCACAGCACGCTACCGATGGCGAGGTTGACCGCCATCGAGAGCAGGAACTGCCACTGCTGCCCGTCGCCGTAGATCAGCGCGCAGGCAATCGGCAGCAGATAGGTGCCGCTGAACAGCATCAGCATCAGGCCGATGACCCGGATAACCGGCAACAGGCCTCGCACCGCCGCACTTTGACTGGATCGCATGGGCTTGAGTGTACCCGCTGACTGCGGGCTGTCCTGCGCCCGGTCTTGTCTGGGCCTGGCAATTCGCGGATTCTCGTGGCGGGATGAAGGGGGAATGAAATGTCGGCACTGACGCTGCAACGCTACGTCGAATTGGTCCTGCCCACGGGCACCAGGGCGCTGCCCCAGGCGGGGAGCCAAGCAGCCCCATCCTGGAGTGTCGCGCCGGACTGGCCGCCGAACCTGTTCCTGGTGGCGGCCCTGCTGATCGAGAAGCTGGACCTGCTGGCGCGCTGGGACCCGGCCAACCAGAGCCTGCGTACCCTGGTTGGCGATGCCCAGGAGGTGGGTCGCATCTGGTGCGGAGTGGAATGGAGTGCGGCACCGGATGCCATGCTGACCAAGCCCCAGAGAGCGGCGCGGAAAAAGCTCGGGCGCTGGTGGCAGGCGCTGCTCAAGAGCTTCGGCACGCTGACTTTGGATGAGGATGCCTTGCAGTCTTTGGTCAAGGCGCGTCCACGCGCAGCCGCCTTTCGCAAGGCGGGGCTCAACCGCCTGGACGAGCTGAGCCTGCTGTTGCTGCAACTGGTAGCGGTGGCGGATGAGGCGAGCGAGTGGGTGGGTTATCCCCAGGCACCGCAGAAACGGGCGAAGCCTGAGCCCGCGCCGCCGGTTCGCTGGGTGCAGGCGACGGTGGCCGTGCTGGCAAGCCTGCAAAGGCTGCGCGCAGGCCAGCCCGGCAGGCAGCTGCTGCCGGTGACTTCGCTCACGCTCGGTGCTGCCAATGAACTGGCGACGGTGCTGCCCAAGGCGCGCACACCCTCGGTGGGCTGCACCCTGCGCTCGCTGTCGCACAACCTCTCGCTGCTGCCGCCCGATACCCAGGTGCGCACCTTGTGGAATTACGAGCCCTGTGCGGGTGCTGCCTCGGCGGATGGCTTCAACATTCTGGTGGTGCCCTTCCCTTACCGGCTCGATGCCCGCGCCTTCAAACAATCACGGCGCATCCAGGGCGATGAGGCGGCCTATTTCGAGCTGGATCCGGTCTGGCTGCCGCCCAGGCCTGAAGTCGCCGTCGCCGAATGGCTGGTGGGGCTGATCGAGGCGGCGTGGTGCGAGGGGCAGGTGCACGCCCTGGTGCTGCCGGAGCTGGCAATCACCGAGTCGATGTTCGCCGCCATCGCACTCCGGCTGGAGCGCCTTACTGCGCCGACGGCAAAAGTCGAGAACCACGCAACGCAGCGCGCGCCGCTGGAAATGTTCATTGCCGGCGTGATCTGCCAAAGCCCGGGCGGCAACCGGGTCAACACCTGCATCTACCATGTACGCGGCAGCGAGGTGGTGTCTTCACCGCCGACCAGCCAGGGCAAGCACCACCGCTGGAAACTGGATCGCGGCCAGCTCGCGCGCTACGGGCTTTCCGCCAAGCTCTCGGCTGCCGGCTCGTATTGGGAAGACCTGCACATCGGCCGCCGGGAGCTGCACTTCCATCCCTTTCGTGAAGGCAGCGTGCTGTGCGCGCTGATCTGCGAGGACCTGGCCCGGCTGGAACCCTGCCAGCCCGTGGTGCGGGCGGTCGGCCCCAATCTGCTGATCGCGCTGCTGATGGACGGGCCGCAGCTGGAGAACCGCTGGGCGGCGCGCTATGCCACGGTGCTGGCGGAAGACCCCGGCTCTTCGGTGCTGACTCTGACTTCGCTGGGCCTGATGCAGATGTCCGACCGCTTCCGCCCAGGGCAGCCGCCCGCGCGCACCGTGGCGCTCTGGAAAAGCGCCGACCAGCAGATCCAGCAGCTCGATCTGCCGAAGGGCCACGAGGCGCTCCTGGCCTGCCTGTATCCCCAGAACTGCCTCGAAACCACCCTGGATGGCCGCGACGATGACGGCAGTGCGGTTCGCTGGAACCTGGCGGCGGTGATTCCCGTCAAAAGCGAGGCTGCACCCGCTTGGTTGCAGCTTTGAAAGCGACTACGATCCAGTCATTCAGGAGGCAAAACGATGAGCAAGCCCACATCCAAGCCCCCCGCCAAAACACGGCCCAGCGAGACGCGCTTCTACAAGCGGGTCAAGGCCGATCACGAGGATTTGAAGCAGCAGCTGCGCACCATGGTGAGCCAGCAGGGCTTCGATTCGCCCCTGATCACTGCGGCCCTGCAGGAGGTCGAGCAGAACAACGCGGCACCCGCGCCCTCACCATTCACCCGCATGTTCAGCCGTTGAGCTGAAGCGCTATCTTCAGACGGCTCCTTCCAGCAGCACCGCCTCCGCCTCGCGCCGGCGCAGCAGGCCATCAACCCCCTGGCCCTGCCACAGCCTCTTCATCGAACGGATTTGCCCGGCCATCGCCTTCAGGGCCGGCTTGGCCTTGGCGCATTCGTCGCGGATCGCGCGCATCTCCCTGCGGTTGTCGCTGCCCGGCTTGTCTTTCATCGAGCCGCCGCGGTTGTAGACCAGCGATACCAGGGCACCTGCGGCATCCGCGGGCAGCTTGTCCACACCCGGGAAAGCCAGCAGAGTGTCCGAGACCATGCGCGGCACGCTGCGCAGGGTGAACACTTCGGCTGCCGCCTTCTTGGGGATGCGCAGGTCGGACAGCAGCGGCGCGCGGTTCTTGGCGCGGATGCCGGTGAGGCCAATCACCGGCAGCAGGCGCTGCACCGTGGGCGCTGGCAGGCGCTCGCCCCAGTCGGCGAGGAACTGGTCCTTGGTGCAGTAACCCAGGTCATAGCCATGACCGACGGTGATGCCGGAATCCTTGCCCGGCCACTGGCCCGGATGGCTGAAGCCCTCGAAGTCGAGTATCAGCTGTTGCGCTTTGGGGGATAAGGTCAGCATGGGATGTCTCCGTCTCAGGCCTTGCTTTGTTCAAGCACGGCATTGTTGGTGACCCAGCCGATGGCGCGTCCCTCGCGCTTGCCGTCGGCGGTGATGATGATGTCCTGGCACTCGTGGATCGCATCCATCAGCTGCTTGGCGCGCTCCAGGGTGTCGTCCGGCGAGAGCGTGTAAAAACCATTCAGCAGCAGGCGCGCGAGTGCGGTGTCGGCGAGCAGCTTGGCGAAGGTGTCCTCCGGCACGGGCGCGTCGCCCTCGGCGGCTTCCGGCAGCGCCGGTTTTCCGGCCAGGAACTTGTTGAGCGTCGACAGGTGCAGCACGTGGGTGACGACCCCTTCCGCGTTGACCAGCGGCAGGCGCTCGTAGGGCGCGTTGGTCTCGAAAGCCTGTTTCAGGCTGGCGATGGTGATCTCGGCCGGAGCGCCCTGAAGCTCGTATTTCTTGGCCTTGTCCATGGCGAGCATCACAGTACGCAGGGCCTGGGTCTGCCAGGCGGGCTTGCTCAGGTTGCCGATGGCACGGTTCGCCGCCTCGAAGTTCTCGCGGCCGAAATAGAAGGCGATCACCGCCCCACCCCAGCTGCTCACCAGGGTGATGACCGCAGTGAACACATGCTGGGTGATCGCTGCCGTCTTTTCTGCGGACAGCACGCTGGAGAGGATCGCCATGCTGGCGATGAAGATGACGGCCAGCATGCCGTAGCGCAGCACTTCCTTGGCGACCGAATCGCGGAAGTAGGGCGGCGGCGGCGCGGCTTCGGGCACTGCTTTGGTCTCGTTCATTTCGATCTCCCCTTTTGAGATGATCCTGCTGCCCTCAAATCAGCGCGAGCAGGCGCTTGAGCACCAGGTCGGCAATGCCGTTGACGATCCTCTGGGCGCGCACCTTGGCATCGGACGACAGCTTGTGGAACTGCAGCTTCGTGAGGTCCAGGGTGTCTTCCATCAACTCACGGAACTCGTCGTCGTCGATCTTGCCGAGCGCCCGCTGCTTGAGCAGTTCTTCGGTCCAGTCGCCGATGTCGCGGATGAACAGGCGGTTGTCGCTCTTGGCTTCGATGATGAAGGCCTTGAGCTCGGTGCCAGCAAACTTCTGGGTGTCTCCCAGCAGGGTCTCCAGGTATTCACTGACGTTGGAACTGGCCATCACACGTCTCCTTAAGGTTCTGCGTTGGCGATGAGAGGCTCTTAGCGGCGCTGCTTGCCCGCCTCGGTGCTGATGGCAATGTCAAAAGCCTTGCGCACGCTTTTGGCTTTCAGCTCGCAATAGGTCTCGCTCAGACTGCTCTTGGCGCGCAGCCGGTCACCGATCTGCTTGACCTCGCCGGTGAGAATCGCCAGCTGTGCTGCCGTATCTGAATTGGCTTTTTTGCCCAGCTCGTATTCGCGGGCCTTGGCGGTCTGGATGTAGAGCGCGTCGTAGCTGGGCAGATCGGCGACGGTCGCGCCCTTGTGTTCGACACAGCGTTCCAGCCGGATCAGGGTCTCGGCTTTCAGATCCGTGAGATTGCGGTAACTGACCTCATCGAAACCGGAAACCCAGCTGAGGCATGACGCCAGCAGCAGCGACGCGAGCAATGACAGCATGCGCATGTTCGACTCCCCTTCATCCCGCTAAAAGCTTAACGGGGCCGCCCGAGTCGCGGCAAGTCCAACAGTGTCCTGGCCCGGGGGCGCTTGTGTAATAACGATTGTGCCGGGCCCGTCAGCAAAATCGCAGGTGTATATTTGCCGCTCGTTCAATAGCAGCCGCACCCAGCGGCCCAAGATTTTGATGAGGAGAAAGCCATGACCGCAGCCGTGCTAGCGATGCCAGAAACCACCACGCTCGATGCCGAAGTGCGTCGCGTGTTCGAGAAGCAGTTCGATACCGCCATCCGTCTGCGCCGCTCCACGGCTGATGAGCGCGTTGCCAAGATCAAGAAGCTGAAGGAGGCGGTGCTCGCCCATGCCACCCAGCTACAGGAGGCGATGCACCGGGATTTCCGCAAGCCCGCTGTCGAGGTCGATCTCACCGAGATCCTGCCGGTGATCGCCGAGGCGAACGACGCCATCCGCCACACCAAAAAACGCATGAAGCCGCAGGGCGTCTGGCCGACCATGCTCACTGGCGGCCTGAAGGGCTACATCCAGTTCGAGCCGCGCGGCCGCACCTTGATCGTGGCCCCCTGGAACTATCCGGTGAACCTCTGCTTCGTGCCGCTGGTGAGCGCGATCAGCGCCGGCAACACCGCCATCATCAAACCCAGCGAGATGACGCCGCACACCACGGCCGTGATCGTGAAGATCGTGAAGGAAACCTTCACCGAAGACGAGGTGGCCATCTTCGAGGGCGATGCGACGACCTCCACCGCCCTGTTTGCCTTGCCCTTCGATCACATCTTCTTCACCGGCAGCCCGGCCGTCGGCAAGGTGGTGATGGCCGCCGCCGCCAAGCACCTCACCAGCGTCACGCTGGAACTCGGCGGCAAGTCGCCGACCATCATCGACGAGACGGCGGACATTGACCTCGCCGCCCGGAACATCCTCTGGGGCAAGTTCACCAACGGCGGCCAGACCTGCATCGCCCCCGACCATGTCTATGTGCATGAGTCGGTGAAGGCCGCCTTCATCGAAAAAGCCAGCGCGGTGCTGAAAGCCAGCTATGGCGAGACCGATGCCGAGCAGTCGAGCTCGGTGTGCCTGAGCCACAGCGTCAACCAGCGCCATGCCGGCCGTGTGGCGGGCCTGCTCGAAGACGCCAAGGCCAAGGGTGCCACCGTGCTTGCCGGCGGCGGCGTGAACGTGGCCGACCAGTGGGTGGCCCCGACGCTGATCAGCAACATCCCGCGCGATGCGAAGATCATGTCCGAAGAAATCTTCGGGCCGCTGCTGCCCATCATCGGCTACAGCAGCCTGCAAACCGTCATCGACGAGATCAACGCCAACCCCAAGCCGCTGGCGCTGTATGTGTGGAGCAAGGACGACCGCAACATCAACAAGGTGATGAAGGAGACCTCCTCGGGCGGTGCCTGCATCAACCACACCGTCGTGCACTACCTGCATGGCAACCTACCATTCGGTGGCGTCAACAACTCCGGCATCGGTGCGGCGCATGGCATTTTCGGCTTCAAGGCGTTCAGCCACGAACGCTCGGTGGTGCGCACGCGCTTCATGGTGGCGAAGATCTTCTTCCCGCCGTACTCCAACTTCATGAAGAAGATGGTGCAGGCGCTGATGAAGATCGTTTGAAGTTTTGACGTTTGTTTGACAAACCCCGCCTTCGTGCGGGGTTTTTTAATGGCGAAGTTTGTGCATGGGAATGGGGAACTGATACCGATCGGTCACACTCTACCCATCGCACCCACCGCCAGATTTTTCCATGTGGCTGATCCAGCTCGCGCTCAAGCGCCCGTACACCTTCGCGGTGCTCGCCATCGTGATCCTGCTCGGCGGTGGCCTGTCGGCGCGCACGGTGCAGAAGGACATCTTCCCCAACATCGACATCCCGGTGATCTCGGTGATCTGGACCTACCCGGGTCTCGGTGCCTTCGACTTCGAGCGGCGCATCACCCAGTACTCCGAGAACTCGATCTCCGCCAACGTCAACGACGTCGAGCGCATCGAGAGCCAGACCACCGAGGGCGTGGGGCTGATCCGGGTCTACTTCCACCCCGGCGTGCGGAGCGAGGTGGCACTGGCGCAGGCGACCGCCATCAGCCAGACCATCCAGCGCATCATGCCGCAGGGTGTGACGCCGCCGATCATGGTGCGCTACCGCGCCGACTCAGTGCCGCTGATCCAGCTGGCGCTCAGCAGCGACTCGATGAGCGAGGCGCAGATCTTCGATTACGCCAACACCCGTATTCGACCTTCGATTGCGTCGGTGCAGGGCGTGACCATGCCCGCGCCCTATGGCGGTGCCAGCCGCCTGATCAATGTCGATATCGACCCGGCGGCGATGCGCGCACGCGGGCTCTCGGCGCGTGATGTGAGCGAGGCGGTGGGCCTGCAAAACCTCACCCTGCCGGCCGGCGCCGCCAAGATCGGCGACATCCAGTACGCGGTGCAGCTCTACAGCTCGCCGGCTCTCTTGCAGCAGATCAACGACCTGCCGATCCGAGAGGTGGGCGGCAGCATGGTGTATCTGCGCGATGTCGCCCAGGTGCGTGACGGGCAGGAGCCGCAGATCAATGTCGTCCGCGTCGATGGCAAGCGCAGCGTGCTGCTGCACATATTGAAGAACGGCAATGCCTCCACGCTCGATATCGTTGCAGGCGTGAAGGCCTTGCTGCCCAGCATTCTCGCTGCGGCACCCGAGGGCATGCGCATCGAGGCGCGCTTCGACCAGAGCACGTTCGTCAGCGGTGCGATCGAGCACGTCGCGCTCGAAGGCCTGATCGCGGCCCTGCTCACCGCCACCTTCATCCTGCTGTTCTTGGGCTCCTGGCGCTCGACGCTGATCGTCGCGGTGTCCATCCCGCTCTCGGTGCTGGCCTCCATCGCCCTGCTCACCGCCTTCGGCCACACGCTCAATCTCATGACGCTCGGCGGCCTCGCACTCGCCATTGGCATCCTGGTGGACGAGGCGACGATCACCATCGAGAACATCCACCGGCATCGAATGATGGGCAAGGCGCTGCGCGAGGCGATTCTCGTCGGCTCGACCGAGATCGCCTTTCCCGCGCTGGTCTCCGCCCTCGTACTCACCATCGTCTTTGTGCCGGTCGCACTCTTGGGTGGGGTGGCGCGCTACCTCTTCATCCCGCTCGCGCTCGCGGTGGTGTTTGCGATTCTCAGCAGCTACGTGCTCTCGCGCACGCTCACACCCGCGATGGCGAACTGGCTGCTGCGCCACGAGCCGCACGAGGACGTTGATTTCTCTCACGGCAAAGGTGCCGTGGCACCGCCGAAGAACGGCTTCGACCGCGTCCACAAGAGTTTCAACCGCGGCTTCGAGAACCTGCGCAGCCGCTATGGCCGCGCGCTGGAGTGGAACCTTGCCCACCGCGGTGCCGCGCTGGCGGCGATGATTCTCGTCGTGGCCGGCACCAGTGCCGTGCTGCCCTTCGTGGGCCGCGAGTTTTTCCCCACCGTCGATGCCGGGCAGATACGCCTGCATGTGCGCGCGCCGACCGGCATGCGCATCGAGCGGACCGAGCAGGTGTTCTCGGCGGTTGAAGACGAAATCCGTCGCCTGCTCGGCAGCGATGTGGCGCTGATTCTCGACAACATCGGCCAGCCTTCGGCGAAGTACTCGATGGCCTTCGGCGACAGCGTCACCGTCGGCACCCACGATGGCGAAGTGCTGATCGCGCTCACGCCCGACCGCCAGCGCGGCGCGCCGGAGTGGATGCAGGTGCTGCGCACGGAGCTGCCGAAGAAGTTCGCCGATCTCGACTTCTACTTCCAGCCTGCCGACATTGTCAGCCAGATTCTCAACTTCGGCCTGCCGGCGCAGATCAATGTCAAGGTGGTCGGCTTCAAGCGCACGGAGAACTTCGCGCTCGCGCAGCAGCTCAAGCAGAAGATCGCCGCCATCCCCGGTGCGGTGGACGTGACGGTGCACCAGACCAACGACCTGCCCACACTCAAGGTCGAGGTGGACCGCGCCCGCGCACTCGAACTCGGCATCACCCAGCGCGATGTCGCCAACGATCTCCTGGTGACGCTCTCAGGCTCCGGCACGGTGACGCCCAATTTCTGGATGGACCCGGTCAGCGGCAACCCTTACCGCATCGCGGTGCAGCTGCCCGAGCGCGAGATGGCCAGCGTCGAGAGCCTCGCCAGTACGCCGGTGTCGGTGACGGATGGCAGCACCCAGCTGCTCGGCAATCTCGGCACCGTGAGCCGCGCGACCGGGCCTGCGGTGATCAGCCACTACAACGTGCAGCCCAGCTATGACCTGTTCGTGAGCGTGCACGGGCGCGATCTCGGCGCGGTCGCCGCCGATCTCGACCAGGTGCTGGATGAGGCCCGCAAGCAGCTCTCACCCGGCAACCGCATCGAGCTGCGCGGCACCGTCACCGCCATGCGCGAGGCCTTTTCAAGACTGGGCTTCGGCCTGCTGGGTGCGGCGGTGCTGGTGTACCTCTTGATGGTGGTCAATTTTCAGAGCTGGCGCGATCCCTTCATCGTGCTCATGGCGCTGCCGGCGGCGGGCGCGGGCGTGATCTGGGGGCTGTGGCTGACCGGCACCTACTTCAGTGTGCCCGCACTCATGGGCGCGATCATGACCATTGGACTTGCCACCGCGAACTCGATCCTGCTCGTCACCTTCGCCAACCAGCGCATGGAGGAAGGCCTCGACAGCTTTGCCGCCGCGCTCGATGCCGGAGCCACCCGCCTGCGCCCGGTGCTGATGACGGCGGGTGCCATGCTGATCGGCATGGTGCCGATGGCGTTGGGCCTGGGCGATGGTGGCGAGCAGAACGCGCCGCTGGGCCGTGCTGTGATCGGCGGCCTCTCGTTTGCCACCTTCGGCACGCTGCTGTTCGTGCCGGTGGTCTATGCCACCTTGCGGCGCGGCGTACGGCCTGCACCGGCTGAATCTTTCGTGGCGCAACACGCCGGTCATTGAGTTGTTTCATTTGGGAGTTTTTATGTCCAGAAGCACGTCTGCCCTCCTGCTCGGGGCCACCGCCATTGCCCTGATCGGCTTCACCGCCATCGGCCTCACCAGCCGCCTCGGGGCCGAGACACCGAAGCCGGTGGAAGCCACTGCCCCGGCACCGGCCGAGCTGCTGCGCATCTCGGTGGCCGAGGTCATCGCCGCCGCACCCGAGACCACGCTGATGCTGCCCGGCCTGCTCGCACCCTGGCAGCAGACGCTGATCCATCCGCAGGCCAGCGGCTATGTGAAGCGGTATCTGGTGGACCTGGGCGACGAGGTGAAGGCAGGCCAGGTGCTGGCCGAGATCGACACGCCCGCGCTCGACCAGGACCTGCTCGCCGCCCAGGCGCGCATGGCGCAGGCCGAGGCGCGGCTGGCGCAGGCAAAGAGTGAAAACCTTCGCAGCCAGAAGATGGTGGAGCAGGGCATCGTCAGCCAGCAGCGCGCCGATGCCGATGCCACCGCCGCCAAGGCGGCCGAGGCTGATCTGGGTGTTGCGCGCGCCGCGCAACGCGGCTTGCTCGCGCAGGCGGGCTACAAGAAAGTCACCGCACCGTTTGCAGGCCGCATCACCCAGCGCAGCGCCGAGATCGGCCAGCTGGTGAATGGTGCAGCGCCCTTGTTCACGCTGGCCGACACCAGCCAGCTGCGCGTGACCGTGCAGGTGCCGCAGTCCAACATGCGCGGCGTGGCTGCACAGCTCAGGGCCGAGGTGAGCCTGAGGGAATATCCGGGTGAGCACTTTGAGGGTGTGGTCAGCCGCACCGCCGGCGCGCTCGATGCCGCCCGCACGCTCACCACCGAAGTGCGCCTGCCCAATGCCGATGGCCGTCTGCTCGCCGGGGCTTCGGTGGACGTGAAGCTCACCGTGCCCAACCTCGCGCAGGCCGTGCTGATCCCCGCCAATGCACTGATCGTGAGCGGCAAGGGCACCGAGGTGGCGGTGCTGGCGGGCGATGTCGTCAAACTGGTGCCGGTGCGGCTTGGCCGCGACCTCGGCAAGCAGATCGAGGTGAGCGAGGGCCTGAGGGCCGGCGACAAGGTGGCGCTGTCGCCGCCCGACACGATTCACGATGGCCAGAAAGCCTCGGTGATCGAGACCAAGCCAGTCAAGGGTTGAGCGGCCCGCATCCGATCAATGATCGGCAACCGTTGTTGCTGGGCTTTTATTGCTTGTGAGCGTCTGATGCAGAGGCGCCAAAAGCGGACTGCCAAGCCCATGACCGTCAGTCTGCCCCGATCTCTGCACAGTACGCCGCTAGTGCCGGGTTGAGCACGGTAGGCGGAATGCGCTTCCTGGTCGCCTGCTCGTAGGCGTAGGCATAGCTCAGCAGCTTCGCCTCAGTAAACGGTGCGCCCGCAAACGAGAGCCCCTCGGGCGACTGCCCGACATAGCCCATGGGCACCGTGATGTTGGGGTAGCCCGCACTGGCCGTGACCGCGATGTTGCCGCTACCAGGGGCGACGATGGCGTCCAGCTGGTTGTCGTTGATGGCGGTATCGAGCGCCAGCTGCGCGCCGGTCACCGAGGCGGTGCGGCTGGCGAGATAGACCGGATCGACCGCCGTGCCGGTCATGGCATTGGAGGCGATCAGCAGGTCTTGCCCATACTTGACCGTGTCCATGTTCTGCGCGTTGAAAACGATGATGTCGCTGAGGCTCGCCACCGGCAGGCCCGGGCCCGCCTCGTTGGCCAGATAGCCATTGAGATACCACTTGAACTCATTGGTGATGGTGGCGAGCGAGAGCAAGGTGAGATTGGCGGTATCGCCCTCGGTGTATTCGATGATCTCGGCGCCCTGTGCGCGCAGCACCTCCAGCGCCTCGCCGAAGCTGCCCGTGGTGGTGTTGTCGAGGTCGCGCACCCCCAGCCGCACGCCCTGCAGCGCGGTGGTCTTGAGTGCCGCCAGATAATCCGGCACCACGCCGCCGAGTGCTGCGGTGAATCGCGGGCTGGCGTCGTCGAGCGGATCGACCCCGGCCACCACGCCGAGCAAGGCAGCGGCATCGGTCACGGTGCGCGCCATCGGGCCGGCGGTGTCGTAGACGTGCGCCAGCGGGATGACCCCAGCGCGGCTCACCAGCCCGATCGTAGGCTTTAAACCCACCAGGCTGTGCACGATCGAAGGGCTGATGATCGAGCCTGAGGTCTCGCTGCCGATGGCGGCGGTGGCAAACGCCATGGTCGAGGCCACGCCAGAGCCGGTGGAGCTGCCCAGCGGGTCAGCCGCGTAGTCGTAAGCGGCGATCACCTGCCCGCCCAGCGAGCTGTAGCCATTTGGCATGTTGAGCGACACCCAGTTGGCGAACTCGCTCAGGTTCGTCTTGCCAATCACGATCGCTCCCGCCGCACGCAGCTTCTGCGTGATGGTGGCCTCAACCTTGGGGATGTTCGCGGCCAGTGCGATCGAGCCTGCGGTGGTCGGCATGTCACGGGTGCCGACGTTGTCCTTGAGCAGGATCGGCAGGCCGTCGAGCGCACTCAACGCAGCCTCGCCGCGCTTGCGGCGGGCGTCGGCGGCACGAGCCTGATCGAGCGCATCAGGCGCCAGCGCGCGGATGGCATTCAGCGCGGGCCCGCTGCGGTCGAAGGCGGCGATGCGGTCCAGCGACTGTTGCACGAGCCGCTCGCTACTGATCTGGCCGCTCTTCAAGGCCGCCTGCAGCGCCAATACAGTGGCCGTTTGCAGCTTGATGCCAGCGACAGCCCCTCCGCAGCTCAGTGCGTCCTTGGCCCCCATCTCCGGCGTGGGCAGCGGTGCAGGCACAGGAACAGGGGCAGGCAGCACGCTGGGTGCGTTGGGCGCGCTGCTGCCGCAAGCCGAAATCAGCAGCGGCAGAGCCAGCCGCAGGGGACTCAAACAGCGCAGATTGCTTGGCCGTGACATCGACGGGCATCAAATAAAGGCGTGCTTACTCGACGCAGTTTGTATGCCATCACAGGAGTCGTCGCCAAAGACTCAGCTGAACCAGCGGCAGCCCAAGGAATTCACGCTCAGAGCGGGTCGAACTCCGGGTGAGGGTGGCCATCTCTCAACACGCGAGAGTCGATCTGATTCGACAAGCTTGAAGAAGACGCGTAGGGTTCGCGCCGTTGTACATTGAGTTTTAGAGTCCTGCGCGACGCAACCGCCTTCACGGGGCTGCTTTCACTTCACGTTCTTTTTTTCTTGTGTGCACATCCTCGCGGACAATCTCGTCCGCAATTACCAAGGTAGAAAGCAACATGAGCGATATCACCACAGGCACCGTCAAGTGGTTCAACGACACCAAGGGCTTCGGATTCATCACCCCCTCTGCGGGCGGTGAAGACCTCTTCGCCCACTTCAAGGAAATCCAGGGCGACGGTTTCAAATCGCTCGCAGAAGGCCAGAAGGTCGAGTACGTGGCTGCCCGTGGTCCAAAGGGCATGCAGGCGACCCGCATCCGTCCCGTCTAAGACGCAGCGCAAGCGATGTATGAGAAGACCGCGCCTTGGGGCGCGGTTTTTTTTGCCCAACGTTTCGGCCTGATGCTCAAACCTTTGGCGAGTAACCTCAAGCACTTCAGGCGGCCGACGGCATTTAACCGTCTGGCCGCACAAGCCCACAACCTTGGGCTCGCCTCGACTCAATCCCACCAGGACTTCGCATGAACCATCCGATGTATACCCACTCTGTTCCCGTCTTCAAACAAATGCTGACGGCTCTGAAAGCGATTCTGGTCCAGACAAACGAGCATGTTGCTGCGAAAGCCATAGAGCCAGATGCGCTGCTCCAAGCGCGTCTATTTCCAGACATGTTTCCCCTGGTTAAGCAGGTGCAGATTGCGGCTGATTTCTCGCGTGGAATTACTGCGCGGCTTGCGGGTGTCGATGTGCCGGCCTTTGAGAGCAATCAAAAAACCTTCGGTGATCTTGATGCGCTGCTGACACAAACCCTGGCTTTTCTGGATAGCGTCGCCCCGGCGCAGTTTGAAGGTAAGGAAGGTATCGAGATTGTGCTTCGGCCCGGCACACAGAAGGAGAAGAAGTTGAGCGGCCAGGCGTATTTGGCCAACTACGGGCTACCTCAGTTCTTTTTTCACATCAGCACCGCCTACGCCATCCTGCGCCACAACGGCATGGCCATCGGCAAACGCGACTACATGGGTGTTTATTGAAGAAAGCGAATCTCCCCGGCTTTCGTGGAGACTCGCAATCTCCTGTTTGTCTGGGAGCACCGACGCGGAGATTTGCTCTGCGCAATTCGAGGTCGAAGGCGTTTCTTCATTGAGGCCTTGAGGCTGAACGTTGGCTTCGGGCTGCATCTCGCCAGTGGTCACAGACCAGTCGGTGCCAGCAGCACGCTCGCTGATCCCGATATGCGCCAGCGCCTGTGGATAACGACGGGCATCGTTCAGAAACGACCATCGGCGCGAGCGATGCCGCGCTCGCGGCAGCGCCGGAATCTTTGCAGCAGTGGCTCGTAGGCCAACTCATCAACAGGCCCGACACGTATCCAGTCAATCGCCATGGTGTCCAGCGGTGTCTCATCAGCTTGGAGACGCTGGCCCATGCCCTGCACCAGGCGCTGGAGCTGATGTTCCCGACGCAATGGTTGATCCGGCGGCGGCGTCGGCAGGTCCGTCAGTATTTCTGCTCGGATGCAAAGTAGCCTCAGAGCCTGCTCATTCGCCACGAGATCCGCAGCGTGGTCAGCGGCGAGCGCCTGCTTGAGAGCCTCAAGCCCGCTCTTGGGCCATCTCTGGACGGAGGCAATATAGGTTTCGGCAGCAGCCTTCAAAGCGTCGAGCGGTTCCGTGTCCACACGGCGTGCTGCTGCGAGCCTGTAGGCGCGGATGTGGTCGGCGGCTTCGAACAGATCGCACCAGGCCCGCTCGGCGTCGCGGGCTTGTTGGCGGCTGTGTGCCGCTTTGCAGCGCGCCAGACCCTGATCGAATCGGTTGCGTAGCTCACGCGTATCGGCACGCGGAAACTCGCCGAGCGCCTCGAAGGCCGTTCGCAATTCGCCCTGCGTTCCGAGGCTCGCCAGCAACTCTGCCCCCTCCAGCGTGGCGATCTTCTCGATCTGCTCGCACAAGGCCATGGCCTGCGCCTTGTTGTTCTCAAGCCCAGCCGCGTGGGCGGCCGACTCCTGATCGCGCTTTTGGAACACGGCATCGCAGTGCTGGCGGAAGTCTCCCCAGAGGCGCTGATCCACCTCGCGCGGCACCGGGCCCACGGCTCGCCACGTCTGTTGCAGCCCCTTGATCTCGTCGATGGCCTTGCGGCCATCCTCGCTGGCAAGCAAGGCCTGAGCACGCTCGATCAGCGACTCCTTCTGCTTCACGTTGCAAGTGTGCTCGGCATCGATCCGGCCCTGAAGGCTCGCCGTGATCGCCGCGAAGCTCTCGTCCTGCTGTTTGCCGAGCTGGCGGTCGACCGGCAAGTGGCGGCGCCATTCCTGCTTCGTCTCGCGCAACACCTTGATGACGGCCTGCCAGTCAGCCTGCTCCCAATTGGTTTCGGTCTCGAACGCAGTCAACTGGGCGAGCAGGGCATTGCGACGCCGTAGATTGTCCTCGCGGACAAGCGCCTGGGCCGCAAAAAAATCGCGGCAGGGTTGATAAGCCTTTTGAGTGGCTTCCTGAAACCGTTGCTCATCGGCTTTGAACTCTTCGCCGGCACCTTTGCTCAGGGTGCGCCACTCGTCCTGCAAGCTCTTGATCCGTTCGGCGAGTGCCAGTGGGTCAAGGCTGGCGTCGACGAGAAACGTCATCTCCTCGATCAGCTCGGCGCGCTTCGGCGTCACCGAAAAACTCTTCCAGTCCTTCAACTGGCCCAGTTGCTGGTCGAGCTGTTGCAGCTGGCTGGCCACAGCAGCTGGCAGCGGTGGAGCACCCGCTAGCTTGGTCTCGATCACTTGTCGTATCCCGGCCGCGCGGGCGGTGCCACCGTCGCTCAAGGCAGCCCTTGCCTTGCGGATCAATGCACCGAGGTCGCGCACCGCCAGCTGCTCGGCATCCTGCCTTTCGGTCAGCGCCTTCCTCTGTTCCTGAAGAGCCTGCGCTTGCTCGGCGGCAGCCTCTGCGGCTGCCTGCGCCTGCTGCTCGCTCAGGCGTCGTGCCTCTGCGGCGGCATGGGCCGCAGCCTCTGCGCGTGCTGCTTCGGCTGCCACTTGGCGCGAGTGTTCGGCGATGGTTTGCCGCGCGCGGTCGCGCCATTGCTGCACTCGTTCGCGCAGCTCCGGCTCAGCCTGCGCAGCCAATGCCTCCCAGCGAGTCTCGAACTGGGTCAGCAGCGGGCTGTAAGAGCTGTCGTACGGGCCTTGGCTGTGGCGCTCAAGGGTAATGGCCGCCGAGTCGATCTCAGCCTTCAGCTGCTCACGCTGGCGGGCCTGCTCGATCAGGGCATCCCGCTTGGCGGTCAGAACCTTGTAGACACTCTTGTCATTGCCGCCGCGCACATCGCGGATGAGTTGCCGCAGCACTTCTGGCTCTTCGATGGCGTGAGCTGCCGCCTGGCGAAGCTTGGTCGATGTGCCCGCCGTAACCAGCCGGGCCACGGCTGGCACGTCCCCGGCCGCGATGGCCGCATGCAGAACCTTTTCCTCGGCCGCAGCGGCCAGTGCGCGATCAGCGCTGCTCGGCCTATCAAGCGCCTTGTCGCCTTTTGCTGCGGGTGTCTGTTGAGGCGCGGGGGACGAAGCGGTTGAAAGCGAGGGCGCTTTGCGAAACAAGCGCGAGAACAAGGACATGATTTACCTGCACTGCGCTCTGGGGCCGGCGGGTAGTCTACCTTCGCGGAGCTGCCTGCTTCATCTGCGCCTTGCGGGCTTTGGAGCTCGCCCTTGTTGCAGGGGCCACCTTCGAGCGAAACCCAGGCGGCTTGAGCTAAGGCGTCTGACACAGCGCAACTGTTATCTTCGCTGCCATCCATGACACAAAACAGACCTGTTTCTGAGGGCGATAACGCCATCCCTGTGGCCGTCGCGCCGTCTGCTGCCACACCCGCCCCGGTGCCGAGCAAAAAGCTCTCTTCGCTGGCGGGCCTCTGGCCTTATCTCAAACCCTACCGCGCCAAAGTTTTTGCCGCATTCGTACTGCTTTGCCTGGCCTCTGCGGCCATGCTGATGGTGCCGCTCTCGATGCGTGATTTGATCGACAACGGCTTCACTGCGGGCAACGCCGTGGGCAGCCACTTTCTGGGGCTGATGGGCCTCGCCGTGTTCTGGGCCCTGGCCGTTGCCGGGCGCTTCTATTACGTGAGCTGGATCGGCGAGCGGGTGACTGCGGATCTGCGCAGCGCGGTGTATCGCAACATGCTGGCGCAGTCGCCCGAGTTCTTCGAGTCGATGAAGACCGGCGCGGTGCTCTCGCGGCTGACGGCAGACACCACGCTGGTGCAGACCGTGGTGGGCTCTTCCATCTCGATGGGGCTGCGCAGCGCCTTCCAGTTTGCAGGCGGCATGGTCATGCTCGCTGTCACCAGCCTCAAGCTCTTCGCGGTCACGGTGGTGCTGCTGCTGGTCGTGGTGGTGCCGATCGTGGTGATGGGGCGTGGCGTGAAGCGGCTCTCGAAGGAGTCGCAAGACCGTATTGCCGATACCTCCGCCGTCGCTGGCGAAATTCTCAATGCCATGCCCACCGTGCAGGCCTTCGTCAAAGAGCGCGACGAATCGGCACGCTATGACCTCACGGTGCAGCACAGCTTCGACTCCGCCATCCGCCGCACCCGGATGCGGGCGATGATGTCGGCCATCGTCATCGCGGGCGTGTTCGGCGCCATCATCTTCGTGCTCTGGCTTGGCGCGCAGGCCGTGGTCAACGGCAGCATGACCGGCGGCGAGCTGGCGAGCTTCGTCTTTTATGCGGTGCTCACGGCCGGCGGTGTGGGCGTGATCGCCGAGGTCTGGGGCGATGTCATGCGCGCGGCCGGTGCCACCGAGCGGCTGATGGAATTGCTCGCAGCACCGCCGCACATCACCGCACCTGCCAAACCGGCGACCCTGCCCGAATCGCGGCAGGCGGCGGTGTGCTTCGAGAACGTCAGCTTTCGATATCCCTCGCGCCCGCTGACGCCAGCACTGTCAGGTTTGAACCTGGATGTGCGCGAGGGCGAGACCGTGGCGCTGGTCGGCCCGAGCGGTGCCGGCAAGACCACCGTGTTCCAGCTGCTGCTGCGCTTTTACGACGTCGAGTCGGGGGTGATTCGCTTCAACGGCATCGACATTCGCAGCCTCACACCCGGCGCGCTGCGTGGCCACATCGGCATCGTGCCGCAGGATGCGGTGATTTTTTCTGCCGATGCGATGGAGAACATCCGCTACGGCGATGCCACCGCCACCGATGATCAGGTGCGCAGCGCGGCCAAGCTCGCGCTGGCCGATGACTTCATCCAGAAGCTGCCGGAGGGCTACCAGACTTTTCTGGGCGAGCGCGGCGTGCGGCTCTCCGGTGGCCAGCGCCAGCGCATTGCCATTGCCCGCGCCATTCTGCGCAACCCGCCGCTGCTGCTGCTCGATGAGGCCACCAGCGCACTCGATGCCGAAAGCGAGCAACTGGTGCAGCGCGGCTTGGAGGCCGCCATGCAAGGCCGCACCACACTGGTCATTGCCCACCGCCTGGCGACCGTGAAGCGCGCGGATCGCATCGTGGTGTTCGAGAGCGGCAAGGTGGTTGAAACGGGCAGCCCTGCGCAGCTGCTACAGCAGGGCGGGCTGTATGCACGGCTGGCGAATCTGCAGCTGATGGCTTGATGGACTGCTTTGAATGATCGGGCTGCATTATTCGTAGCCTACGGGTGCATGTCCCGCCCTCTGGCAGATACCTGCCAGCTGTCTCCAATATCGCTGAAGACGGAACGGAGCACCTATATTGGGCTTCATCGCGGCGATGGTCATCGACGACTCAGTGCCAAAAGCGGTCGTACATTCGACAGCAAGGTATCAGTTCGATGCTCATAGCCGACGCTGTTACCTTTCACTGCAAGCCAGTACAGCCAAGCAAGTCAGTATTCCGACCAACCAAACGGAGATATTTCGCTTCATCTGAAAAGTTTTAACCGACGCTTGCGAGGTAGTGCTAGCGCTTAGCGCGCAAGCGTGCGCTCCCACATGCGCAGATATTGCTCTGCCGAGTTGTAGAGCGCGGTGGTGGCCTCTTCGCCGCCCTCGATTCGGGTCTCTTCTACAAAGTCGGCGACCAGTCCGTAGTGCGAAAAGCCTTCTTCGTCGATGTTCCACTTGCGTTGGCCTTCGACCGATTGCGACTGGTTGAAGGTGAGCGGCTGGATGCCCGCCGCCGCAAATTGCGGACCCCAATCCGAACCTGTGAACAGGGTGAAGGGATAGCGCACCGGCTCGCTGCCGGCACCGCGCGGATCAGCCTGATTGCCGAAGCCGTTGATGTCGCTGCCATAACCCTGTGCCAGCGGCGCGCCCGACGGTAGGAAGGGCTTGATCGACTGCAAGAAGCTCACCTGGCTGGCGCCATTGCCCTTGTAGGGATAGACGATACCGCCCATTGCCATGATGTCGCGCACCATCTGCTTGGTCAGGCCGCCGAAGCTGGAATGCACCGAAATCAGCGGGTACGGCGGGTTCTGCGCCTTGGCCATTTCGATGACCTCGGCCTTGATCGACAGCTCCATGTGATCCAGCTCGATCATGATTTTCTTCTTCATGAGCTTCTGGATCGCGTAGCGGCCAAGGTCGGTCAGCCCGCGCGCATTGCATTGGCGCTTACCGGCTGGGTAGGTGGGCAGGCGGCCCTGGGTTGCGGCGATCAGTGCGGTGGTGATCGGGTCGCTGCCGGTCATCGGGATGGCGGTATCGAAGATCGCGCCCGCTTCGTAGAAGTAGGTGTCGCCGACGCCACCTTCGGGACAGTCGTAGGTCTTGAAGAACTGCTTGGTGTCGTAGAAGTTGAGTAGGTTGATGACGTTGCCGTTGAACAGCCCCGCACCGCCCAGTGCGCTGTCGACATCATGGATGGGGAACAGCGAGCGCACGCCCAAGTCCCAGATGCGCTCGATCTGCCGGTCGATCTCGGCCTCGTCGCAGCCTGCCACCTCGCTGCCATCGGGCATGAACTCCAGATCGCAGTTGAAGATGTGTGCGATCTCCATTCCCGGCACCACGGCAAGCTTGCCCTCGTTGATCACCGCGCGCGCCTCCTGCGGGCTTTTGACGATGCGGAACCAGCCTTTGCCGGGCCCGCCCTCCTGTGCATCGACGTAATCCTGGATGTCGCGCTGGTAGGCGATCTGCAATTCGGCGAGTTCCATGTCGTCGCAGGTGTAGTCCAGCGCATGGCCGTTGGTGTTGCGGCCGATATCGCACAGCGCCTCGATGTTGGTGCCGTTCATGGTGATGATGCGCAGGCCCGATTTGTAGGCGCGCTCCAGCCACTTGTAATAGGCACCCTGGTGAGTCAGGCGGTTCTTCTGCGGCCAGTCGACAAAAGTCGGCCAGCCCTGGGTGTCGTGGGTATCGCTGGGATTGGTGGTGACCACATTGTTGCCGTCGCGGCGGCCATCGGGGCCGTGGGTGCCCTCGCAATCGCCGAGTGCATGGGCCACACCGAAGCGATGGAACACGTCGCCCCACCAAGTGCCACCCGCGAAGAACGAGGTGTTGACCGAGATGTGCGAGTGCACGTCGGCAAAGCCAATCACCGGCTTGTCCACGCCCTGACCGCGATAGGTTTCGCCCGCCACATCGTCGGTGAGTTCAGGGAAGGGCGTGCAGCCTGTGACGGTCACGAAGTCGAAGGCACCTGCGGTCGCCGCGAGGATCAGCGCGCCGTTGGCGGCGGTGGCGAGCGACTGCCCGGTGCTGGCCGAGGTGAGCGTGAACACACCAGCGTTATCGCGATCGATGGTCCAGTCGGCGGCCTCGCTGCCATCGGCTGCGCTGGTCACGGTGCTGCCGCTGGCGGCGAGCAGGGTCTTGTCGCGCGCTTGCAGCAGGTACTTGCCGAGTGCGGTGGGCTTGAGGAACAAGGGCTCTGCGTCTCTCGCAGCAGCAGCGGTTGCGGCATAGCTGCTGCCGCTTTGCACCACATGGGCATTGAGCGTGTTGGCCTTCAGCGCGAAGCAGCCATTGGCAAGCGCAAACTTGCTGCTGGCATCGGGCGTGCGCGGCGTCACCGTCGCGCCCGGCGTTGTCGGCGTGCCGCTGCCATCACCGGGCAGTACGGGCGAGGCTGGCAAGCCGGAGTTGCCACAGGCCATCACCAGCAGGGACAGGCCAATCCAGATCGCATGAAATGGGATACGCATGACAATTTCTCTCGCTCGCATGAAGCCCCGTGTTTTTTTCTATGGGCCGGGAATGCGCGATGCTAGTGATATGTCCATTTCAGGCACAGCAGTAGAAATGAACCCATCACGCTGGCCCCGCAGGTTGCCTGCCCTTGCGCTGTTGTGCGCGCCGGTAGTGGCCAGCGCGCATTCCTTCGGCAGACTCTACAACCTGCCGATGCCGTTCTGGCTATACGCCTACGGCGCGGCGGCTTCGCTGATCGTCTCCTTCGTCACCGTCGGCTGGTTCGTCACCGCCCAGCCTGCGGTGGCGGCAGCCAAGGGTTTTGACCTCAGTCAGGCTGGCTGGCTGCAAGCACTGCGTCGGCTGCGGGTGATGACGCTTCTGCGAGCCTTAAGTGTGTTCTGCCTGCTGCTGTGTCTGGCCACGGGCTTTTTCGGCCATCGCAATCCGTACACCAATTTCAGCATGACGTTCTTCTGGATCGTCTTTCTGCTCGGCTTCAGCTACCTCACCGCGCTGCTCGGCGATCTCTACGCCACGCTCAACCCCTGGCGCGTCATCAGCGATCTGCTGGCTCGCATCTGGCCCCGCTACGATCACGGGCGGCTGCGCTATCCGGCCGCACTGGCCTACTGGCCTGCGCTCGCGCTCTACATGGGCCTGATCTGGGTCGAGCTGTTCACCTACATGCGCCCCTTCACGCTGGCGCTGCTGCTAGGCGGCTACAGCCTGCTCAATCTCTTCGGCGTCTGGCTCATCGGCGCGCGCGACTGGTTTCGCTACTGCGAGTTCATGGGCGTGTTTCTGCGCCTCATCGCACTGCTGTCGCCGGTGGACTACGCACGCGGCCGCCTGCGACTGCGCGCTCCGTTTGCCGGTTTTCTGCAAACGCGCGCAGAGCACACCAGCCTGCTGCTGTTCGTGCTGTTCATGCTCTCGTCCACCGCCTTCGACGGCCTGCGCGCGACCATGCCGTGGATGAAGCTGTTCTGGCACGACCCGCTGGGTATTCTCGGTCTGTGGGTGGATGGCAAGCCCATCCTGCAGTACGGCTCGCTGCGAGGCTGGTATGACCTCTGGGAGGGCTTCTGCCTGCTGCTCTCGCCGCTGCTCTACTGGGCGGTGTATCTGTTCTTCCTCGCGCTGGCAAAGGGCATCACCCGCAGCACGCTCAGCCTGCACGAGCTCTCGCTGCGCTTTGCCTTCACGCTACTGCCGATCGCGCTGGTCTACAACATCACCCACTACTACACGCTCATCCTCACTCAGGGCGTGAAGATCATCAGCCTCGCCTCCGACCCCTTTGGCTATGGCTGGGACTTATTGGGCACCGCAGGCTTATGGAGTGCGCCGATCCTCCCCGGTATGGCACTGGTCTGGCACACGCAGGTCGGGCTGATTCTGCTCGGCCACATCGTCAGCGTCTGGCTGGCCCACCACGAAGCGCTGCGCTCATTCCCCGGTCGCTGGCAAGCCGTCGCCAGTCAGTTGCCCATGTTGGTGTTGATGGTGCTGTTCACGACAGCGGGTCTGTGGATTTTGTCGCAGCCGCTGCAGGTCGGGCGTTGATCAGATGGCCTCTATGGGCTGGACTGAGGCCGTTGCGACAGGCGAGTCGGGGCCAAACCCAGAGATCGTGATTCTTTTCCTGCTGACAGCTGCCGCTCTTCATTTTTGAAGAGCATGCCCACCTGTTCTGGCCCCTCGATGAGTCGATCGTTGGGAATTGCTTTCAGCGATGGGGATTCTTGCGGGTGTTCGTTTTCGTTTTTTACTTCCAGGCGATAGGCCTATTCCTCCGATTTCGCTTACAGCTGCTCATGCTCAATGTGTATTCAGTTCTGTTTGCGAACGTGAGCGTGAAGCAGCTGATCACCACATTTGGAGCTAGACATGAATTACGAGAAGGAAGCTGAAAAGAAAGTGAGCGAAGCCAAAAAGACGGCCAATGCCGATGGCTCGATCGATAAAGCCAAAGGTCACACCAACGAGACGATTGGAAAGGTGAAGCAGAAGGTCGGCAGCTTTATCGGAGACGAAGAATTGGAAGCCAAGGGCGCTGTGCAAAACGCGGAAGGCAAGTCTCAGCGCGTCAAAGGCGAAGTGAAAGAGGCCATCCATGACGCTGTCGAGAAAGTGAAAGCCGGCGCCGAAGTGCTTACAGACAAAGTGAAGTCTGTAATCAAGAAATAGTCACCGTTGGCGCGTATGTGCTTGCGCGGCCGTTGTTGGGATCGATTCGCCGTTTGTCATGGGCGAGTCGGTGCCAGAAGCGGTCGGTGGCCGAAGCGCTTATCGAAGGCCAAGATTGATCTCGAAGGCCGTACTGTCGGGAGCGCCCCGACAGCTACAGCCTGGTCTGCCAGGGCTCCGTCCAGCGTGTGTTGGCTAGCCCTTTCCTCTCTGAGTCAGCTGCTTCAGCACCTCCGGCAACTCGGCACCCGAAACACCGGCGCTGAAGAAGAACCCCTGCCCCACCGAGACGCCCATCGACACCAGTTCGCGCACCTGTTCTGCGGTCTCGATGCCTTCGGCAACCAGCTCCAGCTTTCTGGCGGCGGCCAGCATCACAATGGCCATCGCCAGCGCGCTGTCGCCCTCGCCGAGCGTCACCCGCTGGGTGAAGGCGCTGTCCAGCTTCAACTCCTTGATCGGCAGGCGACCCAGTTCCGAAATCGACGAGTAGCCGGTGCCGAAATCGTCCAGCGAAAGCTGCACGCCGAGGCTCAGCACGTCATCCACCCGCTTGCTCACTGAAGGGTGCCGGTCCAGCAACAGGGTCTCGGTGACTTCAAGGCACAGGCGTGATGGCTCCACACCCGCATCCGCCGTGAGTTTTTCGAGGATTCCGCTCAAGTCCATGCGTCTGAAGTTGCGCGGTGAGATGTTGATCGACACACGGGGTGGACATTGGCCGGCGACCGACCAGATGCTGATCTGCGAGATCACCTCTTTGCAGACCCACAGGGTGATCGCGTCGATCAGGTCGGTTTCTTCCGCGACGCCGATGAAATCCTGCGGGTCGATCGCGCCCCTGGTGGGGTGCTGCCAGCGCAGCAGCGATTCGACACCCACACAGGTGCCGTTATCCAGCCGCACCTGTGGCTGGTAGACCATGTGCAGCTCCTGGTTGGCCAGGGCCTTTCTGAGGTCACGCTCGAGGGCGTGGCGCAACTCCAGCTCCTTGCGCATCTCGGCCGAGTAAAAGTAGAAGCCGCTGCGACCCTGTGCCTTGGCGCGATACATCGCCGAATCGGCATTGCGCATCAGCATGGTCGTGGTATCGCCGTCGTCAGGGCCCATGGCGATGCCAATACTGACGCTCATGTGGATCGGTTCGTCGAGAATCACCAGCGGCTCGCGGAAGCATTGCAGCAGCCGCTCGCAGGCCATGCGCACATCCTCCTCGGAGGTGCGCTCCATGATGATGGCGAACTCGTCGCCGCCGAGCCGGGCCACGGTATCGCTATCGCGCAAGGTGCCGCGAAACAGCGCAGCACTTTGCTTGAGCAGGGCGTCACCGAACTCATGGCCCAGGGTGTCGTTGATGTACTTGAAGTGATCGAGGTCGAGGAACAGCAGGGCCATGCGCGACTTCTGCCGCTGGCAGCGTTTGACGGCCTGGTCGAGCCGGTCGGAGAACAGCCGCCGGTTCGGCAGCTCGGTCAGCGCATCGTGGGTGGCCAGAAACTCCGCACGCTGGCGGGTCGCCGCGATCGGGCTCAAGTCGTTGAGGGTGATCATGTAGTTGATCGTCTGGCCGGTCGCCGACTGCGCGGTGGCGATGTCGACCCAGGCCGGGTAGGGCTCGCCCGTGGGGCGTCGGCAGCTCAGTTCGCCGTGCCAGGCACCCTGCTCGCGCACCGCCTCCCAGATCGCCGGGTCGACGTTCGGGTCCACCGCCAGCATCGACAGCGGCTCGCGGCCGACGATGTGGGCCTCGGTGTGACCGGTGATGTGCTTAAAAGAGTGGTTGACCGACACCGTCACCAGCTCCGGGTCGGTGATCAGAATGGCGGATGGCGATTGCTCGAACACCGTCGCCGCCAGCCGCAGGCTGCGCTCCAGGTCTTTTCTGGCGGTGATGTCGGTCGCCTGCATGCACATCAGGCTGATCGCGCCATCGGTGGCAAACAGGGGGAAGCGCACCGCGAGTAGCTGGAAGCTGCCGGTCGGCAAACTCACGCTGTGCTCGGTCTCGCGCGCGGCGGAGTGCCGCAACACCTCCAGATCGGCGCTGCGAAACTGATCAGCGAGATCGTTCGGGAACAGCTGCGGATCGGTCTTGCCCAGGCAGTGCTCGGAGGTGAGCCGAAAGAACTGCGCGAACTTGGGGTTGACGTAGATGTAGCGGCCGGAGGGGTCCTTGAGCGCGACGATGGCGGGTGAGTTGTCGAGTGTCGCCTGCAACTGGCTCTGGTCTTCGGCCAGGCGCTCGCCCGCGACCAGCAACTCGGTCTGGTCGATAAGCGAGACCACGGCCAGGCTGATCTGCCGCAGCGGCGCGTCGTAGGGGCGGATTTGCAGCAGGTAGCGGCGGCTGTTGATCTCGACATGGAGCATGCGCGGCTGCTCGTTCTCGATCACGCTGTCGACCCATTCATCGAGCTTGTGCAGAGCTTCCGGCAAGCCTGCGGGGTCCAGGCGCTTGGCGGTGCGGCTGGCGGTCAGGCCCAGCAGGGCGGCGGCAACGCGGTTGTAGCGATGCAGCATGAAGTCGCGGCCCAGCACCAGCACCGGGATGCCGATGCTGTTGTTGGTGTTTTCGAGGTCGCTGACGCTGTTGGCCAGCTCCAAGGTGCGCACCTGCAGTTCTTCGTTGACGGTCGAGAGCTCTTCAGTTGTGGACTGCAACTCTTCGTTGGCGGTGTGCAGTTCCTCGTTCGAGGTTTGCAGCTCCTCGTTGGAGGCCTGCAAGTCCGCCGCCATGATCTCGATCTCGCGGTCGTTCAAACCGAGCTGCACGACGGCGCTCTGGAGCAGTGTCTGGTTGGTTGCGAGCTCTGTATTCGATGTCGCCAGTTCGGATTCGCTCGCCGCCGTGCCCGTCTTGCGCGAGGGTTCTTTGGCTTTCTCGAACGCGACGACGTACCACTGATCCTGACCCATCGGCTCCGGATGTACCGCGAGTCGATAGTGGTTTCGACTGCCCGCAATCGGGGCTCGCACGCGACCAAAGACACTCTTGCCGGCCTCGCGTGCCCGGTGCAGCAACACCGTCAGCTCGACCTGCAGCGGCTTGATGATGAGGCTCGCCAGCTGCAGGGTGGGCGCACCCGCAGACAACCTGGTGAACGGCGAGATGTCGCCCTGCACCTGCTGGATGTTGCCCTTGGGGTCGAGCAGCAGCGAGGGCGGTGCGTAAAGCCGTTCGTTGGCGGCGCGCAGCCGCTGCTCCAACAGGGTAGAGGGCTCGGTAGCCGTCGTGCTGGTGAGCGGCACATTGGCATTGGTCACAAACGGTGTCGGCAGACGGGGGCGAATCTCGCTGCGGCGGTACAGCCGGGCGCTGCGGTCCTGCGTCGAGAACAGCTGGTCATTGCCGACGATCGTCTCGGCACGCCCCAGAAACAGCAGCCCGCCGGGCTTGAGCGCGAAGTGCATGGCCTGAAAGATGCGCTGCTGCTGCGGCACCTGGAAATAGATCAGCACATTGCGGCAGCAGATGAGGTCCACCCGCACGAAGGGAGGGTCCTGCACCAGATCGTGCTTGGCGAAGCGCACCACCTTGCGCAGCGTCTGGTTTACCTCGAAGCCATCGCTGTGGGGACTCAGATAGCGGTCGCAGAGGTAGGGTGGCAAGGCCTTGACGCTATTGGCCGAGTACACCCCCGCGCGCGCAATGGCCAGGGCCGCCATGTCGATATCGGTGGCGAACACCCGCACCCGATCCATCGCCTCCACATCGCTGGCCAGACACTCCATCACCAGCATCGCCACCGTATAGGCCTCTTCGCCAGTCGCACAGCCCGCCACCCAGATGCGGATCAGCTCCTGCGGGTCGCGCGAGGCCAGCAGGCTGGGCAAGGCTTCCTGCAAGGCTTCAAACGCCGTGGCATCCCGATAGAACGAGGTGACCGAGATCAGAATCTCGTTGGCCATCGCGTCGAGTTCCGACGGGTTTGATTCGACGAACTGCACGTAGGCTTCGAGGCTGCCCTGCCGTGTTGCCACCATGCGCCGGTTGAGGCGGCGCCAGAGTGTGGCCTCCTTGTAGCTGCTGAGGTCGGCGCGGGTGTAGTGCTGCACCTTCTCGAACAGCTGCTGCAGCAAGGTCTCGTCGGTTGGCGAGAGCGACAGCGGCGCCTGCGCCATCTGCGTTAATGCGAGGCGGTGCAGCAGCTTGGCGATTTCTTCCGGCGCCAGCGCCTGATCGACACAGCCCTTGTCGATGGCGGCCTGTGGCATCGACTTGAAGGTCGCACTCTCAGGGTCCTGCACCAGCACCACGCCGCCAGCGGCCTTGATGTCCACCACACCCTTGGCACCGTCGCTGCCCGCGCCAGACAGAATCACCGCCACCGCGCTTTCGCGGTGCAACGACAGCGAGGTGAGGAACAGATTGATGGAAGGCCGCGGCTGAACCTGGGCCGTGACGCGCTGCAGCGTGAACCTCTGGCCGCGCAACAGCACGTTGAAGCCGGCGGGTGCGACAAAAATAGTGTCTGCCTTGAGCTCGGTCAGGTGCGCGATCTCGCAGACATCCATATGTGCGCCGCGCGTCAGCAGCAGCGGCAGCAAGCTGGGGAAGTCTGGCGAATGGTGTTGCAGCACCACCATCGCAATGCCCATGCCGCGCTCGACCTTGCCCACCAGTGCCATCAGGGGCTCCAGCCCGCCAGCCGAGACACCGACCCCGACGATCAGGGAAGGCGCTGAGGCCTCGGGAGAGCTTGCATCGCCAGCCGCCGCCACTAAGGCCCCGCCTGGCTTCAAGGAGTCGCTCATGGTGTTGTTGGACCTAAACCTAGTCTGTTCGGGATGATCACCAACGATGACGTCACTTGCCAATCACGTAACGGCTCTGCGCTGCTCGAGCGGTAGTGCAGCGTCGTGATGTTAGCTTCACTTCGGCTTTTCAAGCACGGCGCAGCCATCGGCTGACGTGCAGAGTCTCTGCGTTGGCAAATCGTCAACTGCCGCGCCAGTGACTGTGCAGTGCATCCGCACTGAGCCCCCTGCCCACCGCCCAGCCCTGGGCAAAGTTCACGCCCAGCTCGCCGAGACGAGTCAGCAGCTCGGGTGTTTCGGCGAACTCTGCAACCGTGAGCAAGCCCATTTGCGTGGCGATGCGTTGCAGCGATTCCACGATCAGGCAGTCCACCTCGTCGTCGAGAATGCGCAGCACCAGGGCCCCGTCGATCTTGATGCCATGTACGGGCAGCAGCCGCAGGTTGGAGAGCGTGCTGCTGCCGGCACCGAAATCATCCAGCCAGACCTGTGCGCCCAGTGCGCTGACGCGGCGCATGAAGTCTTTCATGCGGTCGGGCTCTCGATACACGGCGGTTTCGGTCAGCTCGAAGCTCAGCTGCCGCGCCTGTAGCGGATTGGCCTTGAGCCTTTGCTCGACGGCAGCCACAAACTCCTCGCCGCGCAGGATGCTGGCGGGCGAGACGTTGACGTGCATGGTGGTGTCAAACGGCGCGTCGGCCAGTGCCAGCAGGGCCAGGTCCAGCGCGCGCAGATCAATGCCGTGGATAAAGCCGCTGCGCTCTGCGGTGTTGATGAACTCGCCGGGTGCGGTCAGCGTGCCGTCGTCGTTCTGGTAGCGCAGCAGCAGCTCCCAGCGGCTGGAGTTGCCGGGTGATTTGGAGGCGCCTTCAAGCGCCTGTATCCGCTCGAAGCGTGGGACCAGCCGGCGCATTTCGTCGGGCGTGTCGCGCAGCCGCAGCAGCCAGATTTGATCGGTGCGGCGTTCGACCAGGCGCGGGTTGTCGGGGCTGGCCAGCTCCACCCGGTTGCCGCCCTGCTTCTTGGCGATCGAGGCCGCAGCCCCGGCATCGAGCAGCGCCTTGGCGGTATTGCCCTCGCTGGTCAGTTCGGCCACGCCGCAGGACAAGCGCACGCCATGCGCCTGGCCCTCCCAGTTGAACTGATACGCCCGCACCACCATTACCAGCCGCTCGACGATGCGCAGCGCCACCTCGATGCCGGTGCCGGGCAGCAGCAGCGCAAACTCGTCGCCACCGATGCGCGCCAGGGCGTCGCTGGGGCGCAGCTCCGAGAGCATCAGCGAGCTGAGGCGCTTGAGCAGCTCATCTCCGGCATCGTGGCCGGAGGTGTCGTTGACCAGCTTGAACTGGTCGAGGTCGATGAACACCACGCAGACCCGCTCGTCGTCAACGCGGCGACGCTCGCTGGCGAGCTCCAGCAGGCGCTCCAGCCCGCGCCGGTTCGGCAGGCCGGTGAGGTGGTCGTGGTGGCCGATGCGATCCAGCTCCGCCTCGTGGCGGGCGCGTTCGCTGATCTCGTGCAGCACCAGCATCGCACCGCCGCCGGGTATGGAGACAAAGCTGATTTCGAGCAGCGCCTTGCGGCTCGGCAGTTCGACGCGTCGCAAGGAATACGGCGCGTCGATGGAATGCAGTTTCAGCAGGCTCGGCTCGACCAATTCACCGAGATTGACCACATGGCCGTCGTGCAGCACTTGCAGGCTGCCCAGGCTGCTGCCGGTGAGATCGCCAGACTCGAACCAGTGCAGGGCGATGGGGTTGGCGTAGATCACATCGCCCTGCTCATCGACGCGGATGACGCCCTCGCGCAGCGCCGCCAGCGTGACGCGCAGTTGCTGCTCTTGCTCGCGCAGTTTGGCCTCGACCTGCACCAGTTCGCTGACATCGGCAAACACCAGCACCGCGCCGCGTGTCTGGCCCTGATCGTCCTGGTAGGGGTTGACCGAAAGCTGGAAGCTGCCCCCCAGCATCTCGACCGGACGCTGCTCGATGACGCCCCTCTGGATCACCCGCAGCACGCACTCGCGCAGGCCCGCAATCTCGTCGCGCCAAGGGATGGCGGAGAGATTGTGGCCATCGGCCAGTTCGGCGACTGGCGCCAGGCGATCCAGCGAGGGGTTGAACAGACGCAGCCGCAGCTGTTCGTCTACCACCAGCAGCGGCGTGCTGTTGAGGCTGCCCAGGGTCTGCACCAGGTCCCGGCTGGATTGCGCCAGCGCGTGGGTCTTTTCGTTCAGCTCGTCGTTGACGGTGTGCAGCTCTTCGTTGGTCGAGCGCAGCTCTTCGATGGTGGTTTGCAGCTCCTCGTTGGTGGAGTGGAACTCCTCGTTGGTGGACTGCAACTCCTCGTTTGCGGCTTGCAGCTGCTCGGTGGTGGCCTCGAAATCCTCCACCAGCTGCTGCAGGTAGGCGCGGTTGGCGTCGAGCTCCTGCCGCATCGGGGCCAGCTCGGCGGCATCGCCCAGGCCGCGCAGTGGCAGGGCTTCGGCCACCAGCGCCGGCAGCCTTGCAAAGCTCACCAGCAGCCAGCCGGGGCGACGCGGGTCGAACACCGAGATGTGCGCCAGCCACTGGTAGTCGAGGCCGAGCTGGCCTTCGACGAACTTGTCCGGCTCCTCCTGGGCGGCGCGGCGGGCGCGGAACAGCAGGCTGCGCAGCAGGGGGGCGATGTCGTCAGAGGCCATCTCGACCAGATCGAGCGTGGCCACGCCGGGGCGGGGGCTGAACAGCAGCTGCGTCTGCCCGGCCGAGAACATCAGCTCGTCGCGCTCGTTGATGACCACCGAGGCGACGGTATGGCGCTCGGTCACCAAGCGGAACAGGCGCGGTGCGACTTCTTCCGGCGGCTCGAGTGCGAGCGTGCCGCTGTCGTAACGGCGTGGGCGGCGGCGACTGACCAGCGTGGCGGGGAAGCGATGGCCGCCGAGGCCCTCGCGGCGGAACAGGCGATGGGTTTCGTCCAGCACGCTGAAGCCCAGGGACGCCGCCGAGATGGTCTCGGCAGCGCCCAGCAACAGCAGGCCGCCGGGCTTGAGCGAGTAATGCAGGTGTTCGAGCACCTGCCGTTGCAGGCCGCTGGAAAAAAGTAGATCAGCACATTGCGGCAGCTGACCAGGTCCAGCCGTGAAAACGGGGCATCGACCGTGACGTCGTGGATCGAAAACACCAGCCGGTCACGCACCCGGCGGGTGATGCGGTAGCGACGGCCATCGGCCTCCGGCTCGAAGTAGCGGTCGCGCAGGGCCGGCGCCAACTTGCTGAGACTGGCGGCGTCGTAGCTGCCGGCGCGGCCCACATCCAGCGGCCGCTGCGCGATGTCGGTGCAGAACACGCGGTAGTCGAGCGCGCGGCCCTGTTCGCGCAGGCATTCCTCGATGAGGATCGCCACGGTGTAGCCCTCTTCACCGCTGGCGCAGCCCGGTATCCAGACCCGGAAGGGCTCGGTCTCGCGGTACTCGCTGAGGCGGGTGAGCAGCTCCAGCCGCAGCCGCTCGATGGTCGGCGCGTCGCGGAAAAACTCGGTGACGCTGATGAAGACATCCTGCACGAAGGCGCGCAGCTCCTGAGACTCGGCCCGCAGCAGGGCGAGGTAGGCATCGGTATCAGGCACGCCGCGCAGCGCCATGCGCCTAGCCAAGCGGCGTTGCAGGGTGCCGCTCTTGTAGCCGGATAAATCGAGCCCGGCGGCGTCGCGCACATAGTCCAGCAGGGCCTCGGGCAGCGGCCCGGTGGCGGCGACGGCCGCAGCGGTGGCGGTGGTATCGCTCAGCTGTCGCGCCAGCCAGTGGCCGACCTGCGAGGGGTCGAGGGTGAGATCGGCGGCACCACTTTCGAGCGCCGCACGCGGCATGCCGTCGTAGGCGCAGGTCTCCAGCGTTTGCACCAGGGCGATGCCACCGGCGCGGCGCAATTCCGCCAGGCCCTTGGCACCATCGCTGCCGGTGCCCGAGAGCACCAGCCCGACGCGAAGCTGCGCCTGGGCCGAGATCGCCATCGAGGAGAACAGGCGGTTGATGCTGGGCTTGGCACCGGCCGGGTTTTCGGGGGTGAGCAGGCGCAGGATTTCGCCCTGCACTTCCACATCGCAGTTGGGCGGCGTGACATACAGGCAGGCCGGGTGCAGCGGCGTGCCGTCTTCGATCTCGATGATCTTGAAGCGCGTGTCGCGCGCCAGCAGTTCGGTCAGCAGGCTGGTGTGGGTGGGCGAGAGATGCTGCGCGATCACCATGGCGGCGGGGAGATCCGGCGGCAATCCATTGATGAAATGACGCAAGGCATCCAGACCGCCTGCGGAGGCACCGATACCGACTAAGAGGGGAAGCATGCTGGAGCGAGAACCTGGGTGTTGATCTGTTGTGAATGGGCTGAGAGCTCAATCACCTGAAGCTGAATTATTCAATCGTTCAATAGGCATTGTCTATTCTTTATAGGCATATGCAGCGGGTATCTCGAACCGGTTGGCACTTCTGCGGCCGCCGTTGCCCATGTGATAGCGCAAGGGGCTTGCAGGCCGGCCTGAGCGATAAAAGACTGCGGAACAGAGCCCTACGATCTGTTCCGCAGTTCGGTTTCACTTCTTCTGGCTTTTCGGCACCACCACCTGCTTCACTGCCGAGCTGCTGTTGCCTGAGGTATCCACGCAACGCAGCGCCACCGAGTAGACCCTTCCATTGCCGCTGCCCGCGCGTTCGGCGCGCAGTTGCAGGTAGTGGTCGGAGCTCACGCTCCAGTCCGGTGCGGTGTCGCCATCACCCGTGCCATTGATCGGCTCGTTGCTGGTCACGGCGATGGCGCAGTTGACCGTCGCGGCACAGCTGTCGGTGGCGGTGTAGTTCAGCGTGGCATTCACCATCTTGTGGTTGGCAGGCCACAGCGAGCTGGGGTCGATGCTGACATTGCCGATCACCGGCGGCGTGGTGTCGGCCACCTGCACGGTGCGGCTGACTTCGACCGCCGCATTGCCCGCAGCATCGCTGACGTTGTAGCGCAGGGTGTAGCTGCCGGGCGTATTGGCAGTGACCCCGCCACTCACCGTGATGGCGGCCGTGAGATTGCCATCTTTGTCATCGAGCGCGGTGGCACCGGCATCGCTGTAGCTGGCGCAGGCTTCGAGCCCGACGATGGCATCACCCAGCAGGCTGATGACGGGTGGTGTGGTGTCGCGGCTGCCTGCATCCCAGACCACGGCGTGCTGCGGCCCGTAGCCACCGGCCTCGATGTGCGACACACCCGCTGCCTGCCCGCTGTTGCTGACCAGAAAGGCGTAGCTGTTGATGCTGTCGTTCAGGGTGCCCAGGTCTTCGGTGCCGTCGGCAGCGGTCCAGACAAACGCGTGATAGGCGTTGTTGCTGGACGTTTGCGCCTGGCCCACCACTTGGCCGAGATCGTTGATGGCCTGTGCGTAGATGTAGCTCGCACCGGCCAGCGGCGGAATTTCCCTGGTGCCGGTCGCCGCACTCCAGAACACCGAGCGCTGGGTATTGCCGTAGCTCTGACCCATCGCCTGCCCGGCTTGGTTGATGCGGTAGAGATAGCTGTTGCTATCGCCCGGCAGGGTCGCCACGGCTTGCAGGCCGTTGGCGTAGGTCCAGACGAAACCAGTCTGGGTCGAGTTGCCATTGCTGTAGGCCTGACCCACGGCCTGGCCTGCATCGTTGATGTCGTAGGCATAGGCGTAGTTGCCTTGATTGCCCATGTCCACCAGGCCCCTGGCCTGCGACCAATAGAAGGCGAATTGCTGCGAACCGTTGTACGAGTAGCCAACGATCTCGCCCGCCTCGTTCATGTCCTGCGGATAGGAATAGTCGTAGCAGTAGTAGTAATAGTTGTTGCAATTGCTGTTGCTCGCGCCCAGCGTGCCGACATCGACCATGCCGCTTGCATCGCTGTGAAAGAACGTGTGGTAGGTGTTGTAGTAGTAATAGTTGCTGCTGTTGTTGAGGTAGCTGTAGCCCGCCACCTGGCCCGCGTTGTTGATCTTGGTGGCGTAGGAGTAGGTGCCGCCCAGCGTGCCCAGATCGACCATGCCCGTGGCCTGCGTCCACTTGAAGGCGTGGTAGTAGCCGGAGTCGGTGTAGGCATAGCCGGTGACGGCACCGCTGTCGTTGATGTCCTGCACGTAGCTGTAGTTGTTGTACGAACTCAGCGAGCCGAGGTCGATCATGCCGGTCGCCGCACTCCAGAAGAACGCGGCCTGGCTGCCGTCGCTGCGGCTGGCGTAGCCGACCACATCGCCCCGCTCGTTGATGCCGGTGGCATTGCTGTAGCTGCCGCCCAGGCTGCCGAGATCCTGAATACCGCCGCTGGCAGTCCACAGAAAGGCATGGTGACTGCTGTTGCCCGGGGTGTAGGCGTAACCGACCACATCGCCACGGGCATTGGTCGCCTGCGGGTAGCTGTGTTCACCGCCAAGCGTGCCGATATCGGTGATGGGATGGAGGGCTGAGGCGGCGAGCGCGCTCAGGCTTAAGGAACACAACAAAACAGGGGCGCTGATGAGCTTTTTCATTTTGATGCTCCGTATGAGGGGGCTGCGAATGCTGCTGGCTGGCGTGCCGTTCGAGTCCCTTCTTGCTGCGCGCCGGAGCAGCCTACGCCCCTGAATCGGGCCGTATAGACCGTTCAGATTCGGGTTTCTACCGTCGATCGCCGAAGCTGAACATTTCGTGAAGATCGGCTCCGCGCCCGGCCACAATCCGGCCCCACAAATCATGGTGGCGTCGTGCTGTACGCGATCAATCTCGCAGCGCGGCCTGCCTTGCCCAGCACTGCCGAGCGCATCCCATGAAGCTTCAGAATCTGCTGTACCTGCTGCTTGCGGCCGTGGCCCTCGTCATTGGCCTGGTCTACCTTTTGCAGCCTGAGACCGCACCCGATCAGTCGTCGCAGACGCAGCCAGCCACTAGCGAAGTGGCGCGCGAAGGCGCTTCTGGCAGCCCGCGCCAAAGTGCTGTGCAAGCCTCGGCTGCGGCCGCAGCAAATGCACCCTTGCCGGTGCTCGCCCCGCCCGCCGAGGCAGGTCTGGGTCCACGGCCAGCAGTGCCGCCCGGCATGCAGACCGCACCGGGCGCGCTGCCGCCCATGCCAACCCCCGAACCCGGCTATGTGCCCGTGATGGTGCTCGACTGCGCCGCGATGTTCCCGCAGGGAGATGAGCCCAGGCGCCGCTGCGAGGCGGGCGAAAAGCAGCGCCTGATCGCCGACTGCAAGACCGCCAGGGTGCGCGAAGCCGAGGCCAGCAGCGAGGCCGCACGCCAGACCCAGCAGGTGCTGGTTCGCAGCGTTTGCAGGCAAGCCGATCGCTACCTCAGCGGCGAGTGACCGCCCGGCGGGGCTTGAGAACACAGTCGATGCCTTTGGTATGGTGTTTGGGATTGACTGGCGTGGTCGATGCCGTTGAGGCGTCTCAGGAGCAGGCGAGATGAGGGATTCAACAGCCTTGGCAATCCGCAGCAGATGGCTGCGCGGGCTTGCTTTGCTGCTGATGCTGTTGGGTGCTGCCGTGATTGCCGGCTGGCTGCTGCGCATCCCGGAGCTGACACGCCTGGTCTCCGGGCTTCGCAGCATGGTGTTCAACACGGCGCTGTGCTTTTTGCTGCTGGGCGCTGCCCTGCAGCAGGTGACTTCAAAATCGACCATGGCTCGCAGCCTCGCCAGGTTCTCGCTCGCGGCGGTGCTGCTGTTCGCCGCCGGCAATCTCTTGCAGCTGGCCACCGGCATTTCACTCGGCATTGATCTGGTGCCGCTGCATGCCTGGGCCGATGACGGCAATCCCAATCCCGGCCGCATGGCCTTGCCGACCACGATCGGCTTTCTGCTGGCGGCGGGCAGCCTGCTGCTGGCGCTGAGAGATCACGCCCTCAGCTCGTTACTCACGGTGTTCGGGCGAGCGATGGTTGCAGCACCGTTTGTTCTGGGGGGCACCTCTCTGCTGGGCTACGTGCTGGGGCTCGAAGCCATGTTCGGGCGTTATCCGCTGGCCGGCATGGCACTGCACACCGCCGTGGGCATGTTGGTGCTTTCAAGTGGTCTGTGGATCTGCTGGGACCTGCGAACCGGCGGTGCGGCGCGCATCGAACCCTCGGCAGAACGTCTGCTGCAACTCGCCACCTGGGCGCCGGCCGTGGTCGCAATGCTGGCCGGGGTCACCGGCATCATCATCTTCAAGAGCCGCGCCGACACCTTGCTGCTCGATGGCCTGCGCGCGACCCAAGCGGCCTACATCGGTCAGATCGACACCGTGCTGGCGCTGCGCGGCACCCGCGCTGCGCTGATCGGCAGTCGGCAGGGTCTCGGTGCCAACGCCGAAAACTTGCAGCAGCAACTCGACGGCTTTCTGCCCTATGGCTTCAGCTACGTTGCGCTGAGCCAGCCCGACCAGCCGCAGCCCTTCACCGCCGGCCGGGTCGGCCCGACGCTGCTGGAACTGCCGTTGCAACTCGGCGGCCTGATTGGCGAAGCCAGCCTGGTGTGGACCGGCGACACCATTCTGCTGCGGCGACTGAATGTGATCGACGCTGCCGACGGCAGCTCGCGCCAGCTGATCAGTGAGCAGCCCCTGTCCATTCTGCTGGAGCTGCTGACCAGGCAGCCCGAAGGCCTCGCCAGCACCATGCAACTGTGCGGGTCGGTCCGGAATGAAATCGTCTGCCTGCCGAGCCAGCCCACCGCACCCATCCGCAGCTTGCCGCTGCGACCGGCCCAGAGCACGGCCGACCCCTTGCAGCTGGCCGCTGCGGGGCAGGTGGGTGCGGGCACCTTCCGCGATCGGGATGGCCATCTCTACATCACGGTCTATGCACCGGTCGGCACCACCGGCCTGGTCAGCAGTTATCGGGTCAGTGCGGCGGCGATCAACGCCGGCAGCCGCCAGCAGCTGCTGTGGGGCCTGCTGCTGATCGTACTGGTGACGGCGGCCGGCACCTGGCTTCTGCGCCGGAGCATCGGCGTGCAGGCCAGCGAGCTGCTGGACCTCAAGCTCAAGCACGCGGTGGTGATGGACTCGCTGCAAGAGGGACTGATGCTGATGGACCGCGAGGGCCATATCGTCAGCACCAATCCGGCCTGCATGCGCATGCTGAGCTTGAGTCGGGACGAGATCACGGGCCGCACCACCATGGACCCGCGCTGGGTCGCCATTCGGGAAGACGGCAGCCCCTGGCCTGCCGAGGACTTTCCGGCAAACCGGGCGCTGCGCACCAGTGTCGGCGAGCGTGACCAGATTCTTGGCCTGCGCAAGCCAGACGACACGCTGGTCTGGCTCAGCGTCAACACCACGCCGGCGGGCGACTCGGGCGTGGTGTTGTCGCTGCAGGACATCACCGCCCGGCGCGCCGCCGAGCTGCGCTTCAAGGAGCAGGAGGGGCGCTTCCGCCTGATGGTCGAAGGCGTGCGGGACTACGCCATCTACATGCTCGATACCAACGGCCATGTCAGCTCCTGGAACAGCGGTGCCGAACGATTGAAGGGCTACACCGACGAAGAGATCATGGGTCGGCATTTCTCGGTGTTCTACTCGCCGGAGGACCGTGCCGCCGGCAAGCCGGAGCGGGAGCTGCGCACCGCCGCCGAAACCGGCCGCTACGAGGAAGAAGGTTGGCGCCTGCGCAAGGACGGCACGCGGTTCTGGGCGCAAGTGCTGCTCAGCGCGCTGCACGACGACGCGGGCAAGCTCATCGGCTTTGCCAAGGTCTCGCGCGATCTGAGCGAGCGACGCCTGGCAGAACAGGCGCTGGCCGAGATCAGCCTGCTCAATACCGCCATGCTCGATGCAGCGCCGTACTCGATCATTGCCACCGATGCGAACGGAATCATCCGCGCCATCAACCCGGCGGCCGAACGCATGCTCTGGTATCGCCGCGACGAGCTGGTCGACAAGGCCACGCCGGCCTTGATCCACGACGCCGGAGAGGTGCGCCGCCGCGCCAAGGAGCTGAGTGAAGAGCTCGGCGAGACCGTATTGCCGGGCTTCGAGGTTTTCATCCACCAGTCGCGCAAGGGCATCGTCGAGGAGCGCGAGTGGACCTATATCCGCAAGGACGGTTCGCGCTTCCCGGTCAACCTCGCAGTCACCGCCCTGCGCGACGGCCAGGGTGCGATCAGCGGCTTTCTCGGCATTGCCTACGACATCACCGAGCGCAAGCGCCGCGAGGAATACACCCAGCATGTTGCCGACCACGATCACCTGACCGGCCTGCCCAATCGCGGCCTGCTGACCGATCGGCTGCAACTGGCGCTGCTGCACGCGAAGCGCAGCCACAAGCCGCTGGCGCTGCTCATGCTCGATCTCGACCACTTCAAGCGGGTCAACGACTCGCTCGGGCACCACGTCGGCGATGAGCTGCTGGTGACCGTGGCCAAGCGCCTGCAAGCCGCGGTTCGCGGCACCGATACCGTGGCGCGCATGGGCGGTGACGAGTTCGTCGTGCTGCTGCCGGAGGTCGGCGATGCGGCGGCGGCGGAGCAGGTTGCCCGCAACATCCTCGATTCGATCTCGCAGCCGGTGCGCGTCGGCAGCCACGAGCTGGTGGTGACGCCCAGCATCGGCATCAGCCTGTATCCGCAAGACTGCGGTGATGCCAACTCCCTGATGCGCAATGCCGACACCGCGATGTATCGCACCAAGGCCGACGGCCGTCGCGGCATCAGCCTGTTCAATGCCGAGATGGCGCGCGCAGCCTCTGAAAAAATGCAACTGGAAGATGCCCTGCGCCGCGCCCTGAGCGAAGGCGAGTTCCAGCTGTATTACCAACCCCAGGTGTGTCTGCACACCGGCCAGATCTTGGGGCTTGAGGCGCTGCTGCGCTGGCCAGACCCGGCGGGCGGCATGATTCCGCCGGATCGCTTCATCCCGATTGCGGAGGAATGCGGGCTGATGCTGCCCATCGGCCAATGGGTGCTGCGCACGGCCTGCCAGCAAGGGCTGGAGCTGCAACGGCGCAGTGGCAACTTTCTGCAAATCGCGGTGAACATCTCGCCGCGCCAGTTCCGCCAGCCGGATTTCGTGGCCGAGCTCGCGGCCGTGTTGAAAGAGACCGGCCTCAACCCGCAGACGCTGGAGCTGGAGATCACCGAGGGCCTGCTGATGGAGCAGACCGAGGACTCGATCGCCCGCCTGCACGAAATTCGCGCGCTGGGCGTGGGGGTTGCCATCGATGATTTCGGCGTCGGTTATTCCAGCCTCGCGTACATCACGCGCTTTCCCATCTCGACCCTCAAGATCGACCGCAGCTTTGTCAGCCAGGTGCCAGGCAGCACCAGCGACTCGGCGGTCGCACAGACCATCATCGCGCTGGCCTCGGGCCTGAATATCCGCGTGGTGGCCGAGGGCGTTGAAACCGCCGCACAGCTGGAGTTTTTGCGGCAGCATCAATGCGGCGAGGCGCAGGGTTTCTACTTTGGCCCCGCAGTGCCGCCGGCACAGTTCACCGTGCAGGGCTGGCATTTCAGCCCCGGCGTGCCATTCGAGCAGTTCGCCACGACAGCAAGTGATATTTAGGTAGTGTTTAGACGTTTTACATTTCAGCGATGCGAGTCCAAATCGCGTCTGGCGAGGCGCGGAAGTCGTGGCTTAGTGGTTCTAAGCGAGACTTTCGCAACGAAGCCGGACGCGATTTGGGCCGCACCCCTTCGGGGCGGGGCCATTTTTGGGCATTGCAGCGTCACAAGACTTGCGAATGGAACAACCATTCGCTGCGTCCCGTTCCTTGCACTGCCCAAAAATGACCTCCGTCGCTGAAACGTAAAACGTCTAAACACTACCTAAGGCGGGTTGCCTTCCCACTAGGGCTGAGGGGGGCACCACCGACGCGCGTCGGCCGGGCTCCAGATCGTCGCGCAGATGTCAGCTCTGCCGCTCAAGTCGCAAAGGTAGACAGGCCTTGCAGCCATCTTTGGCCTTCTTTGAAGTGTCCGCGCCAACGGGGTAAACCCGTCGGGCAGATGAGCCGGTGAGTGCCGTTTTTGGGGCGATGCGTCGTGGTGTGGCAGCGCCCTTGGGCGCGAAGCCGTTTGCGATAAAGTCGAAGGCATATCCCCCGCCGCTGATTGCCATGCTGCCTCGCTTTCTCGCCGTGCTCGCACTCATCGCCATGACCGCCGCCCACGCTGCCGTGCCCATTCCCGATCCGCAGTTCTCGAAGGATTCGACCGAGACGCAGAAGTACTCCCTGGGCCGCCCGACGGCGCTGCGCTTCACGCCGGATGGCAGCCAGCTGTTCTTCCTGCGCAGCGGCCCGCGCGATGCCACGCGCCGCCTCTACGTGTTCGACACCGCGACGGCACAGACGCGTGAGCTGATCACGCCGCAGCAGCTGCTGGGCAGCGCCGACGAGGTGCTGAGCAAGGAGGAAAAGGCAAGGCGCGAGCGACTGCGCCTCACCGCCAAGGGCTTTGCCAGCTTTGACCTCACGCCGGACGGCAAGACCCTGCTGCTGCCACTCAGCGGCAAGCTGTTCGCTTTCGATCTCGCCACCCAGAAACTGCGCACGCTCGACGACGGTGCCAAGCCCGCGCTCGATGCAAGGCTCTCGCCAGATGGCAGCAAGGTCGCCTTCGTGCGCGACTACGATCTCTATCTGCGCGAGCTGAAAACCGGCAAGGAGCTGCGCCTCACCAGGGGTGGCAGCGAGACCCTGCAACACGGCCTGCCGGAGTTCATCGCACAGGAGGAGATGGGGCGCTTCCAGGGCTTCTGGTTCTCGCCCGACGGCCTGACCATGGCCTATGAAGAGGCCGATCACTCGCAGGTGGAGCGCTTCAGCATCGGCGACCCGGCCAAGCCCGAGATCGGCTCCGAAGGCTTCTACTATCCGCGTCCCGGCAAGAACAATGTGCGAGTGCGGCTGGGGCTGATGCCCATCGGCGGCGGAGCCACCACCTGGGTGAAATGGGATGCCGAAAAGTATCCCTACCTGCTGCGCGTTTACTGGCCCAAGACCGAGCCGGTGCAGGCACCGCTTACACTCATCGTGCAGAGCCGCGACCAGCGCGAGCAGGCCATCCTCACCGTCGATGCGCGCGGCAACAGCAAGACGCTGCTGGTGCAGAAAGACCCGGCCTGGCTGGACCCTGATTTCTCCTTCGCACGCTGGCTGCCCGATGGCTCGGGATTTTTGAGCGCCAGCGAGGAGAGTGGCGAGGCGCAGCTCTTGCGCTACGACGCCAGCGGCCGCAACGCGCAGGTACTGGTGGCGCGCGGCTTCGATGCCTTGAGCGAAGTCACCGACGATGGCCGTGTGGTGGCCACCGTGTTCTCCACACCGCTGGAGACCCAGATCTGGCGCATCGACCCCAAGCTGGGGCCTGCGGCGGTGCCGGAGGTGCTCGCACGCGGCCCCGGCGAGCGCAGCGCCAAGCTGGCGCGCCAGGGCGGGCAATACGCCATCACCCAGGCCACGCTCGATGCCCCGGCCACCACCACCGTATTCGCGGCCGATGGCAGGCGCATCGCCGAGCTGCCGAGCGTGGCGGAGCTGCCGCGGGTCTGGCCCGAGCCGGAGCTGATGACGGTGGAGGTCGGCGGCAATGTCTTCCAGGTGGCCGTGCTCAAGCCGCGCGACTTCGATGCACGGAAAAAATATCCGGTGATCGACTCGGTCTACGGCGGGCCGACCACCAATGTCGTGCTGGCGAGTGCCACAGCCTATCTGCGCGACCAGTGGCTGGCCGACCATGGCTTCATCGTGGTGAAAACCGACAACCGTGGCACGCCGCGCCGCGACCGCGAATGGGCGCGCGGCTTCAAAGATCGGGATGGCCAGAACGGCGACGCCCTGAGCGTGATCGTCAACGACCAGGCTGCGGTGCTACTCGAACTCGCCAAGAAAATCCCGCAGATGGATGCCAGCCGTATCGGCATCACTGGCTGGAGCTATGGCGGCACCGCGAGTGCCGCCGCCGTGCTGCTGCGGCCCGATGTGTTCAAGGCGGCCGTCGCGGGTGCGCCCGTCACTGACTGGGCCGACTACGACACCCACTACACCGAGCGTTACCTCGACACGCCGCAGGCCAATGCCGGTGGCTATGCCAGCTCAAACCTCGTGGCACGGGCGGGCGAGCTGACCAAGCCGCTGCTGCTGATCCACGGCAGCGGCGATGACAACGTCTACTTCTTCCACTCGCTCAAGTTCGCCGATGCCCTGTTCAAGGCCGGCAAGCCCTTCGAGTTCCTGCCGCTGGTCAACTTCACCCACATGGTCGCCAACCCGCTGGTACAGGAGCGGCTGGATGGGCGCGTGGTGGAGTTTCTGAAGCGCCATCTGGGTGCGCCGACAGCGCCTTAATTTTTCTTGCGCACCGCCAAGAACAGTCCGAACAGCTTCATTGCCCAGGACGAGTAGCGCGCACCGATCGCCGTCGTCACCGCCAGCAGTATCACCCGCTGGATGAGCTGCGGATTGGCCTTGAGCAGTTTCATCAGGAAGCTTCGCGGCTCATAGGGCTGCATCGCAGTGCTTTCACTCGCGTGGACAGCCTCCGCGAGCGTGGGCTGGGGTGGATGCAGGAACTGCCGGCGGAGCTGCGCCCGCTGCGAGTCCATGCGGGCGGCAATCGCCTGAGCTGATTCGGTGATGTTCTGGTTCATAGCAGCTCCTTGATCAAGTCCAGGTCGCGCTTGAACTGCTGGCCGCTGCCGTTGAATCGCTGCGCGGCACGCTGACCGAGCCGCTTCATTTGCAGCACGCAGTACAACGCGGCACCCAGCAGCAGCGCAGCCGAGAAAAGGATCGTGTGCGTGCGGTATTCGGTGTTCCAGTACGAGGCCACCAGCAAGGTAAGCCCCATCATCAGAATCAGTTGCAGCAGCAGCGCCAGTGCGGCCCAACAGCCGAGTACGCCACCGAACCGAGACAGCTCCTGCCCGGTTTCGAGCCGCAGCAGATCCAGGTGATCGCCCAGGTGTTCCAGCAGCAGGCGGAACGCAGCTTGCAGGCCCGGTGGTTTGCCCACCGGGCCTGCAAGGTCGCCCGACTCTACCGGCGTTGCAGCAGCGGCCGTCGAAGTCATGGCCGTACTAGCGGCGGCTGATGACGACACCGAGCAGCAGGCCCACCGCAAAGCCGACACCAATCGCTTTCCAGGGCTCGTCATGCACGTAAGTGTTCACCCCTTCGGCCTGGTGCTTCACCTGCGTGATGGCCTGTTCGCTGGCAGCCTTGGCCTGTGATTTGTAGGTGGCGATGCGGCTGGTGATATCGCTCTTGATCTTGCTGACATCGAGCCCGCCGATGGTCTTGCTGCCCACCATCTCTTCGAGGTCGGCGATGAAGTTCTTCACCTCGTTGCCGATCACCGAGCCGCTGGCTTTCACCTCGTCCGCCACCTTGCCTGCGGTGGCCCTGGCCTGATCCGTGGCCTGGTTGGTGGTGTTCTTGAACTCGTCCATCGTTGCCGAGTTGTTCATGGTTCTTCTCCTGTCGTTATGGGTTTGTCGTGCTGCGCGTTTGCAGCGGTGACAAAAACCAAACTAGGCGCAGGCTCTGAATCAGGCATGAAGTGCCGCAGCGATCACTCCGCTTGGAGCGGCATGCCCGCAGGCGGGCCGCTCTGCGGCATCAAAAGGCCAGGCGGCGTATTCCGTCGCGCGGCGGTGAAATAAGCCGGTGCGCTAGGGCGTGTAATGACGCGCCCTAGATGGTCTGCGAGTCGATGAGTGCTTCCGCAGCGCGCCGCAGCGAGGCATTGGGGCCAGCTGCGCCCAGGCTCAGGCGGCTGAGATAAGCGCCATCCATCAACAGTTGCAAACCGTCTGCGAGCATCTCGTGATCGCGCGCGCCAAGCGCCTTGCACAGCGCGCGCAGGCGGCGGCGCTTCTCGCGGTTGTAGGCCACGACGACGGCGCGGGCCGGGTGGGCGTCGTCGGTCAATTCCACCGCCGCATTGCCAATGGCGCAGCCGCGCTTCTCGCAGGTCTTGGCTTTCAGCGCCAGGCTGTCAAAAATCGCCAAGAGGGCCGCACGCGGGTCGTGTTTGTGCGGGCCGGTGGTCGCTTCCCACCACAGCCAGGCTTCGCGCTCGCTCTGCTTCAGGCACTCGGCAACCAGCTCGTCCTTGCTCTCGAAGGCGCGGTAGAGGCTCATCTTGGTGGCACCGGCCTCCTGCGCGATGGACTCCACACCCACCGCGCGGATGCCCTGCCGGTAGAACAGCTCGCGTGCTGCGTCAAAGATGCGGTCACGCGCCGGGCGGCGCGGTGCATCTTCGGCGGAAGAATCTGTTTGCTGGCGGGTAGTTGCAGTGGTCATGGCATCCAATCTCAGGTTGCAGCACTTGAAATGATAAGACCCGGTCGCAGGCTATGGAGGCATGTTACCGATCGGTATCAATGTTTATCAACGATGGTGCTGATCGGCCCGATCTCAACGACCAAAGGGGTACGCCATGGCTTCACAGAAAATCGCTCTCGTCACCGGTGCCAACAAGGGCATCGGCTTTGAAACCGCCCGCCAGCTCGGCAAGCAGGGTATTCACATCATCGTCGCCAGCCGCGATCCGGCCAAGGCAGAGGCGGCCACACTGGCGCTGCGCAGCGACGACATCAGCGCCGAGGCACTCACGCTCGACGTGGGCAGCGCCAAGTCCATCGACCTTGCGCTGAAGCAGGTCGGCGACCAGCACGGCCGCCTCGACATCCTCGTCAACAACGCGGGTGTGATGCACGACGATGCGGCGAAAAAACCCAGCGAGCAGTCAATGGAGGCCTGGCGCAAGACCTTCGACACCAATGTGTTCGGTCTCATTGCCGTCACCAATGCCTTTTTGCCGCTCCTCAAGAAATCGCCAGCAGGGCGCATCGTCAACCTCAGCAGCATCCTTGGCAGCAACACCCTGCACCAGCAGAAGGATTCCGGCATCTACGACTTCAAGGTGCCGGCCTACAACGTCAGCAAGAGCGCGGTGAATGCCTGGACGGTGCACCTCGCGCACGAGCTGAAAGACAGCCCCATAAAGGTCAACGCCGCGCATCCCGGCCATGTGCAGACCGACATGGGCGGTGCCAACGCACCAATGGCGATCAGCGATGGCGCCAAGACCAGCGTTGCCCTTGCCACCCTGCCTGCCGATGGCCCCACCGGCGGCTACTTCCACCTTGACCAGGCGCTGCCCTGGTAATCCCCTTCAACCCACAGGACCACACATGAGCACGCTGCACACCCCGCTGAAAATGGGCGATCTGAAACTCGCCAACCGAATGATCATGGCCCCGCTCACGCGCACCCGCGCGGGGCGCACGCACATCCCCAATGCCCTGATGGCCGAGTACTACGCCCAGCGCGCGAGCGCGGGCTTGATCTTCACCGAATGCACGATGGTCGCCGAAGACGCCAGTGCCTTCATCGGCGAGGGCGGCATCTTCAGCGATGAGACCGTCGCGGGCTGGAAGCACGTCACCGACGCCGTGCACGCCAAGGGCGGCAAGATCGCCATGCAGCTCTGGCACCCCGGCCGCGCCGCGCACTCCGGCATCAACGGCGTGCCGCCGATCTCGTCCAGTGCGAAGGCCATCGACAGCACCACGCACACCCTGCGCGGCAAAGAGGCCTACGAAGTGCCGCGCGTGCTGGCCACCGAGGAACTCCCCGGTATCGTCGCCTTGTTCAAGCAGGCAGCCGAACGTGCCAAGGCAGCGGGCTTCGATGCCGTGCAGGTACATGGTGCGCATGGCTATCTGGTGGACCAGTTCCTGCGCGACTCGCTCAACGACCGCAGCGATCGGTACGGCGGCTCGCTCGAAAACCGCGCGCGACTGCTGCTGGAAGTGGTGGATGCGGTGACCAGCGTTTTCGGTGCGGGCCGCGTTGGTGTGCGCATCTCGCCGCTGGTGCCGTTCAACGACATGAGCGACTCCAACCCCAAGGCGCTGGTCGAATACGTGGCGAAGCAGCTCGATGCCCGCAAGCTCGGCCACTTCGAGGTGCGCCACGATCAGCATGACCGTCCCGCCGAAATCGAGCTGGCGAAGATCGCGCGTGAGCATTTCAAGGGCACGCTGCTGCTCAATGGCGGTTTCGATCAGGCCAGCGGTGAAGCCGCGATTGCCAGCGGGCTGGCCGACGGCATCGTCTACGGCAAGTTGTTCATCGCCAACCCTGATCTCGTCGAGCGGTTCGCCACACAGAATCCGCCGCTCAATGCGCTGGACATGGGCGCGCTCTATGTGCCGGGCGCAAAGGGCTACACGGACTATCCACCGATGGCGGCTTGATTTGTCTTGGCAGCATCAAAGCTCTCGCAATACGAGGGCTTTTTCATTTCAGCTCCGCCGAACTCTTGCCCAGCAAGCGCCGCGCGATGATCAGCAGCTGGATCTGCTGCGTACCCTCGAAGATGTCGAGAATCTTGGCGTCGCGTGCCCATTTTTCCAGCAGCTCGTCTTCACTGTAGCCCGCCACGCCGCACAGTTCGATGCACTTGAGGGCGACATCGACACAGGTGCGCCCGGCCTTGGCTTTCGCCATCGAGGCTTGCAGGCTGTTGGGCTGGCGGTTGTCAGCCATCCAGGCAGCTTGCAGGGTGAGCAGGCGTGCGGCCTCGTAGTCGGCTTCCATTCGCAGCAGCTCGGCCGCTGCCGCGTGTTGCAGGCGCGCGGGCTTGCGGTAGTCGATCTCGACGCCAGCGTCTTTCAGCAGCTCGCGCGTGCGTTCGATACAGGCACGAGTGAGGCCCACGGCCATGCCGGCGACGAGCGGGCGGGTGTTGTCGAAGGTCTGCATCACGCCGGCAAAGCCTTTTTCGACATTCACCTCCGGCGTGCCGAGCAGATTCTCCTTCGGTACGCGCACGTCTTTCAGCAGGAAGGCTGCGGTATCGCTGGCGCGGATGCCGAGCTTGTGTTCGAGCCGCTCCAGCGTGAAGCCCGGAGTGCCCTTTTCGACGACAAAACTCTTGATCGCCGCACGCCCCACATTGCGGTCGAGTGTCGCCCACACCACCACGAGGTCAGCGCGCGCGCCGCTGGTGACGTAGATCTTCTCGCCGTTCAAGACGTAGTGGTCGCCGTCGAGCCGCGCGGTGGTGCGGATGTTGGCGCTGTCACTGCCGGTGCCGGGCTCGGTGATCGCCATCGCCGCCCAGCGGCCCTTGAAGCGCGCGAGCTGTTCGTCGTTGGCGACGGCTGCAATCGCGGAATTGCCGAGGCCCTGGCGCGGCATGCCGAGCAAGAGGCCGACGTCGCCCCAGCACAGTTCCATGATGCCGAGCACGGTCGAGAGATTGCTGCCGTTGCGGTTTTCGCCCGTGTCGCTCGTGCGTTCGCGGCCGGCACCCGCCGCACCCGCGCCACCACCGCCACCGGCGGCACTCATGCCGTCGAGCAGGCTGGCCAGCATCAGCAGTTCTTTCGGCTCGGCGTGCTCGTCACGGTCATATTTACGCGAGATGGGGCGGAACATCTGTGCTGCGACCTGGTGCGCTTGCGCGACGAGGCCGCTGAACTTCCTGGGGGTTTCGAGATTGATCATGGCGACATTTCCTAGACGAGCAGCACGCCTTCCATGAAGCCGCAGGCGCGCAGATCACGGTACCAGCGCTCGACCGGATACTCCTTGGTGAAGCCATGCCCGCCTAGCACCTGCACGCCGTCGTTGCCGATGCGCACGGCCTTGTCGGTGGCGAGCTGGCGGGCGATGGCGGCCTCAACCACGAAGTCCTCGCCGCGCTCGGCCTTTGCCGCCGCGCGGCAAGTGGCAAGACGCAGACCTTCAAGCTCCACGCTGATGTCGGCAATCATGAAAGCCACGGCCTGCCGGTGGCTGATCGGCTCGCCGAAGGCGATGCGTTCGTTGGCGTAGGGGATGACGTGATCGAGCACCGCCTTGCCGCAGCCTGCGGCAAGCGCACACCAGGCCAGCCGCGAGAGGGCGATGCACTCGCCGTAGTCCTCGACGCTGCCCAGCAGCGCATCGGCACCCAGCGATACCTCTTGGAGAGTGAGCTGCGCGGTGGCGGCGGCGCGCAGGCCCATCGCCGGTTCAGCGCGCAGCGAAATGCCCTTGGTCTTGGACTCGACCAGAAACAGGCGGGCGCTGCCATCGAGCTGTGCGGCCACCACGAATAGCTCGCAGTCGGCCCCGCGCGGCACCAGTGATTTGATGCCATTCAACACGTAGCCATCGCCACGGCGGGCGGCGCTGGTACGCAGTGCAAAGGCATCGAACAGGGGCTGCGGCTCTTGCACCGCCAGTGCGGCGGTGGGCGCGTTGTCGGCGGCGAAGGCGGGCAGGTACTGTGCCTGCTGCGCCTCGTTGCCCCAGAGCGAGAGTGCGGTGGCAACAGCACCTGGCGCCAGGCAGGCGACGGCGAGTGAGAGATCGCCCTCGGCGAGGGCTGCGGCAATCAGCACATTGGTGACGGCACTGCGCTCGTTGCCCGCACCTCCGAAGGCCTCTGGGATGCCGAGCACGGCAAAGCCGAGTGCGGCGCTTTCTTGCAGCAGGGTGGCGGGTGCGGCGCTGTTGCGGTCGGCGGCCGCCGCTGCGGGGCGCAACTGCTCGTGGGCGAAGCTCTGGGCGGCGTCGCGCAGCATCTCCTGCTCGGTCGTCGGCGTGAGGTCGAACAGGCCCGTGCCTGCCGCGCGCGGCAGGCGTGCGGGGCTCAGCAGTTTTTGCGCGGCGTTGAAGCTGCGTCCAGCCTTGCCAGCCACCACGAAACCCGCTCGGGTGGACTGATACAGCCCGCGCTCGGCGAGCTTGCGCAGGCCCAGCTTGTCGATGGCCGACGAGCCGGCGAAGCGGTTGAGAGCTTTCAGGCCCAAGCCCATGGCGGATTCGGCGAGAGTCATTTTTCAGAACTGGTAGCTGATCGAGAGCGAGATGTTGTCGCGGTCGCTGCGCGTGTTCTCACGGCGCTTGCCGCCGAAGAAGGTCTGGTAGAGCACGCGGCCGGTGATGTCGGGCGTGAAGTTCACCTCGGTGCCGCCGACGAACTCCTTGCGGCCCTGCACGAAGTTCTGCTGCGGGAAGGGCGAGGTGCCTTCCACGTCCCAGGCCAGCAGGAAGGTGGGCTTGAGCGACCAGCCGAACACCACGTCGTTGTATTCCATGCGGATCAGGCTGCGTACACCCCAGGCGAACTCCTCGGCGAAGCCGCGCGTCTGCTGCTGCGGGTTGAGCTTGCAGGTGTAGTCGCTTGTGGCCCCGGTGATGGCGTCGTTGCAGGAGTTGGCGGCGGTCAGGCCTGAGCCGTCGGCACCTGCGCCGAAGTGGCTATCCAGAAACGTGCCGCCCTCGATCTGCACCTCGCTGAGTTTCGGCAGCCCCACCACATGAGTGAAGGCGGCCTCGGCGAGCAGGATCACCTGGTCCGCGCCGAAAGGGTTCTGCGACCAGATGCGGATGCCGGTGATGTCGAACTGGCCGACGCCGGCGGTCTCCCAGCCGCGGATGTACTGGTTGGGCGCGACACGGCCCAGGTTGCGGTAGGCGACGAGAAAGCTCGGGATGGCGTGCTGCGCAGAGGGCAGGGTGGCGGTGCCCAGCTCCAGCAGGTTGGCCAAGAGCGGCACCGGTACGGTGTTGGGGCCGACGCCAAGGGCTTCCAGCGCATCGCCCAGCGCGCCGCCGACCCCGCCCGGTGTGGCCTGGATGTCGTCGGCCGGGAATGCGGGTTGCAGGCCGGCGTAGACCAGGTCCGGGAGATGCACTTGCAGCGGTGCGCTGGGCCGGTACGAGTACTCGCCCGAGAGCGAAATCTTGCCCACCGTGGTGTTGAAGCTGATGCCGTAGAGCTGCACGTTTTTCGGGTATTCCAGCAGCACCCTGAGACTTTCGACCGGCAGTGCCTCAAGCCCCTCGCCGGGGATCAGATCACCCAGCGATCCGGTGAAGCCATTGCAGGCCGTCAGCGCACCGGCGGCGTCGGTTTCGTCGCGCGCGCAGCTCTCATCGGTGGAGATCACCGAGGCATACGGCAGCCGCGAGTGGTAGTTGAGAAAGTGGAAGCCCAGCTCGGTGCCGCTGCCCAGCCATTCGGCGTTGTAGATCACCCGCGCACCGAACTGGCCCATGCCGGATGGCAGGCGCTCTTCCGGGTAGACCGTGACCGAGGTGGCCGTGATCAAGCCGAGGGTGCCGGCCGGACGGAACTGGCGGTCGGGGTCTTCGCCGAATTGGCCCAGGCCAATCACGGCATAGGGCCCGTTGCCGGCGATGTCGTTGTCAGAGAAAAAACTACCGGCCGCATCCGGCTCCACCGGCTTGAAGGCGAACTGGTAGACGAAATCGGCGGTGACGTTCTCGATCACGTCGGTCGAGAGCAGCACCGCTGGCACGGGCTGGAAGATCTCGTTGATCTCGCCGCCCGGGATGCGCAGGAAGTTGGCGTTGGGCGGGTTGATCTCGTTGATGGCACCGAGCGCTACCAGATTGCTCTCGCCCCAGCGGATGGTCTGCTGGCCCAACGAGAGCACCACCGCGCGGTCGGCGATCTCGGTGCTGTATTGCACGAAGGCGTCGTAGAGCCTGGCACCCTGGGCGAAGTTGTCGGCGATGTTGTTGGGGCGGCGCTGGTACTGCGGCTGGTAGTTGGTGTTGAAGTGCCGCTCGCTGAAATCGGCGTTCACTGCATCGTAGTAGCCGATGGCGCGCACGCGGGCGAGAAAATCACCGCGCTCGAAGGTGAGATCGGTGGCGAGCTTGGTGGTGGCGGCGACCAGATCGTAGCGGTCGTAGTTGTTGTTGCCGTCGTCGCCGTTCACCGCGAAGTAGCTGCCCTGCGCAGCGACGAGGCGCGCGTTGGGCGCAGGGTCGCCCGAGAGCGAATAGCAGTTGTCGGCCGCGCAGAGATTTTGCTGGCCCGGCACGTTGAGCTTGCCAACGAGATCGTTGCTGCGCGTCTGCAAGCGCCAGGCGGCACCGGTGGAAAGGCGGTTCTTGATGGTGAAATTGCCGCCGAACAGCTCGTATTCGAGCGCCTGGCTGAGCGGGGAAAAACACAACAGGCTTGCAGCCATCCATGGGGCAAAACGCGTCATCGAACTCTCCTCTCGCAATGGCCGGCACCATTCTTGTGGCACCACTTCTAGTCGCAGAATTGTAGACGAACGTAGACACGATGCCAGTGTGCAATGGCAAAGTTCAATAACGCGGCGTATGCTCGGGCTACATACAAAAAGCAGTACTTGCTCGGAGGAGTGACCCATGCTGAAGAACATCCACAGGAGCCTTGCGCTCGCGGGTTTCATGTTGGCGACAGCCTTGCCTGTCCACGCCGGAGTGAGTGCTGCCGAAGCGGCCAAGCTCGGCACCACGCTCACGGCCGTCGGGGCCGAGGCGGCAGGAAACAAGGATGGCTCGATCCCGGCCTACCTGGGCCGCAAGCTCTACGAGGGCAAAGACCCCGAGATCATGACCATCAGCCGCGCCAAGCTGGAGGACTACCGCAAGAACAAGCCGGACGAGCTGGAAGAGCGATTCAAGAAGGCCATCGGCCCTGAGTACCAGAAGCCCTTGTTCGAGATCACCAAGGCCAACATGGCGCAGTACGCCGCCAAGCTGACCGATGGCCACAAGGCGATGCTCAACAAGTATCCGAGTTTCAAGATCAAGGTCTACAAGAGCGTGCGCCCGGCGTTCTTCCCCGCCGAGATCGAGGCCGCGACCAAGGCCAATGCAACCAGCGCCACACTGACCGGCACCGATGATGTAAAGGGTGCCACCCTGGGCTTCCCCTTCCCCATCCCCAAGACGGGTGCTGAGGTGATCTGGAACCACAAGCTCAAGTTCCGTGGCACCTCGGTGAAACGCTACAACAACCAGGCCATCGTCAAGCCGGATGGTTCCCTCGCCATCACCAAGCTGGTGGAGGACGTGAAGTTCAAGTACGCCAACCTCAAGGACCAGCCCTGGGACGGCAAGGTCTACACGATGTACATGAGCGAGTCGGTGGCCCCTGCCAGCAAGGCCGGACAGATCGTGCTGGCGCTGGAAACCTCTGACCTCGCCACTGGCGGCCGCACCGCCTACATCTACTCGCCCGGCACCGCCCGTGTGACGCGCGCGCCGGACGTGGGCTATGACAACCCCGCGCTCAACACCGACAACGAGCAGTACAACGACCAGATCGACGTCTTCAACGGCGCGCTCGACCGCTACAACTGGAAGCTGGTCGGCAAGAAGGAGATGTACATCCCCTACAACAGCTTGCAGATCAACAGCCCGAAGCTGAAATACAAGGACATCCTCAAGCCCTTCCACGTCAACCCCGAATACGCGCGCTTCGAGCTGCACCGCGTCTGGGTCGTCGAGGCCAGCCTGAAGGCCGGCACCCGCCACAACTTCGCCAAGCGCACCTTCTATGTCGATGAAGACAGCTGGGCGATTGCGGTGGTGGACGACTACGACATCCGTGGCCAGATCTGGAAAGTGCAGGAGGCGCACCTCCTGAGCCTGCCCTTCATCCCCACCACCACCGGCATCCCCGAGCTGATCTACGACTTGCAGTCCAACCGCTACTTCGCCACTACCTTGACCAACGAAGACCCGGTGAGCGATTTCGAGGTGACTTACGACGACAAGTATTTCGAGTCCAGCAACCTCAAGCGCAAGGCCAAGAGCAAGTAGTTTTGCAGTCCCATCAGGCGCTGCCACTCCGCATTGGGGTGGCAGCGTTTTCACGTACGAGAACCCACCATGGCAACGGCAAAACCCAATGTGCTCGCAGACGCTTTGAAAGCGACCCTGCCGACCGGCCTCGAAGGTCTCAGCAAGCCCCAGCTTGAAAAACTTGCGGTGGTCTTCGCCGCCGCCAAGACGCAGCAGCGGGCGGCCCTGCTGGCCTCCACCGAGGCGGCACTCAGCCATGTGCCGATGCTGCTGCGCGGTGCCGTGCGCAAGGTGCTGTTCGGATGAGCGCACTCGCAAGCCAGGCCGAGGTGCTCAAGCTCGCCCGCCTGCTGGGTGCGGCTGAAAAGGACTTTGCCTTTCTGGCCGAGTACGACGCACTCGCCATCCGCGCACTCCGCGAGCAGATGACGGCCCAGCTCTACGACGACGGCAAGGCCCTGCTGCAAAAAGTGGCTGCCGCCACCAAGCTCACGCCGACCTCGATCTCGGCAGTGATTGCCGAGAAGGCCCTTGGCCCGCTGCTGTGCGCGCGCGTCGCCTCGCTGGTCGGGGCCGACAAGGCCATCGACATCTCCAAGCGCCTGCCCGCCGCATTTCTCGCGGAGGTCTGCCTGCATCTCGACCCGCGCCGTACGGCCGACATCATTCGCGGCACGCCGATCGAGCAGGTGGTTGCGGTCTCGAAAATCCTGCAAGCGAAGCAGGAGTTCGTGACGATGGCGCGCTTCGTCGATGCGCTCACGCCCGAGGCGATCAAGGCCGTGATCAACGCCACACCCGACGAAGAGCCGCTGCTGCGCACCGCCGTGTTCGCCGAGAACCCGGCCCTGCACAACGAGCTGGTCAGCTACCTGCCCCGGTCAAGGCTCAAGAGCTTGATCGCCAAGGCCACCGCCGATGCGGAGCTGTGGTCTGCCGCCTTGAGCCTGATGTCACACCTCAACGCACAGTGGAAAGGCGAGCTGGGCCAGCTCACCGCCGAGCTCGACGAGGCCACACTGGCGAAGATCGTCGACTACTCCCAGGCGCAAGACCTGTGGTCGGTGCTGCTGCCGGTGATGGCCGCTACCCCGGCTGCGGGGCAGAAGCGCATGTTGTCGATGGCCGCGATCAACGCCCCGAAGGTGCTGGACGCGATCAGTGCCGCCGGCAAGGACAAGGCCGTGGCCACCGCGCTCAAAACCCTCAAGCCGCAGATGCCGGCAGCGATGCAAGAACGTCTGGCGGCCTGAGGCGGTCTTTGAAACACGCCCACGCAGGAGTTTCGCCATGAACTATCGCCGTCTCGGCCGATCCGGCCTCAAGGTCTCGGAGCTGTCGTTCGGAAGCTGGGTGACGTTTGGCAACCAGATGGATACCAAGCTCGGCCGCGAGTGCATGGCGGCGGCCAAGGATGGTGGAGTGAACTTCTTCGACAACGCCGAGGTGTATGCGGCGGGCGAGAGCGAAACCATCATGGGGGCGGCAATCAAGTCGCTCGGCTGGAACAGGCTCGATTACGTGGTGTCGACCAAGTTCTATTGGGGCATCAGCGAAGGCCCCAACGCCAAGAACACGCTCAATCGAAAGTATCTGCGCCAGGCCATCGAAGGCTCGCTGAAGCGCCTGCAGCTCGAGTATGTCGATCTCGTCTACTGCCACCGCCCCGACCCCGAAACGCCGATTGAAGAAACCGTATGGGCCATGCACGACATGATCGAGCGCGGACAGGCCTTGTATTGGGGCACCAGCGAGTGGCCGGCCAATGCCATTCACGCTGCGCACGATTTTGCACGCCGCTTTCACCTGCACACACCGGTGATGGAGCAGCCGCAATACAACCTCTTCCACCGCAAGCGGGTCGAGCGCGAATACGCCTCGCTCTACGAGTACATGGGCTTGGGCCTCACCACCTGGTCGCCACTCGCTTCGGGCCTGCTCACGGGCAAGTATCAGGGCGGCATCCCCAAGGATTCCCGCGCGACCGTCAAGGGCTATGACTGGCTGCGCGAGGGTGTGAGCGATCAGGCCAAGCTCGCTGCCGTAGCCCAGCTCGCACCGATCGCCGCAGGCTTGGGCTGCACCAGCGCGCAGCTGGCGCTGGCCTGGTGCCTGAAGAACCCGCAGGTATCGAGTGTGATCACCGGCGCCAGCAGGCCATCGCAGGTGGTGGAGAACCTGAAGGCGATCGAAGTGGTGCCGAAGATCGATGCCGGCTTGAAGGAAGAACTCGAACGCTTGACGTCTACGCTCGCAGAGTGACGCCACGTCCTAGACTCGGCGCCTCTCACCGCCATCGGCAGGGTCGCCATGAACCACTTCAAACCGCTCGATTATCTCGATGCTGCCTCCCGCTGGCTCGGCCGTGGCGGTGACGCCCTCGGCAGGGCAGAGCACAAGGTGTTGCAGCTTGCCGCCAGGCGTCAGACGGTCACCGAGGACCCCAACCGCAAGCTCGATGAGCAGTCCACCTTCGGACAAAGGCTGGCCGATCGCGTCGCAGCCTTCGGTGGCTCCTGGACCTTCATCTCGATTTTTGCTGCTGCGCTGCTGGCCTGGGCGCTGATCAACACTGAGCTACTCGGCAAGACGGCGTTCGACCCTTACCCGTATATCTTCCTGAATCTCATGCTGTCGATGATCGCGGCCATGCAGGCACCGATCATCATGATGAGTCAGCAGCGCCAGTCGGTGAAGGACCGCCAGATGGCCGCGCACGACTACGAGGTCAATCTCAAGGCCGAGATCGAGATCATGGCGCTGCACGAAAAAATCGATGCGCTGCGCTCAGAGCACCTGATGACGCTGATCAACCAGCAGCAGACCCAGATCGATCTGCTCTCCAAGCTCCTCGCGCAGTCCCCTGCGCGCTGAGCAACGCCGGTCGCGCCAGTCAGGCGCGCGACTTGCAGTGGCCCTGCCACATGCAAACGATCGGAAAGTTCGAGGTGCTGCAAACGCTCGGCCAAGGCGGGCAGGGCACGGTGATGCTCGCGCGCGATCCGGATCTCGATCGCAAGGTGGCCATCAAGCTGCTGCGCCTGCAAGGCGAACCAGGCGAGCGGCGCAGCCAGCTGCTGGGCGAGGCGCGTGCCGTCAGCACGCTGCGGCACCCGGCCATCGTCACGGTGTTCGAGGCTGGCGAGCATGCAGGTACACCGTTTCTCGTCTTCGAGTACGTCGAGGGGCTGACGCTGGCCGCGCTGATTCGCCAGCAGGGTGCGATTGCGCCCGAGCGCGCCGCCAGTCTCATCAGCGATGCGCTGGATGGCCTCGCACACGCCCACGAGGCGGGCATCGTGCATCGTGACTTCAAGCCCTCCAACATTCTCGTCAACAGCGCCGGCAAGGCGCGGGTCATGGACTTTGGTCTCGCTGCGACCGTCAAGGGGGGCGCCAAGGTATCGGCCGCCGGCTTGAGCGGCACGCCCGCCTACATGGCGCCGGAATACATCGCGCGGGGCGAGATCGGCCCGCAGAACGATGTCTTCGCAGCCGGGCTGGTGTTGTTCGAGATGCTGTTCTCGACCCCGGCGATGCCCGGTGAAGAAATCTTTCAGGTGCTGCACCGCATCGCCAATGAGCCGCTGGTACTGCCCGCCGATGCAGCCGCACGGGTGGGTGGTGTCCTACTCGATATTCTCGCGCGCGCCACTGCCAAGGACCCGGCTCTTCGCTACGCCAGCGCACGCGAAATGCAGCAGGCCCTGGGTCGCTACCTGAGCCCGGAGACCGCCGGCAGACTCGAACCGGGCTCAGGCTCGAGCACGCTGGATTTTCTGCTGCGGCGGATGCGCCATCGCAGTGATTTTCCGGCCATGTCGACCTCGATCGTCACCATCAATCAGCTGGCAAGTTCCGGGAGCTCGGATGCGGCCACGCTTTCCAACGCCATCCTCAAGGACCTGGCCCTCACCAACAAGGTGCTGCGGATCGCCAACTCTGCGTACTACGCCCGCAACGCGGGCGGCCGCATCAGCACGGTGTCGCGGGCCATCGTGCTGCTCGGCTTCGAGACCGTGCGCCAGCTGGCGATCTCGCTGATGTTGTTCGAGCACATCGAGGACCAAAAACAATCGCAGCTGCTCAAGGACGAGTTTCTGCGCGCCAACCTGTGTGGCCTGCTGTGCAGGGTCCTGAGTCGCGGTGTCGCACCGCGCAGCGAGGAGCAGGCCTTCATCTGCGGCCTGTTTCACCGGCTCGGGCGGCTGTTGGTGCAGTTCTACTTTCAGGAGGAGGCGGCGATGGTCGCGCGCATCGTCGCTGCAGAGTCGTGCTCGGAGGACTCCGCCGCCATCCGCGTGCTCGGCATCAGCCTGGAGGCTCTCGGTATCGGCATCGCCCGCAGCTGGGGGTTTCCGGATGCGATGGTCTACAGCATGCGCGGTGTCAGTGAGGCCAAGCTGCCGAAGCCGATCGGCGAGCCCGATAACCTGCGTGCGCTCGCAGCCTGCGCCAGCGAGCTGGCGCGGCTGGTGGAGACCACCGCACCCGAAAAACTCGCCCCTGCCCATGCAACCCTGCTGCGCCGCTACGGCAGTGCGCTGTCGCTTTCGGCCCAGGACCTGACGCAGGCCACCACCGAGGCGGTGGAGGGCCTGAGCGAACTCGCACGGGTGCTGCGCATCTCGCCCAAGAACACCCTGCTGAACACCCTGCTGCCAGCGCCGAAATCCGCGGCGACCCCGCTCACACCCGCAGATTTCTCCAGCGCAATGATTCTTGAGCAGACTGCCAACGCAAGTGCTGCAGCCGAGCGCGCCGATGAGGCAACAGCGAGTCCGCAGTCCATCCTCACCGTCGGGATCCAGGACATCAGCCAGTGGCTGGTGGACGATGCCATGAAGCCCGGCGACATCCTCTCGGCCATCAGCGAGATCATCTATCGCGCCCTTGGTGCGCGGCGGGTCATCGTCTGCCTGCGCGATGGCACGATGCAGATGCGCGGCCGCTATGGCATGGGCGAGGGGATCGAGCAGGCGATGCAGGCCTTGCGCTTTGCCCTGGGCGGGCGCGATCTCTTCAATCTCATCCTGACCCAGGAGATCGACGTGCTGGTCACCGATGCCAGTGCCGCGAAAATCCGCAAGCACCTGCCGCCCTGGTATCTCCAGCACTTCGACGCGCAGTCGTTCATCGTGCTGCCGCTGCGCGCGCAGGGGGCTCCACTGGCGATGATCTATGCCGAGGCCGCTGCACCGGGTGGGATTAGCCCCAGTGCTGAGGTGCTGACGCTGCTGCGCACTCTGCGCAATCAAGCGCTGTTGGTGGTGCGCCAGCGCTAGGGCGTGTCATCACACGGTGGTCACAGCGTTGCGAGTCAAAATCGCGCAGTGCGAGGCGTGAGACGAAGCGAATGCGTCGGCCTTTGCGAGTCTCGCAACGAAGCAATGCGCGGTTTTGGCCGCAACCCTTCGGGGCCGGACTGTTTTGGGGCATCGCTGCGTTGGCAAGTGAGGGAAATAGAACCACTATTCCCCTCACTTGCCGCCTTGCGCTGCCCCAAAACAGCCTTCGGCCGCTGCGACCATCCAATTGATGACACGCCCTAGGTCGTCAGCGCGTCGCGGGTGCGTTCGAGAAACGCATCGACCAGCGCTGCGAACTTGGCCTGGATGAAGGTGGGTGCGACGAGCCGATACATGAAGGGCACGGGCACATCGAACAGCTCGCCCTTGACCTTGAACTCCAGCCGCGTGCCTGCGCCCTGCTCAAGCACGCGAAACGCGCCCTCGACCAGCGCATTGCCCTGCTTGGGGATCGGCGTCCATGACAGTTCGCCTTTCTTGGCGTCCACTTTGTAGTGCGCGCCATAACTGACTTCGTGCGCGATTTTGGCGATCTTGCTGCCGATGGGATTCATCTCCCAGAGGTACTGATCTGGGCCAAGCTTCTTTAGCTCGCGCAGCTTGGGGAAGCGCCCGATGGTCGCCTCCAGGTCCTTGAACAGCACCTTGACCTTGGTGGGCGGCAGGTCGATGTCGAGGCTGCGGGTGATGGCGATTTGGACTTTCATGTGAATTTCGGTTTGCGGATTAGAGGCGCAGCTTGCCTTGCTGGATTTGCTCGAACAGCTCGATGCCGAGCGGCTCGTAGCCACGGCTGCGGTCTGCGAGCACGTACAGCGGATCGCTGACCGTCGCAGGGTCGAAGCCCTCGCGCTTGAGATCGACCTTCTTGAACTTGAAGGTGCCGGTCACCTCCTGCTCGCTCTTGAGGCGCAGGAACAGGGGCACCGCATAGGCGGGTAGCTCGGCGCAGAGATGGCGGGCGAGGGCAGCGCCATCGAGTGCCGCGTGCATCGTCAATGCCGCCATGCCGGCACGGCCATCGGCACCCGGCAGGGCCACCCCGTACACCACCGCCTGCTCGATGCCCGCGAAGCCATTGAGCGCGGACTCGACCTCCGTCGTCGCCACGTTCTCGCCCTTCCAGCGGAAGGTATCGCCGACGCGATCGACGAACTGGATGTGGCGGCAGCCCTGGTCGCGCACCAGGTCGCCGGTGTTGAACCAGCGATCCCCCTTTTTGAAGACATCGTTCAGCACTTTCGCGTCACTCGATTTTTGGTCGGTGTAGCCGTCGAAGGGTGCGCGCTCGCTGATCTCGGCGATCAGGAGGCCGCTGCCGCCGGACTCGATCTTCTGCAAAAAGCCGCGTGCATCACGCAGCGGCTGCTCCTGCTCGGCATCGAAGCGGACGATGGCGAAGCTGAGCGGCGAGAAACCCGCCGTGCGCTGCATGCCGAAGGCATTGACGAAGGCGACATTGCTCTCGCTGGCACCATAGAACTCGCTGATGTTGTCGATACCGAAGCGAGTCTGAAAGGCTTGCCACAGCTCGGGCCGCAAGCCATTGCCCACCATCAGGCGCACATCGTGGATGCGATCCATGGGCGTGGCGGGGCGGTTGAGCAGATAGCGGCAGAGTTCGCCGATGTAGCAGAACGCCGTGACGCGGTGCTCGCGCAGCTCGTCCCAGAAGCGGGTGGCCGAGAATTTTCTCGACAGCACCAGCGTCGCGCCAGAGCCCAGCACCGCGCCCCAGCTCACCGTCAGCGCATTGTTGTGGTACAGCGGCAGGCAGCAATAGAACACGTCGTCGGCTTTAAGCCGCAGCGCCATCTGCGAGAGGCCGGCCATGCCGCGCAGCCAGCGGTAGTGGGTCATGCGGCTCGCTTTTGGCAGGCCCGTCGTGCCGGAGGTGAATACATAGAAGCAGGTGGCACCGGCCCTGATGCTGGCCGTAGCAGGCGGGTTCTGCTCGCTGCGCTTTGCGCTGTCTGCCTTCAGGTCCGTGCTGCCTTGCGGCGCGGCACTGTCACCCTCCCAGAAGTAGCGCAGAGAGCTATCGCCGCCGGGCTTGAAGCTGGTGCTGCCCAAGGCCTCACGGCATTCCTCACCGACGATGAGAACGCGCGGCGCGATGAGCTTGATGCTGTGCGCCAGCACCTCGCCGCGCTGCTGGTGGTTGAGCATGCCGGCGGCGGCACCGAGCTTCACCACGGCGGCGACGCAGGCCAGGGTCTCGGGCCGGTTCTCCATCAGGATCGCCACGGTGTCACCGGGCTTCACCCCGGCGGCGGCGAGCGAGCCCGCGATACGGTTGGCCCAGGCATTGAAACTCGCGTATGTCCATTGCCGCTGCTCGAACACCAGGGCGGTAGCCCCGGGCGTGCGCGCGGCATGGCGTTCAATCAAAAGGCCGATGGAGATCGGCTTATCCGGCTTGATGGTGACGAGGTTCCACAGGCCACGCAGCACCTGCGGCGTTTCGGGCAGGTTCTTGACCGCCGCATGCACGATGTCGCGCAGGCGAATGCGCTCCTGGTGTATCTCGCTCATCTTGGAATCTCCTCTCGGCAATTTTCGAGCCCGCGTGTTCGCAGGTCTACAACAGCTTTTCAGTCCCAGCGGTCCATGGCTTTCAGGGCCACGGCGCCGGTCATCAGCGCGTCGATGAAGTGTGTCGTACGGCGCACCAGTTCGGCACGCCGCCTCGGCTCTTCGAGATAGTCCAGCGTGCGGTGGAACACCTGCTCCACCACCGGCTCCGCCAGTTCCTCCAGCATCACTGCGGTAATGCCCGGCACGTTGTTGGTGGCGAGGATGTCTTCCGACATCTCGGCCGCCACCAGCCTGATGCGCAGGCGGATCGCCTGCTGCAAGCGGCCGGAGGAGCCATGCAGCTCGCGCACGCCGACGATGAAGGCCTCGGGGTGCTGGCGCGCGTAGTCGAACACGTATTCGACCGTGCGGCGGCTGATGGTTTCGGTCGGCAGGCCGCTCAGGCGGATGGCGCGCAGGGCGGGGGCGAGGTCTTGCGCAAACTCGTCGATGATTGCCAGGCTCAGCTCGTCGAGCGTCTTGAAGTGGCGATAGAAGGTGTTGGGGTTGAGGCCGGCCATGCGCCCCAGCTCGCGCACGCCGAGTGCCAGCAGGCTGCGCTTTTCGGCGGCGAGCTTGAGGGCGGCGGCAATCAGCCGCTCGCGGCCGCCGGCATCGGGCGACTCGCGCTCGGCCATGGTGCTGCGTGTGGTCTTGCGGGGTTTGGTCAGGCTCATCGCAAGGATTGTAGACGCGGCTTGACGCAGATGTATACAGTCGTCTACATTGAAGTAGACAAGTGTATGCATGTTCCAACAACCGGAGAGAGAGCGTGGCAGTGACCCCCATCAAGAACAGCAGCAAGCCGATCACGGTGGATGTCGCCATCATCGGCACCGGCTTTGCCGGCCTTGGGATGGCGATGAAGTTGAAGGAGGCCGGCATGAATGATTTCGTGCTGCTGGAGAAGGCCGGCGAAGTCGGCGGCACCTGGCGCGACAACCATTACCCCGGCTGTGCCTGCGATGTTCCGAGCCATCTCTATTCGTTCTCGTTCGCACAAAACCCGGAGTGGTCGCGGCTGTTCTCGCCGCAGCCGGAAATCTTCAGCTATCTCAAGCGCGTCACCGACGAGCGCGGCATCCGCGAGCACATCCGCTTCAACAACACGCTCAGCGAGGCGCGCTGGGACGAAGCGGCAGGCGTGTGGCAGCTCAGCACGGCCGAAGGCCATAGCTACACCGCGCGCATCGTGGTCTCCGGCATGGGTGGCCTGAGCCGCCCCGCGTATCCGCAGGGCATCAAGGGCCTCGAGAACTTCAAGGGCAAGACCTTTCACAGCCAGGATTGGGATCACGCCTACGACCTCGCTGGCAAGCGCGTGGCCGTATTCGGCACCGGCGCGTCAGCGATCCAGTTCGTACCGCAGATCCAGAAGAAGGCCGCGCGCATCGACCTCTACCAGCGTACGCCGCCGTGGATCATCGGCAAGCCGGATCGGCCCGTGAGCGAGGGTGCGCAGCGCCTGTTCAAGAAGCTGCCCTTCGTGCAGTCGATGCTGCGTAACACCATCTACCTCGTGCTGGAGGCGCGTGCCTTCGGCTTCGTGGTCAACCCCAGGTTGATGGCCATCGACGACCGCATGGCGCGCAAGCACCTCGCCCGGCAGGTCAAAGACCCGGCGCTGCGCAAGAAGCTCACGCCCGACTACAAGATCGGCTGCAAGCGCGTGCTGATCTCCAACGACTACTACCCGGCGGTTGCCAAGCCCAATGTCGCCCTCGTCACCGAGGGCATCCAGCAAGTCAAAGCGCACAGCGTGATCGACGGCAACGGGGTGGAGCGCGAGGTGGACGCAATCATCTTCGGCACCGGCTTCCAGGCCACCGACCCGGTGCCCGCGAAGATGATCTTCGGCAAGGGCGGCGTGGACCTGCTCGATACCTGGCAGGACGGTCCAGAGGCCTACAAGGGCACCACGATTGCGGGCTTCCCCAACCTCTTTCTCATCGTTGGCCCCAATGTGGGCTTAGGACACAGCTCGATGGTCTACATGATCGAATCGCAGGTGGCCTATGTGATGGCGGCACTCAAGACCATGAAGCAGATCGACAAGCCCGTGTTCGAGGTCAAGGCCGAGAAGCAGGCCGAGTTCAATGCGAAGCTGCAAGAGAAAACCCAGGGCACGGTGTGGAACACCGGCGGCTGCAAGAGTTGGTACCTGCACCCCAAGAGCGGCAAGAACGTCACGCTCTGGCCCGGCTTCACCTGGCAGTTTCGCAACGAGACGAAGAAGTTCGATGCCGAGGCGTATGAGTTGTCGGCTGTGGGGCCTGCCACGAAAGCAATGAGCAGGGCAGCGTGAAAGCCTGAGGGGCGATACCGCGAAAGCGGCGTCGCCCGGTCAGGAACTCAGCTTGCGCACCATCTCGGCAATGATCGTGAAGCGGATGGCGCGCAGGCAGCGCATCTCACCCGCGAGGCGTGCGCTCAGCAGCCCTAAATGCTGTTGCGCGAGCGTCTCGTTCTCGCGGGCGATTTGATCGAGTAGCTGGTCGGCTTCGGTCTCGATCTGCGCCACCATTTTCGAGGACACCCTCAGCGCAGTGGCCTTGCCGATGCGCATCGCGCCTGCGGCCTCCATCAGCGCGGCCTGATCGAGTTCGCTGAACCGCCTGCGTCCCATCAAGGGCCAGGCCAATGGGGTTTCCACAGGCCATCGGCTGTCTGAAAACGCCTGCGAGTCGTAGACCGCCACGCTGACCAAGTCGTAGATCGGCGACAGCTGGATACCCTCTGTCGAAACCAGAAAACTCAGGTTCTTCAGATGCGCATCGGAGTTGCCCACCAGTGCGTTGAACACTGTCCATTTGAACAGCTCCAGACGCGCCAGCGCCGGTGCGCGGCAGGCCCGCGCCACCGTATCGAGCTTGTCGATGCTGCCGGCCTCGTACTTGTAGAACTTGTCGAGCCCCAGCAGCTGGCAGCCGTCGATGGCATGCAGGCGGCGGGTGATATCGCCCTCGCGCCGCCGGTCGAAGCGTTCGATCAGGTAGACCGGCTCCGGCACGTAGCGCCGCAGCACACGGGGCGCGTTCAACTGCATCTGCCGGGCCAGCCGCATCACGAACCACTCGTTGGCCACCGAATGCGGGTAGTCATCGCCGCTGTGGTCCGGTTTCAGGATGTATGTCGAAGCAGTCGATCCGATCGGCTCGTGCAGGGCGTCACCGTCGAGCACCACCGCCAGCTTGTGCTGCGCCCCGGCCAGCGACATGCGCTTGATCGCGCCGCTCGCCAGCGACACCTTCGGCATCGCCCGGATGCGTTCAGAGAGCGCCGCATCCGGCAACGGTCGCAAGCCGCCGATGGCGTCGGGCGGCGCATCCACCGGCAACAGCGTGAGCGAGCCTGCCGACTCCGCGCCATAACTGGCCAACATCCCGAAGGCATCCTCCCAGCGGATACCGGCGTCTCTGGCCAGCTGCCGGCGCTGGTCTTCCTCGGGCAACAGGTTGTCGAAGTACCACTGCACCTGTCGGTGCGTGCTGGTATCGCTGATCGGCTCCGCCTGCAGGGGCAGGTGCGGGCTCAGGGCAAACGCCGCTGGATGCGCGAGCCAGTCGGCTGCGTAGGCAAACCGCCACCAGCCGTCGGTATCGCTCAGCTCGCCGACCAGCTGCTGGTCGATCAGCGCCCGCAGGCGGCGATCGCTCACGCCCGCTTCACCGGCTTGCCGCGTGTGGCCGCCAGCGGTGGCTGGGCTGGGTCCGGGATATCGAGCACCACCCGAATGCCGAGGCCCGTGAGCACCTCGAACAGCTTGTCCCATCGCAGGCTGTGGCCCCCGCGCTCGATCTTGCCCAGAAAGTTTTCAGAGACGCCGAGGCTGCCGGCCGCGTCGTCCTGCCGCAGGCCACTGCTTTTGCGAACGGCGCGGATCACCGGGCCAATCTCAGCAGCCGTGTGGATCGTCGTTTTCATGAAATCCCTATGATCGTGCGGATAACATGGAGATTATGCTTCAACCGAGATCAATCTGCACGATCGTGCGGATTGCTGAGAATTGAACCCTGATTGCGATAAAACAGCACCATCGTGAGGATTTAATCCAGGTTCGCACAGCGGCTGAGTGCCTTGCCTTGATGGTGGTACTGAGGACTACAGCAAACGAAAAAGCCCCATCGAAATGGGGCTTTGCGTCGAACCCGCACTGGGTGCCGACTAGGGATTCACATAGCTCGTGCCGGCCTTGAGGGCGGCCGAGTTACCGCCGGCCTTCGATTCGTCGTAGAGCTGCATGGTCAGCAGGCCGCGAGTCACGCGGTTGAACTGGGTCTGCTCGCTCTTGGCAAAGTCGAGACAGGTTTCGATCGCCTGATCGATATCAGCCCCGTCCTGCACGACGCAGGTGATGGCCGGATACCAGGCCTTGCGGGACTTGCTGCTATCGCGCACGACCCCGTTACTGGCCATCGCACTCTCGAGCTGAGCAGCCGTAAAGGTCTTGGGATCACCCGTGCCTTTGCGATTGTCGCCACCGACCGGCTGGAAGCTCTCCATGAACTCCAGCACACCGCCTTGCAGACCGGACGTCGCCTGACTCATCGCTTGCGAACCACACACACTCATCTCGAGTGTGCTGGCGATGTTGCCAAAGCCGCTGACGCCACCAGTACCGTCGAAGCGGAATGGAAAGTTCGCGATGTTTTCTGGCGCCGTAAATGAAAACACTGGTTTACCGCCATTGACCTCACTCGTCTGAGTGCGCTCGAGATAGCCACCATTGATACCGCCGCTGTTGCTGGGTCCGGCATAGCGACCAAAGCCGAGATCAACTTGCGGGATACCTGATGCAGGGAAGCATCCAACAATCCATTCATGACCTAACGGTGACGCATCCTTGGCTGGTGCAAGAACAACACTCTCAAGAACGGAACGCTCAGATGCTGCCCCAAACTCGGTTTGAGCCGAGTACCCACTAGGACGAATTACATATGCAAGAACCCAGTCGTAGAATTTTTTGTAGTCCACAACCGAGTTCAGTTTGCCGAGAACGTTTCTGCGGCATGCATCCTTGTTGTCCTCAGAACCGTTCTTGCACACGTCGTACTCGCTCGCAGGCAACGACGTCACCCAGACTGGGTACGCACCACCGGCTGCGTAGAACTTGGTGTAGACGCGCGGATCGGTCGAGCCATTGACCAGCTTTTTGACGCCGCTCGAGAGCGTGCCTTTGCTGGTGAGCTCGGTGCAACCGGGCTGATTGACTTGATCGGCGCTCACGGATTGACCGTACGCATCGGTCGAGCCACCGTCCGGGTTTTTAGGGCAGAGACCGCCGAGCGTGTTGCTCGTCGGAGTCGGCGTTGGCATCGGGGTTGGTGTGGGGGTGGTTACAGGCGTAGGCACTGGTGTCGGTACTGGACTCGGAGCCGGTGTCGGCGAAGTGCTGCCACCGCCGCCACCACAAGCGACGAGCGTTGTTGCACTGAGCACGAGCGCGGTGGTGCCGAATCTGATCTTTTTCATGACTTCCCCTTGCCTTGGTCATTGATCTTCGAGCACACAGGCGCTTGATCGTAAAGTGCCTATCTGCTCATGACAGCGACTGCGTTCGCGGCATCCCGGCCACGGTCTCGCAGGAGCCAAGGGTAGCGGCAAACCGGGCCAAAGGTAATCACTGGTTTTCAGGTGGCGCACTCCTCCAGCCCCGGCGATCCGCGCCACCTTCTGCCTCATCCAGGTTTTAGCGTTTCAACCAAAAGGTGCCGTCTGCGCGTGCGTCGGCGCAATCACCGGCAGGAAACCAGACGGCAGATCGCCGCCCGATTCCGCGCCACAGAAGCTGGCGAGAGGGGCGGGCGCGTCTCCAGTGCCTGCGCCGCCCATGCCATGCGGTAGGAAATACGGCCTAGTGCCGCAACCGGCGCGACGCTGGCGGCGTAAGCCCGGAGCAGCAGGTAGAGTGCCTGCACAAGCCATAAACACCAGCCCCATGAGGCTGTTGGAGGAGACCACCATGAACCACACCCTGCTGCGGCTCGCTGCCGCCCTTTCGGCCCCGCTGCTGCTGGCGCACTGCGGCAACTCCTCAGCGCCCCTGATCGGCACGGGCGACAACCCCGTCGTGCCGAGCACGCTCAAATACGATGCGCAGGTGACGCGCACGCCGCTGGGCATCCCGCACGTCAAGTCCAACCGCGCCGATGATTTCGGCAGCATCGGCTATGGCCTGGGCTATGCGTTCTCCGAAGACAACCTCTGCGTCTTCCTCGACGATGTGGTCACCATCCGTGGCGAACGCGCCGAGTTCTTCGGGCGGGATGGCAGCTACACCATCCAGGCCAATGGCTCGACGGCGGCGAACATCGACAGCGACTTCTTCTGGCGCTCGCTGATTACCGAAGACGCGCTCGCCAAGCTCAAGGCCGATGCCGCGCCGGAGGCACTGGCCGCCACCATCGGCTTCAAGGATGGCGTCAACCGCTATATCGCGGAGCTGAAAGCCGGCGGCTTCCCAGGCCGCCATGCGGCTTGCGCCAATGGGGCCTGGCTTCGCCCGCTCGACAACGACGACATGTTCCGTCGGTATCTCAGGCTCGGCGTGCTGGCGAGTTCATCGGTGTTTGTCGGCAATGTCGCGCAGGCGGCACCGCCTGCCGTGGGCGCACCGGCGATGGCCTTGCCCACGCTGGCCGAGTCGCGCCGGGCCATCCAGCTGGATCTCGCCAACAAGGGGCCGCTGAGCTTCTTCAACAATGTGGACCGCCCCTTCGGCAGCAACATGTACGCGCTGGGCAAGGACGCCACCGCCAGCGGAGTGCCGATGGTGTTCGGCAACCCGCACTTCCCCTGGATCGGCACTGAGCGCCTCTACATTTCGCATCTCACGGTGCCCAAGAGCGGCGGCGGGGCCTTCGACATCATGGGCAGCTCGCTCTATGGCGTCCCTGCCGTGCTGATCGGCTTCAACGACAAGCTGGCCTGGAGCCACACGGTCTCGACGGCCTATCGCTTCACCTTCTACGAACTGACACTCGCCCCCGGCGACCCGACCAGCTATGTCTACGGCGGAGCGACGATGAAGATGGATGCGGTGCCGGTGACGATCAAGGTGAAGGAGGCCGACGGCAGCATGGGCACCGCCAGCCGCACGCTCTACAAGAGCAAGTTCGGGCCGATGCTCACGCTCTCGGTCAGCGGCGTGAACCTCTTGCCGTGGACCACCGCCAAGGCCTACACGCTGCGCGATGCCAACTTCGAGAACACGCGGCTCATCAACCAGTTCTTCAAGTGGGATGCGGCGGGCAGCGTCGAGGAGTTCAAGGCCCTGCACAAGTCGGTGCTCGGTGTGCCCTGGGTCAACACCGTCGCCGCCGGCCCCGGCAGCAAGGCCTACTACGGCGATGTGACCGTGGTGCCGAACGTTCCCGACACCAAGGCGCAGACCTGCGGCACCAGTGCGCAGGCCATCGCCCTTGCGGGCCTGATGCCGGGCCTCGCCCTGCTCGATGGTTCGCGCGCCGACTGCGAATGGGGCACCGATGCCGATGCGCCCGCGCCCGGCATCTTCGGCCCTGGCAACCTGCCCACGCTCGAACGCGACGACTGGGTACACAACTGCAACGATAGCTATTGGGTCACCAATCCCGCCGAGCCGATCACCGGCTTCGCGTCGATCATCGGGGCTGAAGAAACCGAGCGCAGCCTGCGCACGCGGCTGTGCATGCTGCAGGTGATCCAGCGGCTTGCGGGCACGGATGGCCTGCCCGGCAACAAGTTCGATCTCGACAACCTGCAAGAGATCGTGCTGGGCAGCCGCATCCACTCGGCGGAACTCGCGCGTGATGAGGTGGTGTCGAGCATCTGTGCGATCGGCAGCGTGTTGACCACGGCCGGGCCGGTTGATGTGAGCGAGGCCTGTGCCACGCTCGAAAGCTGGAGCATGAAGAACAATCTCGATGACGTCGGCGGCCACATCTGGCGCGAGTTTTTTGCCAACGTGACCGGCATCAACGCCAACCTGCGCTGGACCACGCGCTTCTCCGCCGCCGACCCCGTCAACACTCCACGCGGCCTGAACGTTGCCAACCCACAGGTGCAGCAAGCCCTGGGCGATGCCGTCACCCGCATCAGCACGGCGGGTGTGGCGATGGACGCCCCACTCGGCACGCTGCAACGCAGCGGCGTGATCGGTGCCAACAATGTGCCGGTGTTCGGCGGCACCGGTGGCGAGGGCGCGTTCACCATCATCAGCGCGCCGCGCCTCTCTGCTCAGGGCTATCCCATCAACTTCGGCAACAGCTACATCCAGACCGTGACCTGGAGCGACAACACCGCCAACGCCAAGGTGCAGGCCGAGGGCTTCATCACCTACAGCCAGTCGACCGACCCCGCCAACCCGCATTACTTCGACTTCACGCAGGAGTATTCGGCCAAGCGTTGGCACAAGTTCCCCTTCCATGCCGACGAGATCGCGGCAGCGAAGGTTTCGGAGCGTCGTTTGTTCGAGTGAACCCAGGCGGCGCATGTCGGTCTATCATCCCGCCATGCGCCGTCCACTGCTCAATTTGCTGATCGTCTTCGCCCTGTTCTTGCAGGGTGTGGGCACTGCCTGGGCAGCCACGCGCATGGCGGCGGGTGAGGTACAGATGGCAGCACACGTCGCCGAGCTGCCGCCCTGCCATCAAGAGGTGGTGAAAGCCGAAATAGGCAACACCAGCATGAACTGCTGCGGCACCGCCAGTTGCCATTGCGCGATGAGTTGCGGCGTACTGTGCGCTCTGTCTTTCGCGGCCAGTGTCGCGTTGTTCCAGCCGCAGGCCCTCAGCTTGTCTGAGCCCGTTCAAATCGCACTGCAACGGGGTCATTACGGCTCCGCATTGAGACCACCCGCTGCACTCCAGGCCTGATTGCTGACGCACCGCGAGGTGTTGCTCACTGCGTGTCGCTGACACGCACTCGATTGGATGTTCCGGAGTGTCCCCATGAATCCTTTTTTCGCATGGCCCGCCATGGCCATGTTGCTGCTCGCCGCACCGTTGGCGCCTGCGGCTGATCCCCTCACCCCAGCTATTGCACTCGGCCTTGATGACGCAGCCGCGCTCGCCATCGAGCGTCAACCGCAGCTCGAAGCCTTCACCGCCGATGCGGAAGCGGCCCGTGCACGCGCCATTGCGGCCGGCCAGTTGCCGGACCCGAGCATGAGCATCGGCATCACCGATCTCACGCTCGAAGGCACAGATCGCTTCACCCTGCAGCGTGAGTCCGACACGCAGATCATTGCCGGCGTGCGGCAGGAGTTCCCCCGTGCGGCCAAGCGCCAGCTCAAGCGCGCACGCGCCGAGCAGGAGGCCGAGACCTTCGATGCCGAGCGCGCCGCCGCCGAGCGCCAGATCGCCCGCGAGGCCGGCATGGCCTGGCTCGAGGTTTGGAAAGTCGAGGAGTCGCTGCGCCTCACGCGGCTGAGTCTGGTCGAGGCCGAGCGGCAGGTGCAGGCGGTGACCATCGCCTACTCGGCCCACCGCGCCAATCAGGCCGAGGTGCTGGCGGCACGCGTCGAGGCGGAGGCGCTACGCGACGAGGCCGATGGCTTTGCGCAGTCCTCGCGGCACTATCGCAACCAGCTGGCGCGGTGGATCGGCGAGGCCGCGTTCAACCCGCTGTGCCCCGACCTGCCGACCGAGACTAAGCCCGACACCGCAGCCCTCATCGCCGCCTTGCAGACGCATCCGCATTTTCTCGCCGAGGCCAAGCGGGTCGCGGTGGCGCAGACCGATGTCGCCGCCGCACAGGCCGATTTCAAGCCCGACTGGGCGGTGAGCTTCGGCTATGGCCATCGTCCTGCATTTGCCGACTACGCCAACCTGCAGTTTGAGATCGACCTGCCGGTGTTCACGGCCAATCGCCAGAGCCGGCAGCTGCAATCGGCACGGGCGATGCAGACCTCCCAAGAGGCACGACTTGTCGACGCCCTGCGCGAGCACACCGCCGAGATTCGCTTGAACGCCGACGACTGGGCCTTGCTGCAAGCGCGGCTGAAGCGCTACGACGCCAGCCTGCTGCCGCAATCACAGTCACGCACCGAGGCTGCACTCGCCGCCTACGGTGCAGGCACCGCGACGCTGAAGGAAGTGCTCGATGCACGGCGCAGCGGGCTCGAGATCGCTATGCAAAAAATCGATCTGCAGTTCGACGCCGCCATGCACCAGGTGCAGCTGCGTTACTTCGCGCCCTAATGCGTGCGCACTAAAGGACACTCCCCATGAAAACCAAAACCATTTTTGTCTTGAGCGTCATCGCACTGGCCGCCGCTGGCGGCGGCTGGTGGCTCGCCCAGCCCGAAGGCGCGCACAAGCACCAGCTCGAAAAGCGCGTCGACGAGGCCGGCAAGACCTACTACACCTGCGCGATGCACCCGGAGGTAAAGCAGAGCGAGCCCGGCAACTGCCCGATCTGCGGCATGAAGCTGACCAAGCGCACCGAGGCGAGTGCAATGGGTAGCGACACCGCGATGGCCGCGGGCGAGAAAAAGCCGCTGTATTGGTATGACCCGATGGTGCCGGACCAGCACTTCGATGCGCCCGGCAAGTCGCCCTTCATGGACATGCAGCTGGTGCCCAAGTACGCCGAGGGCGGCGGCATGGGCGGGGCGGGCACGGTCGTCGAGATCGACCCGCGCATGGCGCAGAACCTCGGGGTGCGGGTTGCACCGGCCACGTTGGGCACCTTCTTCCAGCGCGTCGAAGCCGTCGGCAGCGTGGCCCTCGACGAGCGCCGCATCGTCGTCGTGCAGTCGCGCACGGCAGGTTGGATCGAGCGGCTCGACGTACGCGCCGAGGGCGACCCGGTGAAAAAGGGGCAGCGCCTTGCCGCGCTCTATTCGCCTGATCTCTTCGCCGCCAAGCAGGAGCTGAAGCTCGCACAGGACTCCGGCGATGCTGCACTCGCCAAGGCCAGCCAGCAGCGTTTACGCCTGCTTGGTGGCGGCGCTGGTGGGGGCAGCCAATCCGGGGTGTTCTCGCCGGCTTCGGGCTTCGTGGTGGAGCTGATGGCGCGTGAAGGCGCCCAGCTCGAACCCGGCATGCCGCTGATGAAGCTCGCGGACCTGAGCCAGGTGTGGATCAACGTCGAAATCCCCGAAGTGCAGGCGGGGTGGATCGCCGAGGGCAAGTCTGCGGAAGCCCGCCTCAAATCGCTGCCTGGCAAGGTATTTGAGGGCACTGTGGACTATCTCTACCCGCAGCTCGACAGCGGCACCCGTACCCTGCGCGCGCGTTTGGTGTTCGACAACGCGGACGGTAGCTTACGCCCCGGCATGTTCGCGGATGTGAGCCTGTTCGGCGGCGGCCAGCAGGATGTGTTGCTGGTGCCGAGCGAAGCGGTGATCCGCACCGGCGAACGCACCGTGGTACTGGTCGCCGAGAGTGCCGGGCGCTATCGCCCGGCAGCAGTGGAGACCGGCCCGGAGCGCAATGATCAGACGATGATTCTCTCGGGCCTCGAAGCCGGGCAGAACGTGGTGGTGTCCGGACAGTTCCTCATCGATTCCGAGGCCAGCTTGCTCGGCGCGTATCAGCGCATGGGTGCTGGCGCGGGCATGGCCGAAGGCATGCAGGGCATGCAGGACGCGCCGAGCATGAGGGGCGCAGGCGAGATGGAAGGCATGACCGACGAGCAGCACAAGGAAATGCATCCCGGTGAGGCGGCCGCCGAACGTCCGAAAGCGGAGAACGTCCCGTGATCGCCGGCCTCATTCACTGGAGCATCCACAACCGCTTCATGGTGCTGCTGGTGGCGGCGATGCTGTCGGTCTGGGGCGCGCATTCCGCGCTCACCACGCCGCTCGATGCCATCCCGGACCTCAGCGATACGCAGGTGATCATCCGCACCACTTACCCCGGCCAGGCGCCGCAGGTGGTGGAGGACCAAGTCACCTATCCGCTCACCACCACCATGCTGTCGGTGCCCTACGCCAAGACCGTGCGCGGCTATTCGCTGTTCGGCGAGAGCTTCGTCTACATCCTGTTCGAGGACGGCACCGATCTCTACTGGGCGCGCTCGCGGGTGCTGGAATATCTCAGCCAGGTACAGGGCCGCTTGCCCGCCAACGCGCGTGCCGCACTGGGGCCTGATGCGACGGGCGTGGGCTGGATCTACGAATACGCGCTGGTTGATCGCAGCGGCCAGAACGACATCTCGCAGCTGCGCGCGGTGCAGGACTGGTTCCTCAAATACGAGTTGAAGACCGTGCCCAACGTCGCGGAGGTGGCGACCCTCGGCGGCTTCAACAAGCAGTATCAGATCGTGCTCGACCCCGACCGCCTGCGCGCCTTCAAGCTGCCGGTGGAGACGGTGATGAAGGCCGTGCAGGATGCCAACGCCGAGACCGGTGGCTCGGTGCTGGAACTCGCTGAAGCCGAATACATGGTGCGCGTGCGCGGCTATCTGAAAACGCTCGATGACTTCCGCAGCATCCCGGTGGGCCTGGGCGACAACGGCACACCGATCCTGCTGCGCGATGTGGCGACGATCCAGCTCGGCCCAGAGACACGACGCGGCATCGCCGAGCTCGATGGCGAGGGCGAGGTGGTGGGCGGGGTGATCGTGCTGCGCTCCGGTGCCAATGCGGCGAACACCATCGAGGCGGTGAAGGCCAAGCTCGAAACGCTCAAGGCCAGCCTGCCTGCGGGTGTCGAGATCGTCGAAACCTACGACCGCTCCACGCTGATCAATCGCGCGGTCAACAACCTCACCACCAAGCTGGTGGAGGAGTTCATCGTCGTCGCACTCGTCTGCGTGTTGTTCCTGTTCCACCTGCGCTCGGCGCTGGTCGCCATCCTCACGCTGCCGCTCGGCATCCTCATCGCCTTCACGGTGATGAAGGCGCAGGGCATCAACGCCAACATCATGTCGCTCGGCGGCATCGCCATCGCCATCGGTGCGATGGTGGACGCCGCAGTGGTGATGATCGAAAACGCGCATAAAAAGCTGGAGTACTGGCGGCACTCGAACGCAGGCCGCGATCCGCAAGGCCAGGAGCGTCTCAAGGTGATGGCCGATGCCGCGGCCGAAGTTGGCCCGGCGCTGTTCTTCTCGCTGCTGATCATCACGCTCAGCTTTGTGCCAGTGTTCACCCTGCAGGCGCAGGAGGGTCGGCTGTTCGCCCCGCTCGCCTACACCAAGACTTATGCGATGGCCGCAGCGGCGGGCCTGTCGGTGACGCTGATTCCGGTGCTGATGGTGTGGTTCATCAAGGGCAAGATTCAGGACGAGCAGAAAAACCCGCTCAATCGCTTCCTGATCGCCATCTACCGCCCCGGCATCCATGCCGTGCTGCGTCACCCGCGCACAACGCTGGTCATCGCCGTGATTGCGCTCGCGCTATCGATCTGGCCGGCGCTCCGGCTCGGCACCGAGTTCATGCCGCCGCTGGACGAAGGCGATCTGCTCTACATGCCCACGGCACTACCCGGCCTCGCAGTCGGCAAGGGCG
>JAZKHC010000039.1:0-86236 GCA_040385605.1 Pseudomonadota bacterium
TCCGTCCTCATCATCACAGCTATAGGACGTGTCCGGGAAATTAGGGGAAGCTCATGAAGGTGTTCTCGACGCCGTGCTGACCAACTTCGGTACCATCCTCAAAGCGGTCTCCGCTGGTGCCATTGCCTTGGACTACAAGGGGATTGGCGAGCGGATGGATGCGCGAGCTCAATCCCGCGGCGAAGAATCCCTCACGACTGATCGCGTTAGAAAGCTGCTGGAAGAAGCGATTGGCAAAGTGCTACACACGATTACGCCAAATGCGCCGGGTGCAAATCCACGCCGGCTGGTTGTATTCATCGACGATCTTGACCGCTGCGAGCCTGATGCCGTGTTCCGTGTGCTGCAAAGCATCAAGGTGTATCTGAGCCTCAGCAACTGTGTGTTCGTTCTGGGCATTAATCAGCAGGCGATCATCGAAGCTCTCGCACGGCACTATGGAGCCAGAACAGACGACGAGTTCAAAAAATACTCGAGTAAGGCGTCGTCGTATATCGAAAAGATTTGCGGCAACGTGTATTCGCTGCCGCCACCGCCCAACATCGAACAGGTCTTCGTCGAAGAGTGGATCAGGAAGCTGCCGGAACCGCTGTTGGGTGACGCCTTGGAAGCAGGCCTGAAGGAGACCGGCGAATGGATTCGTTGCCTGCCGCCCAATCCACGACGTTTGAAAATGCTTTCCAACTCTCTGGCGCGTGCCTGGAATCGGCTATGTGAAAGTGACGAATGGAAGACCTCCGCTGGGAATCAGGTCGAGCGACAGCGCTATGTGCGGGCACTGGTCTGCGTGACCTATTGCTTTCAGTTTCACCATTCCCTGTTCCTCAACTGGCGCAGCGGAATTGAAGCAGGGTTAACCTTATTGGATCAGTGGCTGGGCCGCAGCCCGGAACTCACTCCAGCGGGACGCAAGAAGTTCGAGGATGATTACTGCCTTCATCATCCCAATCCGCGTATCGGCCATACGGCCGATGAGCCTTTGCACCTGCCGGACCGTGCCAATTCCGGCTTTTTCTGGATCGGCCCTTTGTATCAATATCTCTCACAGGCAGCATTGACTACGCCCGCTCCCGTTCCGCCTCCGCCAGCAGGTGTACCAGGACTTGGAGCGACACCGGACCAAGTCTTGCCACCATCACAGCCAGCCGCACTTGTTGCCGCGCCTGTGGTCAATCTTCGCGTCGCTGCCTTTGATCTAGCGTTCCGTCACGTTTACTGAGCTTATGTCCGAATCCTTGAAACAAGCGCAATACCAAGCAGAAGCGTTGTATTGGTATCGCCAGCAACTTTCCAAAGCGACGGAGAAGATCACCTTGCTGGGTCTGCCCACGCTGTGGATGGACTTGGCGCGCACCGAAGACCCTTTGCTGCGGCAGCTGTTTGTCACTCCGGCCATAGGCACTACATTGCAGCAGTCGGGGCCGCAGGAACCCGACTCTGCGACCAGCCAGCATCCGCTGGATGTGCTGGGTCAACACCGGCGCATGGTTTTGTTGGGTGCCCCGGGCAGCGGCAAAACCACGCTTGCGCAATGGCTGGTCTGGTATGCCTGCCAGCAGTCCAGCGAGGCGCCGGAGTGGTTCCGAGGATTGGTTCCGGTTCATTTGATCCTGCGCGAAATCAATCTAACCAAGGTCAACAGCTTCTCCGAACTGTTGGCGCAGCATGCCGAGGTGCCCAGCACGGCCGCCAAGGCTTATGCCGAGGTGCGTGAAACGGTCAAGGGGGCGATTGCCAGTGGCCAGGCCCTGATCGTGGTAGATGGCTACGACGAGGTGCCCTCAGCACAGCTGCCGGCCATGCAACGACTCTTGCAAATAGCGCTGCGCGAACATGCGGGTTGTTGCTGGGTCATCAGTTCGCGGCCACTCGGCTATGACGCTGCGCCGCTGCACCGGGAGACCAAAAAAGATCGCGCTTCGCCGCGGGCGCATTCGGTCGACGAGGGATTTAGGGCCGGCCACGAGATTGAGCCGCCTGGCAATCCCTTCGCCAAGCAGCTGGTGGAGGATGGCGGCGACGAAACGTTGCTGGAGATGAATAACGCGAATGGCAATGTGCTGACGCTTTTCCATCTCCTGCCCTTTGACGACCGCCGCATCCAGAGCTTTGCGGAAGCCTGGTACGGGCTGATGACGGCAGGTGCCGATGACGGTCGCCGACTCAGCGAGCAATTTCAGAGCGCGATTCACAGCAACCCCAACACCCGCACCCTAGCGCGCACGCCGAACCTTCTGGCGCTGATGGTGATGCTGTTCCGCCAGCGCATCCAGCTGCCCGATGGCCGTGCAGAGCTGTACAGCCAGATCACCGAGGCTTACCTAGAATCCATTGATGCGGCTCGCTTTGGCAAAAACCGGGGAGACGTTGGCGATTCCGTACCGCTCAAGACCAAGCGGCAGTGGCTCGCGCGCCTGGGCTTTGAGATGCAGCGATTACGCAGCGCGCATGGCCAAGAGCACGACGAACCCCAGGGCCAGGGCATGGTGTTTGATCGTGATCAGATCACAGCCTGGTTGACTACGGCCGTGGCCCAGACGCACCCGCAACACGCTAACCCGGACTTCGTCGGCCACTACCTGCAATGGCTGCAGGCGCGCACCGGGCTGCTGCTGGAGCGCGCCAGTGGCCAGTTCAGCTTTGTGCATCTGTCTTTTCAGGAATACTTCGCCGCCCTCTACATCGCCAACGAATTCCTCAATCGCGATTGGGGTCGCTGCAAGTCGCCGGGCGAAGCCGCAGAAAGGGGACTGGATGTCCGCGTGAATGAAGTCAGTCTCTGGCGATGGGCCGCGTGGAGCACTTGGCAGGAGGTGATGGTGCTGGCTGCAGAACACCTTGCCGCCAACAGCCCCAATGCGCTGGCCTGGGCAGAAAGTCTGTTGGGCCGCAAATTTGCCATGTTGGACGCTGGCCGGCCGGTGGATGATCAAAGGCTTAGCTTGGCTGCGCGTCTGTTGCTGAATCCTCACAGCGGCTGCCAACCTTTTGCCGTAGATCTGTTCGCCGGCTGTATGGAGACGCTGGAGAAGCTGCAGGATCAAGCCGAGGAGAATGAGGGCTTCGTCCTCGGTAATTTGATCCATCATCCGGATTGGGGGCCACGGGTCTGGCAACGCTGGCACGGCCGCACGATGCTGGATTTGTCGCACACCCAGATCAGCGACCTGTCGCCGCTGGCCGCTCTGCCAGCCCTGCAAATGCTGAATTTGTTGGGCACCACGATCAGCGACCTGTCGCCGCTGGCGGCGCTGCCAGCCTTGCACACCCTGAATTTGTCGGGCACCACGATCGGCGACCTGTCGCCGCTGGCTGCGCTGCCAGCCCTACAAATGCTGAATTTGTCGCGCACAAAGATTAGCGACCTGTCGCCGCTGGCTGCGCTGCCAGCCCTACAAATGCTGAATTTGTCGTACACCCAGATTAGCGACCTGTCGCCGCTGGCTGCGCTGCCAGCCCTGCAAATGCTGTATTTGTCGGGCACCCAGATTAGCGACCTGTCGCCGCTGGCTGCGCTGCCAGCCCTGCAAATGCTGTATTTGTCGGGCACCCAGGTCAGCGACCTGTCGCCGCTGGCCACGCTGCCAACCCTGCAAACGCTGTATTTGTCGGGCACCCAGATCAGCGACCTGTCGCCGCTGGCTGCGCTGCCAGCCCTGCAAACGCTGCATTTTTGGAATACCCAGATCAGCGACCTGTCGCCACTGGCCGCGCTGCCAGCCCTGCAATCGCTGTATTTGTCAGGCACCACGATCAGCGACCTGTCGCCACTGGCTGCGCTGCCAGCCCTGCAAACGCTACATTTGTGGAACACCCGGATTAGCGACCTGTCGCCGCTGGTCGCGCTGCCAGCCCTTCAAACTCTGGGTTTGTGGAACACCACGATTAGCGACCTGTCGCAGTTGGTCGCGCTGTCAGCCCTGCAATCGCTGGATTTGTCGTACACCCAGATCAGCGACCTGTCGCCGCTGGCCGCGCTGTCAGCCCTGCAAACACTGGATTTGTCGTACACCCAGATCAGCGACCTGTCGCCGCTGGCCGCGCTGTCAGCCCTGCAATCGCTGGATTTGTCGTACACCCAGGCCAGCGACCTGTCGCCGCTGGCTGCACTGCCAGCCCTGCAAACGCTGCATTTGGGCGATAAGGACGAAACATTGTTGTGGCCCTTGCGGCTACTGATCGAGCGCGCGGTGAATATCACCTGAATGCCGGGCAGCGGCTGGCAGACGCCGCAGCGCTGTCACTTGCGTTGCCGGCCTGCGCCGCTACCCTGTGCGCGCATTTCATCCTGTGACACCGCCATGACTTGGTCGACCAGCAGCGCCCGCGCCCGCTACAACATCCCGCAATGGTCAGAGGGCTATGTGGATGTGAACGCCGAAGGCCATCTCACTGTGCAGCCCTTCAAGAGCGGTGTGGCGGTGGACCTGCATTCGCTCGCCATGCAGCTGCCGAAGGAAGGCCTGGAATGGCCGGTGCTGGTGCGCTTCACCGACATTCTGCGTGACCGTGTGGATGCGCTCACCGGCGCCTTCGCGCAGGTCATTGCCGAGTACGAATATCGCGGCCAGTACACGGCGGTGTATCCGATCAAAGTCAACCAGCAGAAAGCGGTGGTCGAGGCCATCGTGCAACACGGTGGCGCGCGGGTGGGCATCGAGGCCGGGTCGAAGCCCGAACTCGCGGCAGTGCTGGGCGTGGCACTGCCCGGCAGCGTCATCGTCTGCAATGGCTACAAGGACCGCGCCTACATCCGCCGCGCGCTCATCGGCCAGAAGCTCGGCCACAAGGTCTACATCGTGGTGGAGAAACTCAGCGAGCTGCCGCTGGTGATCGAGGAGTCGAAGAATCTCGATGTCGCACCTCTCATCGGCCTGCGCGTGCGGCTCGCCAACATGAGCGAGTCCACCCAGCAGAACACCGGCGGCGAGAAGAGCAAGTTCGGGCTCACCACCGCGCAGGTCTTGCTCGCACTCGACATGATGGCCAAGGCGGGCTTGAGCGATGCGGTGCGGATGATCCATTTCCATCTGGGCAGCCAGGTCGCCAACGTGCAGGACGTCGCGCGCGGCATGCGCGAGGCGGCGCGTTTCTATGTCGAGCTGCGCCGTCTCGGCGCGCCCATCGACGTAGTCGATGTCGGCGGCGGCCTGGGCGTGGACTACGAAGGTACCCGCTCGCGCAGCCATTGCTCGATGAACTACTCGGTGCGTGAATACGCCCGCAGCATCGTGCGCACCTTGCAGGAAATCTGCATCGAATCCGGCGAGCCGGAGCCCGCGCTCATCAGCGAATCCGGCCGTGCGCTCACGGCACACCATGCGGTGCTGATCGCCAATGTGGTCGACAGTGAAGTGATCGGCACGCCCAAGATCAGCAAGCCCGCTGCCGATGCCCCGCCCGTGGTGCTGGAGCTGTTCGACTGCCTCAACGAACTGGTCGAGCGAGGCCCGCTGGAGAGCCTGCACGAGGCCGATACCCTGCTCGCCGAAGCGCACGCGCACTACGCCGAAGGCAAGCTCACCATCACCCAGCGCGCCTGGTGCGAGCAGGCCACGCACGCCATCGCGCGCGGCGTGATCCCCATGCTGGACATCGACGTCCGCGCCCACCGCGATGCGCTGGACATGCTGCGCGAGCGGCTCAGCAGCAAGTACTTCTGCAACTTCTCGGTGTTCCAGTCGGTGCCCGATGCCTGGGCGATCAGCCAGGTGTTTCCCATCGTGCCGATTCACCGTCTGGACGAAGAGCCGACCGAGCGTGCGCGCCTGTGCGACCTGACCTGCGACAGCGACGGCCAGCTCGAAACTTATGTCGACCGCGAGGGCCTCACGCCGACGCTGGCGCTGCACGATTTGAAAGAAGACGAGCCCTATCTGCTCGGCTTCTTCATGGTCGGCGCGTACCAGGAAATCCTCGGCGACATGCATAACCTATTTGGCGACACCAACGCGGTGAACGTGGTGCTCGATGCTGCGGCCGCTGGCGGCTGGCGGCTCGACGACGCCGAATACGGTGACCGCACCGACGAGCTGCTGCGCTACGTGCATCTCGCCCCTGAAGAGCTGACGCAGAGCTATCGCAAGAAGTTTGCGGCCAGCAAGCTGCCGATGGGCGTGCGCAATGCCCTGCTGGCTGAATTGGAAGCAGGGCTTTCCGGCTACACCTACCTCTCCTGAAGCGATGCCGAGGCCGGGTGCGACCGACGAACGGTTGTATCTGCGCGGGCAGGTGGTGCGTTTCATGCATCGCCGGGCCTTTCGCTTGCCTGGCTAGTGGCCGTTCAAGGCCCGAGGCATCCATCAATTGAGGAGTTTTCATGCGGCATCGTTTCCCCCTTGCGGCCCTGGCCGCAGCTGTTCTGTTGAGCGCCTGCAACAATCCGGCCCCGGTGGCGGTGGCCACCCCCGTCCCGGCCCCGGTGCCTGGCACCCCTCAAACCCCGCCTCCGGCTGAGGTCGCGGCCAAGAGCTGCATCGATGCCAACACCGTGATGCAGGAGCGCACCGCCCTGCTGGGTGCCGCCGACGTCCGCTCGGTCATCGTCACCTTCGAGGGCCGTGGCGCGCCCAAGCTCGCGCAGCTCAAACTCTTGGAATCGCTGGGTCTCTCCGGCCCCTACTTCCAGCGGCTGCCCATCGCTTCAGTCGTCGCCACCAAGGCGCAGATCGGGCTGCTGCAAAAGCTGCCGGGCGTGCGCTCGGTGCGCTTCAACGACCAGCTCAGCTACGAAGACGACGTTGCGCGCAACCTCACCTCGGTGGATGTGGCGCAGACCCGTCCCGAACTTTTCAACGCCAGCGGCGAGCCGATCACCGGCAAGGGCGTTTCGATTCTGGTCAACGATTCGGGTGTGGATGGGACACATCCCGACCTCGAGTTCCGCGTCAAGGTGCTGGAGAACGCGCAGGGCTATACCAATGCGCGGGCGCAGACCGGTGACGCCGAACGCGGCATGTACCCCTTCACGCCCGTCGAGGGGGTGCCCAACACCGATCTCGGCGGCAGCCACGGCACGCATGTGGCGGGCATTGCCGGCGGTGATGGCACCGCGTCGGACGGCAAGTTCGCAGGCGCAGCCAAGGGCGCTGGCCTGATCGGCTATGGCTCCGGTGCGGTGATCTTCGTGCTGGACACTCTGGGCGGCTTCGACTACGCGCTGAAGATGCTCGACGAGCACCCGGAACACAATCTGCGCATCGTCACCAACAGCTTCGGCAACACCGGCGACATCGACACCTGCTTCGACCCGGCCGACCCGACCAACGTCACCACCAAGATCCTCGCCGACAAGAACCTGATTGTCGTGTTCTCGGCTGGCAACTCGGGCTCTGGCGCTGCCACCATCACCGGCAACTTCAAGAAGGCACCGTGGGTGCTGGCGGCCGGCAATGGCGAGAAGTCCGGCCTGCTTGCGCCTTCGTCCTCGCGCGGCCGCCTCTCAGGTGGCGTGTATGAGGCGGTGGTGGATGGCGAGACCTTCGTCGTCGAAGACCGCCCAACGGTGGTCGCCCCCGGCACCGACTACATCTCCACCCGCGCGATCGCTGCCGATCCCTTCACGCCGCTGGACACCGAGGCCGACATTGCGGCGGGCGACATCCCCAACGAGCAGCTGCCGTTCTACACGCACAAGAGCGGCACCAGCATGGCGGCACCGCATCTGGCCGGCCTGACCGCGCTGCTGCTCGAAGCCAACCCGGCGCTGACCTGGCGCGAAGTGAAGGCCATCTTCAAGGCCACCGCCACCAACATGCCGGGCTATGCGGCGCATGAAACCGGCGCGGGCTTTGCCAATGCCGAGGCGGCCATCGCCATGGCGCTGCAATTGCGCAAGGACTATGGCGCGGCCAACCGCCTGCTGCGCGGCTACTTCGCCAACACCGGCTTGGGCGGTGCAACGGCTGAAAGCTATGACCTGATCTTCTCGCCCGCTGGGCCTATCAACACCGTGCAGTCCTTCGAGGTTGGCCCCGATGTCTCGCTCGTCGTCGCCAAGTACTCGCAGCCCGATGCGCCGATCTGCACCTGCGCGGTGCGCCTCACCGACCCGGCGGGCAACCGCTACGGCTCCGGCATCGCCCTGCCGGTGCTCAGCGCGAACGTGGCTGCGACCGGCCCCGGCATGGCGGGGACCTGGACGGTGGAGATGCGCGGCATCGGTTCCGTCTCTGGCGTCGCGGCCGATCCCACCGGCATGAGCAATGGCGTCGCCGCGCCTTCCACCGCGACGGTGAAGGTCGAGCAGTTCCTCTCCGGCCTGCCGACCGGCCTGGGCGACACCGTCGGCCATGCCTTCGAGCAGCAGATCGAGTTTGCTGTGTCGCGCCGCCTCGTCGACGGCGCGGGCAGCCAGTTCAAGCCCGACGAGTCCCTCAGCCGCGCGCATCTCGCCGACTACATCATGAGCTGGGGCATCCGCCAGACCCGCAACCACGGCGCGGGTTATTCCTTCGGCGATGCCAGCGGCGACGGCGTGCTCTCGCTCACCGCCGACGCCACCACGCGCACGGGCCGCCTGCTGCTCGACCGCAACAACGACTCGGCACCGGTGATGCTGGTGAGCGGTGCGAGCTTCGCACCCAGCACCCTGGTGAGCCGCGAGGAAGTGGCGTACTCGCTGGTGCAGGCCACGGGCCGCGAGGCGGCGGCCAAGGCCATCGACCCCAGCGCCGCGCTCACCGTCACCGATGCCGACGGCAACAGCGTGCCGGTGGTCGATGCGGCCGAGATCAGCCCGGCGCTGCGCGGCCATGTCGCCCTGGCCCTGCAGCTCGGCATCTTCGATGCCGTCATCACCGACGCCAACGGCAGCAAGACTGCGCGCATCAGCCCGAAGAAGGGCCTGACGCGCGGCGAGTACGCGGGCTTTGCGGCACGCACTTATGCGAGCGTGGCCTTTCCCAGCTGATGTGAAGTGAGATGTGAAAAGCCCCGGTCATGCCGGGGCTTTTTTTGGCCTCAAAGACGGCTCGTATCGGCTGTCGTTCACCTGCAATCCTTAGCGTGCAGGCTCAATGACGCTTGGATCGCTTCGTGCCTGTTCCTCTCCGAGCTGTATCCAGTGCTTGCCGTTCGCCGAGGTGGATTGATGCGCAGAAGTCTGTCTTGGTGTGTGTTGGCCTTCGGCGCGTTCGGTGTGTGCCTGCCGCTTCTGGCGCAGGAGCCGACGCCAATGGCCGAGTGGCAGCTCTCGCCCGGGGTGCAGCTGATCCCCTTCTTCATCGAGAAAATCCCCAAGTGGCAGGGCGTGGTCGCCGCCGGTGCGGTGACGCTGCCCACCTACGAGGGCGCACGCCAGAACCGAGTGATCCCCATCGCCGCGGCCGAGCTGCGCTACCGCGACATCGCCTATGCCTCGTCGTCGGAGGGCATCGGCTTCAACCTCATGCGCGGCAAGAGCTATCGCATCGGGGCCGCATTCGGATATGACATCGGCCGTGCCGAGAAGCGCGATGCGCGCCTCAAGGGCCTGGGCGATCTCGATGCCGCGCCCGAGGTGAAGATGTATGCCGAGAAGGTGCTGTTTCCCTTCGTGCTGCGCACCACGGTGCTACATACCTTTGCCGACGAGGCGGGCTGGCTGGCGGATTTCGCTTTCTACCTGCCAGTAGTCGGCAGCAAGAAACTGCTGGTGCTGGCCGGGCCCTCAGTGACGGTTGCGAACGAGGATGCGATGCAGCGCCGCTTTGGCGTGAGTGCCACGCAGTCGGCGCGCTCGGGCTTGCCGGCTTATTCGCCGGGTGCGGGCCTGCGCAATGCCGCACTCGGCTTCAGCGCGACCTGGTTCATCGACGAGGCCTGGTTCGTCAACGCCACCGGCTCGCTGCAGACGCTGCTCGGCCCGGCGGCCGACAGCCCGCTGATCGAGCGCGAGACGCAGATGGCGCTGCTGCTGGTGGGCGGATACCGCTGGTAGCCCTTACAGCGAGGCGAACTTGTCCGTGGCTTCGATCAGCGCGCTCAGCGTGCCCTTCTCGCTCGCGGCGTGGCCCGCATCCGGCACCACCACGAATTCGGCCTCAGGCCAGGCGCGGTGCAGGTCCCAGGCGCTCTTCATCGGGCAGACCACGTCGTAGCGGCCCTGCACGATCACGGCAGGAATGTGGCGGATCTTCGGCACGTCGCGCAGCAGCTGGTCTTCCACCTCGAACCAGCCCTTGTTGGTGAAGTAATGGCACTCGATGCGCGCAAAGGCGTCGGCGAAGGTGTCGTTGCCGTAGCGGGCGATCATGTCGCTGTTGACGAGCAGCTTGCTGGTGGCACCCTCCCAGGTGCTCCAGGCTTTCGCCGCGGCGGCGCGAACGGCCGCATCGGCTGAGGTGAGGCGTTTGTAGTAGGCAGTGACGAAATCGCCACGCTCGGCTTCGGGAATCGCGTCGCGGTAGGCCTCCCACTGGTCGGGAAAGATGAAGCTGGTGCCCTCTTGGTAGAACCAGTCGATCTCCAGCTTGCGCAGCAGGAAGATGCCGCGCAGCACCAGTGCGGTGGTGCGGGTGGGGTGCGTCTCCGCATACGCCAATCCCAAGGTCGAGCCCCAGCTGCCGCCGAACACCAGCCACTGCTCGATCTTCAGATGCTTGCGGATTACTTCCATGTCCGCCACCAGATCCCAGGTCGTGTTCTCCTTCAGCTCGGCGAAGGGGGTGCTCTTGCCGCAGCCGCGCTGGTCGAACAGCACGATGCGGTATTTGGCTGGGTCGAAGAACTGCCGCTGCCAGGGTTCGGTGCCGCCGCCGGGGCCGCCGTGCACGAACACCACCGGCTTGCCATTGGGATTGCCGCTTTCTTCGACGTAGATGTTGTGCAGCGCCGAGACTTGCAGGCGGTGTGTGGCGTAGGGGGCAATGGCGGGATAGGCGGTGCGCAGGGTCATGTCGGCAGCTGGCGATGGTGGTGCGCGTGAGCTTAGCGGAACAGCACCGTGAGATCGCCGCGGCGCTCGAACAGGAAGCGCGGTGCCAAGCCGAACATGGCCTTGAAGCTGTGGCTGAGGTGGGCCGAGTCGGCAAACCCGGCGGCATGCGCGGCCTCGGTCAGCGTGGCACCGGCCAGCGCCTGCCGCAGGGCGGTCTTGAGCTTGAGCCAGAGCGCGTAGCTGCGCAGCGAGGTGCCGGTGGCTTCAGCGAACAGGTGCATGAGACGGTCCGGCGAGAGCTGCACGCGGGCGGCGAGGGCAGCGGCGCTGTGCGGCCTCTCGGGCGTGGCGGCGAGATGGGCAAGGGTGTCTGCGACGCGGGCATCCAGCGCGGGCGGCGCGCCCGATGCAGCCAGGCCCAGCTCAGTAAGCCAGAGGTGGTCGAGCGTGGCGAAGGCCTCGTCATCGCGCGCTGCCGAGAGCAAGGCGCGCGAGGCTTGCCAGGCCTGGGCAGGCATCGACAGTGAGGCACCCAGCTGCAAGCCCGCCGTACTCTCCGGCTCCAGGTACAGCAGCGCGATCTGCGGTGCGCCGCCGCCGAGCTGGTGCATGGTGTCGGCGGCGATGGTGAAGCCCATCGCCTGCTGCGCGACACCATCCACTTCGAGCGTGAGCGGCGCGCCGAGACTCAGGGCGAGTTGCAGCGCATGGTGGCGGTGCGGCGCGCCATCAACGGGCGGGCCGCGGTAGAGCAGGCGGTCTGGGCCTAAGACAAGAAACATGCGATAGCTGGTTTCTACAAGCGCGAAGGGGGCGGGTGCATCGAGACTGCGCTGCAAGTCCCATCGAGATCAAGCATGCGCACCCTACTCCGCTACGGCACCTTTCCGCTGTTCTTCCTAGGCTTCAATGGCTTAGGCCTCTGGCTGGTCACAACGCAGGCTCCCGATGCCACCCGCTACGCCCTGCTGCTGATGGCGGTGCTGACGATGCTTGCCATCGAGCGCGCGATACCCTGGCAACCAGCCTGGAACCGCAACCCCGGCGATGCCGAGGCCGACGTGATGCACGCGCTGGTCAACACCCTGCTCACCTATGCCGGCATCGCAGCACTACCACTGCTCGTGGCGCTATTGCCCTGGCCCTCGCTGTGGCCGCAGCACTGGCCCTTCGTGGCACAGGTGATTGTGGCGGTGCTGCTGCTCGATCTCGGCATCTCCGCCATGCACCACCTGAGCCATCGGGTGCGCGCGCTCTGGCGCTTCCACGCCGTGCATCACGCCACCGAGCGACTGTATGGCTTCAATGGCTGGATGAAGCACCCCATGCACCAGCTGCTCGAAACCGCTGCGGGCATGACGCCGCTGCTGCTGCTCGGCGTGACTCAGCCGGTCGCTGCAGGCGTGGCCTTCTGCGTGGCGGTCCAGCTGCTGCTGCAACACGCCAATGCCGACTTTCGCACCGGCCTGCTCAAGTTCGTGTTTGCGACGGCTGAGGCGCATCGCTTCCACCACGTTCGCGGGCCGGCAGGTGATGTGAACTTCGGCCTGTTCACGACGCTGTGGGATCACCTCGCAGGTAGCTTTCGCTATCAAGCCGATGCCGCGCCGCGTGCGCCCGATGCCGTGGGCCTCACGCCGCCGATGCCGCTGCGCCGCTATGCCGCGCAGCTCGCGGCACCCTTCCGAAACACTACCTAGCGATCCCAGTCAGACTGCCCGCCGCCGCTGTGCGCGCCCAGCCACACGGCCAGCGCAATGCTGCCGATCACGTCGAGTGCAAGGAAAATGCCGAGGCCGAATGAGGTGGTTTCCATCGTCTGCTCCTTGCCCATTAAGGGCGCATCGGGTTGACGCTGGCGGGCTACGACAAGCCCCTGAGCTGGCGAAAGGAAGTTACGCTTCTCTGCGATCAAATGCAAGTCATTCGCATTTGAAGCCCTGTTCAGAGCCCGCGCAAGAATCCCCACAGCAGCACCGCGAAGCCGCCGATCTCGGCAATGGCGAGTGTCCACATGAAGCCATGCAGCAGCACGCCAGGCAGCGTCATTGCGCCGAGACGATGCGGTGAGCGCAACTGGTTGTCGGTGTCGCGCAAGAGGCCGTGCAGCACGTAGGTCGAAATAGCGAGCGCGAAGAACAGCAGCGGGGCAGCCACCGCGATGAGCGTGCCCGTCGCATCCAGCGGCGAGTAGGGTACGAAGGCGCGCAGCACCAAGGCTGAAAACGAATACATCAGGCTGGTGCGGTGCGCGATATCGACGTAAACCGGTGCAACAGCGTCAGCTGAACGCGCGATGCAGAGATATTTCCACAGGCCGGTGAAAAGCCCGCTCATGAAGAACAGGCCACAGGCCAGCAGGCAGAGGGAGTCGGCAGTCATCGTCGTAGGCGGTCAAAGAGGGGTGAGGTGCCTTGAGTGTGCCGCTCGTTCAGGCTTTTTGCGATTGCTGCACCGGGCCATGGCGGCTAGCATCTCGCATGCTGTTCTGCATGCTCTGACCGCAACCTGCCGATGCCCCTGATCCGCCTGCCACTTCTCGCCGTCTTTCTCTCTGGCTTTGTGAGTGCCAGCCTCGCCCAGACCCCGGAGCCCAGCGCGCCGCCAACAGGCGAACCTGCACAGCTGGCAGCAGCGCCCACGCTGGAGGCCATCGCCGCACCGCCGGTGCAGACCCTCGCGCAGCCGGTGCAGACCCTGATCGAAGCCGCCGACGAGGCGGGTGCCGAAACCGAAGCCAACGACCGCCTCGCCAAAGAGCGCAAGCTGTTTCCGCGCCCTGCTGTCATCAAGGGCAATATCGCTTTCTGGCGACGGGTGTTCGGCGAGTTCTCGGAGCACCAGAGCGTGATCCACGATCCGCGCAAGCCTCAGCGCATCTACGCCGTGCTCGATTTCCGCGCGGATGTGGCCAGCCTCTCCAAGGTGCAGCTCGCACGGCTCAAGAATGACCAGGAGGACGCGACCCGCGCGCGGCTTTCCACCCTGCTGCGCGCCACGGCTGCACTGGCCGCCAGGCCGGAGCAGATGGATGCCGAGCAGCGCCGCCTGTCCGCCTTGTTCTCCAACGACGAAGGCGCGCTCCTTGATGCAGCCGACAACGTGCGCACCCAGCGCGGCTTGAAGGAGCGCACCCGCGAAGGCCTTGCCACTGCCGGCCAGTATTTGCCCGAGATGGAGCGCATCTTTGCCGACGCCGGCCTGCCGCGCCTGCTCACGCGCCTGCCCATCGTCGAGTCGAGCTTCAACATCAATGCCTACTCGAAGGTGGCTGCGGCGGGCTTGTGGCAGTTCATGCCCTCCTCGGCGCGCATGTACATGCGCCACAACCAGATCGCCGACGAACGCCGCGACCCCTGGACCTCCACCCGCGCCGCCGCAGCACACCTCAAGGACGACTACGACCATCTCGGCAGCTGGCCCCTGGCACTCACCGCCTACAACTACGGCCGTGGCGGCGTGGCGCGCGCGCTTAAGGAGGTCAGGGGCGACTCGCTTGAGGACATGATCACGCGCTTCAACGGGCCGCGTTTCGGTTTTGCCTCGCGCAATTTCTATGCGGAGTTCGTCGCCGCCACCGATGTCGAACGCGACGCGAAGAAATATTTCGGCGACCTGCAGCGCAAGCCGCTGGTGCGCTTCGAGACCGTCACGGTCGAACGCTACACGCCGTACCGCACGCTGCTGAAAACCGCCGACATCGACGCCGAACGCTTCCGCGAGCTGAACCCCTCGTACCACGACAGTGTCGTGGCCGGAAAGCTGCATGTGCCGGCGGGCGACACCATCCGTCTGCCTTTGGGGCAGGCCGCATCCTTCAATGTCGCCTATTCCCGCCTGGGGGCAGGTGAAACCTTCTCGAAGCAGCGGCAGACGCACTTCAGCTACAGGGTGAAAAAAGGTGAGTCGCTGGGCGCGATCGCGCAGCGGTTTGGAGTCAGCGAATCCAGCCTGCGCGGCCTCAATGGCCTAAACAAAAAAGCCAAGTTGCGTGCGGGCAAGACCATCCGCGTGCCGAATCATGGCGATGAGCTGCCGGCGGAGGCCGTCGTTGCAGCGGTAGCCGAAGATCAAGGGCGCGAGCCAGCAGAATCCAGTCGGAAATCAGCGTCGAAGAAATCGAAATCCGCCGCCAAGCTACGCACCCACAAGGTCGCGGTGGGCCAGACGCTCTCGGGCATCGCGGCCAAATACAAGGTCAGCGTCTCGGCGCTCCAGCAGCACAACGGCCTGTCGAAATCCGGCGTCATCAAGCCGGGCATGAAGCTGAAAATCCCCAGCTGATCGCCTGCTCTCAGGGCGCGGGCAGAGCGCCCAGGATCGTCGTCGCCAGCTTCTCGTAGTCGCCATCGAAGTGGTGGCCACCCGGCATTTTCACGACCCGAACATGGTCGCCCACGACGAGTCTGGGGCAGATGCTGTCTGTCTCTTCCTCGCCATAGATGCAGATAAAGGGCAGGGTCTTGATACGGGCCACTTCCGGCAGGGTCTCGGGGCCGTTGTTGTTGTCGCTGACCCAGTTGCCCAGCTCGAACTCGAACACGGCGTGGTCGGACAGGCCCATCGCCGCCACCATGGCCACCTGCGCGCGCAGCGCGGGCCCCAGCCGGTTGACTGCGAAGGGCAGTACGTCCGCGCCTTGCGAGTAACCGATGAGAATCACCTTCTGCCTGTTCCAGGCGGCAAGATAGTGGCGGCTGATCTTCTCGATGTCGCGGGCGATGCCTTCGGGCGTGCGAGCGGTCCAGAAGTAGCGGAGTGAATCAACGCCCACGACTGGAACGCCGCGGGCGTTGAGCGCGTCGGAGACCTCCTTGTCGATGCCGGCCCAGCCGCCATCGCCGCTCCAGAACAGAGCGACGTAGGGCGTGGCGGGCGTGCCCGGATTGGCGGGCTCCTCCACCACTGGCAGGTCGCCGAGATCGTTGGGCGCAGGCGGCACCACGGCCTTCTGCACCGCGCTCAGCGAGCGCAGTGCGGCGGCCAGCGCCATGCGCCCGCGCGCATCGCCGCCGTAGTCGTGGCCGACACCCTTCAGCAGTTTTTGCCGCGCGGCCGGCATCTGCTGGATGAAGGCCTGGGTGGTGGCGGCATCGCACACGGCGTCGCGCTCGCCCAGCAAGGCAAGGAAAGGCACGGCCAGGTCGCGGCGGGCGAGAAAGTCGACACCCTTGCCATTCGCCAGCGGCTCGAAAGCCAGGCCATCACCGGGGCAGAGCGGTTTCCTCAGATCAAGATCGGGCTTAAAGCCCGTCACCAGCCCGCCGGAGAAGGTGCCGGTCGGTGCCTGCGCGAGGCTCGCGTAGGCGAGCGCCGCACCCGCCGAATAACCTGCAAGCAGGGGTGCGCGATAGCCGGGCAGCTTGGCGTAGGCCTGCACGAAGCGCGAGAGGTTTTCGAGATCGCCATCCGGGAACACGCACTCGCCACCGTCGGCTTCGAGGGCCGCCATGAACTGCGGTGTGTCGATGCCGATGACGACCGCGCCTTCGGCGACCATGGCCTCGGCCTGCTTTGCTTCCTGCTGCTTCCAGCCGCCGTCGCCAGAGAGGAACAGCACGACGCTGCGCGTCGTGCCCGTGGGTTTGTAAATACGGACCTTCTCGAAGCGGCCGTGGTCGAGGGTCTGCGGTTCGGCGGCGTGCAGGGGCAGGGTGGACAACACGCACATCAACCAGGCGAGGCGCCTCATTTGCCCATCACGCCCTTGATGCCGCCGCTGACGAGCGTAGCGATGTCGGTGAACACGATCAGGGGCTGGATGCCGCCTTCGGCGCAGAGGTAGCGCGGCTCCCACACCGGGTCGAACTTCTGCTTGAAGGCGCGCAGGCCACGGAAGTTGTAGAAGTTCTCGCCGTGGCTGTAGATCAGCCTCCCGAGGCGCTGCCAGTGCGGTGCCTTGTGGTGGGTGCTCATGCCGGACATCGGTGCCATGCCGAGCCCGAACTGTGCATAGCCGTCGGCTTGGCAGTGCAGCATCACTTTCACGAACAGATAGTCCATCACGCCCTTGGGTGCATCCGGGGTGTAGCGCATGAGGTCGATCGTGGCCTCGCTCTGCTGCGGCGTCGCCATCAGGTTGGCGAAGGCGACCGGCTTGCCATCTTTGCGCACCACGGCAATCGGGGTGCAGGCGAGATACTTGGGGTCGAAGGTGCCGAGCGAAAAACCTTTTTCGCGGGTGGCGTGCTCGGCAAGCCAGGCATTGGAGACACGCTCGAGCTCAGGCAGCAGATCGCTGGCCGCGTAGGCGGGCAGCACCTCGAAGCTCAGGCCGTCGCGCTCGCCCTTGCTGATGGCCTGGCGCAGGTGTGCACGCTTGCTGCCCTGCACGCTGAAGTCTTTGAGCGGCACCATCGCGTACTCGCCGAGCTTGTGGGCCATGAGGCCGACATCCAGGTACAGCGGGATGCTCCGGCTACTGGCTTGGTAGAAGCAGGCGCGGCCACCGTGGTCGTGGGCGTGCTCGACGAAGCGCCAGATCAGCTCCGGCCATTCGTGCTCGGGGCCGATCGGGTCGAACAGCGCCGCCCAGGTGCGGCCGCGCTTGCCGTACATCAAGAAGCTATTGCCGGTGGCCGAGAACATCAGCGACTTGTCGCCAGTGAGCGCCAGCATCGCATCGGCGCGCGGCTGGCGCTGGATGATGTCGTAGGCGCGCGACAACTCCTCTGGCAGCGCCGGCTCCGCCTCGCCGCTGGCCGGACGGAAGGCCTGCCAGAGCGCGAAGCCGAAGCCGATGAGCACCACCGCGAGCATCGCGCGCAGCGAGCGCGGCGCGTGGGCATCGAAAGCGAATTGCCACCAGAGATCGTCGGTGTACGGCACATCGCGGTAGACGAAGAAAAGCAGCCAGGTGATCGCTCCCAGCACCGCGCTGATCATCAACAGCCATTGCGGCGAGAACGGCTGGGCGAACAGCGAGGCGCGGCGATCGAACTCTTTTCGCCCTGCGACCAGCAACAGCAGCAAGAGGCCCAGCGCACCCATCTCGCCGAGGGCGATGCCCTTGGGCAGGGTGAACACGAAACTGATGCCGGCCAGCACCAGCGCCGCCCACCAGGCGGCGTCGAGGCGCAGCATCAGTCCGCGCGCGACGAACAAGAGCCCCAGGCCAGCGATGCTGCCGATGAAGTGCGCGCTCTCGACGAAAGCCAGCGGCAGGTGCAGGGCGAGAAGCTCCGTGGCCTCGTCGGTGGAAGGGGTCACGCCCGAGACCAGCAGCATGATGCCGATGGTGATGGTGGCGGCCGCCAGGAAGATGGGCGAAAGCTCCGCCGCCTTCTGCCGCACGCGGCTCTGGGCGATGGAGCGCCATTCGCGCAGCACCAAGAGGGTCACGGCGAGCGCGAGCGGTGCCAGGTAATAGATGGCGCGGAACAGCACCAGCGCACCGGCGAGTGCCGAGGGCGGCAGTGAGTCGCGGTAGGCGAGCAGGATCATCGCCTCGAAGATGCCGACGCCGCCGGGGATGTGCAGGATGATGCCCAGCGAGACGCCGATGACGTAGAAGGCGAGAAAGCCCATGAAGTGGACATCCGCCGCTGGCAGCAGCACCCAGAGTGCAAGCGCAGCGAACAGGAGGTCGAGCGCCGACACGCCGATCTGGATCAGTGCCAGCCGCGTGCTGGGCAGTGGCATGCTCTTGCCGAACATCACCAGCGGTCGGCCGCGTGAGCAGAGGTAGATCACCCAGCTGATGAAGCACAGGGTGAAGATGCCCACACCATGGATCACCCAGGCTGGCACACCCACGGCGGTCTCGACCCGCTCGGCACCCCAGAGCAGGCCAATTGCTCCGATGAAGGTGATGCCGAGGCCAAACCCGGCGCTGATGAAGCCCATCAACTGGGCGACCTGGATGGTGTCCATGCCCATCGCGCCGTACACCCGCAGCCGCACCGCGCCGCCCGTGAGCACACCCATGCCGACGGTATTGCCCATCGCATAACCCGCGAAGGAGCCGAGCGCGACCGTGCGCCAGGGCAGCCTGATCTTGAGATAGGTGAGGCCCGAGAGGTCGTAGCAGGCCAGGGCTGCGAAACTGATTGCGGTGAAGCCGGCGGAGAGCAGCAGCGCGCTGACTGGTGTCGCGCGCATCTGCACCAGCACATCCTTGTAGTTGATCTCCTGCGTCAGCTCACGCAGCGCCAGTAGTGCCAGTCCCAGCAGCAACAGCGCCATGAGCGCGGGCAGCCAGGGCTTGGCGCGCAGGAACAGGTTCTTGAGGGAAGCGGACATCAGCGGAGGGCGAATGGATTGCTTCTAGTTTAGGGCGTGTTTGGGGTGTGGCGTTTGTTGCGTTGTAACTTGCCGGACATCATGCTCACTGTAGAGACGATGGTACGAAAGCGCCCGGGCGATGGGCTGAGGCGACCACCTGTCACCCGTGGCACACCCTCCGGTGCGCGTGTGACACGCAGCAAGCGGCCCGGACTAGAGTGTAGATTGCTGTTTTCTAGGGGGACGTACACCCATGGGCACGATCCGATTCCGCTTGCTCAAACCTCGTTGGATCACCACCGTCATGGGTGCTGGACTGATGGCCGCAGCAGAGGCCGCCGCACCACTGGAAGTCGCCTCGCTGCCACTCGATCTCAGCAGCCTGAGCTTGGCGGACCTGATGAACATCGAGATCACCTCGGTCTCCAAGCGCGCCGAGCCGCTTAGTCAGGCCGCAGCGGCGGTGTATGCCTTGACCGGCGACGAAATCCGCCGCTCCGGCGCGCGCAGCATCGCCGAGGCGCTGCGGCTGGTGCCGGGGCTGCATGTGGCGCGCATCGGCGACATCAACACCCATGTGGTGTCCTCGCGCGGCTTCTCCGATCGCCTGTCCGACAAGCTTGAAGTGCTGGTGGATGGCCGCAGCGTTTACACGCCGCTATTCTCCGGCGTGTTCTGGGACACGCTGGACGTGTTCATGCCCGACATCGAGCGCATCGAGGTGATTCGCGGGCCGGGTGCCACCCTGTGGGGTACCAATGCCATCAATGGCGTCATCAACATCGTCACCCGCAAGGCGGCAGATACCCAGGGTGGCTTGCTGTACGCCGGGGTCGGCACCGAAGAGCGCAGCTCTGCCGGCCTGCGCAGCGGCACCGCCGTGGGTCAGGTCGGGGCCGCGCGGGTATATGCCAAACATGTCGAACGCGATTCGCTGAAGTTCCCCGATGGCAACGACAGCTTCAACGTGCTGCGCCTGGATCAGGCCGGGTTCCGAGCTGATCTCATCCCCGCCAAGGCTCAGACGCTGACTCTCTCTGGCGATCTCTACGAAGGTGGCCGCGAGGATCTGTTTCAAGCCCCGGCCAAGTCGGGTGATGTGGAGCTGTCTGGGGGCAATGTCTTGAGCCGCTGGGCCTGGCAGCAGAGAGGTGGCTCGGAACTGAGCGTGCAGGCGTACTACGACCATTCCGAGCGATTGATCCCGGCCACCGTTTTCAAGGAGTCGCGCGACATTGCCGATGTCGAGCTGCAACACCGCATCCCGCTCAGTGACAGCCACAGCCTGGTCTATGGCTTCAACTACCGGCAGTCGCAGGATGTCACCGGCAAGGGGCCTCCGTTTGTCTTCATCTTCGTGCCGTCGAGTGAAACCCTACGCTATTACGGAGCGTTCATGCAGGACCAGTTCGCCCTCGGCAAAAGGCTGGAACTGACCGTCGGCAGCAAGTTCGAGCACAACGACTACACCGGCTGGGAGGCGCAGCCGAACCTGCGCCTGGGCTGGCAAGTGGCCGAAGGCTGGTTCAGCTGGACCGCGGTGTCGCGTGCGGTGCGCACGCCCAACCGGCTGGATCACGATCTCGCCACGTTCACGCCGGCCTTTCGCAGCGGCAATCCCGACCAGAAAACCGAAAAGCTGGTGGCCTATGAAGCAGGCCTGCGGTTTTTCGGGGCCGAGAATTATTCGGTGGATCTGGCGGTGTTCTACAACGACTATGACGACCTGCGCAGCAGCGAAGCGGCCCTCCCGGTGCCACGCTTCGGCAATGGCATCGCCGGGCACAGCAGCGGCCTGGAACTGTCCCTGGCCTGGCAGGCCTCGGAATCACTGGAGCTGCGGAGTTCGTACAGCCAGCTGCAACTCGACTTTCAGCGCAAGCCGGGCAGCAGCGACGGCAGTACCGCCACGGGCTATCAGTCCGGCAGCCCGGAGCAGCAGGCGGGTCTGCGCGCCCTCTGGCAGCCGCGACCGGATGTCGATGTGAACGGCTTTCTGCGTTACGTCGGCGAGGTCAACCAGAACGCGCCTGATGGCCCGGTGCCAGCCTACGCGGAGCTCAATCTGCGCCTGGCCTGGCGTCCTTTGCCGCAACTGGAACTGGCGCTGGTGGGCGAGAACCTGCTGCATCGTCAGCATGGCGAGTTTCGCACCGCCATCGGCAGCGCCTATGTCGAGGCCGAGCGCAGCGGCCTGCTCGAGATGAGCTGGACCTGGGATTGAGCCTGTGCGCGGACAAGTCGTCGGACTGGTTTTTCTGCTGCTGGGCGTCGCAAGCACGCCTGTGGCCGCTGCCGACGTGGATCTCGAATACCGCCTGCGCGCCGCGTTTCTGGTCAACTTCGTCCGCTTCGTCAGCTGGGAGTCGGCGCAATTCACCAGCCCTGCCAGCGCCATTGAACTCTGCATCCCTGAAGCTGATCCAGTGGCCCCTGCCCTGGAAGAGCTGGTACGCGACAAGCGTATCGACGCGCATCCTTTGACGGTGCGGCGGCTGAAACGCGGCGCGCGCTGGGACGGCTGCCATCTGGCCTACACCGGTGCGGCACCCAGCCAGCAGTCGGCAGCCGTGTTCAGAGCGCTGGGCCAGAGGCCGGTGTTGACCGTCCACGAATCGGCAGAGGCACTGCCGGGCGGCGTGATCCGGCTGTTTCTGGAAGACCGCAAGCTGCGCTTCGAGGTCAACACCGCAGCGGTCGACCAGGGCCCACTCAAACTTAGTTCGCAGCTGATGAGCCTCGCGGTGCTGGTGCGGGTGGAGGCACCGCAGTGAAGCGCCGATTTTTTCAGTGGGTGGGCCTGGCCAATCTGGCCATCGGTACCAAGCTCAAGCTGCTGGTGCTGTTGTCCAGCGCACTGGGGCTGGCGCTGGCGGCGATCCTGCTGGTCACTTACAACAACCGCGTCACCCACGACCAGGCCGCAATTGACCTGCAAACGTTGACGCGGATCGTCGCCGACAACACGGCGGCAGCCCTGGTGTTCAACGACGATCAGGCGGCGATAAAAACCTTGTCGGCACTCAAGGCCAAGCCGGAAGTCGATAGCGCCTGCTTGTATCGCAGCGAGGCCGGGCGACCGCCGAAACTGTTTGCCAGCTACCTGCGCACAGGGCTTGACTGTCCGGCTGCACCAGCGGCAGGCGGAGTGCGTGAAGACCGGGAGTGGATGATGGCGGTGGCGACCGTTATCCTCGACGGCGAGCGCGCGGGCCTGCTCTATGTGAGTCAAAACCTTCGGCCCCTGCGCAAGGTGCTGAGTACCCAGCTGCTCATCGCCTGCGGGGTGTTCCTGCTGAGTTTCCTGCTCAGCGTCGGGGTTGCCAGCGTGCTGCAAAGGGCGATCACCGAACCGATCCTGCGGCTTTCCAGCGCGGTGCGCCGCGTCGCCCAAACGCGCGACTTCCATCTGCGGGTGCCCGCGGGCGGCAGCGATGAAGTCGGTGCGCTGATCGAGGGCTTCAACCGCATGCTGGGCTATCTGCAGGCAGGGCAAGCCGACATCCAGCAGAGCCAGGATGTGCTGACCGAGGAAGTGCGCGAACGCAGCCGCGCCAACGACAAACTGGAGCAAGCTCTGCAACAGCTGCGCGACGCCCAGGCGCAGCTGGTGCAGAGTGAAAAAATGGCCTCGCTCGGCGCGCTGGTGGCCGGCGTGGCACACGAGATCAACACGCCCGTCGGGGTGGCGGTGTCAGCGGCATCGACCTTGCAGGAACACGTCGCGCGCCTCGCCAAGCAGCACCAGCATGGCGCTATCACCAGCAGCGGCCTGCTCCGGTTCGTGGGCATGGCGGAGGAGTCCACCAAGCTGATCCTCAACAATCTCGAACGGGCGGCGGCCTTGATCCAGAGCTTCAAACAGGTGGCGGTGGATCAGTCCAGCGGCGAGCACCGGCTGTTTGCGCTCGGCAGCTACCTGGATGAGGTTGCCAGCAATCTTAAACCGGAGCTGCGCAAGGGAGGCCATCGCATCGAGGTGCACTGCCCGGATACGCTGATGGTCGATAGCTACCCCGGCGCACTGGCGCAGGTGGTCACCAATCTGGTCACCAACTCGCTGATTCATGGCTACGACCACGACCAGCCCGGGCAGATCCGTATCGAGGCCGAGGTGTGTGACGGCGAAGTGAGCCTGCACTACCGCGATGACGGGCGCGGCATCCCCCCCGAACATCGGGCCAAGGTGTTCGACCCCTTTTTCACCACCCGGCGCGGCGCGGGCGGCAGTGGCCTGGGCCTGCACATCGTCTACAACCTGGTGACGCAACTGTTGCGCGGCAGCATTCGCTTAGGCGAGGAGATCGGCGGCGCGAGTTTCCTGATCCGCTTCCCGGCCTCCTTGCGGGAGCAGAAGACATGAACGATCCCCTGATATTTGCTGCCGAACCCGCGCCCGCAGCCGACTCCTTGGATCCGCCCTGGCTGGTGCTGGTAGTGGATGATGATGAGGAAGTCCATGCCGTCACCCGGCTGATGCTTGGTGACGCTGAATTCGAGAACCGCCCGCTGCGGCTACTGTCCGCGCATTCCGCTGCCGGCGCGCGCGAGCTGCTGGCCGCAAACCCCGGCATTGCATTGGCGTTGGTCGATGTGGTGATGGAGACCGAGCACGCGGGTCTCGAACTGGTACGCCATATCCGCGACGAGCGAGGCAATGCCTTCATCCGCATCGTGCTGCGCACCGGCCAGCCGGGCATGGCGCCGGTGCAGGACGTGGTGTCGCGCTACGCCATCGACGACTACCTGACCAAGAGCGATCTGAAGTTTCTGCGCCTGACCACGCTGGTAACCACCGCGCTCAGAACCTACGCGCTGCTGCAAAAGCTCGACAGCAGCCAGCGGCAGCTGCATGTCGCCAACGAGGCCTTGCAGAAGCTGGCCTATCTCGATCCCTTGACCGGCCTGTTCAACCGCCGCCTGTTCGGATTTTCCATCGAGCGCGAATGGCGGCGCGCGATGCGGCTGGGCCTGCCGGTGACTGCGATCATGATGGATGTCGATCACTTCAAGCTCTATAACGATAGCTACGGGCACGTCGCGGGTGACGCGGTGCTGCGGCAGGTGGCGCAGCTGCTTTCCAACCGTTGCAGCCGCGCTGGCGATGTGCTCTGCCGCTATGGCGGCGAGGAGTTTCTGGTGTTTTGCACCGGTCTGACCCTTGCCGAGGGCTGCCTGCTGGCGGAGCGCATCTGCGGGGAGGTTGCCGCACTGGGCATCGAGCACCGGCAATCCCCGCACCAGGTGCTCACACTCAGCTTGGGCTGCTCGTCGGCGCTGCTCGGCCAGAGTGCCTCCTTGAGCGGCTATGAGTCGCTAATCCAGCAGGCTGACGAGGCGCTGTATCACGCCAAAAAGGATGGCCGCAACCGGGTGCAATGTGGGCCTTGAGAAGCGATAGCCTCACTCGCACGGAACAGCTTAGTCTTTCATCCATGTCCAAAAAAATCATCGCCAGCCACTTGAAGGATCTCGCCGCCGCCGCCGAATACAAGGTATGGCGCGAGGTGGCACTCGAACTCGACCGCCTGGAAGGGGCCGATGCCTGGAAGCAGGACGAAACCAGCGACGAATACGACTACCTGCTGATCCGCGAGCGCCTGCACCTGATGCGCGAGCTGCGCCGCCGGGGCAATGTGCGCGAGCTGACCTTTCACCTGGCTGAAGGCTTGCACGGCAACCTTGCCAACACCAGCAATCCGCTGCTGTACGGCTACGCGCGCGCGGGCACCAAGCGGCTGATCGAGGAGTACGTGGACGAGGCGGCACGCTGCCTCGACTATATCTGCGTCGGCGAGTTCAAGGACTTCTCCGACGACGAGAAGGTGCTGTTCTTCAAGCGCACGGGTGCCTCCTTCGGCCGCTCGGCGCTGCTGCTCTCGGGTGGGGCCACGCTCGGCATGTTCCACCTCGGCGTGATCAAGGCGCTGTGGCAGCACAACCTGCTGCCGCGCGTCATTTCAGGCTCCTCTGCAGGCTCGATCATCGCGGCGATGACCTGTACCCGCAGCGATGCCCAGCTGACACAGATGTTCGAGCCCGGCAGCATCAATCTCGCCGCCTTCCAGAGGATGAGCTTCACCAAGCTGATCAAGGGCGGCACGCTGATGGATTCCGCCCATCTCGCCGCCTGCCTCAACGCCAACCTCGGCGAAGAGAGTTTCGTGCAGGCCTTCGAGCGAACCCGGCGCATCCTCGGCGTCACGGTCTCGCCCGCCGGGCTGCACCAGCAGGCGCGCCTGCTGAACTACCTCACCGCACCGAACGTGATGGTAAAAAAGGCGGTGCAGGCCAGTTGTGCGATACCGGGCGTGTTCGAGCCGGTGATGCTGGAGGCCCGCGATTTCGACGGCAATGTGGTGCCCTACATGCGCAGCAAGCTCTGGGTCGATGGCACGCTCGCCAACGACCTGCCGCTGCTCAGGCTGGCGCGATTGCACAACGTCAACCACTACATCGTCAGCCAGACCAACCCGCACGTGGTGCCGTTTTTGCAGGACAACGTGCAGCGCGCCAAGGGCATGGGCAGTCTCGCCGGCAATCTGGTGAAGGTGGCCGGGCGCGATGTGGTGAAGGTGGCGCGCGAGCACTTCAACCACTACGCGGCGGGCCGGGTGGTGGATAAGCTCAACGACATCCTCCAGCAACGCTATTCAGGCGATGTGACCCTGTTCCCGCAGCAATCGCCGCGCGACCTGATGCGCATGCTCAGCAACCCGACGGCCACCGATATCGCCAATTACATCCGCGATGGCGAGCGCGCCACCTGGCCCAAGCTGGAGCGCATCCGCATGCAGACGCGCATCTCGCGCAGCTTCGAGGACTGTCTGCAATGGCTGAAGGAGCGCGCCGAGGAGCGGCAGATTGCGCGGCTCCGGCCGAAAATCAGGGCCGCGAAGCTGGCCACTGGCGCATCACGGGCTGTGCCGGGTTAAGCTATTACGCAACTCGCAGACATGAGGTCTGCATGCTTCATCGAAAGTTTTCCTGTTTTCGACGTCAAGCCCATACACAAGGACCGTGTGATGTTAATGAATACAACGCCCCCGCTGAAGGAACTCATCCCGGTCACGCCGCGAGGCGAGGCCACCCGCAAGAAGCTGCTTGCCTCCGCCGAGATCGAGTTCGGCAGCAAGGGTTTCCCCGCCGCCTCGGTCAGCTCCATTACCCAGCGCGCGGATGTCGGCCAGGGCACGTTCTACCTTTACTTCCACAGCAAGGAAGAAGTGTTCGCCACCCTGGTGCGGGATATCGGTGCCGAACGCTGCCGCCAGATCGAGACGCTGCCTGTCGAGCCGGCCGCGAGCAAGGAGGGCGACCGCCGCCTGGTGTCGATGTTGCTCGATTTCGTCTCGCAGCAGCCCGGCCAGCACCGCATCCTGCGCGAGGCCCAGTTCGTCGATGAGCCGGTGTTCCGCGAGGCTCAGGAAAAACTCTTTGCCGCCGTGGCCGGTGTGCTCGCCCGTGGCCGCAGCGGCAGCGATGCCGACTCCAGCCTGCGCGCCGCCGCCCTGCTGGGTGCGGCCGAGCACGCCGCGCTTCAGCATTGCGTCTGGGGCGACAAGCCGGTGGGCAAGGCTTTGGTTGAAGCGGTGATCGGTATCCACTGAGAAAACCCGGTGCGCGTTGCGCACCGGATGCGGTAAGGTCTAGACGCACAAGCGGCACACTCGATGCCGCCATCGTCCGACCATGCTCGATCTCATCCAGTGGCGCGCACGCAAAACGCCTGAAGCCCCGGCGCTGTTTTTCAACGGCCGCTGGTACAGTTACCGCGAGCTGGAGGGCCGCGCCAATCGCCTTGCCAACCGGCTGCTGTCGCTGGGCGTGAAGCGCGGCGACCGCGTCGCGGTGATCGCCCGCAATCACCCGGTGCATTTCGATCTGCTGCTGGCGGCACCCAAGATCGGCATCGTTTTCGCCCCCTTCAATCCGCAGGTCGGCGAGGATGAGCTGGTGGCGATGGCGGCCCTGGTCCGGCCCGCGATGGTTTTTGCCGACAGCCGTTACCACGCCGCCGCGGCCGCGACCGGTGCCCCCTGGACCAGGCTCTCGGACTACCGGGAATGGCTGGCTGTGGGCAGTCTCGACACGCCCGTGCCGCCGCCGCTGTCTGTCGATGAGGCGCACATCCAGTTCTTCACGTCGCGCGGGGTGGCGGTGCTGCCGTATCGACAGGTCTTGCTCAATGCGCGCCATTCTGCGGATGCCTGGGGCCTGACCGCGCGCGATGGCACCGTGCATTGCCTGCCCTGCTTCGGCCCCGAATTGCTGATGCTCTGTCTGCCGCTGCTCTACCGTGGCGGCCGGGTGGTGCTGATGTCCGGCTTCGATGCCGACGAGTTTCTCGGACACCTGGCCCTGCACCGGGTCACGGTGGCTGCCCTGACCCCCCTGATGCTGCGGCAACTCGCCGATTTCGGCGACTTCGAGGTGGCTGATCTGACAAGCCTCAACTGGCTGGCGAGCGTGGGTGCGCCGATGCCCTTGGCGGTGCGCCGCACCCTGGCGCAGCGCGGCCTGCAATTGCGCCTGCTGACGCCGCAGGCCGAAGCGGGGCCGAACCTGTTCCATGCCGACGCCAGCGATGAAGGCACGCCGCCCGAATGCCTGGGCAGACCCCAGCAGGACCTCTTGCTCAAGGTCTGCAACAGCAAGGGCGAAGAGCTGCCGGTGGGCGAGCCGGGTGAGCTGCGCGTGGCGGGCCCGATGGTGTTCAGCGGCTATCTCGACGGGGCCGGCGCCACCGTGGCTACCCTTCAGGACGGGTGGCTTGCCAGCGGCAGGGCGGTGGTTAAAAACCACGATGGGCAGTACCTGCACCGCGGCGATATCGGCGATGCCTTCGTCAGCGAGGGCATGCGCATCTTCCCCGTGGAGATCGAGGCCGCGCTGCTGCGCTGCGAGGGTGTGCTGGACTGCGCCGTCACCAGCCTCCCGGGGACAGGGCAGGAAATGGATATCCTCGCAGCCATCGTGCTGCCGGAGCGCATGCAGCGCGATGACGACGCGCTGCGTCAGGCGCTGGCCCAGAGCTTGCCGCCGGGCAAGCAGCCCACTCACTTCTTGCGCCTGCGCAGCCTGCCACGCGATGTCTGGGGCGAGGTGCGGCGCGATGCGCTGGTGCAGGCCTTTGCGCAGGCGTGCGCGGGGGCGCGGGAGGATGAGGTTTAGCTGGCTCTGCCAGCCGCATCCGGCACGCAGGGCCTAAACCAGCGTGCCGCCGGCGTACACCGCGAAACCAGCCAGCAGTAACAGCAGGGCGCGGGTCTGCATCCGCAGCACTTCGCGCAGCGCCGCGTCGAGATTGGCGACTACGGTGGTCGCGCCATCGGGCTCTTCGGCGGCGAGGGCGGCCGTGGAGACCTCGGCCAGCACCGCCCAGGTGTGGTGCCGCCAGGCACCGCTGTAATTCAGCTCACCGACCTGCCGCCAGCTTTCGAGGGCGTCGTCCATGCTTCCGGCCAGGGCGAACAGGCCGGCCGACAAGCGGGCCGGCAGCCAGGCGGCGAGCGCGTGCAACTGGTCGGCCGCCTGGCGTGTGGCGTCACTGAAATCCTGCTTGGCCAGCAAGGCCGGCAGGCGGCTCGCCAGCCGGTAGCCGACGGCGCCCGCCGGGCCTAGTGCGACGCACCACAGCAGCACGCCGAACAGCCGCTCGTGCGACTGGATGAACAGCGAGCCGATCAGGCCCTGGTGGCTCTCGTCCGGTGCGGGGCCGGATTGCAGGGCGAGGCTCAGGCGCGCCACCTCATCGGCATCGCCACGGCTGCGGGCGGTGATCAGCCGCTGCACGTCTTCGCCGAGATCGCGCGGGCCGAGGCAGAGAAACAGCACCACGCCGGTGAATATCACCTCGCCCAGCGCGCTGTGAATCTGCCGCCCGATGAGCGCGGTGAGTGCTGCCCCGGCCAGCGTGAGCAGCCAGGGCAATGCGGCGGAATCGACCCAGCCACCGAGTGAGCGCAAGGCCCGAAGCAGAGTGGCAAGCAGGCGAGATTCGCCCAGCGCCGTACCGTGCGGGAAAGCGCGCTCTGCCGCCAGCGCCAGCACGATGGCGAGAAAGCTCATGCTGCCGCCCCGAGGCTCAGCGAGGTTCTGAAGCGCAGCCAGTCAAAGCAGGGGCCGGGGTCGGTCTTGCGCCCGGGTGCGATGTTGCTGTGGCCGACGATGCGCTTTGCGGTGAGCTGCGGGTAGACATGCAAGGCCGCGCGCGCCATGGCGGCCAGTGCTTCGTACTGGGCATCGGTGAAGGGCTGCTCGTCAGTGCCCTCGAGTTCGATGCCGATGGAAAAATCATTGCAGCGCATGCGGCCATCGAAGCTGCTTTCACCCGCATGCCAGGCGCGCAGCATGGTGGGCACATACTGGGTCACACGGCCGTCGCGGAAAATGCAGGCGTGGGCCGAGACCTTCAGGTGGGCGATGCCGGCGAAGTAGGGGTGCGCGCCCGCATCAAGCCGACCGAGAAACAGGTCGTCGATGTAGCCCGCGCCAAACTCACCCGGCGGCAGCGAGATGTTGTGGACGACCAGCAGTGAGACCTCGTTGGCCGGCCGCGCATCGCAATGCGGCGAGGCGAGCTGCGTGGCGTTCGACCATAGACCGGTGGCGGTATCGAGCCAAGAGGTGGTGTCGCTCTGCACGAGGCTGCTGGAACTTTGTTTGCGGGTCGCTTTCATAGAGTTGCACTGGCACTGGCATTGCCAGCGTAGACTTTGCTGCACCCTGGCACTTTCTTCACGGCGTTCATGCTCACTCGCTTCCCTGCGTTCCGCTGCACTGTCCGTCCCGCCATTCGCTCTGCGGTTTTCGTCGTCGGCCTCTCGGCCGGCATCTTGTCGAGCGGCTGTGCGGCACAGCCTGTCACGACCACCGAGGCCACACCCATGCCGCAAGCCACTCTGGGCTTCAACGCTGCACCGCAAACCTCGCCACCGCTGCCGCTGGCCACACCATCCGCTGCGGCAACGGATGACTTTCCTGATGCACCACTCGCCTATCGCAAGCATATCTTGGCGAATGGCCTGACGCTGCTTGTCCATGAAGACCACAAGGCGCCGCTGGTCTCCGTGCAGGTCTGGTACCACGTCGGCAGCAAGGACGAGGTGGTCGGCAAGACCGGCTTCGCCCACCTGTTCGAGCACCTGATGTTCAATGGCTCGGAGCACCACGACGACGAGTTCTTCCGCCCGCTCGAATCCGCTGGTGCCAGCGACATCAACGGCACCACCAATGTCGATCGCACCAATTTCTACGAGACGGTGCCGACCGGCGCGCTCGACCTGGCGCTGTGGCTGGAATCCGACCGCATGGGCAATCTGCTGCCGGCGGTGACCCAGGCCAAGCTCGACGAGCAGCGCGGCGTGGTCAAGAACGAGAAGCGCCAGCGCGAGGCCTCACCGTATGCCAAGGCCGACGAGCTGATCGTGCAGAACAGCTATCCGGTCGGCCATCCGTATTCCTGGACCACCATCGGCTCGATGGAGGACCTCGACCGCGCCAGCCTCGATGACGTGCGCGCCTGGTTCAAGAAGTACTACGGCCCCAACAACGCGACGCTGGTGATCGCGGGTGACATCGGCTTCGAGCAGGCGAAAGCCAAGGCCGAGCAGTATTTCGGCGGCATCGCGCCCGCCGCCGGCATCGCCCGCCGCGAGCAGTGGATTGCCGCCTTCGACGAACCTCGCCGCGTCGTGCTGCACGATCGCGTCACGCAGTCGCGCATCTACCGCCTGTGGAATGTGCCGCGCCGTGGCAGCGAGGATGCCCTGCTGCTCAGCTTCACCGCCGAGCTGCTCGCGGGCGACAAGGCCAGCCGCCTCTACCAGCGCCTGGTCACCAAGGAGGCTCTTGCCACCTCCGTGCAGGCCGATGTCGATGCCAACGAACTGGGTTCGCAGTTCGGCATCATCGTCACGCTCAAGCCCGGTGTGGACACGGCCAGGGTCGAGACCATCGTCGATGAGGAGTTGGCGGGCTTCATGCGCACGCTCTCGGCCGAGTCCGACTTGCAGCGCCGCAAGACCGGCTACTACGTGGCGCGTCTGGCGGGCCGCGAGAGCATCGCCGCCAAGGCCTCGGAGCTGGCGAGCTGCCAGATTTTCGAGGGCTCGCCCGAGGCCTGCGAGCAGGAGTGGACCACCATCCGCAATGCCACGCCCGCGGGCATCCAGGCGGCGGCGCGGCGCTGGCTCACGCCCAACCATCTGACGGTGACCGTGTTGCCCGAGACCGATCTCAAGGCAGCCGCGCCGGTCGCCAAGGTCGATCGCAGCAAGCTGCCGGTGGTGGGCGACCCAGCCGGCATACAGCTGCCGCCGCTGACGAGCTTCAAACTCAGCAATGGCATCGAGGTGCTGCTGGCCGAGCGCCATGAAGTGCCGCTGGTGAATCTCGAAATCTTCTGGCCCTACGGCACGGCCGCACAGCCGGGTGCGGGTCAGTTCGAGATGCTGATGGGCATGCTTTCCGAAGGTGCCAACGGGCTCGATGCCGAGCAGCTCACTGCCGCCTACGGCGCGCTCGGCGCGGGCTTTGGCGGCGATCTCGACGCCGACAGTCTGGGTGTCACGCTGTCCACGCCGCGCAGCAAGCTTAGCCCCGCGCTCAAGCTCTTCGCCGACAACATCCGCAAGCCGGATTTCCCCGCCGATGCGCTGGCGCGTCGCGTGCAGCGCAAGCTCGCCTCGCTGCGTGCGAACACCGCCAGCCCCGGCGGCATCCTGAGCCTCAACCAGATGCGGCTGATGTATGGCGCGCATCCCTATGGCCGCTACAACAGCCTGCCGCTGCTGGAGGCGGCTTCGCAGTCGCTGACCGCAGACATGCTGCGCACCCTCGCTCCGAAAGTGCTGCGCCCCGATGGCGCGCGCCTGCTGGTGGTGGGTGACACCACCCGCGAGACGCTCGAACCGCTGCTGGAAGCCGCATTCGGCAACTGGACCGTGCCGGCCAGTGCAGCGCCCGATCGTCAGCTGCCCGCGGTCGTCGCACCGACCGCCAGGGTGTTCCTGTTTGACCTGCCGGGTGCCGAGCAATCGCTGGTCTCGGCAGCCGATCTTTCGATGACCGTCAACGATCCGCAGGCCGAAGCCGCCGACCTCGCCAATGCGGTGCTCGGTGGGCTGTTCACTTCCCGGCTCAACATCAATCTGCGCGAGCAGAAGCACTGGACCTACGGTGCCTTCAGTGGCCTGCAGGAATCCATCGGCCCCGGCCTGTTCGGCGCGCGCGCCAACATCGAGACACCGCACACCGCCGAGGCCATGCGCGAGATGAAGCGCGAGATCGCCGAGATTGCCGGCAAGCGCCCGCCGACGGCCGCCGAACTTGATGCAGCGCGCAAATCGCTGGTGCGCGCGCTGCCCGGCCAGGCCGAAACCGCAGCGGGGGTGATGGGCTTGTACCAGCGCCTGCTCAGCTATGGCCTGCCGACCGACCGCTATGCCGGTTACGGCAAGCGGCTCGCCGCACTCAGCGGCAAGGACGTTGCAAGTGCGGCAGCACGGCTCGCACGGCCCGAGTCGCTGACCTGGTTCGTGGTGGGTGATCTCAGCCTGATCGAGGCTGACATCCGCAAGCTCAAGCTGGGGCCGGTGCAGGTGCTGGATGCGAAGGGCAACGTGATCCGCTGACCGTGCTGCACCTGGCCCTGCACGAACCGGAAATCCCGCCCAACACCGGCAACCTCATCCGGCTCGCTGCCAACACGGGGGTCACGCTGCATCTGATTCACCCGCTAGGCTTCAGACTTGACGAGCCCGGGCTCAAACGCGCGGGGCTCGACTACCATGAGTGGGCGCGGGTGCGGGAGCATGCCGATTGGTCCGCGTTTGTCGCCGAGTTGCCGGGTGCGCGCATCTGGGCCTTCACCACGCGCGGCACGCGCCGCTACTCGGACGTGGCCTATGCCGAGGGCGACGTGCTGCTGTTTGGCAGTGAATCGCGTGGCCTGCCCGAGGCCCTGCGCGAGAGTTTTGCGCCCGAGCGGCGCCTGCGGCTGCCGATGCGCGAAGGTTCGCGCTCGCTCAATCTCGCCAACGCTGCCAGCATCGCGGTCTATGAGGCCTGGCGGCAGCTCGGGTTCGCCTGCTCTGTTTTAGAATCGCAGCGAGCCTGATGCCGGTGCCTGCAACGATGAACCTCCTGCGTTTCGCCCGCGATACCTACCGGCACCGCCGCACCGTCGAGACGCTGCTCAACAACCACCAGACCTTCACCAGGCATCGCGAGGCCACACTCTGGGGCTGCATGTCGCAGCAGAAGACCGACGAGCTCGTGCGCCTCGTGGAGCAGGCTCGGCAGCACGAGGGGCCGATCATCGAGATCGGAACGCTGTTCGGCATCACTGCGCAGGCGATCGCGTCCGCCAAGCGGCCCGAGCAGAGCCTGATCACGGTCGACAACTACTCCTGGAACCCGTTCTGCATGCCTGCAGCCGATCACCGCGAGTTCACCCGCAGAGCACTCGACTACTGCGTGCGGCACGCCGGGGTCGAGATTTTCGATGGCACCAGCGAGGAGTTTTTCGCAGGCTACGCCGGGGCTCCCCCCGCACTGGTGTTTCTCGATGGGAGCCATCGCTACGAGCACGTGAGTGCGGAGCTGCGCCACGCCCGGCGGCTGGGCGCGCGCATTCTCTGCGGCGATGACTATTGCCCTGGGCCATTTCCGGGCCTCGTGCGGGCGATTTCCGAAGAGATTGGTCCCGAAATACGCGTCACGCACGACGTCTGGTCGTGGACTGCGCCCTCTCCCTGAGAGAGACCGCGCCGAAGCGGGATCAATCCTGCTCGGCCCTCAGCGGCCGCTGCGCCAGGGTAGTGAAGGCTTCCACCGGCTTGATCTCGCCGGAGATCACCCTGGCGATCACCTGCGTGATCGGCACCTCCACACCGAGCCTGCCTGCGAAGCGCAGCACCTCCTGCGCAGCCTTGGCACCCTCGACCACCTGGCCGATCACCAGCCGCGCCTCGTCCGGGGTCTTGCCCTCGGCCAGCAGCAGTCCGAAGCGGCGGTTGCGGCTCTGGTTGTCGGTGCAGGTGAGTACCAGATCGCCCAGGCCTGCGAGGCCCATGAAGGTCTCGGGTTTGGCACCGGCAGCCACGCCCAGGCGCATCAGTTCGTTGAGCGCCCGGGTGATGAAGCCGGCGCGGGTGTTGGCACCCAAGCCCAGGCCATCGGCAATGCCGACGCCGATCGCCATCACGTTCTTGGCCGCGCCGCCGATCTCGACGCCAATGACGTCGTCGGAGGGATAGGCGCGGAAGCCATCACCGTGAAAGATGCGCGCGATCTTTTCTGCAAAACCTTCGTAGCTGGATGCGATGGCGACCGCCGTCGGCAGGCCCATCGCCAGCTCCTTGGCGAAGGTGGGGCCAGAGAGGATGGCGACCGGATGGCCTGCGGGCAGGGCATCGGCAATCACCTCATGGGCCAGTCTGGCGGTGCCCGGCTCCAGGCCCTTGCAGGCGCAGACCAGGCCCTGACCCTCGCGCAACAAGGGGGCGATGGCCTGCACCGTGGCCGCCAGCGCGGCGCTCGGCGTGGCGAGCAACAGGTCTTCGGCACCGGTCACGCACAGCGCGAGATCGGCGGTGGCGAAGAGCTTGGCGGGGAAGGGCGTGCCCGGCAGGTAGACAGCGTTTTCGCGTGCGGCCTCCATCGTCGCCATGCGCCCGGCATCGCGGCCCCAGAGCAGGGTGCTGTGGCCACGCCTGGCGAGGTGGATGGCGAGCGCGGTGCCGAACGAGCCGGCCCCGAGCACTGCGAGCTGCGCTTCCATGATCAGTCGCGCGCAGCGGCGGTCAGTTGATGGTTGCAGCGGGTGCGGCGGCGCGCTGCTTGCGGTGCTCCAGGTACAGCGCGTCGAAGTTGACCGGCTGCAACAGGATGGGCGGGAAGCCCGCGCGCTGGATCAGGTCAGCCACGGACTCGCGGGCGAACGGGAACACCTGCTGCAGGCAGTAGGTGCCGAGCACGGCCTCGACTTCATCCACATTCGGGAAGTTGCGCACGCCGAAGATGCCGCATTGGTGCACCTCGATCAGGAAGGCCACATCGCCACCCGGCAGCTTGGCGGTGATCGTCACCGACAGCGTCACCTGGAAGTTGTCGCCGCCCAGGTTCTGCGCATTGGTGTTGAGGCTCAGGTCGATCGAGGGCTGCTCCTGCTTGGTGAAGATCGCCGGGGCGTTGGGCAATTCCAGCGAGGCATCCTTCAAGTAGATTTTTTGCAGCACCACCTGCGGACCAACGGCGTTGTCTGCGGGGGCGGGTGCGGCGACGGCTTCGGTCATGATTTTCAGGGGTACGGGGGATGGGGTACGGGGAACAGGGTACTGGGATTGAGGCTGCGGTGTGGAGGCTTGGCTCCGTACCCCATCCCCCGAACCCGGTACCCGCTTTTAGTCTTTAAGCAGCGGGTCCAGCCTGCCTGCGCGCTCCAGCGCTGCGAGGTCGTCAAAGCCGCCGACGTGGGTCTCGCCGACGTAGATCTGCGGCACAGTGCGGCGGCCGGTGTCGCGCATCATCAGTTCGCGCTGTGCGGGGTCATGGTCTACCCGCACTTCCTCGATGGCGGTCACGCCCTTGCCCTGCAGAAGCCGCTTGGCCATCGAGCAATAGGGGCAGACGCCGGTGGTGAACATGCGCACGCGTTTCATGGGCAGGCCTTACTTCGCGGTCACGGGCAGGTTGGCGGCAAGCCAAGCATTGAGCCCGCCGCGCAGGGGAAAGGCCTCGGCAAAACCCTGCTTGCGCAGCAGAGTGGCCGACTCGCTGGCGCTGCCACCGAGCGCGCAGTAAAGAATCACCGGACGGGTTTTGTCCTTGTTGATCTCGCCCAGCCGCTCCTGGAGCTTGGCGCTGGGGATGTTGATCGCGCCCAACAGATGTCCCTTCTTGAAGTCGGCCACCGGGCGCACGTCGATCACGCGCGCATCGCGGTCGTTGATCAAGCGCACCGCCTCGGGGGGCGAGAGTTTCTTGCCGCCGGTGAGGTTGCCATGCACCTCGTTGGCAACGATGGCGAGGAACGACGTCGCCAGCACCGCCATCAACAGGGGGTGCGCGCTGGCAAATTGCAGGTACTCACTCATCTAGGGGTTTCCGTAGCTAAAGGTGAAAATCGGTTAGCCTCGATTATCTCACTGACTTTGCCCCGATGCGCGCCTGTTTTCGCCTCTGCAAACTGCCCCTCCTGCTGGCCGCGCTGCTGTTGCCGCTCAGCCTCGCGGCTGCTCCGGTCAGCAAGGTGCGGCAGAAGGAGCTGGACAAGCTCCAGCTGCGCATCCAGGCCCTCAGCCGCAGCCTCGATCAGGATCGCCAGAAGCGCGACAGCCTCGACGCCGAGCTTGAAGAGGCCGAGAAAAAGCTGCTGGCAAGCCGCACCGAACTGAACCGTCTCACCGGGGAGCTGGCTGCCCGCGAGGCCGAGTTGAGCAAATCGAGGGCCGAGCGCGACAGCGCGGTGAAAAACCTCGAAGCCGAACGCGAGGCCCTGGGCCAGGAGCTGCGTGCCACCTACATCACCGGCCAGCGCGAGCAGGCCAAGCTGCTGCTCTCGCAGGATTCGGCCGGCCCCGTCGGACGGCTTTTGACCTACCACGACTATTTGAGCCGGGCCCGCGCCGGGCGTGTCACCCGCCTGCGCGACGAGGGCATCCGGCTCAGCGCGGCCGAAGCCCGCCTTAAAGATGAAACCGCCAAGCTCGGCGTGCTGAAAGCCGAGAACGTAAAAGCCGTGGCCGAGGACACCCGCCTCAAGGCCAGCCGCGCCGGCCTGCTCGCCAAGTTGAACGAGCGCATCGACGACGAGCAGGACCAGCTCAAAAGCCTGCTGCAAGACGAGAAAGACCTCACCCGCGTCATCGACAACATCAAGACGGTGCTGGCCGACGAGCCGGTGAAAACGCCCGTGGCACCCGAGCGCGACGGCACGCCCTCGCGCGGCTTCTTGCAGGGGCGCGGCCGCATGGCCTGGCCGCTGCGTGGCGAGCTGCTCGCCAACTACGGCGACCCGAAAGTGGGCGGCAAGCTGGCCTGGAAGGGCCTGTGGATCGCCGCCGAGCGCGGCACGCCGGTGAAGGCCTCGGCGCGCGGGCGCGTCGCCTATGTCGGCTTCATGCACCGCTATGGCCTGATCGTCATCGTCGAGCACGAGGACAGCCACTTCACGCTCTACGGCCACCTTGACAACGTGGCGACCAGCGCTGGCGAGACGGTGGGTGTCGGCGAGGTGGTCGGGCAGGTGGGCGAGTCCGGCGGCCACGACCGCAGCGGTCTCTACTTCGAAGTGCGCCGTGGCACCGAGCCGCTCGACCCGCGCAACTGGCTGCAACCCTGACCAGCGGCTGCGGGGATGTGCCAGGTGGCGCGTCGAGACTCCGCAACGAAACCCTTAGTGCTATTGTCAAAACCGCGCTGAATCCTCTCTTCTTTAGATTTGTCTGATGCCCATGTCCTCGAAAGCCCGTGTCTCCCTTGCGATGTTCGCCAGTGCCCTGCTGGGCGCCGGCATCACCCTCACCACGGGCGTGTTCGCCGTCAAGGAGTCTCCCAGCGATGTGCTGCCGCTCAAGGACCTGCAAGCCTTCGTCGAAATCCTCAACCGCGTGAAGAGCGATTACGTCGAGCCAGTGGAAGACGACAAGCTGCTGGAGAACGCGGTGCGCGGCATGCTGGCCGGGCTCGATCCGCACTCGTCCTACCTCGACAAGGAAGAGTTCAAGGACATGAACACCGCCACCACCGGCAAGTTCGGCGGTCTCGGCATCGAGGTGCAGATGAAGGACGGCCTGGTGTTCGTGGTCAGCCCCATCGACGACACGCCCGCCTTCAAGGCCGGCATCCAGGCCGGTGACTACATCGCCAAGATCGGCGAAGACCCGGTGCGCGGCCTCTCGCTGAAAGAGGCGGTGGACAAGATGCGCGGCGACCCCGGCAGCAAGGTGCAGCTCACCGTGCTGCGCAAGGACGCCGACAAGCCGCTGGTGTTCGACTTGAAGCGCGAGACCATCAACGTGGCCTCCGCCAAGGGCAAGCTCATCGAGCCTGGCTACGGCTACCTGCGGGTCAGCCAGTTCACCACCACCACCGGCAAGCTGATGCTGGAGGAGCTGAAGAAGATCAAGAAGGAAGGCGAGCTCAGAGGCCTGGTGCTGGACCTGCGCAACAACCCGGGCGGCGTGCTCAACGCCGCCGTCGATGTCTCGGACGCCTTCATCGAGAAGGGCCAGATCGTCAGCATCAAGGGCCGCGATGCCGACTCCACCCGCGTCTTCAACGCCACCTCGGGTGACGAGCTCTCGGGCCGCCCCATCGTGGTGCTGGTCAACGGCGGTTCGGCCTCGGCCGCCGAGATCGTGGCCGGTGCCCTGCAAGATACCCGCCGCGCGGTGATCGTCGGGGCCAAGACCTTCGGCAAGGGCAGCGTGCAGACCATCCTGCCGCTCGCCAACGACAGCGCCATCAAGATCACCACCGCGCGCTACTACACGCCGTCGGGCCGCAGCATCCAGGCCGAGGGCATCGAGCCCGACATCACTTTCCAGAACGTGAAAGTCGGCAAGGCCGAAGCCGATCCCTTCGAGTCCGTGCGCGAGAAGGAGAACGACCTCAAGGGCCGCCTCGACAATCCCAATGGCAAGCGGGTTGGAGAGGTGGTGAAGTCCGATGAGGAGAAGGCCAAGGACAAGGCCGCCGCCGACAAGGTGGCCGCCGACGAGCAGAACCTCGCCGAGACCGACTACCAGCTCTACGAGGCACTCAATCTCTTGAAGGGCCTGACCATCGCACGCGGCTACTGAGGCTCGCACGCAAGGAAAAAGCCCGGCCGATGCCGGGCTTTTTCGTTCAGGCCGTGCGGCCCCTTAGACGCGAGAGCAAGCCCATCACCCGGCTGCCGATGCTGATCTCGTCGGCGGACCTTGTCGCCTGTACCGCAAACCGCTCGGTCACAGCCTTGGGCGCGGCTTTCAGCAGGCGGTGCTGCTTCAGCGCCGAGACCAGGTTCATCGCCAGCGGACCCTTGCGGATGGGCTTGGGGATGAGCCGGTAGATCTGCCCCTCGTTGATCAGCCCGATCAGGGTGCCGGCATCGTTGAAGGGGGTGATGACCATGCTCACCACCTCGGGGTGCTGGCGCTTGAGTGCCTTGAGCGCGCCGGTGAAGCGTTCGCCGCCGACTTCGAGTTCGGCGATCACCACCCCAATGTTGTCCTCGGCGATGCGGGTGAAAGCCTCGTCGATGGAGCGTGCCCAGCGCACCGGCTGGTTGGGGCCTGCGATCTCCTGGATGACTTTCGCCACTTCAGGATCGTCATCGACCACCAGAATCCATTCCGCCGACATCGGCGAGACGAAGCTGCCGGTCTGGTTCATCAGCTGTGCCGCGCTCGGCGCTGCGTTGGGTGCGGCCTCGGCCATTGCCCCCGGCAGCTGCGGCGGGGCGCTGAACGAGGCCTCGGCGATTTCCATCGCCTGCGCCACGGTGGTGCGCAAATCCTGGGCATCCCAGGGCTTGTTGAGGAAGCGGAAAATCTCGCCCTCGTTGACCGAGTCGACCACCGCATCCAGCTCCGAATAGCCGGTGAGCAGCAGGCGCATGGTGTTGGGGCTGATCTGTTTCACCTGCTTCAAGAGATCAGCGCCGCGCATGATCGGCATCTTCTGGTCGGAGACGATGACGTGAATCTGTTCGCGCTCGACGATGCGCAGCGCCTCGTGTGCATCGGTGGTGGTGCGCAGGTCGTACTGGGCGCGGAACAGCATCGCCAGCGAGCGCAGGATGCGCTCCTCGTCATCCACCAGCAGCAGGCGCGGCTTGCTGGTGGTCGCACCGCCCTGCTGCGCCGTGGCGAAGCGCGCGGCGGCCGAGAGCCGGGCCTGCATTGGGTTGGGCGTGCTCATGCCGTTTCTTCAGCGGCGAATGCGGAAGCCTTGTTCGCGGCGGCTACAGCCGCCACCGGCAGGCTGAGCGTGAAGGTGGTGCCGCGCCCGATCTCGGAGCGCACGCTCAAGCTGCCGCCATGGGCCTGCGCGATCTGGTAGCTGATCGAAAGCCCCAGGCCCGTGCCCTCGCCCTGCGGCTTGGTGGTGAAGAAGGGGTCGAACACCTTGCCCAGGTTTTCCGGCTTGATGCCCTTGCCGTTGTCGGCCACCGAAAGATGCGTCTGCGCCTCGCTGCCCCAGGTGGTCAGCGTGATCACGCCCTCGCCATGCTCGATGGCCTGCGCGGCATTGGTGACGAGATTCAGGATGATCTGGTTGATCTGCGAGGGCCCGCCCTTGAACACCGGCAGGTCGGAGGCCAGCTGCTTGACGATGCGGGCACGGTCCTTGAGCACGCTGTTGGCGATGGTCAGCGTCTGCTCGACGCATTCGTTGAGACGAACATCGCTGGTCTGTGCCGCATCGAGGCGCGAGAAGTTCTTGAGGTTGAGCACCAGGTCTTTCAGCTGATCCACACCGAACAGGGTGTCGCCGAACAGGGCCAGGCCTTCCTCGATCATGCCGCTGCCGCGCAGCTCGCCGTCGAGTGCGGTGACAGTGGCGATCTGCTGACCCAGGGCCTGCTCGTCGGCCTCCGGGTCGGTCAGCAAGCGCGAGAGCTGCTCGTGCGCGTCGAGCGCCTCGTTCATCTGCGTGAACACGCCCTGCAGCATCTCGACGTTGTTGCGCACGTAGCCGAGCGGGGTGTTCATCTCGTGCGCCACGCCCGCCACCATCTGGCCGAGCGAGGCCATCTTCTCGCTCTGCACGAGGGCCGCCTGGCTGGACTTGAGCTGGCGGTAGGCCAGGGCAGTTTGCGTCACCTGCACGGCGAGGCGCTTCTGCATGGCGGCGAGCAGGTCCACCACCACGCCCATGCCGATGTAGCGGCCCTCGTGGGTGATGATGAAATCTTCGGTGATCGGGGCTGCGAGCTGCGCGCTCACCAGTTCGGCCGCACTCTCCAGTGTCAGGCTGTATTCGACCGCCAGCGGCGTGGGATTCATGAAGCGCGCCACCGGTTTGCGGCCGTAGATTTCGCGGCCGAAGCGGGTGAGAAAAATCTCGTTGAAGCGATGCCGCGAGATCACCCCCACCGGCCGCCCGGCATCGACGATGGGCAGGCAGAGCATCTCCGCGTAGGTGTCTGAAAGAATCAGGTCGGCGGCGTCGTTGACGGTGGTCTCCGGCCCGACCGGCTCGATGCTGCGCCGCAGCGAGAGGATGCCGGCGGCGGGTTTGGGCGTGGCGCTTTCCATGGCGGCATACAGCGGGGTTCGAGCGCCGATGGTGCGCGCCGCGCGTTACAGACTGATGGTATTTGCGTTAAACCGTGACACCGGTGTCACGGAAATGAGCGACTAGCTCAGGCGTGCGTGCGCCATCCCCAGCAACTCCTTGAACAGCCGTCGACTGGCATCCAGCGCCGTGGCGCTCGGCAGCCAGCGCAGCAGCGGGTTCTGGTACTCGACCAGATGGATCGGGTCGCAGGAGGCGGCGATGAACTCGATCTCCAGACCCCGTGCCGCCGCACCATCGCGGAAATTACGCAGGCTCCTCGCCATGTGCCAGCTCGAAGTCACCAGCAGCACCCGCCTGGCTTTCATGCGCTCGAGGATCGGCAGGCTGTAGAGCACGTTCTCGCGGGTGGTGCGGCTCTGTCCCTCCCATTCCTGCGCGGTGGCGGGCACATTCAGGCGTTCGAGCAGGCGGCTGCCGGACTTGGCCTCGGAGTTGCCCCAGCGGTCGGTGCCGCCGCCGCTGTAGATCACCTTGGGTGCCAGTGCCAGGCTGTAGAGCTTGGCGGCGTAGAGCACGCGGTCGCCCGCCTCGCCCAGGTTCGGCTCCGGCTGCCAGCCCGGTGCCTCCGGGTCGAGCGCGCCACCGAGCAGCAGGATGGCATCGGCCTTGGGCAGCGCGGCCGCTTCGATGGGCGCGTAGCCCGCCTCCACCCGGCGCACCAGCTGGGTGGCGGTCCACGGCAGGCTCCACACCCAGAGCCAGATGAAGGCAAGCCAGAGCGGCGTGCGGCGCCTGAGCAGCAGGCCCGCCAGCATCAGCAGCAGGGCGAGGCCCAGCGGGGTGAGAAACACCGTGAGGATTTTTTGCAGCTGGAAGACTTCCACGGCTTTAGCGTCGCCGCCAAAGGCCCAGTGCGCCCAGCCCCAGCAGTGCCCAGGAAAGCGGCGGCAGGCCCAGCCAGTGCGATTGCGAGGGCGTGTAGCCGTAGATCATCGCGGCGGCGATGAGGCAGCCTGCGGCAAACACCACCGCCCGGGTCTTGCGCTGGCTCGCCAGCAGCTCGGTCTTGAGCAGCACCAGGTCCTTCGCTGACACGCCACCGCCCAGAGGCTCGCCGCGCTCCAGCCGCTTGAGCGCGTTCTCGGCCAGCAGTGGCAGCGTCTCGGCCAGTGCCGGGGCCTGGCTGCGCAACTTGGAAAACGCGGTGGAGGGCGCAAGGCGTTTGCGCATCCAGTCTTCCATGATCGGCTTGGCGGACTTCCACAGATCGAGGTCGGGATAGAGCTGGCGGCCCAGGCCCTCGACTTGCAGCAGCGTCTTTTGCAGCAGCACCAGCTGCGGCTGCACCTGGTAATGGAAGCGCCGCGCGATCTGGAATAGCCGCAGCAGGAAGAAACCGAAGGAGATTTCCTTGATCGGCCGCCCGAAGATCGGCTCGCAGACGGTACGGATCGCGCTCTCGAAATCCTCTACGCGGGTGCCAGGCGGAATCCAGCCGCTCTCGACGTGCAGCTCGGCGACGCGCTTGTAGTCGCGGTTGAAGAAGGCGAGGAAATTCTCGGCAAGGTAACGCTGATCCTGCGGCGTGAGCTGGCCGACGATGCCGAAATCGAGCGCCAGATAGCTCGGCTTCTTCGGGTTGTCGATGTTCACGAAGATGTTGCCGGGGTGCATGTCGGCGTGAAAGAAGTTGTCGCGGAACACCTGCTTGAAGAAGATCTCCACACCGCGTTCGGCCAGCACCGAAAAATCCACGCCCTGCTCACGAAAGTATTCGAGTTCGCGCACCGAGTGACCGTAGAGCCGCTCCTGCACCATCACGTTGGGGCGGGTGAAATCCCAGAAGATCAGCGGGTGGTAGATCAGCTCGCTGCCCAGCCAGTTGCGGCGCAGCTGGCCGCAGTTGGCGGCCTCGCGCATCAAGTCCAGCTCGTCGCGCAGGCTCTTGGCGTACTCCGCGACGATGGCAACAGGCTGGATGCGATGACCCTCCGGATGCAGGCGCTCGACCAGCGAGGCGAGCGTGTGCAAGAGGCCGATGTCTTTCTCCATCGTCACCTCGATGCCGGGTCGCAGCACCTTGACGATCACCTCCAGCCCCGGCTCGCCGTGCAGCTTGGCGGTGTGCACCTGTGCCACCGAGGCCGAGGCCAGCGGTGCGTCGTCGAAGCGCGCGAACAGCTCAGGCAGCGACTTGCCGAGGGCCGCCTCGATCAGCGCCTTCGCCTCCTCGGTGGCGAAGGGCGGCACCTGGTCCTGCAACTTCTGCAACTCGATGGCGAGGTCGGGCGGGATCACGTCCGGCCGCGTTGACAGCGCCTGGCCGAACTTGATGAACACCGTGCCCAGCTCCTGCAAGGCCAGCCGCAGGCGCTCGCCGCGTGGGCGCGGGTCACGGCTGGGCTTGCCGTTCCAGAACTCCTGCAGGCCGTAGCGGCGGATAACGGTGTGGATGCGCCAGAGACGCGAGGCGGCACGGATCATGCCGTCCTCTCCAGCCGTTTCAGCCGCGCTTCGAGCCTGGCCACATCGTCGCGCAGCGTTTCCACAGAAGCACCCCATTCATCGGCATCGGCCTTGCGCGCGAGATCGTAGGTTTCCTCGCGCAGATACTCGGCGGTGTTGAGCGTCATCGTCTTCGCACTCCGGCTGCTCCAGCCGAACAGGCTTTGCAGGCCGCCGACCAGGCGCTGTGCCGCGCCATCGCCGGTGAACTTTGCAATCAGCTCGGCCGGCTCGAAGCCGATGCGGGCCAGCAGGCGGGTGAAGCGGTGCAGCAGCTCGGCGTCGCCGTCGATGCTCACGCCCGGCGGCAAGTGCGTGTCACCGCTCTTGAACTGCCTTGCGAGTTGCGCATAGCCGACCGCACCGCCGTGCAGATGCACATCGGCGCGGCGCTCGAAGCTCGGCAGCACGCGCACGCCGCTGGGTATGCACTCGATGAAGAAGTCCCACTCCAGGCCATCGACGGTGAGCGCCAGCACCTTGCCGTCTAGCCGGGCGAAGTCCTCCAGCACCTCGGGTTCGAGACGCAGCGTGCGGTTGAGCGCCACCTCGACGGCAGCGCAAATGAAGGCGGGCGTCATTCGAGGCGGAATCCGCGGTGTACAGCGACTATTCCGCCGGTGAGGTTATAGACCTGCACCCGGCCCAGGCCCGCGCGTTCCATCATGCCCTTCAAGGTGTCTTGGTCCGGGTGCATGCGGATCGACTCCGCCAGATAGCGGTAGCTGTCGGCATCGTTGGCGACCAGCTTGCCCATGAGTGGCAGCAGCTTGAAGCTGTAGGCGTCGTAGACCTTGGCCAACGGTTCGAGCAGGGGTTTCGAGAACTCCAGTACCAGAAGTCGCCCGCCGATCTTGAGCGACCTGGTCATGCTGGCCAGTGCTTTGTCCTTGTCGGTGACGTTGCGCAGGCCAAAACCAATCGTGATGCAGTCGAAGGTGCCTTCGGCAAAGGGAATCTGCTCGGCGTTGAGCTGCACCGCCGGTGCCGAGACCACGCCCTGGTCGGCAAGCCTCGTGCGGCCCTCGCCCAACATGGCGGCATTGATGTCGGAGAGGATCGCCAGACCCCTGGGGCCGACGGCCTTGGCAAACTCCTTGCTGAGATCACCGGTGCCACCCGCCACATCCAGCACCTTCTCGCCGCTCTTCACCCCAGCCAGGTCAATGACGAACCGCTTCCACAGCCGATGCACACCGAACGACATCAGATCGTTCATCACGTCGTACTTGCTGGCGACCGAGGTGAACACGCCGGCGACGCGTTTCTGTTTCTCCGCCACAGGTACTTGCGCAAAACCGAAGTGCGTCCGGGCGGCGGTGTTGCCCGTAGAATTAGGCTTGTCCGTGGCAGAAACACCGTTGGCAGGGGGGATTGGGAGGCTCACGGTTTGACTGGTCTTCAGCTTATGTTTGGAAAATGCTTAGAAACTGGCATGATTCTATCGGGGTAGCCGCAACGCTGGTGCGATAGGCCGCGATCTTGTAGTAACGAATTCAACTCACTTGGAGATGACCATGCTGAAGAAAACCGCCTTGGCACTTGCCACCGCGACACTGCTGCTCACCGCTTGCAGCGACAACGGAACCAACACGACGGCCAACGCCCTCACGTTCTACGTGTCAGACGGCGCGAAGATATACACCCTGAGCGGCAGTAATGCCCTGCTGGCCGACGAGAAAACCCTCACGGGTCTGAATAGCGGCTCGCTGCTCTACGCCATGGACTTCAACCCCCGCGCCGCTGGCACGGCAGTCGTCAGCACTGGCCTCAGCGGCCTGGGCTCTGATGGCCAGAGCTACTCGGTTGACGCTGCCACCGGCACGGTGACCCTGCGTGGCACCCCGGACACCACCGAACCGCTCAACGACAAGGCGGTCGAGATCGACTACAACCCGCGCGCCGCCGTCGGCGCGGCCGGCGAAGGCCGTGTCTACCGCGTGACCAGCAGCACCGGCCAGAACTATCGCCGTCAGAGCGATTCCGGCGCCAAGGCTGGCACCGATTCCTCGTTTGCCTACGTCACTGGCGACACCAACGCCGGGAAGTCGGTGATTGTGTCCGCCGTCGCCTACACCAACAGCGGTGTGGCCGCGACCGTGCCGGCCACGACCGTTGCCTATGTGCTCGACAGCCAGAACGACGTGCTCTCGGTGCTCGGCGGTACCAGCGTGAACACCGCCAACACTGACGGCCGCAACGCCGCTGCTGGTGCCTGCCCGGCTACGCCCGCCAACCCCGACTGCGGCCAGCTGCGCACCGTGGGCAGGCTCGGCACGGACATCTCCGGCTTTGTCGGCTTCGATATCCTGAATGCCAGCGAGGCTTATGCCACCGCCTTTGCGGACGGCACCTACAACCTCTACTCGGTGAACCTCCTCAACGGGCAGATGACTTTCATCACCGGCATCAATCCCAAGATCGTGCCGGTGCGCAGCTTTGCCGTGCAGCAGACTGCACGCTGATTGCTCCACGCGTTTAAAAAAGCTCGCTTCGGCGAGCTTTTTTTATGGCTGCTGGGTTTGTGCGGGCTGTGCGTGCCGCCGCACGCCATGCACAGCGGCACGCCAGCCAGCATGCAGGCGGCTGGCTTCGGTGGCCGACATGATGGGGTTGAATCGCTGCTGCTCGGTCCACAGGCTGGAGAGTTCGGTGGTCGAGGCATAAACCCCCGCGCCCAGGCCCGCCAGAAAGGCAGCACCCAGCGCGGTGGTTTCGGTCACTTGTGGGCGCAGCACCTCAACTTGCAGGGCATCGGCGAGAAACTGCACCAGCCAGTCGTTACCGACCATGCCGCCATCCACCCGCAGCTCGGTGGGGGCGAGGCTGTCGGCGGCCATGGCTTCGAGCAGGTCGCGGGTCTGGTAGGCGACTGATTCGAGCGCGGCGCGGACGATGTGCGCCAGGCCCGTGTCGCGGGTGAGGCCGAGAATCGCGCCGCGCGCCTGAGGGTCCCAGTACGGCGCGCCAAGGCCCGTGAAAGCTGGCACCAGATAGACGCCCGCCGAGTCTTTCAGCGAACGCGCCAGTGCCTCGGTCTCGCCAGCCGACTTGATGAGATGCAGGGCATCGCGCAGCCACTGTACGGCCGCACCCGCCACGAAGATGCTGCCTTCCAGCGCATAGGTGGTTTCGCCATTCAGACGATAGGCGACCGTAGAGAGCAGGCGATTGGCCGAGCGCACGCAGGTGCTGCCGGTGTTGAGCACCACGAAGCACCCGGTGCCATAGGTGGACTTGGCCATGCCGGGCCGGAAGCAGGCCTGCCCGATGAGTGCGGCCTGCTGGTCGCCTGCGATGCCGTGAATGGGGATTGCCGCGCCGAACAGGGCAGGGTCGGTGCGGCCGAAGTCGGCAGCGCAATCACGCACCGCCGGCAACAGGCTTTCCGGCACCTTGAAGAAGGCGAGCAGTTCCTCGTCCCACTGCTGAGTGTGGATGTTGAACAGCGCCGTGCGGCTGGCGTTGCTGGCATCGCTGGCATGCACCGCGCCGCCGGTGAGCTTCCACAGCAGCCAGCTGTCGATGGTGCCGAAGGCCAGTTCGCCCCGCTCGGCGCGTGCGCGTGCCTCCGGTGTGTGGTCGAGCAGCCAGGCGATCTTGGTGGCCGAGAAATACGGGTCGAGCAACAGGCCGGTCTTGCTGGACAGCCAGGCGCTTCGGTCCGCATGGGCAGCGCAGAAATCCGCTGTGCGGCGGTCCTGCCAGACGATGGCGGGAGCGATGGGCGCGTCCGTGGCGCGATCCCAGATCACCGTGGTCTCGCGCTGGTTGGTGATGCCGAGGGCGGTGATCTGGCCCGCATCGAGTGTGGCCGCCGCGAGCGCGCCACGCACGCAGGCGAGCGTGTCGGCCCAGATGCGCAGGGCATCGTGCTCGACCCAGCCGTTCTGGGGGAAGGACTGCGGCAGCTCGACCTGATGCGTGCCGAGCTTCGTCCCCTGGCGGTCGAAGATGATCGCGCGCGTCGAAGTGGTGCCCTGGTCGATCGCCAGCAATGCCGTCATGTCGTTCTCCTGATAGGGCGTGTCGCCCATTAGGCCGTCGAGGCGGCCGAAGGCTGTTTTGGCACGGCGCAAGGCGGCAAGTGAGGGGAATAGTGGTTCTATTTCCCCCATTTGCCAACGCAGCGCTGTGCCAAAACAGTCCGGCCCCGAAGGGTTGCGGCCAAAGCCGCGCATTGCTTCGTTGCGAGACTTGCGAATGCCGACGCATTGGCTGCGCCTCGCGCCTCGCACTGCGCGGTTTTGACTCGCAACGCCGCGACGGCCTAATGGGTGACACGCCCTGCGTTAGCATCGCGGCAATCCAAGGAGACGACAACATGGCCGAGACCGCCGGGCACATCCAGCTCGCTGATGGCAGCCGCGCCTGGCTCTATGCCTGGCTGCCCGCAAACAAGCCGAAGGCCGTGGTGCAGATCGTCCATGGCATGGCCGAGCATGCGGGCCGCTATGCGCGGCTCGCGGCTGGACTCAATGCACAGGGCATTGCCGTCTATGCGCAAGACCTGCCCGGCCACGGCCGCACCGCCGCCAACATCGCCGCACTCGGCCATGTCGCGGACGTGGGCAGCTGGGCGCAGCTGCTCGCGGCGGTGCACGGGATACGGGCGTACATCGAGCAGCAGCACGCCGGGCTGCCCTTGTTTTTGTTCGGCCACAGCATGGGCAGCTTCATCGCCCAGCATCATCTGGTGGAACACGGCACGGGTTTGAGCGGGGCGGTGCTCTCGGCCACCAGCGGAACCTTGGGCCCCTTGCGCGCCATCGGCCTCAAGCTCAACCAGATCGAGATCAGCCTGTTCGGGCCGCAGTACCGCAGCGCGCTCACCGAGGCGCTCACGTTCAAGGCCTTCAACAAGGCCTTCAAACCCAACCGCACGCCCTCGGACTGGCTCTCGCGGGACCTGGCCGAAGTCGATGCCTATGTGGCCGACCCCTACTGCGGCTTTCGCTGCTCATCCGCGCTCTGGGCGGGTCTGCTCAAGTCGGGTGCGAACCTGCTGGATGCCAAGCGCCTCGCGCGCATCCCCGCCAGCCTGCCAGTGCTGCTGATCGCCGGCAGCACCGATCCGGTCTGCAACGGCGGGCGCGGCACACATTTATTGGCCGAGCACTACCGAAAGGCGGGCTTGAGCGCGGTGACGACACTGGTCTACGAGGGCGCGCGCCACGAGCTGTTGAACGAAACCTGCCGCGAGGCAGTCACAGCGGACCTGCTCGACTGGTTTGGCGAGCAGCTTCAAAAGGAATGATCCATGCGTGTCCTGACGGTGTTTTTCCTGCTTTGCTTCAGCCTGTTCGCGCAGGCCGCACCGCAAGCCGAAAAGTGGCCGCGATGGGAGGCCCACGATGAAGGGAGCACCGCCGTCATCGACCACGGCGACTGGGATCGCCTGCTCGGCGAATACGTCAAGCCCGGCAGCGACGGCATCAACCGCGTCGCCTACGGCCGCGTCAGCGCCGCCGACAAGGCGGTGCTGGCGGCCTACCTCGCTCGTTTGCAGGGCCTGGCCATCAGCGGCTACACGCGCGGCGAGCAGCATGCCTACTGGACCAACCTTTACAACGCCAAGACCGTGCAGCTGGTCATTGGAAAATATCCGGTGGCGAGCATCCGCGACATCCGCCTCAATGGCACCTTGGCAGCGCGCTTCTTCGGCGGGCCCTGGGCTGCGAAGACGCTGAAGGTCGAAGGGGTGGAGCTTTCACTGGATGACATCGAGCACCGCATCCTGCGCCCGATCTGGCGCGACGCGCGCACGCACTATGCGGTGAACTGCGCCAGCCTGGGCTGCCCCGATCTCGCTCCCCGCGCCTACACCGCCGAGCGCATGGAGGCGATGCTGGATGAGGGGGCGAAGGCCTACGTCAACCATCCGCGCGGCGCGACGGTGGAGAAAGGGCGGCTGGTGGTGTCCAGCATCTATGTCTGGTTCGGCGAGGATTTCGGTGGCGGTGATGCGGGCATCCTCGCGCACCTGCGCCGCTATGCCGCACCCGCCAAGCAGGCCGAGCTGGCCCCGTTCAAATCGCTCGGGGACAACAGCGACCGCTACGACTGGGCGCTCAACGATGCCCGCTAGCTTCCGCTAGATCGGCCGCACCGCCGGCACCGCACCCAGCACCTTGCCGGTCGGCAGCCCGGTGGGCGAGCCGCCGCGCGGCTCCTCGCTGATGGCGAGCGTGAGGGTGACACCCAGCTCCTCGGGCGGCATTTTGGGCAATGGCAGGTCCACGGCCTTGCTGCCGCTCACCGGCAGCAGGCCGAGCGAATGCGGCTTGCCTTTGCTGTCGAGCATCCACAGTTCGAGGCTGCGCTTCTTGGTATCGGCCGGCATCTTGCTGCCGCTCAGCACCACGCGGATGACCTGTTCCTCGGTGTGCACGCTGATTGCCCAGCGGGCGTCGCCGCCAGCGGGCTGTAGCACGGCGAGATAGGGCATGGGCTTGTTCTGCGCGGCGTCGAGTGCCGCCACCAGAGTCTCGGTACGCGCCTGCTCGCGCAACAGGCCAAAGCCCATTGCCACGGCCGCGACGGTCGCCGCCGCCGCCCAGGTCTGCCAGATCAGGGGCCGCCTGGACTGCTTGGCGGGCTGCGCCGCGCGGGTGGGAATGCGCACCACCTTGCGGGCGGCATCGGCCTCGATGGTCTGCTGCAGGGCCGCCCACACCACGGCGCGCGGGGCAACGGGCTTCAAGCGGGTGGCGAACTCGCTGAAGCGTTCCTGCCAGAAGGTGACTTCGCCGCGCAGCGTCACATCACCGCGCAGCAGCTTCTCGAAGCGAGCGCGGGCGCGCCCTCGCAGGGTGCCCAGCGCGTATTCGGCAGCCAGTTGGCCGCGCAGCTCTTGATTGTCCTGGTAGCGGGTGCTCATTGCGCCTCCAGGCAGCTGCGGAGTTTGGTCAGGCCGCGGCGCACCCAGCTCTTGACGGTGCCCAGGGGTGCGCTCATCGCGGACGCGAGTTCGGGATGCGTATAGCCCTCGTAGTAGGCCAGCATCACACTCTTTCGTTCCGTGTCCAGCAGACCTTTCATGCACCGCTCCAACCGGCCCATGCCTTCGCCTTCAATGGCTCGGGCCTCGGGGTTTTCGTCTTCGTCCACCACGTCCAGCTGGGTGGAAGAACCTTCGTCATCGCCTTCGATGGTCATGCTGTCTTCCGGGCGCTTTTGCCGCAGCAGGTCGAGTGCGCGGTGGCGGGCGATGGTGAACAGCCAGGTCGATGGCGAGCCTTTGCCGGGGTCGTAGGTTTCGGATTTGCGCCACACCTTCAGCAGGCAATCCTGCAACGCTTCCTCGGCCCAATCCCGGCGTTTCAACATACGCAATAAAAGTGCAAACAGATGCGAACTGGTTTCGCTGTACAGGCTGCGAAACGCAGCCACATCGCCGCCGGCGGTGGCAGAAATCAGTTTCTCGAGGCGGGCGGCGTCTTGCATGGCGCTTTGTGTGTTGTGTGTCGCTAGGTTACTGGACTGCGGAGTTTTTAAAAGGTTCGGCCAGCATTTTGTCGAGATGCGTCACGGCCTGCGCATCTTCGACGCCCAAGGTCAGTGCCTCGCCCGCTGCGGCGTGCGGCCGCGCACTGCCGAACAGGAGGTCCCAGACCCACAGCACCGAGCCAAAATTGCTGCGCGTTTCTTCAGCTACCGTCGAGTGGTGGATGCGGTGCAGCGCGGGGGTGACGAGCACGGTTCGCAGCAAGCCCTCAAGCCGGCACGGCAGGCTCAGATTGGCATGGGTGAACAGGCTCGCCAGCAGGGTAAGCGTGGCCGACAGTGCCACCGCCGCCACCGGCGCACCCAGCAGCAGCACGATCAGCGATTTGTAGAGCGCCGAAGCCACCGCCTCGAAAGGATGGAAGCGCACGCCACTCGTCACATCCAGCATCGGGTCGAGGTGATGCACGCGATGCAGCCGCCACAGCAGCGGAGCGTGCAGGGCACGATGCTGGGCATACAGCGCGAGATCGAGTGCCAGCACCGACAGCAGCACGCTGAGCCACAGTGGCAGTTCGACCAGATGCAACAGCCCGAAAGGCCGCGCTGCAGCCCATTGCGCAGCGGCGGTCATCGAGGCCAGCGGCAGCGCCAGCACGGCCAGGAGCGACAACCCGCCCAAGCCCGCATTGGCCGCCCAGCGACGCGGTTGCGCGCTGCGCCAGGGCCAGCGCCACTCGGCCAGCAGCAGGCCCGCCAGCACCAGTAGCACAGGCGTCATCCGCCAGAGGGAGTCCACAGCCCGGTCGAGAGTCATGGTTTCTATAATGGCCTCCTTCGAGAACATGCCACCGGATGACCGCCTTGAACGCTGGACAGTTTCCGCACACCCGCCTGCGCCGCACCCGCCAGGCCGCCTTCATCCGCGACATGGTGCGCGAAACCACGCTCGGCCCCCAGCATCTCATCCAGCCGCTGTTCGTGGCCGAGGGCGATCTCGCCGGGCCGATTGCCTCGATGCCCGGTGTGGCGCGCCTCACCATGGCGCAGCTGGTTGACGAGTGCCGCGCCCTGCATGCGCTGGGCATCCAGCTGGTGGCGCTGTTCCCGGTGATTCCGTCGGCACTAAAAACCGAGGATGGTCGCGAGGCCTTGAATGCCGATGGCCTGGTGCCGCGCGCGATCAAGGCGATCAAGGCGGCGGTGCCGACGCTGGGCGTGATGGTCGATATCGCACTCGACCCCTACACCACGCATGGTCACGATGGCTTGCTGGATGCGCGCGGCAACGTTGATAACGACATCACTGTCGAGATATTGCGCCGTCAGGCGCTGTGCTACGCCCGCGCCGGTGCCGACATGGTCGCCCCCAGCGACATGATGGATGGCCGCGTGGGGCAGATCCGCAGTGTGCTCGAACGCGATGGCTACAAGAACGTGCTGATCATGTCCTACGCCGCCAAGTACGCGAGCGGCTTCTACGGGCCCTTCCGCGATGCGGTGGGCTCGACCGGCGCGCTCAAGGGCGACAAACGCAACTACCAGATGGACCCGGCCAACAGCGACGAGGCCCTGCGCGAAGTGGCACAGGACATCGCCGAGGGCGCTGACCTAGTGATGGTGAAACCCGGCATGCCCTACCTCGACATCGTCAGCCGCGTGAAGCGCGAGTTCGCCATGCCCACCGCCGCCTACCAGGTGAGCGGCGAATACGCGATGCTGAAAGCTGCCATCGCCAATGGCTGGCTGGACGAGAAGAAGGCGCTGATGGAGGCGCTGCTGTGCTTCCGCCGCGCGGGGGCCGATCTCATCCTGAGCTACTACGCAAAACAGGCGGCGCAGTGGTTGCGCGACGAGGCCAAGGCATGAATCAGCTCGACCGCTACGCCGTGATTGGCCAGCCCATCGCCCACTCGAAGTCGCCCTTTATCCATGCCGCCTTTGCGCGTGCCGCGCAGCACAAGTTGAGCTACGAGGCGCTCGAAGTCGCACCCGACACGCTCGCCGAAACGCTCAAGGCGCTGCATGCCGAGCCCTATCGCGGCATCAACGTCACCCTGCCGCACAAGACGGCCGTTGCAAGCCTTTGCGAGTCGGTCAGCGAGCGTGCCGAAAAAGCCGGCGCGGTGAATACGCTCACCCGCACCGACACCGGCTGGGCTGGCGACAACACCGATGGTGCGGGCTTCATCGCCGATCTCGACCGCCTCGGCATCGCGCTGGCTGGCAAGCGCGTGCTGCTGCTCGGCGCTGGTGGGGCGGCGCGCGGGCTGGTCGCACCCATCCTCGCGCGCCAGCCGCAAGAGCTGGCCTTGAGCAACCGCAACCCCTGGAAGCCGGAAGAGCTGGCGGAACGCTTCAAGCCGCTCGGCAACATCGTGCCGCGCACGCATCTCTCGCTGAAGGGCGATAGCTACGACCTCATCATCAATGCGACCAGTGCGGGCCACACGGGCGCAATGCCACGCCTGCCGGGCCAGCTGCTGGCAGCGGGAGGTGCTGCTTATGACCTGAGCTATGGCGCAGCGCATGCGCCGTTTGCGGCCTGGGCCAGGTCGCAGGGGGCCGTGATCGTTGCTGATGGGTTAGGCATGCTGGTCGCGCAGGCCGCCGAAGCCTTCGCACTCTGGCGCGGCATCAAGCCCGACATGGGCCCGGTGCTCGCCTGCCTGCGCGAGCCCGAGCTGCCGGGCAGCGGCGATACCCATCGCCAGCCGCCCAAGCCGGTGCATCCCAATCGCACCGGTCAGGACTAGCCCGCCATGAATGCCCAGAAAGACGACGAAGTGACGCTGATCTACGACGGCGAATGCCCGGTGTGCTCGGCCTACAGCGCGGGCGTGGATGTGCAGGCCGGCGCGGGCGCCGTGCGCCGCGTCGATGCACGCAGCAGCGATGCCCTGGTCGCACAGGCGACCGCCGCCGGGCTTGATCTCGATGAGGGCATGGTGGTGGTGCATCGCGGCCAGCTGCACCACGGCGCCGAGGCGCTGCACCTGATGGCGACGCTGGCCCCGGCCAAGGGGTTCAAGAACCGCCTCAACCGCTGGCTGTTCGGCTCGCTGGCGGTGAGCCGGGTGCTGTATCCCTTACTGCGCGCGGGCCGCAACGCACTGCTGTGGCTGCTGGGTAAAAGCAAAATCCGCAACCTCGATACCGCTTCGCGCAAAGGCGGCGCATGACGCAAACCCAGGTCAAAAGATTCCTGCTGGGATTCTTCCTGGTGCTGTATAGCGCGGTGTTCCTGCGGGTGGATTTCTTCCCGCTCAGCTGGGTGCCGATGTATGGCGTGCGCAACACCGCGCCGATCCTCACCGTCGCCGTCGGTGATCTCGAACGCCGCAAGCGCGGCTTTGCGGCGACGCGCGCCAACGGCGAGCAGTTGTTCGTCTCGCGCAAGCTGCTCAACATGCCGCCCGCCAATTTTCGCCGCCTGTATCAGGAGCGCGCCTTTGGCGAGGGGCCGCCGCAGCATGGGCGCGAGCGGCTGGCGCTGATGCCCTTCAACCGCTGGTGGCACGAGACGCTGCTGGGTCAGGAGCAAGAGCACCAGTATCAGGCGCAGCTGCTGAAAACCGTCAACGACACCCTCGGTCATGACGCCGATGATCCGCTGCGCATCGTGCAGCTGGAGTCGCAACTGAACTACGCCTTCTTCACCCGTGAGCATCTCGCCACCGGTGACTTGAGCCATCCCGCCACCGAGCGACGCACCGCGATCATCACTCCGGAGGGCACCCGCATCCTGCGTGAACCCGGTCAGCCGCTGCCCGCGCCATGAGCCAGTCCAAACCCTCTTTCTGGGATCGCTTTTTCTTCGACTGGCATGCCGGTGAGGCGCTGGGTGCTGCGCGCCTGTACTTCGGCTTCGGGCTCGCCATCTACGTGATCACGCAGTACATGCAGCTGCTGCTCATCAGCCCCGCTGGCCCGCACTTTCTGTTCACCCTGCCGATCTGGTATTTCGAGCTGCTCGGCATCGAGCACAACCTTCCCTGGCTCAATGCACCGGCGCTATTGCTGCTGGTGCTGGCCTGCGGTTTTTTCGCGCTCGGGCGGCACACCAAGACGGCGATCATCGCCATCCTCGTACTGATGTTCTATCTCAAGGGCGTGCGAGACAGCTTCTCGGGCGATGTGCATCACCGCGAGGTGCCGATCGTCGCCATCCTGGTGCTGTTCCTTGTCTCCAAGTGCGACCAGGTGTTCGGCATCGACGCCCGCCGCAAGGGCCTGGCCCCCATCGCAGACTGGGAAGGCAGCTGGCCGCTGCGCGCGATGCAGGTCTACATCGCGCTGTTCTACTTCTGGGCGCTGGTGGCGAAGCTGCGGGTCTCGGGCCTGTACTGGTTCGAGAACGGCGGGCACATCCAGGACATGCTGCTGGCGCGCTCGCTGCGCGATGGCCTGGGGCCGGACGGTGCGCCGGTGAATCTCTCGCTGGCATACGACCTCGCCCAGCATCCCATCCGCACCTTCTGGATCGGCGCGGGCGTGTTCGCCTTCGAGCTGTTGTTCCCGCTGATCCTGTTCGTCCGCCACTGGAAGCTGAAGCTGTTCATGCTGCTGGGGGCGACTGCGTTCCACCTCAGCAACTACTTCCTGATGAACGTGCAGTTCTTCTTCTATCCCTTCGTGTTCGTCACCTTCTTCGACATGCGGCCGCTGCATGGCTGGCTCAGGCGCGCGCTGCGCCTGAGCCAGCCACTCGCAGCCTGAGCGGACTCAGTCGCTCAGCGGCAGGTGGTGGGTGTGGCTGCCGCTGAGCTTGCGCAGCGCCAGGGTCAGCATGGCGGCGGCGACTTCATCGGCGCGCACGGTGCGGTAGATGGAGAGCTTGCCTTGCAGCAGCGGGTCGATCAGCGGTGCGATCTTCTGCGCCAGCCATTCGCCGGGGCGTGACTCGCTGCGTGCCGCGATCAGCAGCGAGGGCCTGAGGATGTGCGTCGAGCCGTAGCCGAGATCCAGCACGGCCTGCTCCATGCGCGCCTTCACGCGCAGGTAGAACGAACCGGCCTTGAGCGAGGCGCCCACGGAGGACACCACCAGAAACTGCTGCGCCCCCTGTGCGAGTGCGGCGCGGGCCACTTCCAGCACCAGGTGGTAATCCACCCGCTCGAAGGCTGCGCGCGAACCTGCTTTTTTTTGGGTGGTGCCAAGGCAGCAGAAGACATCGTCGGCCGCGAGCTTGGCGCCCAGCAGCACCGGGCCGGTGTCATCCAGCCGCAGCTCTTCGAGCTTGGGATGTACGATGCCCAGCGTACGGCGCACCAGCACCTTCACCTGGCCATAGCGGGCATCAGCCAGCAGTAGCGCGAGCAGGGCGCTGCCGACGGCACCCGTGGCCCCGGCAACAAGGGCAGTGCGAACAGCGGGCGGGTTGGACATGGCAAAGTCAGGGTCAGAACAGGCGCGCAGTCTACCCAAGCCGATGTGACGCCGTTCACAACTCTCAACCGGAGTGAGCAATGAGTATCTGGAAAACCAAGCCCGACCTCGAAACCGTGCAGAAGATGTCCGCCAAGGCGATGGGTGGGCACATCGGCATGCAGATCACCGAGATCGGTGAGGACTACGTGCGCGGCACGCTACCGATCGACCACCGCACGGTACAGCCCTGGGGCCGGCTGCACGGCGGTGCGAGCGTGGTGCTGGCCGAGGAGCTGGGCAGCACTGCGGCCAACCTCTGCCTCGATGCCAAGGCGTTTTTCGCGGTGGGGCTCGACATCAACGCCAACCACCTGCGTGGCGTGACCAGCGGCAAGGTCACAGGCACCGCGCGCCCGGTGCACATTGGCCGCAGCACGCAGGTCTGGGAGATTCATATTGTGGACGACCAGGGCCAGCTAGCCTGTATCTCGCGGCTGACGATGGCCGTGGTTCCCCATCCCAAGACTTGAATTTGCCGGAGGGTGTCATGCGCCAATGGTTCCGTGCCGCACTGGCTTCCGCCACGCTGATCACGGCCTGCGGTGGTGGCGGCGCACCGCCGCTGACCCCGACCACGCCTCCCGGCGAACCGGCCTTTGGCCTGCAAGCCAAGCCCGCGCTCAAGGGTCTGCGCTTTCCGGCGGCCGGTGTGGCGAGTGGCGACATCCGCTTCGCCAAGGCATTTCCCAACCTGAGCTTCACCTCGCCGCTCTGGTTCGGGCAAGCACCGGGCAGCAGCGCGCGGGCCTATGTGGCCGAGCAGGGCGGGCGGGTGTGGGTGTTCGATTTCAATGGCGCGGTGACGAGCAAGACGGTGTTTCTCGATCTCAGCGACCGCACCCGTGCCAACGGCGAACAGGGCTTATTGGGCCTGGCCTTTCCGCCGGACTTCGCCAGCCACCGCGTCGTCTACGCCTACTACTCCCGGAACGCAGCGCCCGATACCGAGACTGGCAATGCCACGGTGGCGCGCTTCACGGTCAGTGCCGACGGGCTGACTGCCAACCGCAATGGCACGGTGTTGTTCAACGAGCCTGATCCCTTCAACAACCACAACGGCGGCTCGTTGCTGTTCGGACCGGATGGCATGTTGTATCTCGCCCTTGGCGATGGCGGCAGCGCCGGCGACCCCCAGAACAACGCACAGAATCTCGGCAGCGTGCTCGGCAAGGTGCTGCGGCTCAAGCCCGATGGCGGCATCCCCGCCGACAACCCCTTCGTCGGCATCAGCGGTGCCAGGGGCGAGGTGTGGGCCTACGGCCTGCGAAACCCTTACCGCGCCAGCTTCGACCGCGGCACCGGCCAGCTCTGGGCAGGCGATGTGGGGCAGAACCAGTACGAGGAAATCGACCTCATCAGCAAGGGCGGCAACTTTGGCTGGAGGGTGCGCGAGGGACTGCACGGCTACCCGACCGCCAGTACGCCGCCACCGGTGGGCAACAACTTCATCGAGCCGATCTTCGAATACAACCACGACCTCGGCTGTTCCATCACCGGCGGCGTGGTGTATCGCGGCGGGGCGATTCCGCAGCTGGCCGGGCAATACCTCTACGGCGATTTTTGCAGCGGCACGATCTGGGCGCTGCAACACGAGAACGGCCAGCGCGCACTCGGCAACATTGCACTCGGCAGCGTGCCGAACCCCTCCGGTTTTGGTGAGGACTCACGCGGCGAGGTGTACATCACCGCCTACGATGGCTTCGTCTATCGCGTCGAGGCCAACACCGCCACGCCCGGTATCATGCCCTTCCCGCAGAAGCTCTCGGAGACGGGACTGTTCACCAATACTGCTGCACTCACGCCCAATGCCGGGCTGATCGAGTACGAAATCAACGCGCCGTTCTACAGCGATGGCACCCGCAAGCGGCGCTGGTTCGGCATCCCTGAAAACACGGCGGTGGGTTTCAGTGCCACGGAGAAATACGATCTGCCGGTGGGCTCGGCGACGGTGAAGCACTTCGAGATCACCAAAGCCGACGGCAGCGTGCGGCGGCTGGAGACGCGGGTGTTCCTGCGCTACGCCGATGGCTGGCAGGGCTACACCTACAAGTGGAACGCCGCCGGCACCGATGCCGACCTGCTGGCGGATTCGCAGACTGAGACCATCACGGTGCGCACGGATGAAGGCACCACCCGCACGCAGGACTACGAGTATCCCAGCCGTGCGGCCTGCCTCAACTGCCACACCGCCGCCGCCGGGGTGCCGCTGGGCGTGCGCACGGCGCAGCTCAATCGCAACAAGGCTTTCGGCAGCGTCACCGACAACCAGCTGCGCGCCTACAACCAGGTCAGCCTGTTCGACCGCAACATCGGTGCCGCCAGCCAGTACGTAGTGCAGGTCAACCCCGCCGATGCCACTGCGCCACTCGCCGCCCGTGCCCGCTCGTATCTCGATGTGAACTGCGCGCAATGCCACCAGCCCGGCGGCCCGACCGGCACCGACATGGACCTGCGCATGGCGACCGCCACTGGCAGCACCCGCACGGTGGGCGTGGCACCGACGGGGGGTGATCTCGGCATCGCCGGGGCCCAGCGCATCCGCGCCGGCAACAAGGCGCAGAGCCTGGTATGGGAGCGGATGAGAAGGCTCGACAGTAACCGCATGCCGCCCATTGCCAGCCATGTGGTCGATGAGGCCGGGCTGGCGCTGATCGGCCAGTGGATCGAGGCGGGGGCCAATTGATGGCAGCGGACTGGACACTGCACACGCAGCTGGCGGCCGACACGCTCGTCGTCGGTGATTTCCCTCGCTCGCGCCTGCTGCTGATGCGCGACGCGCAATACCCCTGGTGCATCCTGGTGCCGCGCATCGCGGGCGCGAAGGAGCTGCACCGGCTCGACGATGCCGACCAGCTGCAGGTGCTGCGCGAATCGGTGGCGCTGAGCCGCGCGATGGAGCTGCTCTTCAAGCCCCACAAGATGAACCTCGCCGCCCTCGGCAACATGGTGCCGCAGCTGCACCTGCACCACATCGCCCGCTACAAGGGCGACCCCGCATGGCCAGCGCCGGTGTGGGGGAAACATCCGGCGCAGCCTTATGACTTGGCCCAGCTCGATGAGCGCCTTGCACAGTTGCGGGCGGCGCTGCCGGGCTTGCTACCTGTGGGCTGAACGGCTTGTCGCCTGCGGGGTGCGGGCCTAGACTCGCCAGCATTCAGCCACACCAAAAAATAGAAAGAGAGGAGTTTCATGCGCGCAGCCCTTTGCATCGCCTTGGCCGCCGTCGGCATCGTCACCTTTGCTGTGCGCTCCACGGCCGTCACCGCACCGCCTGAGAGTGCGACCGATGCGGGCAGCGACTACTGGCCGGAGCCCGGTAAATATCCGGTGCCGACCACGCCCTATCGCCATACCCTGCGTTCGGTCTCGCTCGAAGACCTCGACGCTCGAAAAATCCTGCCGCTCGGCATCTACAAGGGCACGCCGGAGTTGAATGCGCGCCGCGAGTGGTACGACAAGAACTTTTACGCCACGCTCGCCGCCCGCAAGGTCTGGTTCCCAGGCACCAGCCCGGCGACGCACGAGTTCAAGGGCAAGATCACCTGGGGCTTCGCACCCATCCCGCAGGCCGCACCGCCGCCCTGCGACCAAGCGCAGCCGACCGGCTACGACGCCGAGAGCTGCCGCTATGTGAACTCACTGTTTACCGAACTCGCCAAGACCGACCCTGCGAAAGCCCAAGCCGCGCGCGAGCGCGTGCGCCGTGGCCGCGATGTCTGGTTCAAGGGCACCTTCGGCAATCAGGATGAGATCTACCAGCACTTTTCGCGCACTACGCCGAATGGCATCAAGGACATCTGGTATCCCTGGCTCGACACCCGCGAGCGCAGCCAGCGCTTCACCAAGTACGGCCTCATCAACGACCCGGATTGCACCGAGGGCGATGCCTCGACCTACTGGTGGGACAAGTGCCCTGACCCGCACAGCTCTGGCGTGCTCGGCTATCGCAAGTACGATGCAGACCCGACCGTGGACGCGAGCGGCAAGGTGGTGTTCGACCCCAAGACCTCGCCTTATGAGACGACGGAGCTTAAGCAGAACAAGCGCTTCATCATCGGCCACCCCTGTGTGCAGTGCCACGTCGGCATCGACCCGACGAACCCCGCCGCCAACCCCAACGAGCCGGAGTGGGAGAACCTGAGCGGCACCATCGGCAACCAGCACATCAAGCAGCCGGAGATGTTCTTCCAGGGCGCGCCGGAGGACTCGCTGGCGCGCGTGGCGCTGCAAGCGGGCCGTGCCGGCACCATCGATACCTCGCTGGTCGCCAATGACTTCATGAACAACCCCGGCACCCAGAACAACATCATGGATTTCCAGAACCGGCGCGTGTTCACGCACCGGATGAAGGACCCGGTGACGGGCGAGGTGCGCGAAGGCCTGACCCAGAACGTGTTGAAGGGCGGCGAAGACTCGGTGGGTGATCACCTCGCTCTCATTCGCGTCTACGTCAACATCGGCATGTGTACCGAAGAATGCTGGACGCCGAACTTCCCCACGCCCGGCAGCTTCTTTGGCGAGAAGGCGAAGCAGAAACCGTTCTCCATCGCCCAGTGCGCTAAGGAGTGCGAGCCTTGGAACTACGCTGACGCGAAGATGGACGATCTCGCTGCCTTCCTCGTCACTGGCGGGCCGACCTACCTGATGGCCGCGCAGGATGCCGACGGCAAGCCGGGTGCCGCGCATGTGCAGCTCGACAAGGTGCCGCAGGGCCGCAAGGTGTTCGCGCGCGAATGCGCGAGCTGCCACTCGACCAAGGTGGCGCCCGAAAACGTGCGGGCGGATCGTGCTGCGCTCGAACGCTTTTACGAGGGCCATGTGTTCGGCAAGGAGGACTACTGGACCTACGAGTTTGCTGAAAGCCAGCGCAGCGATCCGGCCTTCGTCGCCCAGCATCTGGTGGCGGATGCGAGCGGCAAGCTGCGCCCCAAGCAGTTCACCAGCAGTGGCGTGAATGGCGGCGAAGTGTTCGGCCAGGACTGGCTCGGCAACGACGAGCCCACACCCTTCAACATCATCGGCACCAACAACTGCCGCGCCCGCCACGACAACCACAACGAGGGGCATATCTGGGAGGAGTTCTCCAGCCTCAACTTCAAGGAGCGCGCCTCGCCGGGCAGTGTGCCGCGCATCATCAACCGCATGTTCCCGCTGGTGGGCGGCATTGCCTGGGGCGAGCAGAAGATCGAAGGTGGGCCGGGCTACCTGCGCAACATCTCGCTGCTGTCGGTGTGGGCCACCGCGCCCTTTCTGCACAACAACGCCATCGGTGAGCTGACCAAGACGGCGGATGGCAAGACGCTCGATACGACGGTCGCCGGGCGCATCAAGCAGTTCGAGATGGCCTACGCTGAGCTGATGCAGAGCGACAACCCCGGCTTGCCAGAAGCGCGCGTGCAGAAGACCAGCCTGGTCGATCGTGACTTTTGGCTCGCCCCGCGCGAAGACGGGCAGGGCTTCATCAAGCTGCCGGTGCATGAGGGCACGCCGCTGGCCCACTTCGCGTCGAGCGATCCGCACAGCCCCTTCTTCATGAAGTGCGATGACCTCGTAGAGAACAAGGGACATCAGTTTGGCGTGTCTCTGAATGCCGACGACAAGCTGGCGCTGCGTGAGTTTTTGAAGCTGATGTGAGTGATGAAGCGCACCCAAACCGTAGGGTGGGTTAGGCCAAAGGCCGTAACCCACCATTGCCGCCGCAGCGATGCGCTCGCACGGCGGGTTACGCCGCTTCGCGGCTAACCCGCCCTACGGTGATGCGCCGCGCTCTGTGTTTGGGTTTCAGCCTGCTGGCGATTGCATTGGCAGGCTGTGGCGAGTCGAGCAAAGCCCCCGCCATCGCTGAGCTCGCCAAGCGCACCGCCGTCACCGATTCAACGGCGCGCTCATCAAAAGTCATCTCGCGCGAAGACCTGCCGCCCGAAGGCACTCGTGCCCTGTTCGACCATCTCGTGGCACAGGCCGATGGTGTGCCCTGGCCGTTCGAGAAGCTAGTCGAGATGGTCGCCAAGCAAGACCCGTCGGGTGCCGCACCGCTGGTGCTGCTGATCCCCGATGGCCGCTCGCTGCTGAAAGGGCAGGCCGACTACGCCCATCCACGCATCCTGATGGCGGCGGATTTCCAGCCCCCCGGTTCGCCGACCTCGCTGGGCCTTAGCCCCCGCGGTCAGTTGTTCCTCGGCTTCACCGAGCAGGCGAACGAAATCGAGGTCATCAGCTACAACGAGGCGGCGGGCCGCTTCGAGTTTCAGCTGGTGCAGGACTACACCGCCAACGGCGCGCGCAAGCTGGTCTACGCCAAGCGCGCGGTGTGCGAGAGCTGCCATCAGGGCGGCACGCCGATCTTCTCGGTCCGGCCCTGGAACGAGACCAACGGCCAGCCCGAAACCGCCGCGCGCATCGCGGAAGCGCAGGGCGGCAAGCCCTATCTCGGCTTTGCGGCCAGCGTGCCGCTCGCCGTGCCGGAGCGCTATGACGAACTCACCGACGTCGGCAACTTCATCGCTGCTGCCCAGAAGCTCTGGCTGGATCAATGCGCCGATGCCACCTGCCGTCGGGCACTGCTGAAGCTGGCACTGAGCTATGCGCGCGCGCCGGGTGATTTCAAAGCGGATGGCCCCGCCGTGGCCGAACTGCGCAGCCTGCAAGCCGCAGCGAACGCCAAGCCCATCGCGGTGCCGCAATCCGACCTGCCCAACCGCGATCCGATTGGCGAGGCCAAGGGCATCAAGGGCTGGTGGCGCGGCCTGTTCAAGACCCAGATCAAGCTCGGCGATGGTGCCAAAACCAACGAAGACCTCGAAGCCTTCGACCGCCTGCCCAAGCTGCCCGCGGAGCAAGACCCACTGAGTTCACGCGCGCCCAAGCGCCTGCTGCTTGCAAGCGACATCGACGGCGTCTACGGCCTCGCCAGCCTATTCACCGCGGATGACATTCGCCGCCTGCAAGCTGCTGGCGCTCAGCAATGGGCGGCTGTCGAACAGGCCGTGGCGAAGCTGCCGGATGCCTTCTTTGCCGATGCACCGTTCTCGCGGGTGAAGACCCTGCAAGCCCTGCTGCCGCTGGTTTCCGCCAATGCGGCAGCACCCGCCTACTGCTGCCTCGACGTGAGCGAGATGTCCCCGCCCATCGCCAGCGGCGAGCCGCCGGTGCAGCTGGCGGCGGACTCACCCTTACAACCCTTCGCGCACTTCTGCTTCGCCTGCCATCGCGGCAACCCCAGCAAGCGCCTGAACTTCATGAGCGGTGCCACCGAGGCTGAGGTGCGCGCCAACATCGAGGCCAAGAGCGAAATCCACGAGGCGCTGGACTGGGATCGCTACCAAGGCACCGACAAGGCCGCCAAGCTCATGCCGCCGGTGGATGCGCCGCAACATGCGGCGATGGAAGCGGCGATCCAGCAGAATCCGAAACTGCTGGAAGAAATGCGCGCCGTGGTGCCTGGCCTGTTCGAGTTTTGATTTTTTCGCTTGTCATTCCTGCGACGGGTTCCCAATAAAATCTTTGATTTTCTTGGGGCCCGTAGGCAGGAATCCAGGTGCCTTGGTTTGGAGAGTTGAGCAATGAGAGAAACGCATACCTGGATACCGGCCTGCGCCGGTATGACGATGTTGTGGTGGAGTGCAGTGGCCCAAGCTGAACCTGCTTTCTCCCGCCTCTACAAACAGCAATACGGCTACACGCCCAGCTGCAATGCCTGCCACAAGGATGGCGGCGGCACGCCCAACAATTCCTATGGCTTGCAGTTCAAGGAGGCTGGCGAGTCGCTCGCCGCCTTTAAGCAGATCGCCACGCTCGATGGCGACGGCGATGGCGCGAAGAATGCTGACGAGGCCGCCGCCAAGTCGAACCCCGGCGATGCCAAATCCACGCCTGCCAACAAGGGCACCTGGCTCGATACCGCCAGCCTCATCCCGCGCGAAGTGCAGGCCCTGTTCCCCGGCGTGCGCGAATACCTGCCGCGCGATGCGGTGCTGACCGATGCCGACATCGCCCGTGCCAAGATGCTGGGTGCCGTACTCGGCAAGGCCGACGAGAACACCATCTACATCCCGCTCACCGACAAGAAGCCCGCAGGCACCGCGCTGATCTTCCCTGCGCAATACAAGGGCAAGGATTTCTTCCTGCTGCTCGCCACGGATCGGCAGCTCAATATCACCAGTGTGGCGCCGCTCAACGCCACGCAAGTGCCAGAGGCGAAGAAGAGCAAGGTTTACGCCGGCTTCAAGGGCGTGGCGCTGGACAAGCTGCCTGCGGCATCCGGCAGCGGCGTAGATGCTGCCATCGGCGAGGCGGTGAAGAAGGCCGGTACGCTGATCTATGTGCGATTGAAAAATGCTTAAGTCACGCCTCTTCGCGGTCTCGATGGTTGTCGCGTTCTGCCTGCTGTTCTGGGGCGTGCGTGTGGTCGCACAAACTGCCGCCGATCAAGACATGGCCGCTGCAACCACGGTTGAAGTGCCAGCCGAGCAGCCTGCAGCAACCGATAACTTCGACTTCTTCAGCGAAGCCCCGGTGCAGAGCGCCGAAGTGGTCGAACTGCCACCCGAAAAATCGAAGTGGATCACCATCGGTGCACCACTCGCCCTCATCGCCTTCTTCTTCCTGGTGATCGCCTTCAACTGGTGGACGGTGCCGTTCACCACGCACAGCGTCGACATCAACCTGCGCGACTTCCCGCCCGCTGCCAAGCGCGGCATCGCCTTCGCCGTCGTCATCTTCGGCATCGCCTTCTGCTTCGGCGCCTCCGAAATCTGGTATCAGCTCAGGCTACACGGCAGCGCCGAGGCCTACTTCGCACAGATGTCGCTGGGCAAGCTCATCGCCTTCACCCACGCGCACCTGTTCGGGTTCACCACCTGCTTCTTCATCATTGGCATCCCGTTCTCGATGCAGTTCAACCAGATCAGCCTCTATCAGTGGATTTTCCCGGCGGGCTTGGCGGCCTCGCTGACCGACGTGATGAGCTGGTGGGGCATCAAATACCTCACGCCCAACTTCGAGTGGGTGAGCATGTTCTGCGGCATCGTGTTTTCGATGAGCTATCTGTGGATGCTGATCGGCCTCTTGCGGGTTTTGCTGTTCCCGGACGTGATCTGGGCATCGGACAAAGACCGCGCGCCGAGGCTCGCTGCCAAGCAGGATGCCCGCGAGCAGCGCAAGCATCACGAAGGCGATTACTGAAGCGATCTGGATTCATTCAAGATGCGCAGCTAAGGTTGCGCCTAACCCACCCTTTGGAGCGGCTCATGTCCCTGATGATCAGATCGAGAAATGGCCTTTGGCTGCTCGCGGCAAGCCTCGCCCTGACTGCGGGTTGCGCGAACCTTGGCGGTGGTGGCTCCACATCCAGTGAAAGCTCCTACGGCGGTGGTGGCATTCAGACCAGTGCCATCTATGCCGCACCGGCGGCGAAGCAGGCGCCCAACGAATCGCGCCCGCTCTCTGAGTTGAACACGCCCGAGGCCGTTGCCGCCCGCGAAGCCGCTGCCCGCAAGGAGCCGCGCCAGGCACCCGCTGCGACGGCCGCACAAAAACCGGTACCGGCTTCGGCCGCAGTGACCACGACGACAAGCGGGCAGGTGCAGGCCGCAACCGACGCGCACCAGCAGATCGTCACCCTGCAAAAAGGCAGCAAGGTGCGCGTGCGTCGTGCCGCCGCCCTGCATGCGCGCCCGAGCCCTGGCGGCGACAGCGCGCCCGCCGTCGCCACTGAGTTCGAGTTGGGCCCGCAGATCTACAATGCGTCTGGCTACTGGTGGTATGTGACCGCTGGCAAGGAGTCGGGATGGCTCTTGCAGACCGACATTCAGCGTTGAAGCCCAGCATGCAAGCCAAGGCCCTGCTGCTCGCCCTCACGACGCTGGCAGGCTGCCGCAGCACGCCGCCGCCAGCGCCTGACCGGCCGCCACCGGTCGCAGGCATGGCCGACGAGGCGGCAGCCACTGAAGCCACAAGGCAGAAGCAGCGACCCGCCATGAGCACCGAGCTGCTGCCCGCCTTTGCCCACACCGGCACCCTCAAGGCCGAAGCCCCGCTGCTGCAACGCCCCAAGACCGGTAGTGTGATTCTGACGATGCTGGCGGCGAGCCAGACCGTGCAGATCCTCGGCACCCTCGAAAACGCCGATGGGCAGTGGATCTCGGTGGGTGTGGGCGACACCCAGGGTTGGATTCGCGCCACACAGCTCACACCATAAGTAAGGCCATTCCTGGAGAACAACATGAACTACTTCGTCACCGGTGCAACCGGCTTCATCGGCAAGTTTCTGCTGGAAAAACTGCTGGCGCGTGAAAGCGCCAAAGTGCATGTGCTGGTGCGCAAGTCTTCGGCGGAAAAGTTCGAGGCCTTGAAGACGCGCTATGGCGCGGCGGGCAGCAAGCTGGTGCCGGTATGGGGCGATATCACCACGCCGGGGCTCATCTCAGCGGCGGATTTCAAGAAGCTGCAAGGCAAGATCGACCATGTGTTCCACCTCGCCGCCGTCTACGACATGACGATGAGTGAAGCACAGGCCGATGAGATCAACAACGAGGGCACGCGCAATGTCGTGGCCTTCGTCAACGATCTTGGCGCGCCGGCCTTGCTGCATCACGTCTCCAGCGTCGCGGTGGCGGGCAGTGACTTCGTGGGCACCTTCCGCGAGTCAATGTTCGACGAGGGGCAGTCGGTAGACCACCCGTACTACCGCAGCAAGTTCCAGAGCGAGGCGATCGTCCGCAACGAGAGCAAGGTGCCGTATCGCATCTACCGCCCCGGCGTGGTGGTGGGCCACAGCGAAACCGGCGAGATGGACAAGATCGACGGGCCGTACTACTTCGCCAAGGCGATCCAGAAGATCAGCCACCGTGTGCCCAAGTGGCTGCCGCTGCTGGGTATCGAGGGCGGCAAGGTGGCAGTGGCCCCGGTGGACTACATCGCCAATGCGATGGATGCACTGGCGCACCAGCCCAAGCTGGATGGCAAGTGCTTTCACTTGATGCAGTCCACCAGCCCCAGTGTGGGTGATCTGCTGCAAGCCTTTCTCGAAGCCGCGCACGGGCCGGAGTTTGCGCGCAAGCTGCCGATCCCCATCCTGCCCAAGAGCGTGAAGAGCCTGATGGCGCGGGTTGGCAAGCGCATCTCGCACGCCAACCAGCAGAAGTTTGCCGATGCCATTGGCGTGCCTCCCTCGGTGTTGGGCTATGCATTCAATCAGGCGATCTTCGACGACCGCGAAACGCGCGCCGCATTAAAAGGCACGGGTGTGAATTGCCCAGATATCCGGGACTACTGCGACAAGCTCTGGTCGTATTGGGAGCTGCACCTCGACTTGAAGGTGAAGATTCCGCGCGAGCTGACACAACGCATGTCCGGCAAGGTCGCCCTCATCACGGGTGGATCGTCGGGCATTGGCTTTGCCTCGGCCAAGAAGCTGGCGGCGGCGGGCATGAAGGTGATTCTCGTGGCGCGCACGCTCGCCACGCTGGAAGAGAGCAAGGCCATCCTCGAAAAGGCCGGTGGCGAGGCTTACGTCTACCCCTGTGATTTGAGCGATATGGCCGACATCGACCGCATGGCGGCGGAGGTGCTGAAAGACTTTGGTCACGTCGATGTGCTCATCAACAATGCCGGCCGTTCGATCCGTCGCGGGGTGATGGAATCGACCAGTCGCTTCCATGATTTCGAGCGCACCATGCAGCTGAATTACTTCGGCTCGGTGCGGCTCATCATCGCGCTGCTGCCGAGCATGACGGCGCGCAAGAGCGGCCACATCATCAACATCAGCAGCATCGGCGTGCTCGCCAATGCCGCACGCTTCTCGGCCTATGTCGCGAGCAAGGCGGCACTCGATGCCTTCACCCGTTGCCTCTCGGCCGAAGTGAAAGCGCGCAATGTGCACACCACTGCCATCTACATGCCGCTGGTGCGCACGCCGATGATTGCGCCGACCAAGATGTATGACTACATCCCCACCTGGTCCCCAGAAGACGCCGCCGACACGGTGGTGAAGGCGATCATCGAGCGGCCCAAATCCATCGCCACCAGCATGGGCACCGCCGCCGCGGTGAGCTATGCGATCTGGCCCAAGGCGAATGACTGGGTGCTGTCGAAGGGCTTCCAGCTGTTCCCCTCGTCAAGCGCGGCGCGCGGCAAGAAGGAGGGTGCCAAGCCTTCGCTTGAACAGGTGGTGTTTGCCAACGTCTTTAAGGGGGAACACTGGTAGGGCGAGAGCGCGTTGCATCGAAAGGAGGCCGCAGGCCTCCTTTTTTGCTGATGCACACAGCAAGATATTTGCGCGGCTCAAAGCTGAATCAAACCAGGCAGGCCCCTACAATCCCGTGATGGCCTCTTCTGCCCCATCCCCCAATGCCCGCCGCCTGCGCTGGGCGCTGCTGATTGCGCTCGCGCTGCACGCGGTGCTGCTGTGGCGCTATGCCCCGAACCTGTTCGAGCGGTTCGAGAGTGTGCGCAAGGCCGACCCCAGCCAGCCCGAAGCGCCGCGACTGGAGGAGATCGTGGAAATCACGCCGCCGCCAGAGCCGCCCAGGAGTCGCGGCATGGTGCTCTCCACTCGCCTCGGCAGCGGCTCGCCGGAAACACTGCAAGCCCCGTTGCCAAAGGGGTTCTTCGCCAAGCCGGCCCCGATCGGCAGCGGCTTGCTGCACCTGGCTGACGATCTCGACTTTGCCCGCGCCAGTGGCGCGCAGATCGTCGCCAATATCATCCCGGCTGCCACCCGCCTGCCCAACATCAGCGCCCTCAGTGACAAGGCGCGTACCCCCAAGCCTGTGCAAAAGCCCAAGCCTGCGCCCGCGCCCGCGCCCGCGCCACTGCGCTCTGCCCAGGCGCCGGTGAGTGTCGCGGCAGCTGGGGAGCCGCCGCCTGCGCCCGCCGAACCACCGCAGGTGCCCTTTCTGCTGCCGCCGGTGCTTGAGGATCTCAACGTTGATGCCGCCATTGCCCGGGCGGCCAACACGGCCCAGCAAAGCGCGCGTGCCGCCAACACCGCAGCGCCCAAGCCCGCGCCGGACTACCGCGCCCTGCTGCCGCAAGGACCGCTGGTGGCTGCCCCACCGCTGCCGCTCGGCAGCAAGACGAGCCCGCAGCCGAGCCCGCGCGACAGCGGCATCACCACCTTCGCGCTCGATGCCCCGGCAGCAGCCGACCAGGTGCGCGCCGCACCCGACCAGGGCAAGGCCGGTGCCGCCGCACGCCAGCAGTTCTTCTCGTTGTTGACTGCCCGGCTCAAGGCCACCAACCAGCGCCTGCTGGCTGAGGCCGTCAAGGCCGGGCCGCGCACCACGGTGCGGATGAAGTTTCTGCTCGACCGTGAAGGCCGCGTGCTGGAGATCAGCCCTGCCGAACCCAGCAATCGCCCACTGGTCGAGCGCGCCGCCGCCGTCATCCGTGCCACACCGCTGCCGCGCGTGCCCGACTCGATGACCCAGGTGCCGGTGGAATTGTCCTTCCCGGTCGAGGTCTATCGCTAAGACGGTACTCGTCGCGTGTTGAAGGACGTTATGGAAGCATCATGAAAAAAATCTCTGCCCTGCTGTTTACGCTGCTGCTGCAAGCCTGCGTTGTCAGGGCGCCGATCCCCGAAGTGCCGATCGAAGAGGCCCAGCGCCGCATGCCCAAGGAGCCGCCCGTGGTGGTGGCCGATGGCTGCCTCTACCGCCGCAACCTCGCGTATCTCAACCACTACATCATCGACGAGTCGCGCGAACTGGGCAGCGAGGGTGCGAAGGAAGTGATGGCCGGCTTCAAGGAATACGGCGGCGTGGAGATCAAGCAGTTCGTGGTGCCGGTGATGTGTGCCACCCGCATGCCGCCTCGCGGTGATGAAAAGGGCGGGCGCATCTCGCAAAGTGAATCGACGCAGGACAAAGCCAAGAGCCTGACTTTCCCCGAGCCCTTGAGCCCGGTGGTGGAGAACGACGCCGCCCTGTTTGCCGCCTACACCCAGCTCTACGGCGACTGCGACGACACGCGCTATCGCAAGGAAAAACGCTACGACTGCCCTCTGCTCACGCCCGAGCAGGCCGCCCTGCTCAAGAGCCGCCTGAAGACCAGCTATGTCGTCGCGGTCTCGGTGGGCGGCGAGCGCATCTCCGGCGCCAACCGCACGGCTGGCGCGGTGTTCGGCCTGCTGTTCGGGGCCATCAACATCGCAGGAGACGCTGGCACGGCGCGTGTGCGGCTGGTCAACCTCGACAACGGCGCACTGGTCTACAGCTCCTACACCCGCGACTTCAGCGGCGAGGCACCGGCTGATTTCAGCAGCGGTGGCAGTGTGGGCATCGGCAGCATCGAGATCAACGAGACCTGGGTGAAGCGGATGGTGAAGCCTTTGTTCGAGAAGCAGCGTTAGCCCGGCGGCAGCAGGTCATCAGGTCGCAGTGTGGTCTCGCTTTCGCTCTTTGACTTCGCTGAAGTGCCAGAGGGATCAAGGTTCGAGGTCCAGGTCGCACCTGAGCGCATCCGCACTGGCGCGGGCAGAGAGGCGTAGCAGCTCTCGAAGGAGGAGCCCGGGAGCAGCTCCTGCACCACGAAGCGCGCGGCTTGCAGCACTTTGGCTTCGGCGATGCGCCCGCGCACGCCCCAGCCGACGGTGAAATCACCGCTCGTGGGCCGGTTGGTGGTCGCAAAGTCACGCTGAATGCCGTACAGGCACCAGCTGAGGATTTCCTCGGAGATCATCGCCACATCCTCGAACTGCGAGAAATAGCCGTAAGCATCGGAGGCGCGGTCGGGCTCGACCAGGGCACCGGCCTGGGCAGGGGTGTAGCTTTTCTGCTCGGCGTTCGGGGTGCTGTTGGCGAAGAGCACCTGCGCCAGGCCCGGCCATTCCCTGGAGCCGAGCGGCTGGCTTTGCAGCAGGCGGGTGGAAATCCACCGGGCGGATTGCGAGTTGATGGCGGCCTGCACGGTCTGGTCGCGTGAGAGCGAGGCAAGCCCCGAGGGTGGGCTGAAATCACCGGCATGCGACAGCTCGTGTATGAGCAGCCGGCCGAGGGCGATGCGGGTGTCTTCCAGCGTGCGGTCGCCCCGGAAGCTGCTGCTGAAGAAGGGGTAGGCGTAGTCGTTGTTCTTGACGTAGCGCCAGATCGCGCGGAACTGCAAATCCTTGCCGAAGTCGGTGCGCGCATCGGGGGTTTTGTCGATGGTGTCGTGCTCGGCCTGGGTGATCCAGAGATAGTCCGGGTCGAGGTAGATCGCGCCGGTCATCGAGAAGTAGAACGAGGGCCGCACCTTGCTGCCGATGATGATGGCGGTGGTGGAACGCATCATCTGCAACAGCGCCGTCGGCTGGGCTTGCAGGGCATCACGGAAGCGCGTCGCCATCCAAGGATGCGTCACCGCCACCCGCTCCATGATCTGATCGGCCGTGACGCTGGCGTTGTCCTGCCCCAGAAAGGGGAGGGTGCTGAGCAGGCAGGAGCTGTTGCGGCTGGGGTTGAAGGTGCAGTCGCCCAGCACCTTCGCGTAGGTCGCCCCCGGCACCGCCGGTTGCACGGTCTGGGCGATGTCGCCGAGCGACTGTGGCAGGCCTGAATCGCCCGAGCTCTTACCGCCGCCACCGCAGGCCGCGAGGCCCGACAGCGCCAGCAGCGCGAGGGCTTTGAAAACAGCAGGGGTAAAGGGCATTGGGTGACTCTCGCAGCAGAAGATGAGTTAGCTACGATTCTGCGCCCGCTGCGGATGCCGCCGCTACCGCAGGGCCTTGTTCAGCTGCGACGTCTCGCTACGCCTTGCGCGAGGGTGTTCAGCAGCGTTTCGGTCGCGGCCCAGTCGATGCAGGCATCGGTAATGCTCTGGCCGTATTGCAGCGGCACATCGGGCTTGATGTCCTGCCGGCCTTCGACCAGATGGCTTTCGATCATCACGCCAGTCACGCGGCGCTCGCCGGCGGCAATGCGCGCTGCGATGTCGGCACCGACCTCGATCTGCTTGCCGTGCTGCTTATGGCTGTTGGCATGGGAAAAATCAATCATCACCTGCTCGCGCAGCTTGGCCTTGGCGAGTTCCCCACAGGCGGCATCGACGCTGGCGACATCGTAGTTGGTGCCCTTGCTGCCGCCGCGAAGGATCACGTGGCAGTCGGGGTTGCCGCGCGTCTCGAAGATGGCGATCTGGCCGCCGTGGGTGAGCGAGAGAAAGCGGTGCGAATGCCTGGCCGACTGGCAGGCATCGACCGCGATCTTCACCGAGCCGTCGGTGCCGTTCTTGAAGCCGACCGGGCAGGAGAGGCCGGAGGTCATCTCGCGGTGCAGCTGGCTCTCGGTGGTGCGTGCGCCGATGGCGCCCCAGCTGACGAGGTCCGCCATGTACTGCGGCGTGAGGATGTCGAGAAACTCCACGCCCGCCGGCATGCCGCGCGTGTTGAGCGTGAGCAGCAGCTCGCGCGCCACGCGCAGGCCGCGGTCGATCTGGTAGCTGTCGTTCAAATCCGGGTCGTTGATGAGGCCCTTCCAGCCCACCGTGGTGCGCGGCTTCTCGAAGTACACCCGCATCACGATCAAGAGTTCCTTGTCGAGCTTCTCGCGCGCATGGGCGAGCTTGTCGGCGTATTCGAGTGCGGCAGCGGTGTCATGAATCGAGCAGGGGCCGACGATCACCAGCAGGCGGTCGTCCGTGCCGTTGAGCACGTTCTGGATCGCCTCGCGGGTGCGGGCCACGGTCGCGGCGGCGGCTTCGAGCAGCGGCAGTTCGGCCTGCACTTGTGCCGGTGTGGCGACGGGTTTCACCGAGGCGATGCGAAGATTTTCAGTGACGAGTTTCATGGCGGGCAGACTCAGCCGCAAAGCGCGGCGGGCGATGATAACGACTGCACCCCCTGCTCACCTATCGCCAGAAGTGTTGCGGCTGATAGCCTTTGGTAATTCGATCACCGAGTTCACGGATGAATCTTCGCATCTGTTTTGCCCTCGCCAGCCTTGCCTTCAGCGCACTGGCGCAAGCCGAGGGTTACGAGACCTTCAACCAGTCCAGCCTCGCCCGCTTTGCCGCGCTGCCCGGTCTGGGCCAGGGCGCGGTGGTGCCGCAGAACGAGTCCATCAACAGCGTCACGCTGGACTGGACCAACGAGTTCTTCGTGCGCAGCACCACGCTCGAGGAGCTCACGCTCGATGGCGAATCTGAGCGCCTCGCCCTGCGCTACCGCGCCGGCTTGGCACCCGTGTTCGGCCATGCGCTGGAGTGGTCGCTCGAAGTGCCGCTGCTGTTCACCGGTGGCGGCGTGATGGACTCCGGCATCGAGAGCTGGCACAGCATCTTCGGCCTGCCCAATGCCAACCGCGACGACCTGCCGCAAGACCAGTACCGCATCCGCTACGTGCGCGATGGCGTGACCCTGCTCGATCTCGATAAAGGCAGTTCCGGCTTCGCCGATGTGCGCCTGGGGCTGGGCGTGGCACTGAGCGAACGCTGGACTCTCCGCGGCCTCGTGCAACTGCCCACCGGCGACAAGAAAAAACTCACCGGCGGCCACACCGGCGGCGGGCTCTGGCTCGACTACTCGCTACCGCTCACCGAGTCGCGCCGCGCCGCACTGCTGCTCTCCGGCGGCGTCAGTGCCGCGACCACCGACGGCCCGCTGGAAGACTTGCAGCGGCCCGTGGTCGGCCTCATCGGCGCGGTGCTGATCGTGCCGATCTATGGCCCGCTCGACGGCGTGGTGCAGATCAATGCCCACAGCAAGCTCTACAAGGATTCCGCGCTCGACCCACTCTCGCGCATCGGCGCGCCGCTCGCCTTCGGTTTGCGACTGCCCTACAAGCGCCTGGTGTTCGACCTTGCCGTGCTCGAAGACCCGAGCGTGAACGCCTCGCCGGATTTCGGCCTGCTGTTCGGCATCAAGGTGAAGGCTTACTAGGTGACAGCCACAATGGAGAGACCAGTGCCAAGAACGGATGTCATTGCAACCTTGGCTCGCTGGGCGTTGACCTGTCTTGCGAGTTCCATGGTTCTTGCGATCACTATCCTAGTCTTGATGTTTATGCTCAGTGACATCCCTTCGTGGATTCGTAGAAATCCAGTTGGCGTCGCTGTTATTGCTGGTTTCCTTGCTGGTTACATCGTCTCTTTCTCGTTCCTGCGCAAGGCCCGCGAATCAGATACGAATGGAAATCTTCTGTTTTGGTTGATTTCGCTTGCCGGAACGTGTGTACCTCTTGCGGGCCTTGCTTACTGGTCCAAAAACATCAGCGTTGCATTGGCCATCGGCATCCTGGAGTCAGTCGCTGTGCTTCTTCATTTGGTCGCCATTGCAATAATCCTAGTTCGGCGACATGCCGCTTAAAGATTGCTGATGCACATGGGCAACGCCTACCGCTGAATCAGACCGCATCCGGCGTGAACGGCACCACCGAGAGAAAACTGCCGCGATAGCCATAGCTGCCGTGGTGGCTGACGACACTCTCCACATCCATCCAGATCTCGCCGCCGCAGTCGTTGGTCCAGCGGTGGCAGAAGGCGTAGTCCTCGCTCAGATAGCGGCGCGTGACCGGGTGGTGCAGGGTGTCGAAGAAACCCCAGAAGTTGCCGCGCGTGAACTCGTTGTCGTAACCCGCGATGTCGTTCTCGTAGCGCAGCTCGGGGTGCCGTGCAGCCATCGTGGTCAGCACCTCGCGGCGGATCAGCATGATGCCGGTGCCGCACTTGCTGACGCGCACGAAGCCCTGGGTGACTGGGATGTTGCCCTTGGCAGCGAGGTCTTCGTCGATGAGGTTCAGCGCGTAGTCGAGGCCTGCCTGTGCCAGTGCTTCGGGCGGCTTGCCACTGGTGGCAGCGGCATGCACACGCGTCCAGTCGATGCCCTTCTTCGCGTAGGCGCCGCCAATCAGCGGCTTGTCGAAGGCCAGCATGCGCAGGATGCCGCGTGGGTCGAAACCGATGTCGGCGTCGATGAAGAGCAGGTGCGTCAGCTCTGGCCGCCCCAGAAACTCCGCGACCAGGGTGTTGCGGCCGCGCGGGATCAGGCTTTCCTGCGAGAGGATTTTCAGGGTGATGGCAATGCCACTGGCGCGCGCCATCTCCGCGAAGCGCAGCAGCGATTCCATGAACACCGTCGTCACCTGCCCACCATAGGCGGGCAGGGCCAGCATCAGGGCCGGTGCACTCATGGGCGCTTGGCGGGAGCGGCCGGTGGTGCGGGCTGGCGACGCTGCTGGTAGCGGTCGCGCAGCAGCGTCTGGCGGCTCTGCATCGGCACGGCGCGCCCGGCGGCGAACACCTGCACGGCTGAACTGGTCACTTCCAGCGGGTCGCCATCCCACACCACGAAGCTCGCCTGGCGGCCGGTTTCGAGGCTGCCGAGCGTGGAGTCAAGCCCGTAGATCGCGGCCGGGTTGAGGGTGATGGCGGCGAGTGCCGCGTTCCAGGGCAGGCCATGCGCCACGGCATTGCCGGCCAGCTGGCGGAGGTTGCGGCTGTTGTGGCTGCCATAGCCGCTGCCCTCGCTGGAAAACGCGATGCGCACACCGGCCTTGTGCAGGATCGCCGCCGCATCGGCGCGTGCCGCCAGCGCCTCGAAGTTCTGCGGCAGGTTCAGCGTCGGGTCGAGAATCACCGGCACCTGCCGTGCCGCCAGTTCGGCCGCGACCAGATGCGCCTCGGCCGCCCCGCGCAGGATGAGCTTGAGGCCGTAGTCCTCGGCGAGTTGCAGCAGCACGCGGATATCCGCCGCACGGTTGACCTCCGCCACCAGCGGCATCTCGCCCACAAGCACCGGCTTGAGCGCCTCGGCATCGAGCGCGCCCAGCTGTGCGGCGCGCTGCACCGGGTTGCTGCTGCCGAGACTTTTCACTTCCTCCAAAGCCTCGCGCAAGGCCAGCAGCAGGGCCGGCCGCCCGCCCTTGATGCGCGCGGCACCGGCCTCGCCGAGGCTCAGGAACATCGCCGCCTGCGGCCGGGCGACGAAGGCATCCAGCGTGCCGAGGTTGATCACCGCGCCCCGCCCCGCAAACAACGGACCTTCGGGGCCCGAGGCCGGAGCGCTCATGGCCTGGGTCAGGCCCTCGATGCGGTTCACCGGCACCAGCACCGAGCGCGGGTTGAGGCCATCCACCACATCCAGCGCCGCGGAATAGCGCGGGTTGTTGCTGCCGATATCGACGGTCTCTTCCACCCCGTCGATCTCGTCGAGGCCGATGTGGGTGTAGGCATCGAACAGGCCCGGGGTGATGACCGCGCCCTTGGTGTCGATCACCTTGGCGTCATCGGGCACCGCGATGCCGGTGCCGATGGCCTCGATCACGCCGTCGCGCAGCAGCAGGGTTGCGTCCTCCAGCGTGCCGCTGGGGCTCAGGGTGTGGATGCGCGCGTGCGTCAGTGCAAGGGTGGCAGCCTGCGCGCTGCCCGCAACCAATGCGGCGCAGAGGCAAAAGCTGCGGATTGGCATGGCGCTCATGGCTGTGGCTCCTGGGTGGCGGCTTTGGATTCGGGTGGTTCGAGGCCGAGCAGGAAGTCGCTGTCTGCCACTTTCGGGCTGCTGCGGTCGTATTGCATCACGCCATCGACGAACACCATGTCGGCAAGGGCGTAGCTCGAAAACGGCGTGCCGTTCCAGATCACCACGTCGGCATTCTTGCCCGGCTCCAGCGTGCCGGTCTGGTCGAGAATGCCGATGGCCTTGGCCGGGTTGGTGCTCAGCCAGGACATGGCATCGGCATCGCTGATCTTCAGGCCCATGCGCCGACCGGCGGCCATCGCCTTCGCTGCTTCCTGGTTGAGACGCTGGATGCCGTACTGGTCATCGCTGTGGACGATCGCGCAACCTTTGAGCTCCTTGCTGTCCTTGTCCTTGGCGCGTCCGGCATCGACCAGCGCGATGTTCTCGCGGATGCCATCGAAAGCTTCGAGCTTGAAGCCCCACCAGTCTGCCCACAGCGCGCCGCACACCCCATTGGCGGCGAGCAGGTCGGCGATCTTGTAGGCCTCCACTGCGTGATGAAACGCGCTGATCCTGTAGCCGAACTCCTTGGCCACATCGAGCATCACCGCCATCTCGTCGGCGCGGTAGCAATGGTTCTGCACCAGGATTTCGCCCTTGAGCACGCCGACCAGGGTCTCCATGGCAAGGTCGCGGGTCTCGACCTTGCCCTCGTCCATTTTCTTTTGGTATTCCTTGGCCTTGGCAAACGCGGCGCGGTAGCCCGCGACATTGCCCATGCGGGTGCTGGGGGCCTTCTTGCCGTCGCGGCCATAGACGCGCTTGGGGTTTTCGCCGCAAGCCATTTTCAGCGAATGGGGTGCGCCCGGAAACTTCATGTCCTGGTAGGTAATGGCAGGCACATTCTTGAGCACCACCGCGCGGCCACCGATGAGATTGGCGGAGCCGGGCAAGATCAGCATGCTGGTCACACCACCGGCGCGTGCCGTCTCGAAGCCAGGGTCCTGCGGCCACACGGAATGCTCGCTCCAGACCTCCGCCGTGGTCGGCGCGGTGGCTTCGTTGCCGTCGCTGTGCGCCCACACGCTCGGGCTGGCATACACGCCGAGGTGCGAGTGCGCGTCGATGATCCCCGGCGTGACGTAGCGGCCCTTGGCGTCGATGACGGTCGCGCCCGGCACCGTGCCGGCATCCTTGCGTACCGCTGAAATTTTTCCGTTCTGGATCAGCACGTCGGCGTCGTCGAGCTGCACGCCGGTGCCGGTGAGCACGGTGGCGTTCTGGATGAGGATGGGTGCTGCCGATGGCGCGATGTAGCTGCTGGCGAAGGGTGGTGGCGGGGCTTCGGGTTTGTCGTCCTTGCAACCGGCCAGCAGGCCCAGTGCCAAGGCGCTGCTCACGATGATGCGGATGTCTGGCTTCATGTCGCTCCCTGCGATTTTTTGATGACGAAGACTAAGCCCGATCCAAAACCCGTGCCGTGTTGGCGATCCAGCGGGCTTCGGCGCGCTGCCACCAGGGCAGGTAGGCGGCAGCACCCGAGCTGCTGATGAGCTGCCCCAGCCGCGCCACACCAGCGGCGGCACGGACGGGGGCGATCACAGTGTCTGGCAACGCGAGCAGCACCAGCCAGGCGTTGATCTCCCACACCTGCGAGCCCGAGCCCTGCGCGCTGGTGACGGCAGCCTCGGCGGTGCGGCGTGCAGCCTCGTAGCGCCCGGCCGCTTCGTAGGCCTGTGCGAGGGCCGCGAGATGGTTGGCCTCGAACTGGTGCGCGATGCCCTCGGCGGCGGTGAGGGGGATGAGGCTTTCAAGCAGGGCGATGGCCTCCAGCGGCCGCTGGTTCATGCACAGGGCAATCGCCTGCGCGCGCCCGGCGATGACCTGGAAGTAGACGCTGCCGCTTTCCTCCGCGCGCTCCATGGCGAGGCGCGCGTGGTGCAGCACGTTGCTACGGTCGTCGTCGAACCAGGCGAGGTCGACCATGAAGGCGTGCATCCAGCTCGCGTCGCGGCCGTCTGGCGTGGCGTAGTCGAGTGCGGCGCTGAGCTGCTGACGTGCCTCTGACAGCTCGCCCTGCCAAGCCAGCATCAGGGCATGGAAGGCGCGCGAGACGAAGTTGTCCTCGCCGATGGCATCACGCCGCCACTGGCCGCCGTCGGCCTGGTCCACCAGTGCGACGCCCTCGCGTGGCAAGCCGGCCGAAAAATGGCTGAGCAGAATGCCGAGCCGGAAGCGCCGCACCATCACACCCTGGCAATGGCCCATGCAGAGCGCGACCGCCTCGGCGTGCAGGCTCACCGCACCGAGCGCGTTGCTGCGGTGCAGTTGCTCGTTGCCGTAGCTGATGATCAGCTCCGCCTCGCCCGCGACATCGCCGATCTCCGCCGCCAGTGCGCGGCCCTCGGCGTAGGCGCGTTCGACATCTGCCAGCGGCACCGGCGTGAACTGCGCCATGCGGATCAGCCCCGCACGGGCGGCAATGCAAAGCCGCAGCACGGGCACCGTGCGGGGCGCGCGTTCCAGATTGGCAAGTGCCAACCTGAACTGCTCGATGGTGATGCGCATGTCGCGCGTGCCGGCCCAGCGCGCCGCGTGCAGGTTCCATTCCGCGGCCTTCGCCCATTCGCCGGCCTGCTGCCAGTGGTGGGCGATGCGCACCGCAGCCGCGTTGCCGCCGTGGGCATCCGGCGGGTGCCCGGCTTCGAGTGTTGCCGCCATCCGCGCGTGGCTCTGCGCCCTTTGTGATTCCAGTTGCAGGCCATCGGCCACCTCGCGCATCAGCGGGTGGCGAAAATCGTACTCGTCGCCATTTGCCGTGCCGAACAGGAAGCCGGCCGCATCGAGGCTGCGCAGGTCCTCGGCGCAGGCCAGCGGCTCACGCTCGGCGAGGCCAGCCAGCGTGGCGGGGGCAAAGGCCTCGCCGATGATCGCAGCACTTTGCAGCAGGGATTTACGCGGCGCGGGCAGGCGGTCGATGCGAGCCGCGAGCAGGGCATGGACGGTGTCGGGGATCGGCCACTGGCGGATCGTCTGCCGCAGTTGATATGCGCCTGGCGCCCCTTGCAGGTGCTGTGCATCGGCAAGTGCCTGCACGGCCTCCTCGACGAAGAAGGGATTGCCACCGGCGCGCGCGCCGATCTCGGCCGCGAGTGCCGCGACGCTGGCGTCGCCGCCCAGCCGCGTGCGCGCCAGCTGGCCTAACTGCTGTGCATCGAGGGCGGTGACGGCGATGCGGGCATCCAGATGCCTTTGCAGCCAGTCAGCCGGGTATTCGGGCCGATGGTTGAGCAGCAGCAGGGCGCGATGGCCGCGTACGCCCTGGGCGAGGCTGGCGAGGAATTCCTCGCTGGCGGCATCGAGAAAGTGCAGGTCCTCGATCAGCAGCACCAGCGGCTTTTCGCGCGGGCAGGGCAGAAAGTGCGCGAGCAGCTCGAACAGCTTGGCGCGCGTCATCACCGCCTGGTCTGGCGCGGCGTTGCCCGCTTCACCAGCACCGAGAAAATCGAAGATGGCGGGCAGGGCGGCGGCGTGCTCGGGGTGTTCGAGCAGCAGGGTGCCGGCCACCAGCCGGCGAATTTCGCCCGGGTTGCTGCGCCCCGCCAGCCCCATGCGCGAGAGTGCCAACGCGCGCACCGGGTGCAGGGGGAGGGCTGCCGCATACGGCACGCCGGTGGCGCGATGCACCTCGAAGCCGCCTTCGCCGCAGGCCTGCAGGAACTCGTGGCAGAGCCGGGACTTGCCGATGCCGGCCTCGCCGACCACGGCCACGACCTGGCCGTAGCCAGCCCGCACTTTTTCGAGCGCGGCAAGCAGGGTGGCGGTTTCGGCCTCACGGCCAATGAAGGGCGAGCTGCCGCGAGCGAGCGAGCGGTCGAGCCGCGTGCTGATGGTGCCGGTGCCTTCGAGATCGAACACCTCGACGGCGTCGTCGATGCCCTCCACCTGCATGCGGCCGAGGCTGCGCAGAGCGAAGTAGCCTTCGACCAGGCGCGCGGTGTCGCGGCTGAGATACACCCGGCCCGGCTCGCAGATGTGCTCCATGCGCGCAGCGAGGTTCACGGTGTGGCCCTGCGCGGTGTAGTCCATGCGCAGGTCGTCTCCGATGGTGCCGACGATGACTTCGCCACTGTTGAGGCCGACTCTTAAAGTGAGGTTGAGGCCCTGCGAGAGGCGCAGCTCGTCGGCGAAACGGCGCAGTTCCCGCTGCATCTCCAGTGCCGCGAAGCAGGCGCGCTGGGCGTGGTCTTCGAGCGCGATCGGCGCGCCGAACAGGGCCATGATGCCGTCGCCGGTGTACTGGTTGACCGTGCCCTCGTAGCGGTGCACTGCGCTGCCGAGCAGGCCGAAGAAGCGATCGAGAATGCCGTGCCAAGCCTCGGCCCCGGCCTGCTGGGCGAGGCGGGTCGAGCCCTTGATGTCGCAGAACAGCACCGTCACCCGTTTGCGCTCGCCGCGCAGGGCGCTGCGTTCCTTGAGGATGCGATCGGCAAGATGCCGCGGTGTGTAACTCGGGCGGACGGGGCTGGCGGCTGCGCCATCCAGCCGCGCTCCGCACTGATTGCAGAAGCGCGCCGCTTCGGGGTTTTCGGCAGAGCAGGTCGGGCAGGCCATCATTTTTGTGGTTCTGGTTTCTCCTGCCTCGGATGATATGCCCGGCTTGCACAGCTGAACCGATAAAATCCGCCTCCCCATGGCCCGCTCCACTCCCCACGACCTCGAACCCACACTCACTGCGGGCCTGAAGGCCCTGCGCCTGCCGCTGGAGGCGGTGCCACGCCTGCTGGCCTTCCAGACCGAGCTGGAGAAGTGGAACTTTACCTACAACCTCACGGCGATCCGCGACCCGAAGGAGATGGTCACGCGGCACTTGCTGGACTCGCTCGCCGTCTTGCCGCTGTTGCGAAAGCAAGAAGCGGTGTCATGGGACGGGGGATGGGGGGCAGGGCAAGCCAGCGTACCCCGTACCCCGACCCCCATACCCCGCATCTTGGATGTCGGCGCGGGCGCGGGCCTGCCCTGTATCCCGATCGCCATCGTCGCCCCTGAATTGCATCTGACGGGCATCGACAGCGTCGGCAAGAAGGTGCGCTTCATGCGCCACGCGCAGCGCGCCTTGTCCCTCACCAATTTCGAGCCGCTGGAAGGCCGCGTCGAAGACCTGCCCGCGACCCTGCAATTCGACACCATCACCAGCCGCGCCTTCGCCAGCCTGGCCGACTTCTTCACCCTGACCCGTCATTTATTGGCCCCCGATGGGCAGTGGGTGGCGATGAAGGGCAAACTAACGGCCGACGAGCTGGCGGGCATCCCGCCCGACGTCGAACTCATCGAGACACGCGCTCTTAGCGTGCCGGGACTCAAGGAAGCGCGACACGCCGTGATCGCAAAGAAAAGGGTATGACCAAGATCATCGCAGTCGCCAACCAGAAGGGCGGGGTGGGCAAGACCACCACCGCCGTCAATCTCGCCGCCAGCCTCGCCGCCGCCAAGCGCCGCGTGCTGCTGGTGGACCTCGACTCGCAGGGCAACGCGACGATGGGTGTGGGCATCGACAAGAACAGCCTGCAACTCACCGCCCGCGACGTGCTGCTGGAAAAAGCCACGCCCGCACAAACCATTCACCACATTGGCCAGAGCAACCTCTGGGTGCTGCCCGCCAACGGCGACATGACCGAGGCGGAGATCAAGCTGCGCGAGATGCCGGTGGGCGACTTCGCGCTCAAGGGCGTGCTCGCTGATATTGCCGACCAGTTCGACTATGTGCTGATCGACTGCCCGCCCGCGCTCTCGAAGCTGACGGTGAATGCGCTGGTCGCCGCCGACGGTGTGCTGATCCCCATGCAGTGCGAGTACTACGCGCTGGAAGGGCTTGCCGCGCTTTCCGACACCATCGGCAAGATTCGCAAGGCGATCAACGCCAAGTTGGAGATCGAAGGCGTGCTGCGGACGATGTTCGACCCGCGCAACAATCTCTCCAACGATGTGTCGGCGCAGCTCACGCAGCACTACGGCGACAAGGTCTATCGCACGGTGATCCCGCGCAATGTGCGGCTCGCGGAGGCGCCGAGTTTCGGCCAGCCAATCATCAGCTACGACCCGCAATCCGCCGGAGCCAAGGCCTATCTTGCACTGGCTGGCGAAGTGCTGCGGCGGCATGATGGCGGCCAACTCAAGCTGGGCCAGGACTAGATATGTCTGTCAAAAAGCGCGGCCTCGGCCGTGGACTCGATGCACTTCTGGGGTCGGCCTCGCCCTCGACTGAATCTGATTCGGCCGACGCGCTGCAAGAGCTGCCGCTCGCCCAGCTGGTCGCGGGCAAGCACCAGCCGCGCCGCCATTTCGATGAAGCAGCCTTGGCCGAGCTGACGGCTTCGATCAAGGCGCAGGGCGTGGTGCAGCCGATCATCGCGCGGCAGCTGAGTGTCGATCACTACGAGATCGTCGCTGGTGAGCGCCGCTGGCGCGCAGCACAAGCGGCAGGCCTCAGCACCATTCCGGTCGTCATCCGCCAGCTCGACGAGCGCGCGGCGATGGCGATTGCGCTGGTGGAGAACATCCAGCGTGCTGACTTGAACGCGCTCGAAGAAGCCGAGGCGCTGAAGAAGCTCGTGGACGAATGCGGCCTGACGCACGAAGGCTGCGCGGTCGCGGTCGGCAAGTCGCGCGCGGCGGTGAGTAATCTGCTGCGCCTGATGGATCTCGAAGCGGAGCCGCAGGCGCTGCTGCGCAGCGGCCAGCTCTCCTTCGGCCACGCCAAGGTGCTGCTTGGGGTCGAAGGCGCGCGCCAGATATCGCTCGCCAAGCTGGTTGTGCAGCAGCAGCTTTCGGTGCGTCAGCTCGAAGCCATGATTCACGCCGAGCCGAAGGTGTCGGCCGGCAAGTCCGCCACGCCCGCGCCGCTCGAAATGGAACTGGCCAGCAAGTGGGGCTTAGGCGTGAAGCTGAAGCAGTCCGACAAGGGTGCGGGCACGCTGACCTTTGCGTTCAAATCGAAATCCGATCTCGACCGCGTGCTCGCGGCGCTGCGCTAACCCGACCCACGCCATGACCACTGCCCTGATTACAGGTGCCTCCACCGGCATCGGTGCGACCTTTGCCGAGGTGCTCGCCGAGCGCGGTCATGACCTGATCCTCGTCGCCCGCAGCAAGGACAAGCTCGATGCCCTGGCGGCGAAGATCACCGCCGCAACAGGCCGCAGCGTTGCCGTCATCACGGCGGACCTGGGCCTTCCCAACAGTGGCAGCGCCCTGGCGCAGAAGGTCGCGAGCCTCAAGCTCGACGTGGACCTGCTCATCAACAACGCGGGTTTCGGCGCGGCCGGTGCCTTCGCCAGGCAGAGTGCGGCCCGCGATGCCGAAATGATCGCGCTCAACTGCACGGCGCTGGTCGATCTCGCCCACGCCTTTCTGCCCGCCATGCTCGCCCGCAAAAGCGGCGGCATTCTCAACGTCGCCTCGGTCGCGGCTTTCCAGCCGCTGCCGCACATGGCGATCTACGGGGCGACCAAGGCCTTCGTGCTGTCGTTCACCGAAGCACTCTGGGCCGAAGTGCGCGGCGCAGGCGTGAAGGTGACGGCCCTCTGCCCCGGCCCGGTCGATACGCCCTTCTTCGAGGCCACCGGCGCGCCCAAGCTGCGCAAGACCGTGCCCAAGGGCCTGATGATGCAGCCGCGTCCGGTGGTCGAAGCTGCTCTTGCAGCCCTCGAAGCCGGCCGCCCGGTGTGCATCCCCGGCGCGCCCAATCTGGCGCTGGCACAGCTGCCGCGCTTCCTCAGCCGCAGCTTCATGGCGAGGATGTCGGCCAAGGTCATGGGTCGCTAAACAGGGGGATGGCACCCAATCGGTGCGCGATGCGCACTGTTGCGCGTCACTTCCCCTTGATGAAAAGCGGGTGCGGCGTTTACAATCGTCGAGATTGATGCACTGCACAACGTCCAGCAGACGGGCAAAAAGCTAAATGGATTTCCGCCTTGTCGCCAGACTGTCAATCGCGCCACTCATCATCGGGTTCGTGGGCGCGGTGGCGGCATTCATCCTGGCGGGTTTCGCCAGTGCCAAAGGGTTCGCAGCGGGTGCCTTGCTCATCGCAATCGCCACGCTCGTCTCCAGCGGTTTTTATGCAAGGGCGCGGTCGTTGAATGCGGGGCGGGTGTTGATCCGCCTGGCCATCACTTCGGCGCTGAAATGGATTGTGGTGATGGGCGGCGCGGCACTGGCGCTCAGTCAAGGGGGGTTGCCGCCAGCGGCTTTTACCTGCGGGGTCATCGCAGGGCTGGTCTCAACACTGTTTAATTTACGCATGACCTCAACAGGCACATCGACATCGTGAGCAGCGAAGCAGCGACAGAAGCCAAGGGTGGCGGTCTCACCGAATACATCCAGCATCACCTCCAGCACAACGTGCAGGAAGTGGGCGGCTACATGTTCAACATCGACTCGCTCATCGTCGGCTTCCTGACCGGCGCGCTGGTGCTGGGCTGGTTCTGGAGCGTCGCACGCAAGGCCTCGGCCGGCGTGCCCACCCGCACGCAGGCCTTCGTGGAGCTCGCCATCGAGTTCGTCGAAGGCCAGGTCAAAGACAGCTTCCACGGCGACCGCCGCTTCATCGCGCCGCTCGCACTCACCATCTTCCTGTGGGTGTTCGTGATGAACGCCATGGACTTGCTGCCGCTGGATCTCATCGCCGGCATCGTCACCAACATCTGGGGCCATGAGACGGCGCATCACTTCTACTTCCGCGCCGTGCCGACGGCCGACATCAACACCACGTTCGCAATGGCGCTGGTCATCTTCGCACTCATCATCTACTACTCGATCAAGATCAAAGGCGGTCTGGGCTTCGTGGCGGAGCTGTTCACCGCGCCCTTCCATGCCCACGGCATCGTCGGCAAGCTTTTGCTCGCCATCCCCAACTTCTTCCTGAACGTGGTCGAATACCTCGCCAAGCCGGTCTCACTCGGCATGCGACTGTTCGGCAACATGTATGCGGGCGAGTTGGTGTTCATGCTCATTGCAGGCCTCATGGCCGCATCGACGCTCGCCTTCATTCCGGCCGTGCTGCTCAACGCGGGCTGGGCGATCTTCCACATTCTGATCATCGGCCTGCAGGCCTTCATCTTCATGGTGCTCACCGTCGTCTACATCTCGATGGCGCACGAGAA
>JAZKHC010000040.1:0-64649 GCA_040385605.1 Pseudomonadota bacterium
AAAATACAGGCCTCGTGCTCAGTGCTGCGTGAAAACTGAATTCTTCAGAGACGACCACTTATGCGCACTCTTCTTTCCATTGTTCTCGCCATCAGCCTGTCGTGGGTCACGACGAGCTATGCGTGCCAGATGGATCAGCAGGCTCTCGTGCGCGCCTTCTGTTGCTGCAAGGACAAGGACAAGCACGAGGCCAAGCCCACCGCAGAGCTTGACCAGGCCCATGCCAGCGCAGCGGAGGAAAGCTCGTGCTGCGATGTCACCGCCTCGGCTTCGATTGATCAGCACCAGCCTGCCGTCACGCCGGCATCACCGGCCTTGGACATGCCGGTTGCTGTCCTTGCACCCACCGTGCCTTGGACGATCAGCGAGCAGGTTGCGAGCTACATCAGCCTGCCACCGCCCGCCCGTGGACCGCCGGGTGCCGGTACCCGAACGTATCTAGCGACCTCTCGCCTGCGGCTTTAAGTGCCGCCCATCACCGCGCCCTGCGCTGGTGATGGCTGATGACCTGTGCCGCCATCCGGCTGCACCTTCCTTCGTCATTTGAGAGGCTCGCCATGTCGACTTCAATTCCCCGCATTACCCGTGTTCTTACTGTTGCCGTGTTTACGGCTGGTTTTGCTGACAGCGCCCACGCACGCCCCACTGATCTGTCTTGGACGCCCGGCACATCTCCCGCCGCGACCAGTTCGGCTCAGGCTCCGCAGCGTCACTTGGGTGCGCCGTTCTACGGCCCGCGCGGCACCATCCCTTCCCCAATCGCATCCGCTGCGCCGCCTCAAGCAGTGCTGGCTGAGATGGCTACGCGCGGGGTTGGCCCGCGCAATATGGTTCCTGTTCTTCGCTGATGCTTCTGCCCTGCGCGGCAATTGCCGCGCAGGGCCTTAATCCCGGAGAACCCGATGAACCTCCCCAAGACTTTTTGCGTCATGGCCATCAGCCTGTGGCTGCTAGCTGCGCAAGCGGCTGAATCCACGCCATCGACTGATGCCCTGGTGGCACTGAGTCTCGACGATGCCGCCGAGCTCGCCATCCAGAAGCAGCCGCAGCTGGAGGCGTTCGACGCCGAAGCCGAAGCCGCCCGCGAGCGCGCCATCGCCGCAGCGCAGCTTCCAGATCCCACACTCAACGTCGGCATCAGCGACCTGACGCTCGAAGGCCGCGACCGCTTCACCCTGCGCAAGGAGTCCGATACGCAGATCATGGCCGGTGTGCGCCAGGCTTTTCCCCGTGCTGCGAAGCGCGCCTTACGGCGCGAGAGGGCCGAGCACGAGGCCGAGACTTTCGATGCCGAACGCAGTGCCGCCGAGCGCACGATTGCCCGCGAGACTGGCCTCGCGTGGCTGGAGGTATGGAAGGCCGAAGAGTCCCTGCGCCTGACCAAGGCCAGCCTTGTCGAAGCTGAGCGCCAGGTGCAGGCTGCCACCATCGCCTACAGCGCCAATCGCGCAACGCAGGCCGAGGTGCTGGCGACGCGGGTGGCGGTGGAATCGCTGCGCGACCAGCGCGATGGCTTCGCGCAAAGTGCGCGCCACTACCGCAACAATCTCGCGCGGTGGATCGGCGATGCGGCCTTCAACCCGCTCTGCCCGGACCTGCCCGAAGATCGCACGCCCGATGCGCCTGCGCTGATTGCCGCGCTCAAGACGCATCCGCACTTCCTGGCTGAAGCCAAGAAGGTCGCGGTGGCAGAGACTGACATCGGCCTCGCGCGGCAGGACTACCGCCCCGACTGGGCGGTGAGCCTGGGCTATGGCCATCGGCCCGCCTTTGCCGACTACGCCCAGCTCCAGTTCGAGATTGGCTTGCCGGTGTTTTCGGCCAATCGGCAAGACAAGCAACTGTCGTCAGCCGTGGCGCTGCAGGCTGCACAGCAGGCCCGACTCGACGATGCACTGCGCGAGCACGTCGCCGAAATCCGAATGAACGCGGATGACTGGCAACGCCTACAAGCGCGTCTGACTCGCTACGACGAGAGCCTGCTTCCGCAGTCGAAAGCTCGCATCGAGGCCGCGCTATCGAGCTACGGCGCGGGCAGCGGCCTGCTCAAGGACGTGCTGGATGCCCGCCGCATGGCGCTCGACATCGCCATGCAGAAGCTCGACCTGCAACTCGATAGCGCCAAGCACCAAGTGCAGCTGCGCTACTTCGCACCCTATTTCGGAAGACCCTCATGAAAACCAAAAATATTGTTGTATTGAGCGTGATTGCCCTTGCCGCCGCAGGTGGCGGCTGGTGGCTGGCGCAGCCGGATGCGCCCCATAAACACAAGCTTGAAAAGCGCATGGATGCAGCAGGCAAGACCTACTACACCTGCGCGATGCACCCGCAAGTGAAACAGGGTGAACCCGGCAGCTGCCCGATCTGCGGCATGAAGCTCACCAAACGTCAGGAAGCTCCTGCCGCCTCGATGAGCGATGACATGGACGGCATGACAATGGCGGGCGGCGAGAAGGCGCCGCTCTATTGGTATGACCCGATGGTGCCGACGCAGCACTTCGACAAGCCCGGCAAATCGCCGTTCATGGACATGCAGCTGGTGCCCAAATATGCCGATGAGGCTGGCGGCATGGGCATGGGCGGCGGGACCGTGGTGCAGATTGATCCGCGTATGGCGCAGAACCTCGGCATGCGGGTTGCCGAGGTGAAGACCGGCACGTTTTGGCAGCGCATCGAAGCGGTGGGCAGCGTGGCACTGGACGAGCGCCGTATCGTCACCGTTGAATCCCGCACGGCAGGCTGGATCGAAAAGCTCGACGTGCGGGCCGAGGGTGATGTGGTTAAGAAGGGTCAGCGTCTGGCGGGGCTCTATTCCCCTGATCTGTTCGCCGCACGGCAGGAGCTGAAGCTCGCACAGCAGTCTGGCGACGTCGCCCTCACGCAAGCCAGCCAGCAGCGCCTGCGCCTACTCGGTGGCGGCGCTGGCGGCGGCAGTCAGTCGGGCGTCTTTGCTCCGGCCAGTGGCTTCGTGCTGGAGCTAATGGCCCGCGAGGGCGCACAGCTCGCACCCGGCATGGCGCTGATGAAGATCGCCGATCTCTCGCAGGTCTGGCTCAACGTCGAAATCCCCGAATCGCAAGCGGGCTGGATCACTGAGGGCAAGAGCGCCGAGGCACGGCTGAAATCGCTTCCCGGAAAAGTGTTTGAAGGCACGGTCGATTACCTCTATCCCCAACTCGATATGGGCACCCGAACCTTGCGTGCGCGCCTGGTGTTCGACAACGCCGACGGTGCCTTGCGCCCCGGCATGTTTGCCGACGTGACGCTGTTTGGCGGCGGGCAGAAGGAAGTGGTGCTGGTGCCAACCGAGGCCGTAATCCGCACTGGCGAACGCACGGTGGTGATGGTGGCCGAAGCCGAGGGGCGCTATCGCCCTGCACACGTCGAGGCCGGGCCGGAGCGCAATGGCGAGACGATGATCTTGTCGGGGCTCGAAGCCGGCCAGAGCGTCGTCGTCTCCGGGCAGTTCCTGATCGACTCCGAAGCGAGCCTTGTTGGGGCCTACCAGCGCATGGGCCAAGGCGCGGGCATGGCCCAGGGGATGTCGGGCATGACGTCGATGGATGGCATGGCCGAGAGCAGCATGAAGCCCGCAATGGAAGACATGGGCGATATGAAAGGCATGCACCTGGATGACATGCAGAACATGGACGGCATGAAGGAGAAAGCGCCGTGATCGCCCGCCTCATCCATTGGAGCATCCAAAACCGCTTTCTGGTGCTGATGGCTGCGGTGATGATGACGGCCTGGGGTAGCTACTCGGCGTACACCACGCCGCTCGACGCGCTCCCAGATTTGAGCGACACCCAGGTCATCATCCGCACCACTTATCCCGGCCAGGCGCCGCAGGTTGTGGAGGACCAGGTCACGTATCCCCTCACCACCACCATGCTCTCGGTGCCCTACGCCAAGACGGTGCGTGGCTACTCACTGTTCGGTGAGAGCTTCGTCTACATCCTGTTCGAGGACGGCACTGATCTGTATTGGGCGCGCTCGCGGGTGCTGGAATATCTCTCTCAGGTGCAGGGTCGCCTGCCCGCCAATGCGCGTGCCGCACTCGGCCCCGATGCCACGGGTGTGGGCTGGATTTACGAATACGCGCTGGTGGATCGCACCGGCGGCAATGACATCAGTCAGCTGCGCGCCTTGCAGGACTGGTTTCTGAAATACGAGCTGAAGACGGTGCCGAATGTGGCTGAAGTCGCCACGCTGGGCGGCTTCAACAAGCAGTATCAGATCGTGCTCGACCCGGATCGCCTGCGCGCCTTCAAGCTGCCGGTGGAGACGGTGATGCGGGCCGTGCAGGACGCCAATGCCGAGACCGGCGGCTCGGTGCTGGAGCTGGCCGAGGCCGAATACATGGTGCGTGCGCGCGGCTATCTAAAAACGCTGGATGACTTTCGCAGCATCCCGGTCGCTCTCGGCGACAACGGCACGCCGGTGCTGCTGCGGGACGTGGCAACGGTGCAGATCGGCCCCGAAACCCGGCGCGGCATCGCCGAACTGGATGGCGAGGGTGAAGTGGTCGGCGGCGTCATCGTGCTGCGTTCCGGTGCCAACGCCGCCACCACCATCACCGCAGTCAAGGCCAAGCTCGAAACCCTCAAGGCCAGCCTGCCGAAAGGTGTCGAGATCGTCGAGACCTACGACCGCTCGCTGCTCATCAATCGCGCGGTCAGCAACCTCACGACCAAGCTGGTGGAGGAGTTCATCGTCGTGGCGGTGGTGTGCGTGCTGTTCCTGTTCCACCTGCGCTCGGCGCTGGTCGCCATCCTCACCTTGCCGCTGGGCATTCTCATGGCCTTTGCGGTCATGAAGGCGCAGGGCATCAACGCCAACATCATGTCGCTGGGCGGCATCGCCATCGCCATCGGCGCGATGGTGGATGCGGCGGTGGTGATGATCGAGAACGCGCACAAGAAGCTCGAACACTGGCGGCACGATCACGAGGGCCGGGACCCCGAAGGCGCGGAACGCTTGCAGGTGATGGCCAACGCCGCCGCCGAAGTCGGCCCGGCGCTGTTTTTCTCGCTGTTGATCATCACGCTCAGCTTCGTGCCGGTGTTCACCCTGCAAGCGCAGGAGGGTCGCTTGTTCGCACCGCTGGCCTACACCAAGACCTATGCGATGGCGGCAGCAGCTGGCCTGTCGGTGACGTTGATCCCTGTGCTGATGGTGTGGTTCATCAAGGGCAGGATTCAGGACGAGCAGAAGAACCCCATCAACCGCTTCCTCATCCATATCTACCGCCCCGGCATCCACGCCGTGCTGCGGCATCCCCGCATGACGCTGGTGATTGCAGTGATGGCGATGGTGCTGTCGGTCTGGCCCGCGACCCAGCTCGGCAGCGAGTTCATGCCGCCGCTGGATGAGGGTGATCTGCTTTACATGCCCACCGCGTTGCCAGGGCTGGCCGTCGGCAAGGGTGCGGAAATCCTCCAGCAGACGGACCGCATCCTGAAAACTTTCCCCGAAGTGAAGCGCGTGTTCGGCAAGATCGGCCGTGCGGAAACCGCCACCGATCCCGCGCCACTGGAGATGGTGGAAACCACAGTGCAGCTGAAAGACCAGAGCGAGTGGCGTGCGGGCATGACGACCGAGAAGCTGATCGAAGAGATGGATGCAGCACTCAAGATTCCCGGCATGGGCAATGTCTGGGTCAACCCCATACGCAACCGCATCGACATGCTCGCCACCGGCATCAAGTCGCCGGTGGGCATCAAGATCGCCGGGCCAGACCTCAAGGTGATCGAGCAGTTGGGGGCCGAAGTGGAGCGCGTGGTGAAGGACATCCCCGGCACCTCATCCGCGTTCTCCGAGCGCGTCTCCGGTGGGCGCTACATCGAGATTCACCCAGACCGCATTGCAGCCGCGCGACTGGGCCTCTCGATTGCCGACGTGCAGCGCATCGTGGCACTCGCCATCGGCGGCGAGAACATCGGGCAGACGGTGGAGGGCCTGCAACGCTTCCCCATCAACCTGCGTTACCCGCGCGAGCTGCGAGATTCACTCACCGATCTGCGCGAGCTGCCCATCGTCACCATGAAGGGTGCGACCGTGACTCTGGGCCAGATCGCTGAGGTCGTTGTCACCGACGGTCCGCCGATGATCAAGAGCGAGAACTCGCGTCCGAACGGCTGGGTGTATGTGGACATTCGCGGGCGTGACCTGGGCGGCTATGTGGCGGATGCGAAGAAAGTCGTCGCCGAGCAGGTGCAGCTCCCAGCGGGCTATTCCATAGCCTGGTCGGGGCAGTTTGAGTATCTGGAACGCGCCTCGAAGCGCCTGCAACTGGTGGTGCCGTTCACGCTCGCCATCATCCTGCTGCTGCTCTATCTCACCTTCCGCAACTTCGGCGAGGCGCTGCTCATCATGGCCACACTTCCGTTTGCGCTGGTGGGCGGGCTGTGGCTCATCTTCGGGCTGGGCCACAACCTCTCCATCGCCAGCGGCGTCGGGTTCATCGCACTCGCCGGTGTGGCGGCGGAGTTTGGCGTCATCATGCTGATCTACCTGCAACAGGCCGTGACTGAGCGACAGGCTCGCGGCACGATGAACACGGTGGCTGATCTCGAAGACGCCATCGTGGACGGTGCCGTGCTGCGGGTGAGGCCCAAGGCGATGACGGTCGCCGTCATCATCGCGGGTCTGCTGCCGCTGTTCTGGGGCGCTGGCACCGGTAGCGAGGTGATGCAGCGCATTGCCGCACCCATGATCGGCGGCATGATCACCGCGCCGCTGCTGTCGATGTTCGTGATTCCGGCGGCGTATCTTTTGATGCGCCGCAGGGGTTTGAAGGAGAAGCAGGCATGAGTGGATACACCGTGAGTCAGCTTGCCAGTGCCACTGGCATCGGCGCCGATGCGGTGCGCCACTACGAAGACATCGGCCTGCTTCCCAAGGCGCAGCGCAGTGGTAACGGCTACCGATACTTTGCTGAGGATGCGATCCCGCGCATCGCCTTCATCCAACGCGCCAAGCATCTAGGCTTCTCGCTGCCGGAAATCGCCGAGCTGTTGCGACTGAGTGACCAGCGCTACAGCGATTCGGAATCCGACATGGTGTTGCTGCGCACCGCCGCGCTCAGCAAGGCGAAAGAGATCGAAGGCCGCATCCGCGAGCTTCAGCAGATCGCGCATGGCTTGCAGCAGCTCATTCAGACCTGCCCAGGAGCTGGCCAGCTGCGCGACTGCCCGATTCTGGGCGCGCTGTCTGCGCCGTCGCGGTCGGCAATTTCGCCTTGTAGCAAGCCGAAGCCCGCCCTAGACTCCTGATATGTCGATCTTCCGTGCCCTTGCCTTGTGGCTGCTCATTCTGGCGATCCCCGTCCAGAGCTGGGCGGCGATTGCGATGACGCACTGCAAGGATGCGCCGACGCAGGGTGCCGCGACAGCAGCCAGCGCACCGCACGATCACGCGGCGATGATGCGGCAGATGGCGGCGGTGGCTTCATCGGATCAAGCTGATGCACACGCGCACCATGCGATGGCAGACGAAGCCAGCAGCGCGGATCAACAAGCGAGTGCAGCAACCGAGTCCGATAGCACTGCCAAGGCCCTCGGCTGCGACTGCGGCTGCGATTGCAGTGGCAACTGTGCGATGACCTGCGCGGCCTCGGTGCTTTCCTTGCTCGGCAGCAGCAGCCACACCGCGTTCACCGCCGTGACGCTGCACCCCGTGCTGGCGCGCAGCCAGGCCCAGCCCGCGCACCGCTTCACCCCGCTCCGACCTCCATCCGCTGCCGCGATCTGATCGCCGCAGCGTCGAACCCTCCCCTTCAACGCCGCGTGCCGCTGGCTGAGCTTTCAGCCTGCAACGCGCGTGCGCCTGCCGGATATCTCCTTCGCCTGTGGCGATCCGTTGCTGACGGATTTTTTGCCACCCGATGGAGTTAACCGTGGTCACACACCCCTCTCGTTTTCGATTGCATCCCGTAGCGGCTCTGGCCGCTGCCTTCGCGTTCAGCCTCGCGGGCTGCGCCAGCATCCCCGCTGACCGGGGCCTTTCCGATGTCGCGCGCAGCACGGCGGATCGTGGCCTGACGCTGCCCAGCGGCGACACGCAGCCGCTCTCCGCCCGCCTGCTGGCGGCACCGCTGACGCCGGACAGCGCCATCACGCTCGCCCTCGTCCACAACCCCGCCGTGCGGCAGACCACGGCGCAGCTCGGCTTCGCGGCTGCCGATGTCTACGAGGCAGCGCGCATCGCCAACCCGGTGTTCAGCTTGAGTCGGCTCACCTCCAACGACCCGGCGGCGGTGTCGGCGCAGATCGGCATCGGCATTGCGCTCAGCTTTACGGACCTCATCCTGCTGACTGCGCGTAGTCGTTATGCCAAGGCGCAGTTCGAGGCGGCCAAGCTCGAAGTGGGCGGCATCGCGCTCAGGCTGGCAGCAGACGTGCAGACAGCCTGGTATGTGCTGGCCGGGGCTGAGCAGGATGCGACGCTGCGCCTGCGGGTGGCCCAGGCCGCGCAAGCCTCTGCCGATCTCGCCCAGCGCTTCTTCGACGCCGGCAACATCAGCAAGCGCGAGCTGGCGCTGGAACATGCCGCTGCCGCGCAGGCGCAGCTTTCGGCACTCTCGGCGCAGGCCACCGCACAGCAGGCGCGCAGCGATTTGAACCGGCTGATGGGTCTGCATCCGTCTCAGGATCAGTGGCAACTGGCCGGTGGTTTGCCAGCGCCCTTCGCCAGCGAAGATGCGCTAGAGCCGCTGCTCAAGCTGGCAGCGGAGAGCCGTCTCGATGTCGCAGCCGCAAGGCAGAGCGCCGATGCCATTGCCCGCATCTACGGTCTGGAGCGGCGCACCCGGCTGCTCGGCCCCGTCGAGTTGAGCTACTCGCGCGAGCGTGAAACCGATGGCAGCCGCTTGATCGGCCCTGGTGTTTCGGTTGCCATCCCGCTGTTCGACTGGGGCAGCGGTCGGGTTGCACGCGGCAGGGCGCAACTAGACCTCGCCGAAGCCGAGCTTGCAGCGCGCGAGCTGGATGCCGGCAACGACGTGAAAGCCGCATTCAATGCGGTGCAATCCGCCAAGCTACAGGTCGAGAAATACCGCGATGGCCTGATCCCGCAGCGCGAGGCGGTGGTGGATCAGATGCAGCTCGAAGTGAACTTCATGCTGATCGGCGTGTTCGAGCTGCTGGTCGCCAAGCAGCAGCAATACGACGCCTATTCCGGCTACCTCGATGCTGTGCGCGACTACTGGATCGCGCGCACCGAACTCAGCCGCGCCGTCGGCCGCAAGCTGCCCAGCAGCGACCAGCCCACCCCCGCCGCACTCGACGCCGAGACGCTCGCCAAACCCAAGGCTGGCGGCATGGACCACGGCGCGATGGGGCATGACATGTCGAAGATGGGTGACATGGAAGGCATGGATCACTCTGGCCATGACATGTCCGGCATGAAGGACATGGAGATGTCCGAGCCGGAGGCTGAAAAGCCCACGCCAAAAAAGGCGGCGCCTGCCATGCCCGGCATGGATCACTCCGGTCACGACATGTCCGGTATGAAAGGCATGGAGGGCATGGAGAAGCCCGCCGAGGAAATGCCGGTGAAGCAGTCGCCCGCGCTACGGCATGGCGACGCTGCAACACCGGCACCAGCGGCAAAGCCCGCCCCAGCTGCACCCGCATCTCAGCACCAGGGCCACAGCCCATGAGCGCCATCAATTCAACTTCGCAAATCGGCGCACAGCGCCATCACTCACTCAGGAGTTCCAGCATGAACAACACCCTCCGCGTCGCCCTTGCGGCTGCCCTCTTCACCGTCGCGCAGACGGCCTTCGCCCACGACCCTGCCGAGCACGCCAAAGAGGCGGCAGCCGCCAATGCAGGCCCCGACTGCGCCGCCATGCAGAACATGGATCACTCGAAGATGGACATGAAAGACCCCGTGATGCAGGCCATGATGGCCAAGTGCAGCGGCACCGCGAAGCCCGCCGAGAAAAAGGACGCAGCCAAGGCAGGCCACGACATGAAAGGCATGGACATGAAGGGCATGAAGATGCCCGCCGATGCCGCTAAGACCAAGCCCGATGCACACGGGGGCCACTGATGGACAAGCCCACCGAAACGCTGTTCACCCGCCGCCATCTTCTGCAAGTTGCAGGCACTGCGGGCCTCTTGGCCGGCGTCACCCGCGCAGCGCAGGCGCAGCACGAGGGGCATGACTTGTCTACCATGCCCGGCACGGAAAAGGCACCAGCAGCAAAGCCCGCGCCGGGTCTGGAACCCCCGTCGAAGCAGAAGCGCCACGCGCAGGGCTATATGCCCGTGCGCACGCTCAACGGCTGGACGCTGCCCTACACCATGAAGGGCGGCGTCAAAGAGTTTCACCTCGTCGCCGAGGAGATCGAGCACGAGTTCGCGCCCGGCAGTGTCGCCAAGTGCTGGGGCTACAACGGCACCACGCCGGGGCCGACGATTGAAGTGGTCGAGGGCGACCGCGTGCGCCTGCTCGTCACCAACCGCCTCGGCGAGCCGACCAGCGTGCATTGGCATGGCATCGATCTGCCCAATGGCTACGACGGCGTCGGCGGCCTCAACCAGCCCGCGATCAAGCCGGGCGAAACCTTCGCCTACGAGTTCACGCTCAAGCAGCACGGCACGCACATGTATCACCCTCACGCCGACGAGATGACGCAGATGGCGTTCGGGATGATGGGCCTGTTCATCATCCACCCCAAGGCGGGCGAGGAAGTGCCGATTGATCGGGACTACTGCTTCCTTCTGCACAACTGGGCGCTGCACCCCGGCACCTACCGGCCCGACCCGGCAGTGATGCAGGACTTCAGCCTGTGGACCTTCAACAGCAAGACCTTCCCGGCCATCGAGCACTTGGTGATGCGCACTGGCGAGCGTTGCCGCATCCGTATCGGCAATCTCTCGATGTGGAACCACCCTATCCACCTGCACAGCAATCCCTTCTGGGTGACGGGCAGCGATGGCGGGCGCTGGCCACGCCAGCAGTGGCGGCGCGAAGTGACCGAGATCGTCGGCGTGGGGCAGATGCGCGACATCGAGTTCATCGCCACCGAACCCGGCGACTGGGCCTTCCACTGCCACATGGCGCACCACACGATGGGGCCGATGGGCCATGCCATCCCCAACCCGGCGGGTGTCGATCAGAGCGGGGTCGAGGCCGACATTCGCAAGCTGCTGCCCGGCTATGCGGCGATGGGCAAATACGGCATGAGCGAGCATGGCGGCCACGTGGCGATGGGCCTGCAAGGGCCCGACAACACGCTGCCGATGATGACCGGCGAAGGCCGCTACGGGCCGATTGAGATGGGTGGCATGTTCACGGTGGTGAAGGTGCGTGACGACCAGCCACGCGGCGATTTCACCAACCCCGACTGGTATGAAAACCCGCCGCATCTCATCGCCAAGCGCGTCAGCAGCGACCCGGACTTTGGCCAGCCCGAACGCCGCCAGCCCTATGCCCCTTCGACCTCGCCAATGGCCAGGCCGGTGATGCCGAAGATGGAGGCCATGCCGGGCATGGATCACTCGAAGCACGGCAAATGAGCGCCTGAGGACCGACCATGAAAATACTGAAAACGCTGCTGGTGTTGGGCCTCGTTGCGGGTTTGGGCGGGCTGGGGTTTATCTACTCCGGCCTATTCAACTTCGCCGCCGACGACCCGCATTCCCCGCTGGTCTACAAGACCATCGAGACGATGCGGGAGCGATCCATCGCTGCGAGGCTCGATGGCATCGAAGTGCCGCCGCTAGACGACCCTGCGCTGCTACTGGCCGGTGGCCCGGACTACAACGACATGTGCGCGGGCTGCCACCTCAAACCCGGCAAGACCAGCTCCGACATCGCCAGCGGGCTGTATCCCCAGCCGCCGAATCTGGCGATGCGTGCCGAGGATCACCATGCCGCAGCCGGTGGTGAAGGCGGAGGGCATGGCGAGCAGAACACGAGTGCTGCGCGGCAGTTCTGGATCATCAAGCACGGAATCAAGGGTAGCGGCATGGCGGCGTTCGGGCCGACCCACGAAGACGCGCGCATCTGGGCGATGGTCGCGTTTCTGCAAAAGCTGCCGACGCTTGATGCCATGCAGTATCAAATCCTCACCGCACGGGCCGACGGCGACATGGCCGGTATGAAAGGCATGGATCATGGTGACGCCCCGGTGAAGGATGCTCATGCCGGCATGGCGATGCCGCCCGCTGCGGCTGAGGCATCCACGCCGCAAGCTGCGGTCGATGCCTTCCAGGCTGCCTTGCAGTCTGGCGATGCCGCCGCCGCCGAGCGTTGGCTCGCCGCCGATGTGCTGATCTTCGAGGGCGGCGGTGCCGAGCGTTCGCGTGCGGAATACGCCAGTCATCACCTCAAGGGCGACATGGCTTTCATGCAGCAAGTCGAGATCGAGCCGCTGAAGCGTGCCAGCGGCGGCAACGCCACCGATGCCTGGGTGATGAGCGAATCGCGCATTCGTGGCAAGTCCTCCAAGGGCAAGCCGGTGGATGTGGCCAGCACCGAGACCGCCCTGCTGCGCAACACCCCCGAAGGCTGGCGCATCGTCCATCTGCACTGGTCGTCGCGTGACTACAAACCCGCACCCTAAGTGAGGGCAACCCATGTCTGGCTGTTGTGAAGGATCAAATCCCATGAAGAAGAAATCGCTCTCCAATTGGTTCTGGCTCGGCTCTGTCGTGCTTACTATCGGCGCGGTTCTCGCCGCACAAGAACTGCGTCCACGCCCCGCGGTGGCAGCCCCGGCACCCGACACGGTCGTGGTCTACAAAAGCCCCACCTGCGGCTGCTGCTCGAAGTGGATCGACCATCTCAAGCAGGCAGGCTTCACCGTGGAGAGCCACGACGAAGCGGAGATGAGTCTGGTCAAGACCAAGCTCGGCGTGCCGGAGGCACTCGCCTCCTGCCACACCGCCACCGTCAACGGCTACGTCATCGAAGGCCATGTGCCTGCCGAAGACATTCGCCAACTGCTGGCGAAGCGGCCCAACGCAACTGGCCTTGCGGTGCCGGGCATGCCCATCGGCTCACCAGGCATGGAGGTGGGGGATCGCGTCGATGCTTACCAGACCCTGTTGTTCGACGCGCAAGGGCAGAGCAGCGTGTTCAACCAATATGGAGCGTCTGCTGCCCCGCCCGCCGCATCTGCCGAGCAGGCTGTGCCGCCAGCCTCTTGACTCTGGAGTGCAGTCCAGACTCCACGCTACGCCGGAGGTTAAAGATCATGCCCAAGACCCTGATGACGATTGGTGTGGCTGCGAAGGCGGCAGGCGTTGCGATTGATACGGTGCGCTACTACGAGCGTGAAGGGCTGCTGGCCAGCGCCTCACGTACCGCCAGTGGCTATCGTGTTTTCGCAGCTCGTGATGTCGAGCGCCTGCGCTTTATCCGTAAGGCGAAGGCGCTCGGCTTCACGCTGGCGGACATCACCGACCTGCTGCGATTGCAGGATGGTGGTGGGCCGCGTACCGAAGTGCGTCAGAGGGCCAGAAGCAGGATCGAAGACCTCAACCGCAAGATCGCGGCACTGACAGCCATCCGCGACGCCCTCGTCGCGCTGGAGGCCCAGTGCCACGGACGCGGCAGCGTCGCCGGCTGCCCCATCATCGAGGGCGTACAGGCGGTTTCCTTGGCTGATCCATTGGAGTCCTGACATGAGCACCGCATCCCAACCACACACCGGCAAAGCAGACTGCTGCGCCGTCGCAAGCGCAAACCAGGCGGCATCCGCCCCGAAGACTTGTCACAACGAGGCCAAAAAACCTCCACCACCAGCGATGCCAGCAGCGAGCACTAGCAATGCGAAGCGTGCTGTTCTGTACCGGATGGTCATGGACCAGCATGTCTGCCCGTTCGGCCTCAAGGCGCTTGATCTGCTGAAGCGAAAGGGCTTTGAAGTGGATGATCGATGGCTCACCTCACGAGAGGCCACCGACAGCTTCAAGCGCGAACACAGCGTTCAAACCACACCCCAAGCGTTCATCGCTGACCAGCGAATCGGTGGTTACACCGATCTGAGACGACATTTCGGACTACGGGTCCGTGACCCCAACGCCACCAGCTACACGCCAGTGGTGGCGGTTTTCGCCGTGGCAGGTCTCATGGCCTTGGCTGCAGCTTGGGTTTTGACCGGCGCTTTGGCGTCATTGCAGACGCTTGAATGGTTTATCGCTTTCAGCATGTGCATTCTCGCGCTGCTGAAGCTCCAGGACATCGAGAGTTTTTCGAGCATGTTCCTGAACTACGATCTCCTCGCTCAGCGATGGGTTCGCTATGCCTACCTCTACCCGTTCGCTGAACTGACGGCAGGGGTGCTGATGGTGGCTGGAGCGGCGATGTGGCTGTCGATACCCCTCGCTTTGGTGATCGGAACGGTGGGTGGGGTGTCGGTGTTCAAGGCGGTCTATCTCGACAAGCGCGAACTGAAGTGTGCGTGTGTCGGTGGTGGCACGAAAGTGCCTCTGGGATTTGTCTCGCTCACGGAGAATCTGATGATGGTATCGATGGCGGTGTGGATGCTCGCGCGTCCGCATTGAGCCGCCGCAGCTGATGACGAACCGCTCCAAATCTTGGCAAGGCCGCGCACGGATGGGGCTAGGCTGGGGCGAGTTCGTAGGAGTAACCGGCGACAACGCACCGCACAGCCACCATGCCGTGCAGGTCTTGCTGTCCGATACACCGCAGCCCTTGTGGACTGCCGCTGCGCACTGGCAGGACGTATGCGGTGCGCTGATCGGCCCCGAGTTGGCTCACCAGCTTGGCTCCAACGGTCAGCCGGTGCGCCTGCTTTACGTCGAGCCGCACTCCCATGCAGGGCGCCGCCTGTTGGCCTCCGTCGCCAACGGCTTGCGCGTGTTAAAACCGCAGGAGTGCTGGTTCGCCTTGAAGGCAGTCGCGGAAAGCGAGTCGCCCGACCTGGCACTGGCGGATGCACTCACAGCCGTCACCGCAGACGGCACCCGTGTGGCAGGCGATGTGGACATCGAAGCCTGGATCAGCGCCTTGCCAGCTGCGCTGCCGGAGCGAATCACGGCTGCCGCCTGCGCGAGGCAACTGAACCTCTCCAGCAGTCGCTTCCAGCATCGCTTTCGCGCCCACACCGGCCTGCCGCTGCGCCCCTATCTGCGCTGGCGGCGATTGTTGGTTGCGCTGCGAGAGGCCATGCAAGGCCGCACGCTGACCGAAGCCGCGCACGCCGCAGGCTTCGCGGATGCGGCGCACTTCACTCGTACCTTCCGGCGTCACTTTGGTCTGGCCCCCAGCGCGATTCTGCGGAGCCCGCCCTGAATCCCTTGCTGGACGGCGCGCCGATACCAATCGGGCGCGCCGCACTGCGCGGGTGAAAGCTCAGAACTGATAATCCACGCCGAGCTGCACCTGACGCGGCGAGGCCGTCTGGATGCCTCGTGTGCGATCCACGATGTAGTCCTCGTCGGTGAGGTTTTTGGCCGCAGCAAACACGCCCCAGTTGGCGGCGGGCAGACGCCAGTTGAGCGCGGCGTTCCAGATCAGGTAGCTATCGAGCTTGCCGAACTGGCCTGAGCCCCGCGAAGCGGTCGGGATGACGGTGTCCTCTGCCGATTGGGCATTGAAGAAATCCGCGAACTGCTCGTCCACAAACACCGCCTCGACGCGCATCTCAAGCCCTGGCGTGAAGGCATAGCCGAGGGTGCCGGTGAACAGGTTCTCTGGCGCATAGGGCAGCCGCCGACGGGCATCGGTGCCGGGCACGGCCTGGCCGTTGTCCACACGGGCAAAGCGGCCATCGTTCCGCGCCGTCGGCAAGGCGGTGTAGGCGATCTCGATGAAAGGCTTGTAGGGGATGGAGAATACGGTGCCAAGGTCTGCGCGGCCACTCAGCTCGAAGCCCTGGAACACAGCCTTGCCCTGCGACAGCGGCACACCGCCGCCGGCGATGGAACCCACCGACACCAGGTTGTCGAAGTCGTTGCGGAATGCCGTCAGCTCCACGCGCAAGCCGGGGGCAGGCCGGGCGCGAACGCCCAGCTCGGCGTTGAGGCTTTTTTCAGGATCGACATCGACCGCCGTGACGTTGGCGGTGGCGCTGCCATTGCTGAGGATGTCTTCGGTGCGCGGCGGCGCGAAGCCTTCATGCACGCTGGCGAAGACGGTGGTGCGTTCCGTCACCTCGAAGGTGGCACCCAGGCTGGGGATCACTTCCGAGAGACTTTCCTTGCCCTCGCGCCCGACCAGGCGGTTGCGGCGCAGGTAGTCCACCGACTCGAAGCGCAGGCCGGGCGTGACGGCAAAGCGGCCAAAGCCGAAGCGGTTCTGGGCAAACGCGGCGTAGGCGTCGGTCTCGCGCTTGTTGCTCTCGGCCTGCGCGCCGCCACGGCCGGTCGCGGTGGTGGCGTTCTCCTGCACGCGGCTCTGGGTTTCACGGTGCGCGCGCAAGGCGACGGTCAGTTCGTTGTCCAGACCCAGCCACTGGTGTGCCATGCGCAGGCGCGGCTCGACACCATAGGTGTAGTAGTCGCGCAGCCTGCCCTGTGTCGAGTTGCAGTCATCGGGGTTGACGGCAAAACCCTCGAAGCGCGCACGCTGGAAATTGACCATCTGCCCGTTCACCGAATACATCGTGGCGTTGCACTGACCGTCCGTGGTGGTGCTGGCCTGCCGCCACCAGTCGCGGGTGAAGTAGGAGGCATAGACGTTGGTGGTCAGGCGCCGCCCCTCGCCAAAGCGGAAATCATGCGTCAGCGAGCCCCCGTAGCGGCGGGCATCGAAGGTGTCGTTGTCGAAGGGGTTGTATTCGCGGCCAAAGTTGCGGTACTCGGCATCGGTGAGGCCGGAGTACGTGACGTTGGAATCTTCGCGGTACTGGTTGGCCCGCACCACCAGGGTCTGGTTGGCGGTCAGCTCGAAGAGCGCCTTGATATTGAAGTCTTCGATGGTGGAGTCGATGTTGTCGCGTGCGCCGTCGCCGCTCTTGCGTGAAAAATCAACCAGCAGTCCCCGACCACCGATCCGGCCCTGCACACTCGAAAAGTCGCGGTTGCCACCAGCGACGCTGAGCGCGCCCTGAAACGCTTCCGTCGGCATTGGCGTGACGTAGTTGATGACCGCACCGATGGTCTGCGGCCCGTACTGGTTCATCGCCGAACCCTTGAGCACCTCAATGCGCTCGAAGCGCGTGACCGGCGGGTGGTAATAGCTGGCGTTGTCGCCATAGGGCGCGTAGGCGAGCGGAATGCCGTCTTCCAGCAGCGTCACCTTGGTGGAGCGCGTGGGGTTGAGCCCGCGCACACCGATGTTGGGGCGCAGGCCCAGCCCTTCTTCGTCGCGCACGCTCAGGCCAGGGGCCTTGCGCAAGGCTTCGTTGGTCGTCGTGACGCGGCTGGCCTTGAGGGTTTCATCGCTGATGACCGCCGTCGAGGCGGGGATGGCATCGGCCTGTTTCGGCGTGCCAACGACCGTCACCGCATCGAGAATCACTGCCGGCTTGTGGGTCTCGGCGGCGACCTCCACCGGAGCTGGCTCCTGAGCCAGGCCGATGCCAGGCAGCGAAAGGGTCAGCAGAAGCAACGCGGGTTTCGGGAGCTGATTCATGGTCGTTTGTCGTGAGATCAATGGGGGCACTTTGCCGCGTCCTTGAACGGCATTTGCGAATGATAACATTTCTTATTTGTATGGTGACCGGATGGCGCTCTGCCCTTCTGCTTTTCAGATTGAGATGGCCGCACGGGGCCGCTGGTGCGCCTAAAGTAAAGCCAGGATTTCACTGGGCGCATCGCGCCGCCTACAGCCAGTTCATTCAAGCCAGCGGCTGGCTAGTCTGCGCATCCTCTCCACACTTTCGGAGAAGCCCGATGCGCACACTGCTCAAATCCCTCATCCGCAACATGTCCTATCCCCTGATCGCAGGCGGCGCGGCGCTGCTGTTGCTGTATCTCGCCACCGTCGGTGCAGCCTACTGGCCGCTGTTCCCGCTGGTGGTTGCCGTGGGGATCACCTTGGTGGCCCTGCTGGAGCGGGTCGCTCCCTACGAAGCGGAGTGGAACCGCGACCACGACGGCGACACCGTGGCGGATGCCCTGCATCTGTTCGTGAGCTACCTACTGATCCAGGGGAGCGTGGCGTTCGCCTTCGGCCTGCGAACCTGGCTGCCGGAGAACTGGGTGATTTGGCCGCAAAGCGCGCCGACGTGGGCGCAAGTGCTGCTCGCGGGCCTCATCCTCGATCTGGGCCTCTACACCATGCACCGGGCCAGCCATGCCAGCGGGTTTTTATGGAAGCTGCACGCCATCCACCACAGCCCGGAGCGCCTCTACTGGCTCAACGGTGGCCGTCGCCATCCACTGTCGGCATTGGTGCTGGCCGGGCCGGGACTGACGGTGCTGTTCCTGCTGGGCGCAACGCCCATCGCGGTCGGTGCATGGCTGAGCTTCATGAGCGTGCATCTCGCCTTCCAGCACGCCAACCTCGACTACCGGCTGGGGCCGTTCCGGCATCTGCTCGGTGTAGCGGAGATGCACCGCTTTCACCACAAGCGCGAGTTCGAGGACGCACAGGTCAATTTCGGCGAGGTATTCCTGATCTGGGATCGCTTGTTCGGCACCTTCCACGATGCAGTGCGTAGCCCTGGACGGGGTGAGGTGGGCTTGCACGAACACACCATCCCGGCGCGTTACTGGGGCCAGATGCGCTGGCCGTTCCGCGCATAGGGCAGGCAGCAGTGAACCTCTCATTGACTCGCCACATTGATTCTATAAACTTGGAAACATGGAATCAAAGTCCGCTGTTCGCTCTCTCGGTGCCTTGGCACAGGAATCCCGGCTGGCGATCTTTCGCTTGCTGGTGACGACCGGCCCTGAGGGTCTTTGCGTGGGGCAGATTGGGAGCGAGCTGAAGCTCGCCCCGGCGACGCTGTCCTTCCATCTCAAGGAACTGAGCAACGCTGGCTTGGTGCAATCCCGCCAAGAAGGACGCTTCATCCACTACGCGCCCGACTTCGAGGCGATGAACGCGCTGATCGGCTACCTCAGCGACAACTGCTGTGGTGGAAAGCCCTGTGCGGTGTCGTGCGCACCCGACGTGACTACCGCACCGAAGCGCAAACCCGCCAGATCCCTCAGCAAGCACTGACCCGCTATGAGCCACCGCCCTTACAACGTCCTGTTTCTCTGCACCGGCAACTCCGCCCGCTCGATCCTGGGCGAAGCCGCCATCAACAATCTCTCGATCAGCCAGGGCAAGTTCAAGGGCTTCAGTGCAGGCAGTCATCCCAAAGGGGCCGTCAATCCCGTCGCTCTGGAGCTGCTCCAGCGCAACAACTTCTCGGTCGAAGGGTTGCGCAGCAAGAGCTGGGACGAGTTCGCCGCGCCCGGCGCACCCGACCTCGATTTCGTCTTCACCGTCTGTGACGATGCCGCAGGCGAGGAATGCCCCTACTGGCCGGGTCAGCCAATGACCGCACATTGGGGAATGCCAGACCCCGCTGCGGTGCAGGGCAGCGACGAGGATAAATACAAGGCGTTCTCGCAGACTTTCATGGTGCTGCGCCGTCGCATCGAAATCTTTGCCAGCCTGCCGTTCGACAAGCTGGATCGCCTGTCGCTGGAGAAGCGCGTCAAGGACATCGCCCGCGAATGAACCTTGCACGCCGAGCCGTCGCGGAAGGCGTCGGCACCGCCATGCTGCTGGCCGTCGTGGTGGGTTCCGGGATCATGGGCGAGCGTCTGGCGGGCGGAAACACCGCCATTGCCCTGCTCGCCAATGCGCTGGCCACGGGCGGCGGTCTGATCGCACTGATCCTGACGTTCGGCCCGATCTCCGGCGCGCAGTTCAACCCCATCGTCACGCTGGCGCTCGCGGCCTCGAAGCATTTCCCTTGGCGGGAAGTGCCGACCTATGTGGTGGCGCAGGTCGTTGGCGCAGTGCTCGGCGTCTGGGCGGCGCATCTGATGTTCGGGGGGCCGGTGTTCCAGCTCTCGGAAAAAGCGCGGCCTGGCTTGGCACTCGCGTGGAGTGAGGTCATCGCCAGCTTCGGGCTGCTGATGGTCATCCTCAGCGGGGTTCGCCATCGGGCGGAGGCCATTCCCTATGCCGTCGCCGCCTACATCGTCGGGGCTTACTGGTTCACCGCATCCACTTCGTTCGCCAACCCTGCGGTGACGATGGCGCGCTCGCTCTCGAACACCTTCGCGGGCATCCACCTTGCCGATGTCCCGTTGTTCATCGCGGCGCAGCTGGTCGGTGCCACAGCGGCGATCATGCTGTTCGGTTGGATGACCGCCACACCGCGCAGGAATCTGTAGCAGCGTCCACCATCTCCAATCTGGACTACCCAGCGATGAGCGTCACGATCTATCACAACCCCGCCTGCGGCACGTCCCGCAACACCCTGGCGATGATCCGCAACGCCGGTATCGAGCCGACGGTCATCGAATATCTGAAGACCCCACCCAGCCGCGCCACACTGGTCGAGCTGATCGCCGCGATGGGGATCACCGTGCGTGAATTGCTGCGCCAGAGCGGAACGCCTTACGACGACTTGAGTCTCGGCGACACCAAATGGACGGACGAGCAGTTGCTCGGCTTCATGCTGGAACATCCCATCCTCATCAATCGCCCGATGGTCGTGACGCCACTGGGCACACGCCTGTGCAGACCCTCCGAGCTGGTTCTTGAGCTGCTGTCAGCAGGGCAGAAAGGCGCATTTGTGAAAGAGGATGGTCAGGTTGTGATCGACGCCGAGGGTCGCCATGTCCTTTGAGCCTGCTGAACTGCCGAACATCATCTACGAGCCGTTCCAGATTCCGACGCAGGAGGCGCTGGCTACCAAGATCGTTTCCACGCACCCGCCGAGATTTCTGCTGCTCTACGGCTCGCTGCGCGAGCGTTCATACAGCCGACTCTTGACCTTCGAGGCCGCGCGCTTGCTACAGGCGATGGGCGCGGAGACCCGCATCTTCGATCCCGCTGAATTACCACAGCCGGACAGCGTGCCGGACTCGCACCCCAAGGTGCAGGAGCTGCGCACGCTCGTAGCTTGGGCCGAAGGCATGGTCTGGACTTCGCCGGAGCGACACGGCGCGATGACCGGCATCATGAAGTCGCAGATCGACTGGATTCCGCTCAGCGTCGGTAGCGTGCGCCCCACGCAGGGCAAGACACTGGCGGTGATGGAAGTCAGCGGCGGTTCCCAGTCGTTCAACGCGGTGAACCAGATGCGCATCCTGGGCCGCTGGATGCGGATGCTGACGATCCCCAATCAGTCGTCGGTCGCCAAGGCGTTCCAGGAGTTCGATGAGGCTGGACGCATGAAGCCCTCGGCCTATTACGACCGCTTGGTGGACGTGATGGAGGAGCTGATGAAGTTCACGCTGCTGGTGCGGGATCGCTCCGACTATCTCACCAGCCGCTACAGCGAGCGGCGTGAAGCCAACGAAGCGCGCCTGAAGGCTGATGCCTTGGCCGCTGAGGCGATGTCACAGCAGAAGATCGCCAAGTGCGGCTGCACAAACTGTTGATGCGACCAGATCCCAGAGTCGGGGTATCCCAGGCTCTGGGCTGCCGCTTCACTAGGGGCGGTAGAGCTTCTCGAAGTAACCACTCACCTTCACTGTGATGGTCACGGGCTCAGTGCCCTTGTTCTTCCAATACCAGCCCTGCGAGCCGTCAAAGGGCGAGGTGAAGCTGCCGTGGCCTTCGGACTTGGCGCGATCCTTCCAGTAGCTCGTGAAGTTGTCGCCGTCGTTGGGCTTCTCGCCGTGCATGTCGAAGTTCACGGGGCCGGTGCTGACCCAGCTGAAGACGAAGCTCTCACCCGCCTTCATCTGCGCCTTGACCTCAGCACCCTCGTTGGGCTGCAAGGTCAGGCTCATCTCGCCGTTCTGGAACGGCATGGCTTGCTGGATTACAGACTGCGCTGGTTCGTCCGCAGGTGCAGCAGGCGTCGTCTCAGCAGGTACGTCCGAGGCGGGGCTGTGCAAGGCCGTCAGGCCCAGGGCCTTGCCGATGCCGATAGGGTCAATGCCGTATTCGGCGGGCAGCACGGCACTTACCAGCAAGGTAGCTGCCGCGACCAACGCGACGGCGGTGGCCTTGAGCAACTGTGGCGTGCTGGCGTGGATGATCATGGGGTTATCAGTCATGGCAAGGTCTCAGGATTGGAAGTAGCCCGCGAGCTGATAGCCCGTGAGCAGGAAGCCAGCGGTCATCAGGATCACGTTCGCGGCAAAAGCCTGGCGGGTGAAGGCGGCCGTGCGCCGCCAGAAGGCCATGACGATGAGGATGCCCGCGAGTGCCAGTAGCTGACCGATCTCGACGCCGACGTTGAAGGCCAGCATGTTGGGCACCAGCCCGTCTTTCGACAGGGTGAAATCCTGCAACTTGGTCGCCAGGCCGAAGCCGTGGAACAAGCCGAAAATCAGCACTGCCGCCTTGGTGTTGGGCTGCACGCCGAGCACGGTCTTGAAGGCACCCAGATTGTCGAGCGCCTTGTAGACCACCGAGAGGCCGATGATCGCGTCCACCAGGTAGGGATTGACGTGCGTGCCACTGAGCACGCCGAACAGTAGCGTGCTGCTGTGGCCCACTGCGAACAGGGTGACGTAGAGGCCGACATCCTTCATCCGATATAGGAAGAAGATCACCCCGAACAGGAACAGCAGATGGTCATAGCCCGTGACCATGTGCTTGGCCCCCAGATACAGATAGGGCAAGAGCTGCACGCCCTGTGCGGTTTCGATGAAGGCGCCATCGTCTTCCGCCACGCCATGCGCAGCCGCCATGCCGCTGCACAGCAGCGCCGCGGCAACCACCAGGCCCGGCAGCAGCCGCGCGAGTGCGCGGCGCTGTGTCAGCGGTTCGTTCATGGCGTTTTCTTCGGTTCTGCGGCTGCGGGGCTGGCGGGCGTTTTGGCAGCGGCCTTGTCCTTCTTGCCTGCGGCATCGTGCGAGTCCTTCGGCTTCTTTGCCGGTGCCTTGGATTCCTTCTTGACCTCCTGCTGGACGGGCGGCTGAGGAGCTTCGTCATCGTGGTTGCTATGAGCGAAGGCGGTGGCCGTGGACAGTGACAGCAGCAGCGGGACGAGTGATTTCAGATTCATGGGGAAACTCCTTGGATGGAAAACTCAGCGGGATACAGCAGAAAGGGATTGAGCCTGGGATTGGCTTTCGGTCTTGCGTGCTAGCAGGCGATACAGCCCCGGCAGCACCAGCAATGTGAGCAAGGTGGAAGACAAGATGCCGCCGATCACCACCGTCGCCAGCGGCCTCTGCACCTCGCTGCCAATGCCGGTGTTGAAGGCCATCGGCACAAAGCCCAGACCGGCGACGAGCGCGGTCATCAGCACCGGCCGTAGACGGGTCATCGCGCCTTCGATGATGGCTTCGTCCAGCCCCATGCCGTGCTGGCGCAGATCGCGGATGAAGCTGACCATAACGAGGCCATTGAGCACCGCGATGCCCGACAGCGCGATGAAGCCCACCCCCGCCGAGATCGACAGCGGAATGTCCCGCAGCCAGAGCGCCATCACACCGCCGGTGAGTGCCAGCGGCACCCCGCTGAAGATCACCGCCGCATCGCGTGCCGAACCCAGCGCCATGTAGAGCAGGCCCGCAATCAGCAGCAGCGTCACTGGCACCACGATGGCGAGACGCTTCGAGGCCGACTGCAACTGCTCGAAGGTGCCGCCATAGTCGAGCCAGTAGCCGGGCGGCAGCTCGACCTCTTCGGCCACGGCTGCCTGCACGTCCTTGACGAAGCTGCCGAGATCGCGCCCGCGCACATTGGCCGTGACCACGACGCGGCGCTTGCCGTTCTCGCGGTTGACCTGGTTGAGGCCAGTGACCAGTTCGGCTTCAACAAGCTCACCCAAAGGCACATAGCCGCCGCCGGGTAGCGGCACCGGCAGACTGGTGAGCGCCTCCGGCTTGCCCCGCAGCCGCTCTGGTAGGCGAACGATGATTTCGCTGCGGCGGTCGCCCTCATAGAGCTGGCCTGCCACTTCGCCGCCGAGCGCAGTCGCCACCAAGTCCTGCACATCAGCGACGTTCAGGCCCAGCCGCGCCAAGATTTCACGCTTGGGCTTGATGGTGAACACCGGCAGACCCGTGGACTGCTCCACCGCCACGTCCGCAGCGCCTGCAACACCTTCAACGGCCTTGCCGACGGCAGCACCCAGCGCCACCAGCGTGTCGTGGTCGTCGCCGAACACCTTTACCGCCAGCTCGGCGCGCACACCCGCAATCAGTTCATTGAAGCGCATCTGGATCGGCTGCAAGAACTCGTAGCGGTTGCCGGGGATGGGCGTGACCGCTACTTCCAGATCAGCCACCACCTGGTTCTTCGACTTGCTGGGATCAGGCCACTGTTCGCGTGGTTTGAGGATGATGAAGTTGTCGGCCACGCTCGGCGGAGCAGCTTCAGTCGCCACCTCCGCCGTGCCGATCTTGGCGAACACGCGCTCCACTTCTGGCAACTGCTTGATGGCCTTCTCCAATTGCGTCTGCTGCGAGATGGACTGGCCTAGCGAGGTGCCGGGGATGCGCAGCGCGTGCATGGCGATGTCACCCTCGTCGAGATTGGGCAGAAACTCGCTGCCCATGCGCGTCACCAGCACGCCGGACATCACGACCAGCGCAGCAGCAATTACCAGCAAGACCCAGCGAAGGCGCAGTGCCGCAGCGAGCACCGGGCGATAGACGCGACTCGCACCGCGCATCACCAGGTTTTCCTTCTCGACTACCGGCTTGCGGAACAGCAGCGCGACACCCGCAGGCACGAAGGTGAGCGAGAGCAGCATCGCGCAGACCAGCGCCAGCACCACGGTGAAGGCCATCGGGTGGAACATCTTCCCCTCCACGCCGGTGAGGCTGAAGATGGGCAGATACACCGCCGTGATGATGAACACGCCGAAGAGTGCGGGCTTGATGACCTCGCGAGTGGCCTCGAACACGAGCGTGAGACGCTCACTCAGCGGTATGGCGGCTCCGTCACGCTGATGCGCTGCGTGAGACAGCCTGCGCAGGCAGTTCTCGACGATGATGACCGCGCCATCGACGATCAGGCCGAAATCCAGCGCACCCAGGCTCATCAGATTGGCACTGACCTTGTTGGCGACCATCCCCGTGACGGTCATCAGCATGGCGAGCGGGATCACCGCCGCCGTCAGCAGCGCAGCACGGATGTTGCCGAGCAGCAGCAACAGCACCACCACGACCAGCAGCGCGCCTTCGAGCAGGTTCTTCTGCACGGTGGCGAGGGTCTTGTTCACCAGCACCGTACGGTTGTAGGCCGCCGTGACGACCACGCCCTTCGGCAGACTGGTCTTGATCTCTTCCAGTTTGTCCGCCACGCTCTGCGCCACGGTGCGGCTGTTCTCGCCGATCAGCATGAACACCGTGCTGAGCACGACCTCGCGGCCGTTCTGTGTGGCGGCACCGCTGCGTAGTTCCTGGCCCAGTGACACCGAGGCCACATCACGCACCCGCAAGGGCACGCCATTGAGTGACTTCACCACCACATTGCCGAGATCAGCCATGCCTTCGGCCTGTCCCGGAATGCGCATCAGCCACTGCGCGCCATTGCGCTCGATGAAGCCTGCGCCGCGATTGCCGTTGTTGGCTTTCAGGGCACTCAGCACGTCCTCCATGCTCAGGCCATACGCGAGCAGCTTGGCGGGATCTGGCGCAACCAGAATCTCCTTCTTGTAGCCGCCAATCGGATTGACCTCGACCACGCCCGGCACGCGCAACAACTGCGGACGGATGATCCAGTCATGCACCGAGCGCAGATCGGTTGGCGTCACTGGCGAGCCGTCCTTGTTCTTCGCACCGGGTTCGGCATCGACGGTGAACATGAAGATTTCGCCGAGGCCCGTGGCAATCGGCCCCATCGTCGGCTCCAGCCCTGCGGGTAGCTGCGCGCGCGCGGCGTTCATGCGCTCGGCAACCTGCTGACGCGCGAAGTAGATGTCGGTGCCGTCCTCGAACACCACCGTCACTTGCGCCAAGCCATAGCGCGCCAGCGAGCGGGTGTAGCTCAAGCGCGGCAGCCCCGACATCGCGGTTTCCATCGGGAAGCTCACGCGCTGCTCGGCTTCCAGCGGGGTGTAGCCCGGCGCAGGCACGTTGACGATCACCTGCACATTGGTGATGTCGGGCACCGCGTCGATGGGGAGCTTGGTGTAGTTGTAGACACCCAGCGCAGCGAGTGCCAGGGCGAAGACCATCACCAGCCCTCGGCGGGCGATGGCGAGTTGCAGCAGTTTTTCGATCATGGTGGCGTCCCCTTAGTGGTCGTGAGACGCGCCGGACTTTTCGATGTCGGCCTTGATGAGGTAACTGTTCTCGGTCACATAGCGCGTGCCCGGCTCCAGCCCGCCCAGCACCTCCACCATCTCGCCCTGCGGCGTGCCCAGTTCCAGCATCCGCACCTCATAGATTTCGCCGACCTGCGCATACACCACGGTGAAATCGCGAAAGGCTTGCAGGCCCGCTGTCTTCACCGCCAAGGGCACCTGACGCTCCGCTACGGCGACTTCGCCGGTGACAAAGCTGCCGGGCAGGAAACTGCCGTCGTGCTGCTCAATGACCACCCGCGCCTGCACCGATTGATTGCTCGATGCCTTCACATCCACCCGCGCTACCTTTCCAGTGACTTGCGCGTCGCCATCGGCGAGCTTGAGTTGTACCGCTGCACCAGGTTGCACCCGCGCGCGATCCTTGGGGAATACAGACAGCTCGGCGATCACGGCGCTGGTATCGGTGACGGTGAACAGCACCCGGTCGCCGGACTCCTCACCGGGATTGGCGTCGCGCTGCGTGACCACACCCGCAAGCGGAGCCTTCAAGGCGTAGGTTTGCAGGCTGTCGTTGCTCTCGATGGTGGCCAGCGTCTCCCCTGCCTTCACCGTATCGCCAAGCTTCTTGGCGACCGTGCGAATGAGGCCGGGGAAGCGCGCGCTGACCTCGCGCTGACGCTCAGGGTTTGCGGCGATCTGGCCGTAGAGCGTGAGGGTTTCGGTCAGTGTGGCCGGGCCTGCCAGCTCGGTCTTGACGCCGGCTTCCTCTGCGATCTTCGCGGCAATCGTGGTGCGACCCTCGAAGCTGTCGTAGGCCCAGCTATGGGTCTTGCCGGCATGGAGGGCCGTGACCTTCAGCGAGAACGAATGCGGCTCCTTCAGCACACCGTCTCCGCGCAGGAAGTCGCCTTCCGGCTTGAACTGGAAAGTGTTGACCTTGTTGCCCAGGCGGGTCACTTCGACTGTGAGCGTCACTTCGCCCAGCGGCAGAGGCTTGCCGTCTAGCGTCGGCCAGGCCCGGTATTCCGGGGGCACGTTAGTCTCGAAAACGGCGAGCTCGATGGCGAAGGGGCCGTCGTTCAACATCACACCGCGATGCGGGCCTTTGACGGGTTCGGCTGCGGGGGCTTCGTGCCCACCAGCGGCTTTCGGGGCGGCATCGGCGGGGGATTCAGCACCGTCGCAGGCGGCAAGGCTGAGCAGCAGGCACAGCGGAAGAAGTTTGTTCATGGTGGGTCTCATGGGGTGGGAGTCGTGCCGGGCACTGCGCCGGTCAGACGATCAATTTCGGTGGCATAGCCGTAGGCATCCACGGCGGCCTGGATGCGCGCGCGCTTCACTTCCAACAGCTCGCGCTGGGCGGCGACGAGTTCCAGATAGCTATAGCGACCTCGCTCGTAGGCGTATTCGGTTTGCTTGAGCGCCGCCTGCACACGCGACAGCACCTCGGTATCGAGGGTGTCGGCGACATGGCGGGCGTGCTGCAATTCCTGGAACAGCTCGAACAACTGCGTCAGCACCCGCACTTCCGTCGCACTGCGACTGGCGTCCACCTGTTCGAGCCTGGCTTGCGCGGTGGCGATGGTGCCCTCGCTGCGGTCACGGAAAGGCAGCGGGATGGCAAGACCGACGACGGCCGCGAAGTCGTCCCCGGCCTCGAAGCGGCGAACGCCGGTGGTGAGCGTCCAAGCCGGTTTGCGCCGCTGCTCGGCCAGCTTCAGCTCTGCCTCGCGCAGGCGCGACTCGGAGCTGAACTTGAGCAGGCTGGGATTGCTTCGGATGCGGGCGCTCAGACTCTCGTAAGGGGCGAGCGCAGGCAGTTCGGTCAGTTGGCCCTGCGCCTCACCAAACACCGCTTCGGTATCGCCCCACTGCGCGGCGAGATGCCGGCGGCTTGTCAGCAACTCGTGCTCCACATCCTCGTGCTCCAGACGGGTACGTGCGAGGGCTGCTTCCGCGCGACCCAGTTCGGCTTCAGGCACCTTGGCGGCGCGCACGCGCAGACGTGCTGCCTGTACGGTCTTTTCGGCCAGTGCCGTGGCCTCGTGGGTGAGCCGCAAACGCGCCTGGTCTGAGAGCACGCGAACGAAGCGGCGCGTGGTCTCGCTGGCTGTATCGAGGCGCTTCTCGGCGAGTTCGGCGTCCAACAGCTTGCGGCCCTCGCTGGCAACCGCCACACGCGGCAGCAGCGCCCCCCGCTCCAGCACCTGACGCAGGCTGATCGTGGTCTGGGCGGAAGAGATTCCACTGCGCGAACCAGTGCCGAAGACATCCTCCACGTCGATGACGAGTTCTGGATTGGGCTGCGCACCCGCCTGCCGGGTGCGGCCATCCTGAGCCTTCAGCTCATACCCGAAAGCCTTGAGGTCGGGGCTGGATTGCAGCGTCCGCGTGACGGCCTCCTGCAAGGTGAGCGGCGCGCCACTGCCGGGCATGACTTCTGTAGCCCCGACGAACATCGGGCTCAAGGCAAGCGCACAGGCGACAAGCCTGCGAGCGATCAAAAACGACATGTGAATCTCCGTCAGACAGCCCCGTTGCGGCAATGCGCGATGGAGCAAGACCCGGCAAAGCCGGATAGGTCAGATCAGGCGACGGAGAACGACGGCGGCCCGCGGAGTGGCGGGCGCAGAGACCAATCTGCTGACTTTGGATCAGGCGGGTCGGTGAGAACGGCAACCAGTGGTGTGCGCGTTTGAGTCAGCAGCAGAGCTGCACAGCAGAGCAGCACCAGCAGCGGCCAATCCAGATGTGATTTCGCAGGCGACGGTTGTAGTGCCTGCACCTCGACATTCTCATGCCCGTCCTGATGAATAAGCGTGACGGGATGCGCCTCGGAGTGCGCACTCTCACCATGCTCGGTATTGAACTCATTGGAAGCATCGTCGTGAGCATGCTGCGCGTCGTGGCCGTGACCAGACTCGTGAGCGCCATCTACTGCCGAAAGTGCAGCAGCCACAGCTTCATGTGCGTGATCGCCGACATGCCGATGAGCGTGCGCACCCGTCATCCAGGTCGCCAGCAGGGCGACACAGATCAGGAGGGCAACAGCCGGGGCTGTCTGGCGAAGACGCTTCAACATGTCAGGAGTCTAGCAGCGCCCCGCTTGCTTCAGGGTGACGGACATTGATCTCGACCGTGATGTGAACAAGCTCTTCGTGGATCGCCAGTTGCTTGCGAAAATACTCAGGCTCGACAACTTCCGCCGTCGTGAGCCCAACAATGCAAGCGTATTTATTCTTGCCCACGCGCCAGACGTGAAGATCATCGATGCGGGCAGCGATGGGGCTAGCGGCAATCACTTCGCGGATTTCGGCCACGACTGGGGCGTGCATCTCGGCATCGAGCAGCACCCTCCCACTGTCGCGCAGCAGACCTTTGGCCCACACCGCCACCAGACCGGCACCCACGATTCCCATGGCCGGGTCGAGCCAGTTCGCACCCCAAATCATGCCGCCGATGAGCGCGACGATGGCTAGCACCGAGGTGGCCGCATCGGCGATGACGTGCAGGTAAGCCGATCGCAGGTTGAGATCTTGGTGGTCGCCGCCGTGGCTGTGCCCGTGGGCGTCCTGGTGATGACCATGATCGTCATCGTGCTTGTGCCCGCCGCGCAGCAGCCAGGCACAGATCAGGTTGACGGTCAGGCCAACTACAGCGATGGCAATGGCCTCCTCGTAATGGATGGGGCTGGGGGACAGCAATCGCTGTACCGACTGCACCACCATGAGTGCGGCAATCCCCAACAGCAGCAGCGCGCTGGTGTAGCTCGCCAGGATTTCTATCTTCCAGGTGCCGAATGCAAAGCGGGTGTCCTGAGCCAATCGTCTGGAAAAGACATAGGCCAGAACCGAGAGGCCCAGCGCGAGCGCGTGCGAACTCATGTGCCAGCCATCTGCCAGCAGGGCCATCGAGTTGTAATACCAGCCGCCAGCAATCTCGACGGCCATCATCACCGCCGTCAGTACCACCGCGCGGGCAGTATTCTTCTCGGCCAGCGGATTGCCTTCATTGAAGACATGCGAGTGCGTGTTCTTTGCGGTGGCAATCGAAGAAGTCATGAGGCGCTGCGGTTTGTGATACTCACCCCCAGTATACTTCGATTATCGAGGCTCCAGGCAATGCCCCACACGATCAAGGATAAAAAGCAGCTGCTGACCCGCGTTCGCCGGCTACAAGGCCAGGCAGCGGCCTTAGAGAAGGCGCTCGAAAAGGGTGAGGAGTGTGTGGCGATCCTTCAGCAGATTGCGGCCATCAGGGGCGCTGCGAACGGTCTGATGTCGCAAGTGCTGGAGGGCCACATCCGCGAGCATCTGGGCGCAGAAGAGATATCGGCAAAGCAGCGGCAGGCCGATGTCGAAGAAGTCGTGATGGTTTTGCGTTCCTACCTGCGTTAGGTGGCTAGGTAAATGATCGATGCAAGCCACCACCCCCTCCGAAACGTCGTCCTCATCGTCGCCGCGCTGAACCTCGCCTACTTCGGTATCGAGTTCTCAGTTGCCCGCGCCATTGGTTCGGTGGCGCTGTTTGCCGACAGTGTCGATTTTCTCGAAGACACGGCCGTCAACCTGCTCGTCGCACTGGCGCTGGGTTGGAGCCTGGCGCGTCGCGCGAGGGTCGGCATGGCGCTTGCGGCCCTGCTGCTGGTGCCGGGGCTGGCGACCTTGTGGACGGCCTGGGCAAAGTTCAACGCGCCGCTGCCGCCGGAGCCCTTCGCACTCACCGTGACGGGCGCTGGTGCCCTGCTCGTCAACCTGAGCTGCGCCTTCCTACTGGCTCGCGTTCGCAGCCAGGGCGGCAGCCTGACCAAGGCAGCCTTCCTGTCTGCACGCAATGATGCGCTGGCCAACGTCGCCATCATCGCCGCCGGTCTGGTGACGGTTGCTACCTCGTCGGGCTGGGCAGATCTGATTGTGGGCCTCGGTATTGCGGTACTGAACGCAGACGCCGCCAAAGAGGTGTGGGAAGCCGCGCGCGAGGAACACCGAGCGGCCGAGATCCCTCCTTGATCCGGGTTGCTGCCAGCAACCTTCTCACCCTACCTGTACCGATCAGGGCAACCTGGCGTCAGGGCAGTTTGGCGCCGCGCTGCATGGGCGGCCATGGAGTCGCCGTCCCGTCGCCGCTGATGAGTAGCAGTTCACCCGGCACGAGCTTTTCGCTGCCATCGGCTCCGCGCTCGACAGTATCGATCCTCTGGAGACCAATCGCCTGGGGACGCTCGCTGGCGAGGCGCCGCAAGGCTGCAGCGGGGATATGTCCATCCAGGAAGTAGCCGAGGTAAGACGCCGGATGGCAGCCCTGGATCGAATCCGGCACCCGCCATTGACGACGCATGGTGTCCGTATCGTCCAGCTCGAAGTCGCGCACGGTGTAACCCTCGGCTCGCAGTGAGTCCATCCACCGCGACGCGCAGCTGCATTCATGCTTCCAGACGACCTCGACCAACTGCGCCTTCGGCACCGGGAACAGAACCGGCCACAGAAATATGGCCGCTGCTACTACCCCCAGGGACAAGGCGATCCAGATGGCCGTTTTCAACTCCTTGGGGGAGACGCTCGGCGGAGCTATGGCCTTCGCTCTCTTTTTGATGGCTCTTCGTTCTTTGCTGTTTTGCATGCAAGGGCCTTCCGTATGTCCGTGCTCGCCAGCGGAACATACGGAGATCGCTCCAATTGGCTAGTTGAACCGACCGCAGACCGTCGGCGATGCCGCCGTTGTGTTCGTGTCGAACTGCGAAAACGCCTGCGTCAGGATGCGGCCATCGAAGTCGCTGCCTTCAGGGAAGTCGGCGGGCTTGATGTCGAGGCCGAGCAGCCAGGCGACGGTGGGCATGATGTCCACGTTTTCGGACTGCTCCGGCAGCCGATCGAACGGCGTTAGCGCAGGATTGCTGGCGGCGATGATCTGCCCCTTCTTCACCCACGGCGAGCCACCAGAAATCAGCATGGTGTTGCGGAAGGTGACGGGATGGCCGTGGTTGCCGGGGATGGGGTTGCCAGTCTGGTTGGGCTCGGAGAACTTGAAGCCCTGTGCGGAGACGAGCACGAGATCGCCGAGGTTGGGGTGCTTCGAGGCGAGGCTCGCAGGCATGGTGCCGTCGGCATCGGCGGGATCATCCGTCGTGTACCAAGCGCCAATGATCTGCGCGGCGTTGGTTGGCCGGGTCGCACTAGGGCACAGGGTGGCGCAAGGCGTGGTGCCGGTCAGGCAAGCCCGCGCAGCACGCAGCGCGGCCTGGCGCTGGGCCAGCGGCAGGGTGCGATCCATCACGTAGAGACTGTCGCTGCCGCCGTTCTGCACCGCTTTCATCGGCGTGAAGCAGGTTGCCAGGGCGTTGAGCGTAGGCTGGGTGGTGATGCCATTAGCGAGTGGATTCAGCGCGATGTCGGTGCCGTGGTCGCTGGTGACGATGAGCACGGTGTTTTCCCAACGGCCCGCGTCCACCAGCGCCGTGCGCAGACGGCCGATCTGAGCGTCGGTCGTCGCCAGTGCCGTGGTGCGCGCGGCCGTGCCGAGTGCGTGGGCGAAGCGATCCACGTCGCCCAGGCTCAGGAACAAAAAGTCTGCGTCCGGCAACTGAGTGAGCGCCTGCTGCATGGTGGGCGTGTCGGGCGTGTACTCGAAGCCGGGGCCGATGTAGGCCGGGCTGCTGGTCGGGTCCCAGTGGGTGTCGGGTGCGACGTTGAAGACCTTCGGGTTGCGGTTGGCGCGCATCGGGTTGAAGGCATCGCCCTGGAACAGCTCGAACAAATACTTCTTGGACTGCGTCGCAGCAGTACGAATGGCCGGGTTGATGCCGTTGACGCGGCACTTCTGGTCGATCCAGGTAAAGGCCGTGTTGGCGGTGTATTCCTCCGGCTGCGAAAGGTCGCGCTCCACCGGATTGGCGGGGTCGATGAAGTCGATGTAGTTGTTGGTGGCAATCCCGTTCCGCTGCGGATAGACGCCCGTCATCATCGCCGCGTGATTGGGTGTGGTCTCTGCCGAAAACACAGCCCGGCTTTCGTTGAAGAAGGTGCCTTCGGTCTTCAGCGCGTTGAGGTTCGGAGTCGCGGCGGTGATTTCCTGCGGCATGAGGCTATCCACCACGGCCACCACGACGGTGAGCTTGTTGGCACCAAGCACCGGCGGCGTACCGGGCGGCGTTGAAGGCGGCGTGCTCGGCGGCGTCGATGGCGGCGTGCCGGGTGTAGGCGTGCTCGGCGCGCTGCCCGCATCGGGTGCGGAACTCTGGCCGCAGCCCGCGACGAACAGCGTCGCTGCGAGACAGGCGATGGGGGTGAACAGAGGGCGGTTGAGACGCATAAGTGCTCCTGCGATCTGTAGGGGAGTGGGTCGAGTAATGATGTGTATGGCTGATTGCAGGGCAAAGAACTACTTGTGACGATGGTCGTGTTCGCGCGGTGCTGAGTCCGCATCCTCATGGCCCGCGAGCGTGCATTCCGCATCGCTGTCGCAGGGCGTGAACTCACATTGCAGCGTGCTGTGACGAATGCCGAACTGTTCGCGCAGCTTCGCGCTCAGCGCGATACGCACCGTCTCGGCATTGACGCCTTCAGTCAACAAAAGATGCGCGCTCAGACTGGGCTTGCCACTGCTGATGGCCCAGACGTGCAACTCATGCACCTCCTGCACTCCGGGTGTGCTGCGAAGGCTCAGCTCTATGTCGGCGAGCTTGAAGCCATCCGGCACGCCTTCCAGCAGCACGTTGACGCTCTCGCGCAGCAAGCCCCAGGTGCGCGGCAGCACCCAGACCGCGATGGCGACCGCGATGAGCGGATCAACCCAGGTCCAGCCGGTGAAGCGGATCAGCAGCGCCCCCGCGATCACGCCCAGCGAGCCGAGCATGTCGCTCCACACTTCCAGGTAAGCGCCCTTCACGTTGAGGCTGTCGTCCTTGCCACCTGCGAGCAGGCGCATGGATATGAGGTTGACCATCAGACCGAGTGTGGCGATGGCAAACATCGCCGTGGACTGCACCTCTTGCGGCTGACGGAATCGCTGCACCGCCTCGAAGAAGATGTAGAACGCCACCGCGAACAGCATCGCGGCATTGAAGGCGGCCGCCAGAATCTCGAAGCGCGCGTAGCCAAAGGTGCGACGGGAATCGGCCGCCCGCTTCGCCATGCGGATGGCGAACAGGGCGATGGCCAGCGCCATCGTGTCGGTGAGCATGTGCGCTGCATCGGAGATGAGCGCGAGGCTGCCCGTGAGCAGCCCCCCGATCACTTCCGCCAACATGAAGCCGCCGGTCAGGAACAGGGCAATCCACATCGCCCGTTCGTTGGCTCCCTTGCCGTGGTCGTGGGCGGCGCTCATGACTGCACCTGCGGGGTGGGCGTCGCCTCGCCGATGCACTCTGCAACGAATGTCTTGATGTCCGGTCTCATATTTGCGCTCCTGAAGTGCGTGAGTCTTTCTCTTTGGGCTGCTGCCCAGATTTTGGAAGCGGTGGTTTTCTGCAAGCGGAGGTCATATGAACAAGGTCCTGGTTGGGTCGATGTTGGCTATCGCCCTCGCCGCCTCGGCCGGTTGCGCCAACCGGGGCCGAGCAGCCATCGCTCAAGTCGCGCCGTTTGACCGCATCCTGCTGTTGCATCAGCAGACGCTGAGCGACGAGCAGCTGATTGCGCAGATCGAAGAACAGCGTCTGGGCGGGCTGGTGACCCCGGCTGATCTCGACGCGCTGCGCAAGGCGCAAGTCAGCGATGGCGTGGTGCGCTACCTGCAAGGGCGCGCGGTGGCACAGCAGCAGTTGAACGCAACTGCGTATCTCTACCAGCCGCGCTACTCGTATTACTCGCCGCTTTATTTGAGAGACGGGCATCACTTTGGCGGCCATCACCATCGCAGGCATCATTGAGGCCGGGTGCTGACTCGCTGAAACAAGGCGGTTCTCAAGGCCCATCGGTGCAGGACTCCGTGATGCGCGCATCAGTCTCGCGGATACGCGACTGCCGCTCTTCCTCGTCAAGTCGACGGGCGCTGCCATCGGGGAAATTCACGAGCTGACGCGGGCGCTCAAGCCGCTCGCGTAGTGCCTGTGCGTCGGTGCAGGCTGCTTTGCGGCTCTCATCGCGCTGCCGTTGCTTGCTGACTTCCTCCTGTTTCTTGGCTTGCTCGGCTTCCTCTTGTGATCGCTGCTGGGACAGCAGCTGAAGCTGGTTCTGTTCCTCCCCCGATCCCGCCGGCAAGGACGGCGGCACGGTGACGGCGACCACGCCACTCGGCGGTTGGTCGCCATAGTGAACCGCGCCCTGCGCATCGACCCACCGATAAGTCCCACCGGATGCCGCCGCATGGAGTGCGACGGCGGCCAGCGTGGAGCCGAGGTGAAAGCCGCTCATGGCCGTTTGTCATCGCCACCAATGGCGATGACCTGCTCGACCGGGCTAACGTAGATGTAGCCGGAGACATGCGGCCCCACACGGGCCACGGTGCTGATGATGGCGGTCACGGCCTCTACCTCTGAATCTTCGACCACCAGCGATAGCCGGGATTCGGAGACCACCAGGCCACTGGGATCTGTCGAGTAGTCCATTTCGCGTTTGGCGACGGGCTTCAACATGCCTTTCACGTCTTGCAGGGTGAGGTTGCGGAAGCCGGCATCCGCCAGTGCCTCCACGACACTGGCGGTGCGAACGTGATGAATGAATGCCTTGATGAGTTTCATGCGGAGAACTCCGTGGTGCTTGCCTTCATTTCTGGCGGCGTGGTGGGATCGGGTTCGCGGCGGCGTGCGCCGTGCGCCATGCGGAAGAGTCCCGGCAGCACCAGCAAGGTCAGCAAGGTGGAAGACACAATGCCGCCGATAACGACTGTGGCGAGCGGCCGCTGCACCTCCGCACCCGTGCCGACATTGAGCGCCATCGGCACGAAGCCAAGGCTCGCCACCAGCGCGGTCATCAGCACGGGGCGCAGGCGCGTCAAAGCGCCTTCGATGATCGCGTCGTCCAGCGACTTACCCTCTTCCATCAGGCTGCGGATGAAGCTGACCATGACGAGGCCGTTGAGCACCGCCACACCGGAGAGTGCGATGAAGCCCACGCCCGCCGAGATGGACAGTGGAATATCCCGCAGCCACAGCGCCAGCACGCCGCCGGTGAGTGCCAGCGGCACGCCGCTGAAGATCACCAGCGCATCGCGGATCGAGCCGAACGCCAGCACCAGCAGGCCGAGAATCAGCGCCAGCGTCACCGGCACCACAATCGACAGCCGCTTGGACGCCGACTGCAACTGCTCGAAGGTGCCGCCGTAGTCCAGCCAGTAGCCGGGCGGCACGGCGACGTTCTTGATCGCCGCTTGGGCATCGGCCACGAAGCCGCCGAGATCGCGCCCGCGCACATTGGCGGTGACGACGATGCGGCGCTTGCCGTCTTCACGGCTCACCTGGTTCGGGCCGGGGGCGATGTTCAGGCTCGCCACTTCGGCCAGCGGCACCTGTCCGCCGCCGGGGAGCGGGATCGGCAGGCGCTCCAGCGCGCGCAGGTCATCGCGCTGGGCTTCGGGCAGGCGCACCACGATGTCGTAGCGGGCATCGCCCTCGAACACCTGGCCCACTTCGCGCCCGCCGAGTGCGGTCGAGACCACCGACTGCACCTCGGCGGAGGTGATGCCGTAGCGTGCCAAGGCTTCGCGTTTTGGCTGCACCGACAGCACTGGCAGACCAGTAACCTGCTCGACCTTCACATCCGCCGCACCCGTCACGCCGCGCACGGCGGCGGCGAGCTGGTTGCCGGTGGTGAGCATCACATCGAGATCATCGCCGTAGAGTTTCACCGCGAAGTCGGAGCGCACGCCGGAGATCAGTTCGTTGAAACGCAGCTGAATCGGCTGGCTCATCTCGTAGGCATTGCCGGGCAGTTGCTCCAACGCCTCCTGCATCTCGATGGCGAGATCAGACTTGAGCTTCTTCGGATCAGGCCATTCGCTCTGCGGCTTGAGCATCACGTAGCCGTCGGAGATGTTCTGCGGCATGGGGTCGGTGGCGACCTCCGCCGTGCCGGTGCGGGCGAAGGCGGTAAGCACTTCCGGGAATTGCAGCAAGCGGGTTTCGACCTGTTTCTGGAACTCCAGCGACTGCGTCAGCCCCGTGGCGGGGATGCGCAGCGCCTGCACGGCGATGTCGCCCTCGTTGAGGCTCGGCACGAACTCGCTGCCGAGTCGTGTGGCCAGCCAGCCGCAGACCAGCACCAGCACCACGGCCACGGCGAGAAACGCCACGCGCGCCTTGAGCGCAAAACGCAGCAGCGGCTCGTAGCCGGAGCGGGCGGCGGAAAGAATGATGTTGTGCGTCTCCTTCACCGGCCCACGGAACAACAAGGCCACGCCCGCCGGCACGAAGGTGACGGAGAGGAACAGCGAAGCGGCCAGCGCCATCACCACGGTCTGCGCCATCGGATGGAACATCTTTCCTTCCACGCCTTCCAGCGCAAAGATCGGCAGATACACCGCCGTGATGATGAACACCCCGAACAGGCTGGGGCGGATCACCTCGGCCGTGGCGGAATAGACCGTGTCCATGCGTTCGCTCAAAGTCGGCGTTCGGTGCTCATCGCTCTGCTCTGAAAGCCTGCGCAGACAGTTCTCGACGATGATGACCGCGCCATCGACGATGAGGCCGAAGTCCAGTGCGCCGAGGCTCATCAGGTTGGCGCTGACCTTGGTCTCGACCATGCCAGTGATGGTCATCAGCATGGCGAGCGGAATCACCAGTGCGGTGAGCAGTGCGGCGCGCAGATTGCCCAGCAGCAGGAACAGAATCACCACCACCAGCAGCGCACCTTCGACGAGGTTCTTCTGCACGGTGGCGATGGCCTTGTCCACCAGCACGGTGCGGTCGTAGGCGGTGACGGCCTTCACACCCTTGGGCAGCGAATCGTTGATCTTCAGAAGTTGTTCGGCCACGCCCTTGGCGACAGTGCGGCTGTTCTCGCCCACCAGCATCACGGCGGTGCCGAGCACGGTTTCGTGGCCATCGCGGGTGGCGGCGCCGGTGCGCAGCTCCTTGCCCAAAGCCACTTCGGCGATGTCGCCGACGGTGATCGGCAGGCCCTCGCGGGTTGCCACTACCAGGCGGCGCAGGTCTTCGAGGCCCTTCACCTGGCCGGGGATGCGCACCAAGAGCTGCTCCTTGTTGCGCTCCAGATACCCCGCACCCTGGTTGGCGTTGTTGCGCTCGATGGCCTCGCTCACCTGCTCGAAGGTCAGGCCGTAAGCCAGGAGCTTGGCGGGATCAGGCTGCACATGGAACTGCTTGGCGTAGCCGCCGATGGAGTTCACCTCGGTCACGCCCGGCACCTGCAAGAGCTGCGGGCGGATCACCCAGTCCTGCAAGCTGCGCAGCGCGGTGGCGTCGTAGGGCTTGCCATCGGGCTGGCGGGCGGCGGGGTCGGCTTCGACGGTGTACAGAAAGATCTCACCCAGGCCCGTAGCTATGGGCCCCATCGCGGGTTCCACATCACTTGGCAGGCGGCTGCGCGCCTGTTGCAGACGCTCGTTCACGAGGTTGCGGGCGAAGTAGAGATCGGTGCCTTCCTCGAACACCACCGTCACCTGCGACAGGCCGTAGCGCGACAGCGAGCGCCGGTATTCCAGCCCCGGCAGGCCAGTGATGGCAGTTTCGATCGGCACGGTGATGCGCTGCTCGACTTCCAGCGGCGTGTAGCCAGCGGCCTGCACGTTGATCTGCACCTGCACATTGGTGATGTCGGGGACGGCATCAATCGGCAGGCGCTGGTAGTTGTAGACGCCAAGGGCCACGAGGGCGAGCATCAGCGTCATCACCACGCCACGACGGGCGATGGCGAAGCGCAAAAGGGCTTCAAGCATGGGAGAGTTCTCCGGCAAAGGTGGTGGGGATGGGCGACTTAGTGGCCATGCTCGGCCTCGCCTTTGCCCAGTTCTGCCTTGAGCACGAAGCTGCCCTCGCCCACCACCGGCTCGCCGGCTTTCACACCCTCAACGATCTCCACCACGCGGCCATCGCTGCGGCCGGTTTTCACAACGCGCGGCTCGAAGCCATCGGCGTCTTCGACGAATACGGAAGTGCCGCCTTCCAGCTCCTGCACCGCCGCAACCGGCACCGCCAGCGCGATTTGCGATTGCGCCACCGCCACCTCGCCCTGCACGTAGAGGCCGGGCGACCAGCGTCCATCGCTGTTGTCGAGCAGCACGCGCGCTGTAAGGCTCTGCGTGGCGCTGCTGCCCAGCGGTGAGACGAACACGATCTTGCCGTCGGCGGAGAGTCCGCCATCGGCTGCCTTCACGCGCACGGCCTGGCCGGTCTGTATGCGGCTGCGGTCGCGCGGGAACAGAGACAGCTCCACCCACACGCTGCTCAAGTCCGCAACCGTGAATAGCGGCTGGCCCTCGGCCTGCTCGCCCTGGTTGGTGAAGCGTTCCGTCACCACGCCCGCCTGCGGGCTGCTGACGGCATACACCTGCAAGCTCTCGTTGCTCTCGACGCTGGCCAGCGTCTGGCCCTGGCGCACGCTGTCGCCGACTTTCGCGGTGACACTGCGCACCACGCCGGGGAAGCGCGCGGTGACGCTGCGCACGCGCTCGGCATTGGGCTTGACCACGCCGTAGAGCGGCAGCGTTTCGACCAGCGCCGCCGGGCCTGCGGCGGCGATGACCAGGCCAGCGGCCTTGCGGCCTTCCGCGCTTAATTTGAGAGCTTCGGAGTGTCCGCCCTCTTCATGTGCACCTTCTTTTTCAGCCCCTGCGTCAGCGCCGGATTCGTGCGCATCGCCTTCGGTATGGCCTTCTTCCTTCTCGTCGTGTGGCTTGGCTTCGGTGTGGCCCTCGGCGTCATCGTGGGAGTGGCCTTTTTCGTCGGTGTGCGCGGCTTCGGCGGCGGGGGCTGCTGCTGCGGCGGGTGGGGCTTCGGTCTTGCCGCAGGCGGTGAGTGCGAGAGCGGCGAGCAGTGCGGCGGCGGTGTTGAGTGTCAGTGTGTTCATGGGGGTTTCCTTAGCGGCTCAGGCTTTCGCCGGTGAGCCGTTCGATTTCGATGAGAGTGAGGTGGTATTGGCTCGCGGCCTCGATGAGGCTGGCGCGTACGGCGAGCAGCTCGCGCTGGGCATCCACCAGTTCCAGATAGCTGTAGCGGCCGCGCTCGAAGGCGTATTCGGTGTTCTGGAGCGCGGACTCCATGCGCGGCAGCGCGCGCTCGCGCAGGGCGGTGAGTTCGCGCTGGCGGTCGAGCAGTTCGCGGTAGTTGCGGAAGAGCTGGGTGCGTGCCTTGACCAATGCGGCCTTCTGCTCAGCACTCGCCCCCTGCTTGCGCGCCTCGGCTTCGGCGATCAGGCCCTGATTCTTGTTGTAGTACGGCAGCGGGATGCTGGCGGACAACACCAGTGCGGTGTCTTGCGTCGCCTGCAAGCGGCGCACACCCGCGCCCACCTCGATGCCCGGCCTGCGGCTGGCGATAGCCAGGCTGATCTCGGAATCGCGCAGGCGCGCTTCGCTCAGGTAGCGGGTGAGGTCGGGCGTGGCTTCGAGCCGGGTCAGTAGCGTCTCGTAGTCGCTGATCGGCGGCAGCGCGTAGAGATCGGCCGTCGCCGTGCTGAAGTCAGGACGAACTGCGCCCCAACTCGCAGCAAGGTCGTAGCGCGCGGCCATCAGCTCGTGCTCGGCGTGGGCGTCGGCAGACTTCGCGCGCTCCACCGCCACCGCCGCACGGTCGCGCTCAGCAATGGGCGACTTAGCTGCCGCGACGCGGCGCTCGACGGCGGTCGCCGTCTTTTCGGCCAGCTCGACGGCGAGGTGGGTGAGCTTGTGCTCTTCCTGCTGGCTGGCGAGCGAGACGAAGCGCCGCGCGGTTTCGGCGAGCACGTCGAGGCGACCGATATGGCCTTCCACATCCAGCGACTCGCGCTCGATCCGGGCCACTGCCACGCGCCGGTCGCGCAGGCCGCCCAGCTCGATCAGCTGCGAGAGACCGATGGTGAGCTCAGCCCCGGAGAGACCCTTTGTATCGCCGGTGCCAAGCACGTTATCGAGCGTGCTGTTGAGGGTGGGATTGGGCTTGAAGCCGGCCTGGGTGATCCGGCCGTCCTGCGCCTTGAGCACGTATTGGTAGGCGGCCAGATCAGGGTTGGATTGCAGCGTGCGCGCCAGCGCCTCGCGCAGGGTGAGTGGTGCTTCTTCGGCGCGCAGCGGGTTGGCGGCAAGCGCCAGCGAGACCACGAGCGCAGTGCGCCCGATGGCAGGGAAACGGAACATGGGAACTCCCGAACAACATTGAAGGCTGATGAGGCCGTCTGCGGAGCAGACGGTGGCCGCCGATCAAGGCAAGCCGTTGGGCTTCAAGCGAGGGAGACGGGAGGGCCGCGCACGGGCGGCGAGAAATAATGGGTATTGGTGCTGCCCGCGAGTGGCGGGCCGCGCGGTGCGATGACGGCCAGCAAACGCTCAACCAGCGGGTCAAGCGTGGGTGCAACGTGCAGCGGTGCCACCAGGTCTGGCAGCGCGACCTGAATCTTCGAGGCCAGCAGCACGGCCGATTCGACCTCGCGGTCGTCACCATCGTCTTCGCTGTGGTGATCGCCAAACAGGAAGCCGGAGTCAGCCAGATGCGTGCCTGCATGCTGCACACCCGCTTCGACGCCCGCGCAGGCGTGCAGGTGCAAGCCCACCAGCCTCGTAAACACGAGGCTGAGACAGATCAACCAGAAGGCGGCACCCTTGCGCATGTCCGGATTCTAGCTCTTGTCGGTTGAGCCGATTTTCGGCAGTGCGGCAACCGCAGTATTTGCACCCCGGCGATTCCACCAAAACCCGATGGTGAGGATGACGAGGCAAATGACCTGCGCGAGCACCCCTTGAAGGGTCGGATAAATGCCCAGCAAATCAATGCGAGGCGCGCTGATGAGGCTGGACGACATCAGGTCGGCCTCTTGCAACCCGGCGACGCCTTTGCCGGTGAGAACGACCGCCAAAAGCGCCATCAGCAAGGCACTCAGCGAAAAGAACTGCGTCAGCGGCAGCCGCTTGGAATAGCGGAGCAGCAGGAAGGCAATGGCGATCAGGGCCACTGTTGCGGTCAACGCACCGCCGATCACGGCCTGCGCATTGCCCTGACTCCAGAGGGCGACGTAAAACAGGATGGTCTCGAACACTTCCCGATACACCACCACGAAGCTGAGAATGAACAGCCCCCAGATGGACTGGCGCGACAGCACCGCACCGATCTTCTCGCGGATGTAGCGTTGCCAGGCACCTGCCTGGCTCTTGCCGTGCATCCAGATGCCGATGAAGACCAGCACCGCAGCGGCAAAAAGGGCGGACGTTCCTTCGATGACCTCGCGGCTCGCGCCACTGATGGTGACGAGATAGGTCGCCGCACCCCAAGTCGCAAAGCCACTCAAGAGCGCAACCGCAGTGCCGCCGTAGACATAGGGGATTGCTTCGACGCGGCCTGCCTTGCGCAGAAAGGCGAGCATGGCAACGACGACCAGCAGGGCTTCGAGACCCTCACGCAGCAGGATGGCGAATGCGCCGCTGAAGGACGAGGCGGTGCTCGATGTGGATGCGCCCAGAGCGGTTTCGGCCAGCGCCAGATTCTTTTCGATGCTGGCAACGGCTGCGGCCAGCGTTGCAGGTTCGACGCCGCTGCTGATCTGGCCGCGCAAGCCCGTCAACTGCGATTCGAGCTGCCGCATGAGGTCGGGAGCTTTGATGGCGAGCACGGGTTCCAGCGGCTCGAAGCCGTCGAGATAGGCTGATACCGCAAGCCGGCCTGCGGCCTGGCGGTCTGCCTGCTGATAAGCCGCCAGCGTCTCGCCAAGACGGGTGCGCACCAGCAGCAAGGACTGCGAACGGCTGGGCAGCACCGCTTCGGGATGGCGTCGCAGATAGCTGGTCACTGCCTGCATGGACGCCTCATCGGTGGATTGGGCCAGCTCGGCAGGGCGCTGCGAAACGAGGGCTTGCAAGCCCGTGAGCTGCTGGCGGATCGGCGCACCGCTCTTCCAGAGTCGTTCACCACTGCTGCCCAGTTCCTCAGGGAAGGCGAACTGCCCGACCGCGAATGCCAAGGCCCAGCGATCCGCTTCTGGCAAGGCGGAGTAGCTGGGCATCGCGGTGCCCTCAAGACCCTGCGTGATGACCTGATACAGACCAAACAGGCTGCGCTCACGGGCGCGCGATAAGTCGGTGAAATTGACTGGCTTGGGGTCTAGCGTGGCCGCGAGCGCGCCATCGCCTCGCCCCGTGCTGCCGTGGCAGCTGGAGCACTGTTCCGCATAGAGGGCAGCACCGCGCACGAGGTCAGGAACCGTGCTGGGTGCTAAGGCCACCGGGTAGGCGATGAGTAGATCGGACGCGAGTTGGCGGGCGACCGTGGCAACAGTACCGGCATCACCTTTGCTGGAAATCACCTTGTCGAGAGCTACCGCAGCCTTCGCCAGCTCCGGCTGTTGTGGCGTGAGGGGCAAGGCTGCGATTTCGCGCTGCACTGTGGCAGCAAAGTCCTGCATCTCGGCGTATTCGCCCGGATCGGCGATCTGGCCAGACACCACCGCGTTGGCGTAGTCCACCGCGACGTAATCCAGCAGGCGCCAGATGGTCTGCGGGTTCGCAGTGGTCGCCGCATTCAGCAAGGATGGGATCAGCAACAGGATAGCGGCGATCGAGCGGAGCATGAGGTTCATTGGTTGGCTATGCCTTGCGGGCTTCTTCGAGGATTTCCAAGCCACCACGGAACGCGATGACGACGACGACGACGCCAATGACCAAGTCCGGGAGGGGCGATGCAAACAGCATCACCAGGGCGCCAGAGATCACGATGCCGACGTTCACCAGTGCATCGTTATTGGTGAATATCCACGAGGCTTTGAGGTTGGCCCCTGCATCCTTCTGGCTTCGCAGCAGGCGAAGGCAGATGAAGTTGAGTGCCACATTGAACGCCGCCATTGCCATCATCGCGGGACCGACCGGCGCGGCATCTCCAGCGAAGCGGCGCAGCACTTCGACGCCGAGATAGATGCTCAGGGCGATCAGCAACCAGCCGCTGACCCTTGCCACGCGAGCTTTGTCCAAGGCAGAGCGACCTACCGCATAAAGGCTGATGCCGTAGACCACCGCATCGGCCAGGTTGTCGAGCGCGGCCCCCATGACGGCAGTGGACATCGCCCACCAGCCAACCGCACCACCGATGACGGTCTGCCCCAGATTGATTGAAAGCACCTTGCGCAGCACATCGCGCTGCACATTCTCGGTATTGCGACAGGTGTCTTTGCAGTCCGCACTCATTCCGAATCGCCCTCAGCCGGCTGCCCGACTACGCCACAGTCGAAGGCAATCAGAGGTTGTCGAATCCAGAGTTCAGACGACTTCGGGTGGACACGCATAACGCGCTCAAGCAGTGGTGATGGCGTGGAGTAGACACTCTGTAGTAGGTTCAGGGTCAAGCCTTTCGAGATCGCCATGACTGAAACTTTCCAAATCGGCCAGCTCGCCACGAAGCTAGCGGTTCCCGTCGAGACCATTCGCTATTACGAGCGGGAGGGCTTGCTGCCGAAGCCAGCCCGTAGCAACGGCAACTACCGGCTGTATGCCGACAATGAGCGGACGCGCCTGGAGTTCATCCTGCACTGCCGGGCGCTGGACATGACCCTACAAGAAATCCGCACACTGCTTAGCCTGCGCGATGCGCCAGAAAAAGGCTGCGCCGAGGTGAACGCGCTGCTGGACGAGCACATCGGGCACGTCACCGAGAGGATGCGCGCGCTCAGGCGACTGCACACCGAGCTGAAATCGCTGCGTGCGCATTGCGAGGTGCCAAGTGCCAGTAAGGACTGCGGCATCTTGCAGGAACTGGCGAGTGCGCCAATCAAGCGCCGGAAGAGCGTCGCGGCGGGTGTCCACGCCGCGAACCGGGGGAGCTGATGTCAGTCCTTGCGACCCTGGGGCTGTTTCTCTTCACCGCGGTCGCGGAGATTGTCGGCTGCTACCTGGTGCTGCACTGGGCCAAGCGCGGCGGCGGACTCTGGATGCTGACGGCTGCGGCAGTGGCACTAGGCATGTTCGCGTGGCTACTGACTCGTCACCCTGCTGAGTCAGGGCGTGTCTATGCCGCGTACGGCGGCGTCTACACCTGCACGGCGCTGGCCTGGCTCTGGATCGTGGACCGTTCGGTGCCCACCGCATTCGACTTGGTAGGGGTGGCCACAATCGCAGTAGGCTGCGGCATCGTCATTGCAGGGACTCTGCGGTAAGTATTCTTATCGCTTGCCACTCTCAGACCTACGAAGTTTCTGCTGTCCTTGATGTGCAAGGCTTTGGAGCTGTTTTGCCAATCGCTTCGAGCCCGGGATTTGAAGAAGTGCTTGGTCACCGGTGAGTAGAAGTTGAATGGTTTGGCGGCGGCCTGGACTACTCGTTGAAAACTCCAACATCAGCACAGGGAGCTTCTTGCGCGAAGCAGTTAAGCAGAGCACAGACTCGCTTTCAGCCTCGCTGCGTTTACCGCTGCGCCCCAGAGTGCGCAGAACCTTGCTCAAAGCCACACCCGCGCTCCGCGCGTGCTGAATCGCTGCGCGGACCGGGTCGCCGCCATCGGCACCGACTGTTCTTGATCGAACGGGCTTTGCACTGACGGCTTTCACTTGCGGCCCCTGTCCAGCAGCGAGAAATTGCCCATATGCGAAAGTACATTTCCGCGCTTTTCGCCGAGACCATCGGCGACGAAATCGTCAAAATCCAGCTGCGCTTGCAGATTCCGAGCTGCAAATCGAGTCACCAACTCATCGAGGCGCTGACTCAGCCTGGATTGGTCGGATTGAGGGTCAGCAGGAGTTTGTTCCGCAGCTGTTTCTTGGGGCTTGGGCATGGAGCGGCGACTCACGACTGGTTGAGGTGGTAGGTGCTCACGTAGTAAAAATTCCCGATCACCCGCGCTGGTTCGGCAATCACTGCTCGAATAGCTTCTGGGATCAGGGACTGCACACCTGGCGGCAGGTGAAGTCGTGGCCATATTTCCGCACCGCTGGCGTAGTACCCGCCGAAGTGGTCGGTGACCATGCTGTTGACCTGTTCCGCACTGTGCGCATAGCCCATCAAGATACCTATGGACTGGCCTTCACCCGTCGCAAAGTGATCGAAGGTGCAGGTGAAGAAGGTGGGGTAATCGAAACCTTCTGCCTCGGCGAGCGATACGCAGCCGACGTCCTGTCTGCGGCTCCGCGCTGTTGCATCGATGATGTCGGATAGCGGGTGGGATTCCAGGGTGGGGCCATTCAGGGGTGCTTTGGTCATCAGGTTATGCCCTTCCTTTTCGCTGCCGATAGGTCTGCGCGTGAGCGCCCAGAAAAGCGGTCATCGCATCTCTGTACTGAAGTACTTCTGGGGGGATCGTGAGCGAGAGCTCACGCGCAATGGCAACCGCATATTTCAATTGCTTCTCAGTCGGCGGCACGATCTGACACTCCAAGAGAATGGAGATGGCGTCTGTAATTCGTCTCGCCAAGTCGGCTCGCTCTGCGCCGGGCTCTATGGCAATCGACATCAGATCGACCAGGCGCTCCTCGGCCAGGGCATCCAAGGCCAGCGGTAGCACCAAATCGTGGTCGCCGTAGACAAGTTGAAAAGACACACATACCCCGCGTTCATGGATTCCGCAGCTCGAATGAACGTCCGCATCCCTGTAGCTCCTCGGCGCCTCGGACTACCCGCTAGCGCTTCGCGAAGCCTCGCAACCCAGGTAGCGCCGGCCCATGAATTATATGGATCAGCCACCTACTTAGGAACTCTAAGTATCTGCGGCGATACCGAAAATCGAAGCTGTTGCCTGATCCAGCCAGGCGGCAAAGTGTGGCCATCCAAGACAAAACGCGTAATCCGATCCCAAAACGCCTGAACGAGGCGATGGCGCGCGTCGGCGTGTCGCAAAAGAGTCTTGGTATCCAATGTGGCATCGACCCTTCAGTCGCCAGCTCCCGGATCAACCATTACTGCACGGGGCGGCATGTGCCCGACTTTACGCTGCTACTGAAAATCGCTGCGATTCTGAAGGTGCCAGTCGGTTTCTTTTATACGCCCGACAACGAATTGGCTCGCTTGCTGACCAGCTACCAGCTACTCCCAGCCCATGCCCGAAAGGAACTGGTGAAACAGTCAGAGCAGCTGGCCAGCGGCGCTCGGGTTTAGCGCACTCTATTTACGTGGCTTGCCAAGCCGACGTGCCTTCGCCGCCGCATCCTCGAAAGTTGGGTCAACGATCCATGACTCCTTGGGGCGATTGAGCCTGACCCTGTATTTCCCGAACCTCAGGATGTGTTCGGTGAGATACGGGCTGAGGAAGTTGAGATCTTCATTGGAGATGGTGCGCATAGTTTTTAGCTCGTTGATGATTTTGGTCATATCCACGGTGTTTTGAAGGATGATGCAAGACGCCACGAGATCGATGTAGCGGAGCCTTTTCTGTTGCTCGTCTGGGTCGTTGGAATTGATGACATCCCCGCCAAACCCGCTCCACTTCGAGAAGCCGTTGTACGACTCCATCTTGTTTGTATTTGCAGTCACCTCCTGCCGCAGCTCCCTGCTGCCAATCCACCGCAACAGATAAAGGGTGCGAATGACCTCACCCATGGCCTGTGCTGCGAAATACAGTTTGTTCCGGCGACTGTAGGAGCTGAGCTTGCGCAGTAAGCGGGCTGAGGAGATCTTCCCGCTCGCGATGGACATGGCGACCTGCATGACTTCCTTCCAACCACCTTCGATCAGGTCCCAATCAGCGACCTCCGAGAACAATTTGTTGATGTGTTCGTAGGTCGTCGAGGCCGATGGCCTGAAGAGCTTCAAGTCCTTCCAGTTGCGGATTCGAGGCATCAGCTTCACGCCATAGAGCAGCGCGTAGGTGAAGACGCTCGCCGATTGGCCCTGAGTGTCCGAGTGAATGGTATCGGGCTCGACACTCAAGCCAGCCTTCATCAGGCCCTCCAATACATAGACCGCCTCCCAGATACCAGGACCGATGAAGTGCCGAAATACAGCGATGTAGTTATCGGTGACGAGGCGATATGCCACCGAGCCCGTCTTGCGGTACCTGAAATGCATGCCAACCAGCAAGTTATCGTCAAAGAAATCGTATTGGGTGCCATCGGCAGCAACCGTTTTTCCTTCGCCCCACATTTTCGGAAGATCAAGCTGTAGGTAAACCTCGTTGAGTTCGCGCTGGGCTCGCTCCAGCATTTCCAAGGAAATGTGCCGCCGGTTCACCATGCTGAGCATGTGTGCAGAAACTTTGCTGTCTTGAAAATGACGCGCGGCCTGGGTTGGCCCCAGATTGCACCCCATCGCAAAAACGGTCATCACGTAGCGGGTCGCTGGGTCATCGAGCTTCGCCTCATTGCCAGTTATAGGCCCGAAGTTGCGGGTGAAGTTGAGCCAGTGCTGGACGTTTTCCAAGCAGTCCACCACGTGGCGTGCCGGCATCCGACGAATGATTTCCTCACGCAACTGGATCGCTGACTCAGGGATGGGGCGTGCCTCAGCTCGCCGAACCGAAGGCCTTCCGTCGGACGCTAGGGTCACGTCTGAGCTGTGATCGGGAAATTGCGCATCGAGCTTTGCGGCTTCGTCGGAAAGCTCTTTTTCCAACCAGTTCCGAAACTCTTTTGCCGTCGACGGAATGCCGATCCGCTCGCAATACTCAGGAAGGAGTTTTTCGCATTCTTCCCAGGGCATGAGGTCTTTACGGTAATCCGAAAACTCTTCCGAATCGGAAATTGCGAGATCACCGGAACGCAGGGCATAGGCGATGTGCATAAAGACGCACACCTCGAACAGACGGCGGTTGACTTCAAGCCCGCTACCACTTTCCTGCCTGACCAGCTGCCGCCAGCGCGAACTTGCGAAGGAAAGGTCGATGTCGGTTTTTAGCCATTCGCTGGTTTTGTGTTGGTGGGCCTTGATGATCTCGATGGCCTTGATCAGTGCGATGTCGTGACTGGTTGCCTCTAGGCGCAAGAGGTGGATGAGCCTGAAAAGGATGGAGCGCTGGCTGATGAATTGATCCCAGAGAAGCGGGAGGTAGTTCGTACCGCCATACGTTTTGACCTCTTCAACCTGAGCCTGAATCTCTGCAAGAGTCCGCTCGGCAGTGACGTATTCTCGAATCTTCTTGCCCGCCACTTCATCATTCGGTTCTTCGACGATGATTTGGACCACGCCCCCGAGCGTCACCACCAGGCCCTCGACCTGACTGCGCTGGCGATAATGCGTCTCCTCCAAAGCTGTCTTCGCCAAGCTTTGGATTTTTGCCATGCGCTTAAGAAACATCTCCCCCAGCTGGTCGCGCGCGCGCACCTGCATGAGCTTGATCAACGAGAGCACGCAGACCAAGCGCTTATCTTCCGGGTAATCCTTGAGGGCAGCGGCGTCGTATTGCTTCGCGATGTTCCCGAAGTAGCGAATCTTGGCGTCGACAATGCCCTCGAAGAGAACGTCGAAGCCCCCGAAAGATTCCAGCCAAGTGAGGTGGCTAACGAGGTGGTCAAGGTGCTGCTTCGTTGCTTTGCCAGCCGTTTTTTTGAGCCGGTTGAAAGTCGAGATATGGCTGTTGAGTTCGACATCCAGCAGACCCACGATTTTTTCGCGGTCCGCAGGGGAGAGGCGATCAACGATAGTTTGAATCACCCGCTGTTCGACTTGGTTATGGGCCTGCTCTGCGATCAAATCCAACGTTGAGAATGCCGGCAGCTCGATGTTCTGCCTCATCAAGCCCTCAACCACGGCGTTGATGATGTCGACGGTAAAGTCCTTAACCTCAGCGGCCTCAAGTGCAATGCTCTCTGCAATCGCCTGTGCAGATTTACCGTAATAGCGCTTGATTTGAGCGTGTATCAGCGCATCGCGCTTGAAGCCCAAAAGGGTGTTACGCGAGCCAAAGTCGGGCTGCACTCGCTCGCTGAAACCCAGCGCCGATCTGACGTGGTCATAAATTTCCGGTGGTATTTCTTCAGGCTCTGGAAAGTATCCGAGGTATTGAACGGATTTCAGCAACAACCCGAGGGCGAGACGAGTGCCTGCTGATCGTGCGCCCCGTTTTAGCCACGCGACTTCGTCGTCGGAAACGGCGAAGTTGCTGCGAAGTTGATGGGGTGAATAGTGACGCGCGAAGACCGGAAAGGCGGTCTTCTCAATTGAAGCCATGAATTACTCCCTAGTTTTGAGGCAAAAGGGAGGGCACGCAGCGCCTTGACAGGCCTGCTTTTCAGAGTGAACATCTCGGTGCTGAAAGCTGTTCGCGTAACGCAGTACCTAAGCCAAGGTGTAGAGCCCTTGGCTTTTGCGTTTCTGGTGCCCCCAGAATGGGGTGAGCGGCTGGTTATCTCTGCATAGGCACTCCCATCAAATTGGTTTGCAGCGTCTGGCGAACGCTTCTAGCTCGGCACTGTTCAGCGACTGAAGGTGCTGATCGACGACGCTGCGAAGCCATCGCAGTCGTCCTGGTCCCGAGATAGGGATCGGGAACCGGAACCCTCCGCCGCGCTTTCTGTGTTTCCACAGAGCGGTTCTGATCGAGCCCGGCGTAGAGCGGTAAATCTTGGCGATCTCCGCAATGTCCAGCAGCTGGTCCTGAGCTAGGGCGCTCATGGCTGCAACTTCATGCTGACGGCGATTGATGGCGATTGACATGGGCGACAGAATGCGAGCAAGAATTGCATGTCGCAGGAGACCTTCACTATTTCCAATCAACCTAGCTATCCATCTGTTTTTCATAGAGGAGTTGCTTTTCTTTGAGAACGACAGTCCGCTTGAAAAGCGATCACGGCGAAAAGCTTTTGGCTCGGCTGATAGCCGACGCAGAAAGCGCACCCGAAAGCACGAGCGCGGCCCGGCTATGGGCTGCTGCCTATAGCGCCGTGCAGGACCCCCTCAAGTCACTTTTTGAGGAGGTCGAGAAGGATTTTCCAGCCAAGGTCAGGACGAGCGAGCACTGGGCAGTGTTCGTTGACCGCTTGGAGGATGAGAGCGAGCACGTTGCGCATGTGCTGACTTGGGGTAAGCCATCCAGGAGGAGAAAGCGATCTGGGCGGCTGCAAAGGTTTTCGTCTCGAAATGGTTGGACGATGCGGTCGGGTTTTGAGATTTGGTCGGTTGAAGGCAATGCCATTCGAGAGGCGCTGTTGCATCTTCAGATCGATCTTCGATTTCCTCGCAAAGACCTACCGAAAGACATCATCGGGGTTTGCCATGTCTGCTGGAGAACAGCGGCACCTTCCCCGCGCGGAATGTTCTATTGCGAAGAGCACGGGAAGTTTGGAAGGGCATACAAACATGCTCTCGCACGGCGCCTCTGGCGTGATCCGTCTCAGCCAGAAGAGATTCGGAAGTCTTTCGTTTGGCACTGGGCAATCGAACGAAGAGAGCAACTTCCTTATGCACTGTGGGCGGAGCCTCAAGACCTAAGCGCGCTAGCAGCTATTTGCCGTGGAGAAGACCGTTCGCTTGATTTGGAGCCGGATTGGCGAGTGCCAATACAAGACTACTGGGGCGTTTTTCCCAGAACCCTGAGTTATCTGAAACGACACCCCAGCAGGGTCAACATCACGGATGTTGATTCAGTGCTCTCCGCACTCGATCCGGTCGTGACCGGACTGGCTGCGGTGCAGAAACGAATGCACCTATTGATGGCTGCGGACCATCGTTTGTTTTTTGATCGCTTGGTCTATGTGGAAGCGTGTCTGGAAGCCGATGCTCGGCGGCGCAGAAATCGCGGGCCAAAAGCAAGGCAAGTGGAGAGACCGGGGCAGATCGTTGTGCCCTACACTTTCAGCTATAGCGGAGCTGGCTCAGCTTCACTTATCTAATATAAACATAGCATTACAGCTGATACTGGCACTTTTCATCTTTATCTTGTTTGCCCCCCTCGATTGCGCTCGCACGCGGCCGAAAACGGTTTGTCGGACATGCCGCTCAATCAGGTGCACTCGCCGACGTAGATGCCGAGGCCACGAGCCGTCACCAACAGTGGATCGTCAGCGGCGACCGTCCGTGCGCCGATGATCACCTCGCTGAGCGACACATCCACCACCGCGCGGTTCTGCCAGGCCACCATGCGGTCGAGCTTGCCCTCGGCCACCAACCGCACCGCATGCACGCCAAAGCTCGACGCCACCAGCCGGTCGCGCGGGCTGGGCGTGCCGCCGCGCTGCACATGGCCGAGAATCGTCACGCGCGTTTCGGCACCGGTGCGTTCGGCAATCGCCTCGGCAAGATAGTGACCGATACCGCCATAGCTGCCGACCGCGCCGCTGCCGCCGGCATGACCGGCGCGCACCAGCTCGCCAGTCATCGTGCGCACGCCTTCGGCAATCACCACCAGCGCGTGGCTGCGTTGCTGCAAGACTTCGCGGATGCGCGCCGCCACCGCGTCGAGCGTGTAGGCCAGCTCAGGGATCAGAATGACATCCGCTCCGCCCGCAATGCCACCGTTGAGCGCGATGTGGCCGGCATCGCGGCCCATCGTCTCCAGAATCATCACCCGATGGTGTGAGGCGGCTGTCGGTTGCAGACGGTCGAGTGCATCCACCACCACGTTGATCGCGGTGGCAAAGCCCACCGCGTACTCGGTGCCGTGCACGTCGTTGTCGATGGTCTTGGGCACGCCGACCATGCCGATGCCTGCGGCCTCGCATAGCCGCGCGGTGATGCGCATCGAGCCATCGCCGCCGATCACGATCAGCGCATCCAGACCCGCCTCACGCACGCCCGTGGTGAAGTCTGCTGTGCGGTCGCGCAGGCTGCCGTCGGGCATTGGGAAGGCGAACGGGTCGCCCTTGGTCGTGGTGCCCAGAAACGTACCGCCATCACGCAGCACATCGTCCACCCCGCTGAGCGTAAGTTCGCGCGTGCGCAGGGGGCGCTCCATCAGGCCCAGCGTGCCATCGAGAATGCCGACCACGCGCCAGCCGTAGTGGCGGATCGCATGGGTCGTGACCGCGCGGATCACCGCGTTCAAACCCGCGCAGTCGCCGCCGCTGGTGAGTACGCCGAGGGTGAAGGACTTGGCCATGAAGCGCCTATAGCAACTGCACGCCGAGCACGCCCTGGTACACGCAACACACCGCTGAGACCAGTAGCACGACAAAGGTCAGCAGCGCGCCCCAGAAGCGGCCGAACTTGAACGCCGTCGTGTAGGAGAGCGCATAGCCGTGCAGCAGGCGCGACACCAGCAGCGTGATGCCCAGCGCGTGGATGAGATAGAGCGAGAAGCGGCTCAGCTCCATGAAGCCAAGCATCACCAGAATCAGCGGTACGTATTCGGCAAAGTTGCCGTGGCCGCGGATGCGCCTCAGCAGCTCCGTATCGCCACCATCGCCCAGGCTGACCTTGTTGCGCTTTTGCACCACGCGCAGGCTGAGGGCGAGGTACCACAGTGCCAGCAGGCCGGCGTAGAGCGGGGTCACGATCATGGGGTTTCCTTCAAGTTCTTGGTGTGGGAATCAATGATGCGGCGGGCGTATTCAACAGGGCATCGACCAGCGTGTGCAGCACCGCTGTCAAGGCCGCCGCGCGTGGCGACGACCACGCATACGGTGGCGCTTCGTCCATGTAGCACGCCTGCGCCATTTCGAGTTGCAGCGCATGCAGACCTTGCTCCGGCCGGCCATAGCGGCGGGTGATGGTGCCGCCCTTGAAGCGACCATTGCTGATGAAGCTGAAGCCATCGGCCTTCGACAGCACCGCTTCGGCCGCCTGCTGCACTGCGGGCGCACAGCTCGTGCCATCTGCGGTGCCAAGGTTTAGATCAGGCAAGCGCCCCTCGAAGAAGCGCGGCACTTCGGCGCGAATGGAGTGGCCGTCGAGCAGAATGGCGTAGCCGTGCTGCTGCTTGAGTCGCGCGAGTTCGGCGGCGAGCCGGTCGTGGTACGGCTGCCAGCACTGCTCGCGCCGCAGCGCCACTTCGGCCGCATCGGGTTCGAGCCCTGCGCGATACAGCGGCGCTTGCGCGAAGCTCTTCGTCGGGCACAGCTCGGTGTTGTCGGCCCCGGCATACAGCACCGCGCCATCAGGGTTTCGGTTGAGGTCGATGACGTAGCGCGAGTGCGTCGCCGCCAACAGACCCGCACCGCGCGCGAGTGCAAATTGATAGAGCAGCGGCACATGCCAGTCGGTGTCCGGCACGGCGAGCGCATCGGGCGTGTAGCGGTCGCGCAAGGCTGGCGGGATGACCGTGCCACCGTGCGGCACGCTGATCAACAAGGGCGTGCTGCCCGCCGTGAAAGTGTAGATCGGTTCAGCCATGGCACAGCCTGCCGCCCAGCACACGGCCGACGCAGGGATTGGCACCCAGCGCGTAGGCGAGCTGTGCGGGGCGGGCGATGTCCCAGAGCGCGAAGTCGGCGACGTAGCCCGGCTTGAGGCGACCGGCTTCATGTTCGAGTCCCAGCGCGGCAGCGGCATTGCAGGTGACGCCCTGCAGGGCTTCCGCCGGGGTCAGACGAAACAGCGTGCAGGCCATGTTGAGCATCAAGAGCAGCGAGGTGCAGGGCGAGGTGCCGGGATTGCAGTCGGTCGAGATCGCCATGCGCACGCCAGCCTGGCGCAGCAGCGCCACCGGCGGCAGTTTGGTCTCGCGCAGCATGTAGAAGGCCCCCGGCAGCAGCACGGCGACGGTACCGGCCTTGGCCAGTGCGGCGATGGCTTTGGCACTGCTGTATTCGAGATGATCGGCGGAGAGCGCGCCGAACTCGGCAGCGAGTGCGGCCCCGCCGCCATCACTGAGCTGGTCGGCGTGCAGCTTCACTGGCAGACCAAGAGCTTGCGCGGACTTGAACACGCGGGCGGTCTGCTCGGGCGTGAAGGCGATGTGTTCGCAGAAGGCATCCACCGCGTCGGCCAGGTTCTCGCGGGCAATGGCGGGCAGCATCTCTTCGCAGACCAGCGTGATGTAGTCATTGGCGCGGCCCGCGTATTCCGGCGGCAGCGCGTGCGCACCGAGGAAGGTGCGCGACACCCGCACGCGGGCCTCGACAGCGAGCTTGGTGGCAACGCGCAGCATTTTGCATTCGTCGGCGGTGGTCAGCCCGTAGCCGCTCTTGATCTCCACCCGCGTCACGCCCTCCGCAACAATCCGCTTGAGCCGGTGCAGGCTCTGCGCCATCAGCTGCTCTTCACTCGCCGCCCGCGTCGCGCGCACGGTCGAAACAATGCCGCCGCCGGCCTTGGCAATCTCCTCATAGCTCGCGCCGTTGAGACGCTGCTCGAACTCGCCCGCCCGGCTGCCCGCGTGCACCACATGGGTGTGGCAGTCGATCAGCCCCGGCGTGAGCCAGTAGCCGCTGCAATCGTGCTGCCTGGCCGCGCGCCAGGTCGCCGGCAACTCGATGCGCTTGCCCACCCAGGCGATGCGGCCATCGCGCACCGCCACCGCACCATCGCTGAGGCTGCCGTAGGCGTCGCTGCCGCCATCGAAAGTGGCAAGCGAGGCGTTGAGCCAGACGGCGTCGGCACTCACGCGAGTAACCTCTTCAAGGTGACTCGATAGCGCGCAAGGCTCGCTGCGGATTGCGGATGCATACCTTCGCGCACGCGCCATTGCCCGCCCACCATCACATCGCGCACGGGGCGGCGCACGGGGCCGAAGATGGAGGCATCGAGCCAGCCATCGCCGCTCTGCTCAGCGAGTGCGGCATCGTCGGTGTTGAGCACCACCCAGTCGGCACGCTGGCCCGCCGCGAGCGTGCCGACCGGCTGCGCCAATGCCTGAGCGCCACCCACCGCCGCGCGGCGATAGAGCACGCCGCCGAGCGAAGCGCCGATCTCCCGCACCAAGACGTTGCGGCGCTCGCTCTTGAGGCGCTGGCCGTACTCGAAGAAACGCAGCTCCATGAAGGGATCGACGCCGACATGGCTGTCGCCGCCAATGCCGAAGCGACCCTCGGCTGCCAGGTAGCGCGGGGCGTCGAAGAAACCATCGCCGAGATCGCCTTCGGTGCTGGGGCAGAGGCCCGCCACCGCACCGGAGCGCGCCACGCCCTCGGTCTCGTCCGGCGTCATGTGGGTGGCGTGGATCAGCGTCCAGCGCGGGCTCAGCTCGGCTTCTTTCAACAGCCATTCGACCGGTCGAAAGCCCGACCACGCGAGGCTGTCATCGACCTCCTTGCGCTGCTCGGCGGCGTGGATGTGCAAGGGTGCTTTTGCGTCCATGCGATTGAGCGCAGCAACGACCGCGCCAAGCTGCTGCGGCGTGACCGCGCGCAGCGAGTGCGGGGCGGCACCGACACGGCGCATGGGCTGGCCGTGCAACTGCCTCGCCAGCGTCTCCATCAGGCGCTCGAAGGCGTCGATGGAATGGATGAAGCGGCGCTGGCCAGGCACTGGCGGCAGGCCGCCGAAATTGGAGTGGGCGTAGAGCACCGGCAGCATCGTCAAACCAATGCCGGCGGTATTGGCAGCGGCGACATGCCGCCAGGCCATCTCTGCTGGATCAGCGTAGGGCTTGCCCGCCGCATCGTGGTGCAGGTAATGGAACTCGGCGACGCTGGTGTAGCCCGCTTCGAGCATCTCGATGTAGAGCCGCGTCGCAATCACCTCGACATCGTCCGGCGTCAGCCGTTCAAGAAAGCGATACATCTGCTCGCGCCAGCTCCAGAAGCTATCGCCCGCCGGCCCACCCTTTTCGGTCAGGCCCGCCATCGCGCGCTGAAAGGCGTGCGAGTGCAGATTGGGCATGCCCGGAATCACCGGGCCGCTGAGCACCTCTGCCCCGTCAATGGACGCATTGGGCGTCAGTGCCGTGATGAAGCCAGCAGCATCCACCTCGATCCGCACTGCGCTCGTCCAGCCCTCGGTGAGCAGCGCGTGCGGGGCGAAGTAGTGGCTCATGTCGAAGAAGGCAGCAGGCCGGGCAGCAGTGGCGTGAGTGTCGCCTCGGCAACGAAGGCGATGGCCGCTGCGATGTCCGGCGCAAAGTAGCGATCCTCGCCATAGAATGGCACGCGCTCGCGGATGGCATCGCGCACTTGCTGCAAGGGTGTGGAGCTGAGCAAGGGCGCGTGGAAGTCGATGCCCTGCACTGCTGCCAAGAGCTCGATGGCGACAATGCCGCGCGTGTTCTCGGCCATGTCGAGCAGCCGCCGTGCGGCGAAGGTGGCCATGCTGACGTGGTCTTCCTGATTGGCCGAGGTCGGCAGGCTGTCGACACTTGCGGGATGCGCCAGCGACTTGTTCTCGCTGGCGAGCGCAGCGGCGGTGACGTGCGCCATCATGAAACCGGAGTTGAGGCCGGGGCTGGCGACGAGGAACGGTGGCAGGCTGGAGAGCGTGGCGTCGATCAAGAGCGCGATGCGCCGCTCGCTGAGTGCGCCTATCTCGGCGATGGCGAGTGCCAGCGTATCGGCCGCTAATGCCACCGGCTCGGCGTGGAAATTGCCGCTGGAGATCACTTCGCCGACCGCACCATTTTCACCCGCGAACGCCAAAGGATTGTCAGTGACCGCATTGGCCTCGATCTCCAAGGTGCGCGCGACGTTATGGATGAGATCGAGACAGGCGCCCATCACCTGTGGCTGGCAACGCAGCGAATACGGATCTTGCACGCGGTCGTCATCGACGCGGTGCGAGGCGCGAATGGCACTGCCCGCGAGCAGCCTGCGGTAGATCGCGGCCACCGCGATCTGCCCCGGCTGGCCGCGCACCGCATGCACGCGCGGATCGAAGGGTGCATCGCTGCCCTTGGCGGCATCCACCGACAAGGCACCCGTCACCACTGCGGCAGCAAACAAATCCTCGGCCTCGAACAGCCCACGCAGCGCCAGCGCGGTGGAGGCCTGCGTGCCATTGAGCAGGGCGAGGCCCTCTTTCGCCGCGAGGCGGATGGGCGCTACGCCTGCCTCGGCCAGCGCCACGGCGGCGGGCTTGATGACGCCTGCCACCCGCACCTCACCCTCGCCGAGCAGCGCCATGGTCAGGTGCGCCAGCGGTGCGAGATCGCCGGACGCACCCACCGATCCCTTGGCCGGGATGCAGGGCAGCACGCCCGAGTTGTAGAACGCCAGCAGCGACTCGATCACCACCGGCCGCACGCCGGAAAACCCGCGCGCGAGACTGCCGGCCTTCAGCGCCAACATCAGCCGCACAGTGGCGTCATCCAGCAGCGCACCGGTGCCCACCGCATGCGAGCGCACGAGGTTGAGTTGCAGCTGTTCGAGTTGCGAATCCGGGATGTGGGTCTTTGCCAGCTTGCCGAAGCCGGTGTTGATGCCATAGGCCGGCGCGCCGAGGGCCACCACCGCGCCAACGGCCGCCGCTGATGCTTCGATGCCGGGTGTCGCCTCCGCACTCAGGCGCAGCCGCAGGCCAGGGCGCGCGAGACGGCGGCAGTCGGCGAGCGTCAATGCACCAGGTTTGAGGACGAGTGTCGAGGACATGTGAAAGGCCAGAGTCTGAATATCTCTAGCCTACAACCCGTCGCGTCAGTCGTGGATGCTCACATTGCCATTGCTGGTGCTGGCGCTCACCTGCGCCTTCACCGCGCGGCTGGCGTAGTCGCTGGTCTGGCGATGCATCGAGGTACTGGTCTGGGTACCCACCGCGACGGTGTTGGGCACCGAGATCTCGGTGCGGCCATTGCTGGTGTCGGCAGTGAGATCGAAGCCGGCGCTGGCGCTGGCGCTGCGCAGCTTGACGTCCACCGAGCCATTGCTGGCGGTGAAGGCAGCATCGAGATTGCGGCTGCTTTGCAGGTCGCCCTCGGCCGGGCCATTGGCGGTAGTCGCATCGAGACTGGCGTAGTCGCCGCTGACGCTGAGCAGGCCGTTGTCGGTGTTGAGCGTGGCGGTATCCCAGCGGCCATCGAGGCTCACCGGGCCGTTGCTGGTGCCGAGGTCTGCACTGCTGCCGGAAAGGCCCGACACCCGCACCGCGCCATTGGCTCCGTTCGGGCTGATGGCATACGAGGCCGAGGTAGGCAGGCCGGAGACGATGGCCGCCGTGCGCTGGATGTTGCTGCCGTCGCTGCCGCCGACCGGCAGACCACCCGTGCTGCTCAGGCTGCCGAACTGCACGCTGGTGCTGAGCCGCAGCAGGTTGGCAGCGAGCGTATCGGTGTGATTGACGGTGATGCTGTCGAGGCCACGGCGGGCATCGGCCTCGGTGGGTGCGCGGCTTTCGAGCATGAGTTTGAAGCCGTAGCCGCCACCGCTACGCGGACAGGCGACGACGCTGCCATTGGGCGTGGCGAGATCGACCTGCGCCTGGGTGGCACCGCCAAAGTCGTTGACGAGGGTGACGAGCTTGCGCGCCGTCACCATGCCGCCGCTGCTGCTGAGTGTCACCGCCCCATCGCTGCGCTGCGGCTGCGCATGGCCGGCTGCGGTGCCCGCACCGGGGCCCGCCAGGCCCTGGAGGGCCGCGCACTCGCCCGGCGTCTGCGTGGCGAACACGCCCTCGCCGCCGCCGCCGCCGCAGGCAGAGAGCCAGAGTGAGACCGCTGCCATCCATGCCGCCTTTTGAAACCCGCCCTGCCCCAGATTCTTGCTCATGTTTTCCCCTGATGGTGGTAGGGCGCTGATGGCCCCTGCCCCTCGACAACGGTGCTGGCGGACGATTTATTCCAGATCGCTGCGCTGAATATCGAACTGGATGCAGAACCGTATCTGCACGACGTCCGCTGCTTCGCGTTGGAATAAAGCGTTCATGAGTCCCGTTCTTGAGCAACTCTTGATGGTTGCTCAGATAATTGTCGCCCATGATCATTCGACTCGCCTGCCTGCTTCTGGCCCTGAGCCTGCCGCTGTACTGCCCCGCGCAGGACGCCGGCGAAATCGACGTGCTAGCCGAGGTCGACGCCGTGTTCTCAGACCCCTCAGACTTCACCGCCGATACCGACAACGAGTTCGAGCTGGACGAGATTCTCGCCATCGACATGAGCGCCGAGGCCCTGGCGCTGGCGCGCAGCCTGGGCTTCACCCTGCTCGACAGCACGCCCCTGCCTGCGCTGGGCTTCACCGTCAACCGGCTGCGCCTGCCGATCAGTTTCAACGTCGCACCGCTACTGGACCTATTGACCAAGGCCGATCCGCTGGGACTGTATGGCAAGAACCCGGTCTATCGCCTGGCCGGCGAGAGCCCATCCGCAAGCGCCTGCGAGGGTCTGCGCTGCTATGGCCAGCAGCTCATCGGCTGGCCCGCCGCCGGCTGCCCGATCAGCACCCGCATCGGCATGCTCGACAGTGCTGTGGATCGGCAACACCCTGCCCTGAAGGGATCCTCTCTCAGCACAGCACGCTTCTCGAAGAAACCACCCAGCCGTGCCGAGCGCGAGCACGGCACGGCCGTCGCCGCACAGCTGGTCGGCCAACTCGCCAGCGGCCACGCCGGCCTGTTGCCGCAGGCCAGCCTGTTCGCTGCCGATGTGTTCGAGCAGGATGCCGATGCCCGTCCCTACACCGACGCCTTCAAGCTGGTGCAGGGGCTCAACTGGCTGGCGCAGCAGCGCATCGACACGCTCAATATCAGCATCGGCGGGCCGGATAACCCAGTGCTGCACAAGGCGGTGCAGACCCTGGTGAGGAAGGGTGTTGCCATCAGTGCAGCCGCCGGCAATCTCGGCGCAAAAGCCGCGCCGCAATATCCGGCGGCCTATGCGGAAGTGCTGGCGGTGACGGCGGTGGATCGCCAGCTGCGCATCTACGCCGGGGCCAGCCAGGGCGCCCACGTGCGCATCGCCGCACCCGGCGTGGCGATCTGGACCACCGGTGATGAGGCCAGGGGCCAGTTCCACGATGGCACCTCGTTTGCCGCGCCTTTTGCTACCGCCGCACTGGCGTTGCTGCATCAACAGCAAACGCAACTCTCACCGGCGCAGCGTGTCGCCGCACTCACGGCGGCGAGCCGTGATCTCGGTGCGAAGGGCCGCGATCCGGTCTACGGCACCGGCCTGCTGCAACTGCCAGGGCGCTGCCTGCCCTGAACCGCGCTCAGCGATTCAGCATCGGCAGGTTCAAGCCCTGCTCGCGCGCACAATCGATGGCGATCTCGTAACCCGCATCGGCATGGCGCATCACGCCCGTGCCGGGATCGTTGGTGAGCACGCGGGCGATGCGACGGTCAGCGTCCTCGCTGCCATCACAGACGATCACCATGCCGGAATGCTGCGAGAAGCCCATACCGACGCCGCCGCCGTGGTGCAGGCTCACCCAGGTGGCACCGCTCGCGGTGTTGAGCAGGGCATTCAAGAGCGGCCAGTCGCTCACCGCATCGCTGCCGTCCCGCATCGCCTCAGTCTCGCGGTTGGGGCTGGCGACGGAGCCTGAGTCCAGATGATCGCGGCCGATCACCAGCGGCGCGTTCAGCTCGCCGCTGCGCACCATGGCATTGAAAGCGAGCCCCACCTTGGCGCGATCGCCTAAGCCGATCCAGCAGATGCGCGCAGGCAGGCCCTGAAAGGCGATGCGTTCCTTCGCCATGTCCAGCCAGTTGTGCAGATGCGCGTTGTCGGGCAGCAGCTGTTTCACCTTCGCATCGGTGCGCCAGATGTCTTCCGGATCGCCCGACAGCGCCGCCCAGCGGAACGGCCCGACGCCACGGCAGAACAGCGGGCGGATATAGGCAGGCACGAAGCCGGGGAAGTCGAAGGCGTTGGCCACGCCGACCTCTTTCGCCATCTGCCGGATGTTGTTGCCGTAATCGACGGTGGGGATGCCGAGCGCGTGGAAGCCGAGCATGGCGCGCACCTGCACAGCCATCGACTCCTTTGCCGCGATCACGACATTCGCCGCATCGCGCCTACGCTGCACGGCCGCCTTCTCCATTGACCAGCCCAAGGGCAGATAGCCATTGAGCGGATCGTGGGCACTGGTCTGGTCGGTGACCATGTCCGGCGCGGCGCGCTTCTCGCCCGCCTGCGCGCGCTTGAGTAGTTCCGGGAACACCTCAGCCGCATTGCCAAGCAGCGCGACCGAGATCGCCTTGCCCTCGCGGTGCGCGTTCTCGATAAGCATGAGCGCCTCGTCGAGCGTGTCGGCGCGCTTGTCCACGTAGCGCGTGCGCAGCCGCATGTCGATGCGCGTCGCATCGCACTCTACCGCGAGCATCGAGGCCCCCGCCATCGTCGCGGCGAGCGGCTGCGCGCCGCCCATGCCACCGAGTCCGCCGGTGAGAATCCACTTGCCTTTCAGCGAGCCCCCGAAATGCTGGCGCCCGGCCTCGACAAACGTCTCGTAGGTGCCCTGCACGATGCCCTGGCTGCCGATGTAGATCCACGAGCCGGCGGTCATCTGCCCGTACATCATCAGACCCTTGGCATCGAGCTCGTGAAAGTGCGCCCAGGTCGCCCAGTGCGGCACCAGGTTGCTGTTGGCGAGCAGCACGCGCGGCGCGTCGGCATGGGTCTTGAACACCCCCACCGGCTTGCCGGACTGGATCAGCAGGGTCTCGTCGTTTTCGAGTTTTTTCAGCGACTCGACGATGGCATCGAAGCAGGCCCAGTTGCGCGCCGCGCGGCCAATGCCGCCATACACCACCAGCTCCTCGGGGCGCTCCGCAACCTCCGGGTCGAGGTTGTTCATCAGCATGCGCAGCGGCGCTTCGGTGAGCCAGCTCTTTGCGTTTAAGCTGGTGCCGCGCGCGGCGCGGATGACGCGCGGGGCATGGCGGGAGAAATCGTTCATGGCGGCTCCAGGCGGGGTCTGTGGCAATGGTATCCCGCCCCTGCCCGTGCGCCGTGCTTCAGGCCAGCAGCAGGCGCCAGCCGATGATGATCAACACGCCCGCAGTGAGCACCAGCCGCAGGCGGAAGTAGCCCTCGATGGAATCCAGCGTGCGCTCGCGCCAGTAGTCCGCCAGTAGCAGCAGCAGGAACACCAGCGCCAGCACCAGCAGTGAGGGGTGCAGCGGCAGCACCATGGCGACAAAGGTCAGCAGCATGAGCGCCACCGAGATCAGCAGCGCGACCATCCCCGCCGTGCCGCCCGACATGGGCATGGCAAAGCCCCAGAAGCTGCCCGCCATGAAGGCGGCAATGAGACCCGCGTATTGATGCCAGACGCCATCCAGCCAGACGGGGACACTCTCAGGCGACAGCGTCATCCAGAGTGGCCCGGCCAGAAATGGGAGCAGGCCGGCGACTCCCAACCAGAATGCAAGCGGTGATAAGACAAGCATGGGCGACTCCCCGATGAGGCAGTGGCCGAGTATGACGGCGAATGCAGGGGCTAGGTTCGCCGATAAACCTCTGCACCCTGCCGTTTGAACTCCTCGCTCTTCTCGGCCATGCCCTGCTCCAACGCAGCCTTTTCGTCTGCACCGATCTTGGCGGCATAATCCCGAACATCCTGCGTGATCTTCATCGAACAGAAGTGCGGGCCGCACATGCTGCAAAAGTGCGCGAGCTTGGCACCCTCCTGCGGCAGGGTTTCGTCATGAAACTCCTTGGCCTTGTCGGGATCTAGCCCTAAGTTGAACTGGTCCTCCCAGCGGAACTCGAAGCGCGCCTTGCTGAGCGCGTTGTCGCGCACCTGCGCACCGGGCCAGCCCTTGGCAAGGTCGGCGGCGTGGGCGGCCAGCTTGTAGGTGATGATGCCTTCGCGCACATCGTCCTTGTCCGGCAGGCCTAAGTGCTCCTTGGGCGTGACGTAGCAGAGCATCGCGGTGCCATACCAGCCGATGTTGGCGGCACCGATGCCTGAAGTGATGTGGTCGTAGCCGGGCGCGATGTCCGTGGTGAGCGGCCCCAGTGTGTAGAACGGTGCCTCGAAGCAGTGCTTCAACTGCTCTTCCATGTTCTCCTTGATGAGGTGCATCGGCACGTGGCCGGGGCCCTCGATCATCACCTGCACGTCGTGCTTCCACGCGACCTGGGTCAGCTCGCCGAGCGTGTGCAGCTCACCGAATTGCGCCTCGTCGTTGGCGTCGGCAATCGAGCCGGGGCGCAAGCCATCACCCAGCGAGAAGCTGACGTCGTAGGCCTTCATGATTTCGCAGATTTCCTCGAAATGCGTGTAGAGGAAGTTTTCCTTGTGATGTGCCAAGCACCACTTGGCGAGGATGCTGCCACCGCGCGAAACGATCCCCGTCATGCGGTTCGCCGTCCACGGGATGTAGCGCAAGAGCACGCCGGCGTGGATGGTGAAGTAGTCCACGCCCTGCTCGGCCTGCTCGATCAGGGTGTCGCGGTACAGCTCCCAGGTCAGTTCTTCGGCCTTGCCGCCCACTTTCTCAAGCGCCTGATAGATCGGCACCGTACCGATCGGCACCGGCGAATTGCGGATGATCCATTCGCGGGTTTCGTGGATGTTCTTGCCGGTCGACAAATCCATCACCGTGTCGCCGCCCCAGCGCGTGCTCCACACCATCTTTTCGACTTCTTCCGCGATCGAAGAAGACACCGCCGAGTTGCCGATGTTGGCGTTGATCTTCACGCGGAAATTGCGGCCGA
>JAZKHC010000041.1:0-13988 GCA_040385605.1 Pseudomonadota bacterium
TCATGGCTCCATTCTCTCAAGTGATGGAGCCTCCACAAATCCCGGGGCGATTCACTCCCTGATTTTCAGGGTATCCAGCTCCGCCGAATGAAGATTCGGCGGAGCTTTTTTAATGGGCGTCCGTATACTTGCCTCATGTTGCATGACGATCTCGACCAACTCGCCACCCGCCTCACGCGCCTGAGTGCTGCCTTTCGCCAGGAGCGGCTGGAGAAGAAGCGCGCGCTGCAGGAGCGTGATCGCCTGATCGCCTTGAATGCGGAACTCAAGAGAAGGATCGAGGGCGTGGTTGAACGTCTGCGTCAGCTGGAACAGGAGAGCACGCCATGAAACCGGCCGCACCGACCAGCGACGCGATCACCATCAACGTCAAGATCATGGGCCGCGAATACGCTGTGACCTGCCCGCCTGCCGAGCACGAGGCCCTCGTCGCCTCCGCCGAGTTTCTGAACGAGCGCATGAGCGCGATCAAGAAGCGGGGACGCGCGCTCACCGCCGAGAAGATCGCGGTGATGGCCGCACTCAATCTCGCCCGCGAGTTCCTCACCCTCAAGGGCGACCGCAAAGTGCTGCCAGAAGACAGCAAGGCCAGCGAGCGCGTCAAGCAGTTTTCGCGCGACATCGACACTACGCTCACCAGCAGCGACTGAGTCTTTCAGAACGGTGTGTGCAAAAACATTCAGCATCCGTTTCGACCACTGGCGTGTATGATTGATTCGTGTCTCCTGCGGTGTTCGAGGGCCTCATCCAAAACCCTTGAGCCTAATTGCAAACCCCCGGGAGCCTTACTCGGTTCTGGCGTGCAGGCCCACCTCGTAGTGGGAAGCCCGATGGCCGACGCGGTGCCCACTTGAGCCCCCCGTCTCAAGGTCAGCGATGAACGTCACGGCACAGGCGGGAGACACACTTATTCAGGCCAGTGGTGAGGCAGCCTTGGCCTCGCAAGCCGCGAAGCGCGACTTGCGGACGACGCTGCGCAGGCAGCGCAAAAGCATTCCCCCCACGATACAAAAGCGAGCTGCACAGCGGCTTGCGCAGCTGGCCTTTCGCTGCGCAGCCTTGCGGCACGCCCGGCGCGTTGCGGTGTATCTGTCGATGGGCAGTGAACTCGCCACCCAGCCCTTGATCGCAGCCCTTCGATCACGTCGCATCGCGGTGTTTGCTCCCGCCATGCTGCACGGGCAGATGGGCTTCCGCGCACTCGGGCACGCCGGCTTGCAGGTGCATCGCCTTGGCATGTTGCAACCGCGCTGCGGTGCCGCACTGCGGGCTTCGGCGATGGATGTGGTGATACTGCCACTGCTCGGCTTCGATGCTCGCGGCACGCGATTGGGTCAAGGCGGTGGCCACTACGACCGTGCCTTGTCGAAGGCCGCATTCCGTCCATACCGGCTCGGCCTCGCCTACGCGGTGCAGCAAATCAATACGCTGCCGCGCGAGCCCTGGGATGTGCCGCTGCATGCGGTGCTGACCGAGCGCGGCCTGCGCCGCTTTGCCCGATGACACTCCACGCTCCAACAGGTGATGCCATGCGCTACTGGCTGATGAAGTCCGAACCCGACACCTTCTCCATCGACGATCTCAAGAAGCGCCCCAAGCGCACCGAGCCTTGGGATGGTGTGCGCAATTACCAGGCGCGCAACTCGATGCGCGACGACATGCGAGTGGGCGACCAGGCCTTTTTCTACCACTCCAGCTGCGAGGTGCCGGGCATCTACGGGCTGATGGAAGTGGCGAGTGCGGCCTACCCCGATCCCTCCCAGTTCAACGCCAAGAGCCATCACTATGACCCGAGTGCGAAGCTCGAGGAGCCGCGCTGGTACCTGGTCGAGATGCGCTACGTGCGCCACCTCAAACAGCCCATCACGCTCGAAGCATTGAAAGCGCAGGAGGCACAGCTCAAGGGCTGTCCGCTGATCATGCGCGGCAACCGCCTCTCGGTCATGCCGATCCGGGCCGAGCACTGGCACACCATCCTCAATCTCGAATAAAGCCCCATGCCCCAATACCAAGCCAACGGCATCTCGCTGGAAGCCGAAACCTTCGGTGATGCCAGCCACCCGGCCATCGTTCTCATCATGGGCCTCGGCTGCCAGCTGGTGGTGTGGCCGGTGGCGCTCTGCGAAGCCCTCGCCGCCGCCGGCTTCTACGTGGTGCGCTTCGACAACCGCGACATCGGCCTCTCAGAGAAGATTCGTGGCGAGCGCGATCCGCAGTTCTTCAAGAACATCCTGCGCAACAAGCTCGGCCTCAAGGTGCGCTCGCCCTACACGCTCGCCGACATGGCGAAAGACACCGTGGGCCTGATGGATGCGCTCGGCATCGTCCGCGCGCATATCGTCGGTCTCTCGATGGGCGGCATGATCGCGCAGACACTCGCACTCGATCACGCCGCGCGCGTGATCAGCCTCACGTCGATCATGTCGAGCAGTAACAACCCGCGCCTGCCGCAGGCAAGCTTCAAGGTGCAGCAGCGCCTGGTGCGTCGGCCCAAGAGCCGCGAACGCGATGACCTGATCGCCCACGGCGCGGAGACCTGGATCGTGCTCGCTAGCCCGCATGCGATCCCCTCGGAAGCCGAGCGCCGAGCGCTGGCCACGCTCAGTGTGGATCGCTCGATCCACCCACGCGGCTACATCCACCAGCTGCTCGCCATCCTTGCCTCCGGCAGCCGCCACAAGCGCCTGCCGGAGATCAAGCGGCCGACGCTCATCATCCACGGCGAGGACGACCCGCTGGTGCCGGTCGCCGCCGCGCACGAGCAGGCGAAGCTCATCCCCGGGGCGAAGCTGGAAGTGCTCAAGCACATGGGCCATGACCTGCCAGCGCCCCTGCTGCCGCGCATCGCTACGCTCATCAGCCAGCACGCGCTGGCGGCGGCCTGAAACGAAAACGCCCTGCGCGAAGGCAGGGCGTTGGCGCTACGGAAAGCAATCAGGCTTGCGGCTTGCCGCGAACCACCACCGCGCGTTGCAGGGCGACGAACTCGACCAGACCCCAGACCACCGCGCTGGCGATGCTCAACGAGGGATATGCTTTGAAGCTCTTGACGATGTCACGCATGGCGCACTCCTTGGCTCATTCGACGTAAAGAGGCTAGCCGCGCTCTGTGACTCCAAGATTGCAGTTTGGTGAAACCGTCAGGGCATGGGGATTTCAGGGGCGCGTTGGGTAGTCCGCTGGCTACACTGCGCGACATGCTCACTCCACTGCTGCGCACCCGCTCGCTGCCCGAGCTCGATGAGATCGAACAACTGATTGCCGAAGGCGGCGCGCACCTGCAGGCGCGCGTTGCCTGCGAGGTGCGCGTGGCTGGGCAGACGCTGCCGGTGCATGCCATCACCTTGGGCAACCCTTCGCCCAAAGTGCCGGCGGTGGGCTTCTTTGGCGGCGTGCATGGGCTAGAGCGCATCGGCGCGGAAGTCGTGATCGCCTACCTGCGCAGCCTGGTCAAGCGTCTGGCCTGGGATAGGGTGCTGCACCAGCAGCTGAAAAGCGTGCGGCTGGTGTTCATGCCGCTGGTCAATCCGGGTGGGCTGATGCTCGGCACCCGCGCCAACCCGCGTGGGGTGGACCTGATGCGCAACGCGCCCATCGAGGCGCGCGAACCGGTGCCGTTTCTCATCGGCGGGCAACGCCTGTCGGCAGGGCTGCCCTGGTTTCGCGGTGCCGAGGGCGCGCCGATGGAGTGCGAGAGTGCTGCCCTCTGCGCTTTGGTCGAAGAAGAATTGCTGAGTAGACGATTCAGCCTCGCCATCGACTGCCACTCCGGCTTCGGCACGCTCGACCGAATCTGGTTTCCGCTCGCGCACAGCGCCACACCGATCGCGCACCTGCCTGAGTTGCACGCGCTGCAAAGCATCTTTGCGCAGAGCAACGTCCACCACCAGTACGTGTTCGAGCCGCAGAGCCTGCAATACCTCACGCATGGCGACTTGTGGGATCACCTCTATCTGCGTGCCGCGGGCAATCCGAAAAACACCTTTCTGCCGCTCACGCTCGAGATGGGCAGCTGGCTGTGGATCAAGAAAAACCCGCGCCAGCTGTTCAGCCGCTTCGGCATCTTCAACCCTCTGATCGGCCACCGGCAGCAGCGGGTGATGCGTCGGCATCTGGCATTGCTGGACTTCTTCACCCGTGCCGCCTCCAGCCACCAACGCTGGCTGCCGAGTGCCGCCGCCCGTGACCAGCACTACGCCGATGCGATGGCGCGCTGGTACCGGCGCAAGTCCCGATGAGCCCGGCACCGGCTTGGGTTCTGCTGCGTGGCCTGATGCGCGACTCGCGGCATTGGGGCGGCTTTCCCGCCACGCTGCGCGCCGCGCTGCCTGACGCCAGGCTGTGCCTGCTCGACCTGCCCGGCAACGGCCTGCGTCACCGCGAGCAAAGCCCAGCCACGGTGACCGCGATGGCCGAGTGGGTGCGCGCCGAGTTGCTGCGGCAGGGGCTGACGCCGCCCTATCGCGTATTCGCCATGTCGCTCGGCGCGATGGTGACAGTGGCCTGGGCCGATGCCCACCCCGAGGAGATCGACGCCGCCGTGCTCGCCAACACTAGCTTGCGGCCGGTCAGCCCCTTCTACCGCCGCCTGCAACCCGCCGCCTGGCCGCTGCTGCTGCGCATGGCGCTCGGCAATCCAGCGCCACGCGAGGCGGAAGAAGGCATTCTGCAACTCACCAGCAATCACCGCGACCGGACGCGCGCCGTGCTCGACGACTGGACAGCGTGGCGGCTGTCGCACCCGGTCTCTCGCGTCAACGCCCTGCGCCAGCTGCTCGCCGCCATGCGCTTTTCAGCACCACCGCGCAGATTGCAAACGCGGCTGTTGCTGCTGACCGGCGCGAGGGACCGCCTGGTGGACACCCGCTGTTCCGAAGCGCTGGCGCAAACCTGGCAATGCGCGATCGCCGTGCATCCCACCGCCGGCCACGACCTGCCGCTGGACGATGCCGCTTGGGTTGCCCAGCGTGTCAGCAGCTGGGTTTAACAGAGCTTGTGCAACAAAAAAGCCCTGCCAGAAGCAGGGCTTGAAGTTTGGCGGACGAGGAGTCCGCCACAAGAGGTGCCACGACGTCTCATACCGTAGTAGCAGCCTTGATATTGCTGGACTTCTTCAAATCCTAAGGCGCATAAGGTCTTACATCATATCGTGCAGTCGCATTCATTATGGCGGGTAGGTTGGCGGGTTAACATGAGGCATCGCCACTCTAATGCTCATGCCCAAAAAAGCCAAAGAACTCGGCCCCCTCGCCGTATCAAGACTGACACAGCCTGGGGTCTGGGCTGTCGGTGGTGTTGCAGGCCTTCAGCTTCAAGTAACGCCAGGCGGATCGCGTAGCTGGTTGCTGCGTGTGAAGGTGGGCGAGAAACGGCGGGAGATGGGGTTGGGAGGCTTTCCCGACGTATCGCTTGCCAGCGCCAGAGAGAAGGCTCGCGCAGCACGAACGGAAATCTCTCAAGGTCGAGACCCGATCTCAGACCGCCAAGCGGCAGTAAGCCAGCTTTTATCTGAGCAGCAATCGGCACTGACTTTTAAGCGAGCAGCAAAAGATTATGTGGCTTCGCATGCACACAGCTGGCGCAATGCTAAGCATGAGCAGCAGTGGACGAGCACTCTGGAAACCTACGCCTTTCCGATTCTGGGAAACATGCTGACGCGGGACATCCAGCCAGAGCATGTGCGAGATGTCTTGCTCCCAATCTGGGGCACAAAAACAGAAACCGCACGACGGCTGAGAAGCCGCATCGAACTCGTGCTCGAGTTTGCTGGGGCGCTCAACGCGCACAACGGTCCGAACCCCGCTCGATGGAAGGGAAACCTAAGTGCGGTTCTCCCCAAGGCCTCAAAAATCAGCAAGGTCAAACACCACGAAGCAGTCCATTACACGAAGGCGCCAGCTTTTCTTGCCTCGCTGCGTGACATGCCAGGGATTGCGCCTAAAGCCCTGGAGTTCGCGATTCTCACTGCAAGCCGCTCAGGAGAAGTCCGAGGTGCGTGCTGGTCGGAAGTGGACGAGGAGAAGCATGTTTGGACAGTCCCAGCTAGTCGCATGAAGGCTGGGAAGGAGCATGCGGTTCCGCTTTCGAATGCTGCGCGACGATTGCTAAAGCATCTGCCTCGCACCAGCGAACTACTCTTCCCCTCAGCCGCAGGCAAACAGCTAAGCGATATGACCTTACTTGCCGTAATGAAGCGAATGGGCTCTACCGCTGTCCCACACGGCTTCCGCAGCACCTTCAGGGACTGGGCCCTAGAAAAGACGAACCACCCACGTGAGATTTGCGAGATGGCCCTCGCGCATACAGTTGGAGGCGCTGTGGAGAATGCTTACAAGCGAGGGGAGGCTATCCAAAAGCGAGCTCGACTATTGAATGATTGGGCCAAATACGTAAGCCCACAAAAGCTCGGAGTCTGATGCGTCGCGCCTTTGCGGTTCGAATCCCTGAAGCGGTCTCGAATCAATAGCGACTTCTGCGGCTTGGTAAAGAAGGCATTCAAGAAAACGGGCAACATCGTCTGAGCGCTGTCAGTAATCATTTCTGTAAAACGCTCGCAGCGCTTTCGCGTCAACGTTGTGGATTTCAGCGACTTCGCGCGCGAACCAGTCAGCCTGCTTATAGCTTTCAAAAAAGCTACCGCGATGCCCTGCGTCCGAGCACTTTTTCCATAGCTCCCTTGCTGCCAAGCGAAGCCTGTCGCGACTCGTCTCTGAAGTCAGAACGAAATTGCTCTGCTCGTGAATAGACTCTCCCGCGAGGTGGAGCCGGTGAACTTCGGCCAAAAAAAGATCACCGTGTGCGAAGTCACCCGGCATGGAGTCGGAGTAGGTCTTTTCGATGAGATGAGCATGGATCGCCTGATGAATCAGTGCCTTCCGAAGTTCACAGGGGGCGTAATACAAGCGGTCAGCAATACCAATTCGACGATACCCAGGCTCGATATAGCCGGTCGCTAACTCCAGCGTGTTGAATACCGTCCCCCAGCGGCCCGCTGCGAGACGCCCGCCGAAGTACTTTCTGTCGATCTCTTTGAAAAGAGACCCAAGCTCACCGTCTATCCACGGATCAGATTTCGGACCCCAGCTCCGCCTAATTCTTTCCGCGTGAGACACGCAGTTAGGGCAATCTTTAAGGTGATGCTGAATCATCGGCATCACGGTAGCTGGACTACTGACAGCACAAAGCACGTACTTCATACGAAGACTCCGGAAAATCTAGGGTCTTCTTGTTGCCGAGAAGCACAAGCTACGCGCGAGCAGCGTGTAGATCAATACTGGCGAAGAAAAAACTCTTCCATACGAGTCGTCAGTCTCCGCGCTAACGGGGTAGAACCCCACCGACTCGAATCAGCCCAAAGCTGACATCCGCTTACTCTCTTTGCTGATCGTTACTAATTCACAGATTGACGAAGAGCTCGGTCGCCGCCGCGTAGAAAAGCAGCCTGAATCGTGCTCTTGTCGTCAGTGCCAGCTGGTTATATGGCTCTTCGTTGAAACGCTCGCGGAGAACAGCCTTGGATGTTGCGGAAAGCGCGTGTGAAATTAGCGGCGTCGCTGAAGCCCAGCGAGTAGGCGATCTCGCTGATGCTCATCTGCTGCGCGTCGAGCCGCTCACAAGCGAGGGTGTGCTGCACGTTGCGGCTGATGTCTCGGAAGCTGGTCTGCTCCTGCTTCAAGTAGCGGTTCAGCGTGCGGCGCGAGATGTTGAACATGCGCGCGATCTCCTCCTCCGAGGGTGGGCCGTCGCCGGATTCGCGCACGGCCATGGCGATCAACTCGCCCAAGCCTCCGGCCTCGGTCGCCTGCTCAATCAACAGGCGGCAGCGTTCCTCCGCTACGCGCAGCGCGCTGGTGTCGGCAGAGATGATCGGCAGGGCATCGAGATTGCCGCTCACCCGCAGGCGCACCGCAGGGCCGAGTTCAGAGTGGAAATTCACTTTCAGCCTAGGCAGCGCGCGATAGCGATCCGCATGGGGCGGTGGTGGCATGGCAAGGTCGAGCTGGGCCTCCAACATGCGGCCGTCCGAGAGGTCGCGCACCTCGCGCAGGCCCGCCATGCCAATGGCCTCGATGTGGAACAACAGGGCCTCGTGACTCATTGCCACCGTTGGCGAAAAATGCAGCTCGCCGTGCTCTGTAGTGCAGACAAAGCGCAGGCTGAAACTCGGCATGATCAGCCGGAAGTGACGCGACATGAAGTGCAGGGCCTGCGCGACATTGGGGCTGTTGAGCATCCCGAATCCGACAAAGCTGTGAGCACTGACGCTGAGCAGCTTGCCGACCTCGAAGCCAAGGTCAGTGCGCATGCTGCGCACGCGCAAGCCTGCCAGCAGACGCTCGACCTGAGCGAGGCTCAGCATCGCGTTGGGCCGGGTCAGCGCATCGACGGGTAACCGCACTTCGCGCAGCACCGGTGCGAGATCGATCCGCTCGGCGACGAGCACATCGGCCAGCCGTGCGTAGTAGCGCGCAGGCACTCGCAGCAGTGCGTGATCCATCCCAGCTCCTCAAGTCATAAGTGGCGCAATATGACAATAAATAGGCGCGAAATGACAGGCCTGACGGGATGGGCTTCCGCGACACTGCGCTGCATTACACAGCGGAGGAGACCCGCCATGACGACGATCACTAACGTCGCAACACGTATAAACGGTGCTGCCTCTTGGGTGGACGGCAAGCGCTGGCTGTGGTTGCTCAGCCCCGCGCTGCCGCTGCTGGCGGCAGGTTCGATCATCGCGGTGATGCTCGGCGCGCCGGGCTGGCTGCTGTGGTCGCTGCCCTTCGTATTTTATGGACTGGTGCCCTTCTTCGACTGGTTCATCGGTGAAGACCCCATCAACGCGCCGGAGTCAGCCGTCAACGCGCTCGATGCCGACCGCTATTACCTGCGCATCGTCATCGCCTATATCCCCAGCCAGTACATCGCCACCATCGCCGGCGCTTGGCTCGCGGTGCAGGGCAACCTGGATTGGGTCTCACTGATCGGCCTCGTGGTGGCCTGCGGCATGGCCAATGGCGTGGGCATCAACACCGCCCACGAGCTGGGTCACAAGACCAGCGCGCTCGAACGCTGGCTGGCGAAGATCACGCTGGCACCCGTCGCCTACGGGCATTTCTTCATCGAGCACAACAAGGGCCACCACAAGAATGTGGCGACCTTCGACGACCCCGCCAGCTCGCGCATGGGCGAGAGCTTCTGGGCCTTCTGGCCGCGCACGGTGGTGGGCAGCGTGAAGTCGGCCTGGGGCATTGAGCGCGAGCGGCTGGCGCGCTTGGGCCAGTCGGTGTGGTCGGTGAAGAACGAGAACCTGCAAGCCTGGGCGATGACGGTGCTGATCTTCGGCGCGCTCACCCTCTGGCTCGGCCCTTGGGCGCTGGTGTTTCTGGTCGCACAGGCCGTCTACGGCTTCAGCCTCTTGGAGGTAGTGAACTACCTCGAACACTACGGCCTGCTGCGCCTGAAGGACGCCAATGGCCGCGTTGAACGCTGCCAGCCGCGCCACTCCTGGAACTCGAATCACATCGTCAGCAATCTGTTTTTGTATCAGTTGCAGCGGCATTCCGACCACCACGCCAACCCGACGCGCCGTTACCAAGCGCTGCGGCATTTCGAGGACAGCCCGCAGCTCCCCTCCGGCTACGCAGCGATGGTGCTCGCCGCCTATCTGCCGCCGCTGTGGTACTGGCTCATGGACTCGAAAGTGGTCGCACATCACGGCGGCGATTTGAGCAAGGCCAGCCTGCATCCGCCTGCACGCGAACGCCTGCTGCGGCGCTGGGGTGGTGGCTCGCCTGAGCTCATCACGCGCATCGGTGAGCCCCTCAAACCCGTCACCGCTGGCGCGCTGGCCGCACGACACCAATGCCCGAATTGCCAGTACGTCTACGACAGCGCGCAAGGCTGTCCGGCCGAGGGCTATCCCGCAGGCACCGCTTGGCAGGCCCTGCCGGAAGACTGGCCTTGCCCGCATTGCGCAGTGCGCGAGAAGCCGGACTTCGTGGCGATGCACTAGAGCGAGCGGTGAGCGGCACCTGAGCCAGGGGAACACCTGACCAGTTTGGAAATAACCAAAAAACGTAATGAGAGAGGAGAGCACATGGCAAAGAAGTCGCAAGGATTGCGTTCATACAAAGTGCAGGGCTTGGCCGCGCTGTTGTTAGGGCTTGCCGTGCAGAGTGCGGGTGCTGGTCAAGTCAAGATTCCCTTCATCGGCGATAAGCCGATTGATCTGGTCTACAACAGCACCTTCATCGGCGGTGTGGCGGTTCGCGCCGAACCGCAAGACAAGTCAACCATTGCCAAGAACAATCTCGACCCCGAAGTCTGCGGGCGCACTGGTGCCAGCAGCTTTTACCAAGCCTGTCAGGGTCTGTTCACCGGGCAGACTTTTGCCGCCGAGCACCTCTCCGCAGCGCCTGGATCCTTCAGTACCAATTTCGACCAAGGCAATCTCAACTACGAGCAGTGGGATCTCGCTCAGGGCCTGCTGCGCATCAACCAGGATGTCACCTTCGGCTGGAATGACTGGTTCCTGTTCGCCAAGGCCATTGCGATCTATGACCCGGTCAACTACCGCTTCAAACAGACCCACCCCAACCTCATCACCGACGAGAACTTCCAGGATGTCGGTTACACCACATTCCCCGGCAGCATCGCGCTACCTGTGGGTGGTGCGCGCACCGATTCCACGCCTTGCCCGGCCAATCGCAACCCGCTCAGCCTGCCTTGCGGCATCGTCTATGGGCCGGGCGGCCGGGTGGAGCGTTCGCGCGGCAGCCGGGTAGACCGGGAGATCGGACTCGGTATCCAGCTGCTTGATATCAACATCACGGGCTCAATCAATTTCTTCGATCAGCTCGATGTCGCGGTGCGCCTCGGCAAGCAGCAGGTGATCTGGGGTGAGGCGACCTTGCAGTTCTTCGACTCCATCAACGTGCTCAATCCGCCCGACCTCAACAATTTCTTCCGCGTCGGCGGCAATGGGCTGGATGACTTCTATCAGCCACTCAATGCCTTCAGCTTTGGCACCAATCCCACCGACAACACCAACATCTCTGGCTGGTATGCACTGGAGTTTCGCCCGGTCGAGCTGCCGGCTTATGGCGGCTTCTACTCACCCGTCAATCTCGGCACGCTCAACGAGGGGCCGGACTACGTCAGCATCAGTTTCGGCAACCTCACGCCGGATGAGGATGGCGTGGGCAGGCTCATCGACAACCCGCTGACGCTCATTACCAACACCACCTCGCGCGCCGAGCGCCTGCGCGACGACAACCCCAAAGACATCGACAACAACTACGGCCTCAAGCTCACCTACACCGCTGATTGGCTCAACAACGGCACCAACCTCGGTTTCTACTTTGCCAACTACACCTCGCGCATTCCGATGGTGAGCGTGTTCTCTGCTGACGAGGCCTGCTCGAAGAACTCCACCAGCACGGCCGAGTTCTTGCTCGACTGCCCCGATATTCCGGTGTTGCACCAACCCTTGAATGACCCCGCAGGGGCGAGCGACACGGCGCTCTCCTTGGACACGGTGAAGGTGCAGCTCGAATACCCGCGCAACATCAAGATGTTCGGCTTCAGCTTCAACACCAGCTTCGGTGACGTGTCGTTTCAGGGCGAGGTGGCCTACCGGCCCCATGACCCTTTGCAGGTGGACATCGTCGATCTCGTCTTTGCCGGTTTGGGGCCAACGCTCACCAACTGTCACCTGGCACCAGGCTGCACCGGCAGCACCGCCGGCAGCGGCACCCAGGCCAATGGTTTGTCTGGGGTCTATCCCTCCAGCAACTTCACCACAGCAGAGGGTGCGGGTGCCTTCCCAGACACCTTCGATCTCGCCGTCGGCCATCTGCCCGGTTCGGGGCGTTCCTTCCCCAATTTCATCATTCCGTATCGCGGCGGCACGCTGGGCACCAACCCGGCCAACAGCTACATCCGCGGCTATGAAAAGTTCAAGACGCTCTCGCTGGATTTTGGTGCCACTTACGTCGAGGGCAACACCGACTTCACCGCCCGTCTGCTCGGTGCTGACCAAGTGATCTGGCTGCCAGAGATCGGCATCCGCTATGTGGGAATCCCGCATCTTGAGGAACTGGCCCTCGCCGTGCCCGGCACTTTCACCAGCCCCACTGCCGGTGCCGATGGTTCGGGTGCCGATGGCTCGCGCCAGGCCTGCTCCAGCAACCAGGCCTGTGTGTTCGGCGCGGATGGCCTGCGCTTCAATCCGCACCAGGCACCGCTGAATCTCTACCCCACCAAGTTCTCCGGCGGGCTCGGCTTCGTCTGGCTGATCCGTTGGGAAAACGTGCTGCCCGACATCAGCATCGCGCCGCAAATCATCTTCAAGCACGACCTGTTTGGCCACTCGCCGGGCTATCTCTCCAACTACGTGGAGGGCCGCACCCTGTGGGACACCAACATCGAGATGCGCTACCGCGACAAGACCTCTTTCAACTTGGGCTACCAGCTGTGGAGTGGTGCCGGCAACGCCAATTTGTTCCGTGACCGCGACACCATCAAAGCCTTTGCGAAGTACTCGTTTTAATCACCATCACCCCGGAGGAAGAACATGAAACCAGCAAATTGGCGCAGCCCTGCGCTCAGACTGGCGCTGATTGCGGCGGCACTCTTGCCGCTCTCGAATACCGCGTTTGCCAAGGCCAGCGCCGCCGAAGCCGCCAAGCTCGGCAAGGAGCTCACGCCCATCGGGGCCGAGGCCGGTGCCAACAAGGACGGCAGCATCCCGGCGTGGACGCCTGCCAAGCAGAGCGGCAAGTTGTCGGGCGAGTACGCCAGCGACCCCAAGATCGAGGCCGAAAAGCCGATCTACACGATCACCGGCGCTGACGCGGCCAAGCATGCCGGCAAGCTCAGCGAGGGCCACAAGTACCTGCTCAAGACTTTCCCCAGCTACAAGATGCAGGTCTACCCCAGCCACCGCACCGTGGCTTGGCCTGACTTCATCTACAAGTCCACCGCCGTCAATGCCACCACCTGTGAGTTGATCGGCACCGACAACCCGGACAAGTGCGTGCAGGGCTTTCCGTACCCCATCCCCAAGACCGGGGCTGAGGTGATCTGGAACCATCGCATCAAGTGGCGCGGCAACACCGTGCGCCGCAACAACGACCAGATGAATGTCGATGCCAGCGGCAAGTATCAGCTGGCCCAGTTGGTTGAGGATGTGAAGTTTCTCTACGCCAACGAGAAGAACCCGGTGCCGCTCACCGAAGGCAAGGGTTTGTTCCTCTATTACCTCTCGAAGATCATCGCCCCCTCGCGCACCGCAGGCACGATGATTCTCGTCAACGAGAGCGGCGGCACCGGGGCCACCGGCCGCGCGGCCTGGCTGTATGCGCCGGCGCTCAAGCGCATCCGCCGCGCACCGGCGGTGTGCTGCGACAATCCGTACGAAGGCACCGATGGTCAGCAGTTCTACGATCAGGTGGACATGTTCAACGGCGTGCTCGAACGCTACACCTGGAAGCTGGTCGGCAAGCGCGACATGCTGGTGCCGTACAACAACTTCAAGATCGCCCGCGCCAAGTACGACACGCTGGCCAAGCCAAACCACCTCAACGCCGAGCTGCCGCGCTACGAGGCGCATCGTGTCTGGGTGGTCGAAGCCACGCTGAAACCCGGCGAGCGCCACACCTACGCCAAGCGCGTGTTTTACGTGGATGAGGATAGCTGGAGCATTGTCATGGCCGATCTCTACGACGGCCAGGGCGGACTCTTCAACTTCCAAGAAGGCATGGCCACGCCGCAGCGCAATGTGTTGACCCACTTCACGGTGCCAGAGGTGATCTACCACTTCGATTCGGGTCGCTACTTCGTCACCGCGCTCTCCGCACAGGGCGCGCCCAACGACTACAGCGTGGACTACCCGGACGGCTTCTTCACCGACAGCGCCGTGCAGCAGCGCGCGTCGAAGTAGTTTCAATCTTGATCCCCTCTCCCGCTTGCGGGAGAGGGTTAGGGAG
>JAZKHC010000042.1:0-92115 GCA_040385605.1 Pseudomonadota bacterium
TCAAGCTCAGCCAGATGGCCGCCAACAGCACCGCCGAATACATCGTGTTCTGCGGCGTGCACTTCATGGCTGAAGTGGCCGACATTCTCACCTTCGGCAAGCGCACCGTGATCCTGCCCGACCTCGCCGCCGGCTGCTCGATGGCCGACATGGCCAATCTGGTGAAGGTGAACAAGTGCTGGGAAGAGCTGAAGACCGTGCTCGACGACCCCGATCAGCAGGTGACACCCGTCACCTACATCAACTCGGCGGCAGACCTCAAAGCCTTCTGCGGCAACCACGGCGGCATCGTCTGCACGTCGAGCAACGCCAAGGCGGTGCTGGAGTGGAGCTTCGCTCGGCGCGAGAAAGTGCTGTTCTTCCCCGACCAGCACCTCGGCCGCAACACCGCCTTCATGCGCATGGGCATCCCGCTCGACCAGATGGTGACCTGGGACTTCATGAAGCCCATGGGCGGGCTCACGGCCGAGCAGATCAAGGGCGCGAAGATGATTCTCTGGAAGGGCTTCTGCTCCGTCCACCAGATGTTTCACGTCAACCACATCGCCAAGTTCCGCGAGCGGCAGCCCAATGGCTACGTCATCAGCCACCCGGAAAACGAGCTGGCGGTGTGCGAGAAGAGCGACTTCGTGGGCTCGACCGAATACATCCTGCGCACCGTGCGCTCAAGCCAGCCCGGCGCGCATTGGCTGGTCGGCACCGAGCTGAATCTGGTCAACCGCCTGGCCGATGAGATGAAGCCCAAGGGTGTGACCGTCGAGTTCATGAGCCCGATGGTGTGCATGTGCTCGACCATGTTCCGCACCGATCCGCAGCATCTGGCCTGGGTGCTTGAAAACCTCGTCGAGGGCAAGACCGTGAACCGTATTCGCGTGCCGGAAGAAATCGCCGCACCTTCCCGCGCCGCCCTCGACCTGATGCTCGAAGTCGTCGACTGATTTCCCTTTAACCCCGCCCCAAGAAATGTTCACCAACGCTCCCAACCTCGCCAAAGCTGATCCCGAACTCTTCGCCGCCGTGGTTGCTGAAAACGCCCGGCAGGAAGCTCACATCGAGCTGATCGCCAGCGAGAACTACTGCTCGCCTGCCGTGATGGAAGCGCAAGGCAGCCAGCTCACCAACAAATACGCCGAGGGCTACCCCGGCAAGCGCTACTACGGTGGTTGCGAGTTCGTCGATATCGCCGAGACACTGGCAATTGATCGCCTCAAGCAGGTGTTCGACTGCGACTACGCCAACGTGCAGCCGCACTCCGGCGCGCAGGCCAATGCGGCGGTGTTTCTGGCCCTGGTGAATCCGGGCGACACGGTGATGGGCATGAACTTGGCCCAGGGCGGGCACCTGACCCACGGCCACCCGGCCAACTTCAGCGGCAAGCACTACAAGATCGTGCCCTACGGCCTTGATACCGAAACCGGCCTGATCAACTACGACGAGATGGAACGCCTCGCCGTCGAGCACAAGCCCAAGCTGCTGATTGGTGGCTTCTCGGCCTACTCGCGCGTCAAGGACTGGGCGCGTATGCGCGCCATCGCCGACAAGGTCGGCGCGTTCTTCTGGGTCGATATGGCCCACATCGCCGGCCTCGTCGCAGCCGGCGAATACCCCAGCCCGCTGCCGCATGCGCATGTGGTCACCAGCACCACGCATAAGACTTTGAGAGGCCCGCGCGGCGGCATCATCATCAGCAAGGGGCAGGGCGAGGACTTCAACAAGAAGTTCCAGTCGGCCGTGTTCCCCGGCATTCAGGGCGGCCCTTTGATGCACGTCATCGCCGCCAAGGCGGTGGCTTTCAAGGAAGCACTCGACCCCAGCTTCAAGACCTACCAGAAGCAGGTCATCGCCAATGCCCGCGCAATGGCCAAGGTATTTCTGGAGCGTGGCTACAAGGTCGTCAGCGGCGGTACCGACGATCATCTCTTCCTGCTCGACCTGGTCGCCAAGAACGTGACCGGCAAGGACGCCGAAGCCAAGCTCGGCGACGCGCACATCACCGTCAACAAGAACTCGGTGCCCAACGACCCGCGCAGCGCCTTCGTCACCAGCGGCCTGCGTCTGGGCAGCCCGGCCTCGACCACGCGCGGCTTCAAGGAGGCCGAGATGGCCAGTATCGCGGGCTGGATTGCTGACATCGTCGATGCCATGAGTGCAGGCGGCGATGTGGGTGCGTCGGTGGCCACTGTGCGTGGCGACGTCGAGAAGCTGTGCGCACGCTTCCCCGTTTACGGCGCGAAGTAGCCCGTACCCAATCCCCAGACCCCGCCTCACCAAAAAAATGCAATGCCCCTTCTGCAATTCACCGGATACGCGAGTCATCGACTCGCGGCTGGCGGAGGAGGGTACGCAGGTGCGCCGTCGGCGCGGCTGCGAGAAATGCGAAGGGCGTTTCACCACTTTTGAAAAGGCGCAGCTGACGATGCCGAGTATCGTCAAGCGCAGTGGTACGCCGCAGCCTTTCAGCGAGAGCAAGCTCCGGCGCGGCTTCGAGAGCGCGGTCTACAAGCGACCGGTGTCAGCCGAGCAGATCGACCACGCCATCGACAACATCGAGCGCAAGCTGCGTCAGACCGGCGAGAAGGACATTGCCAGCCGCCGCATCGGCGAGTGGGTTATGGAGGAGCTGCGCGACCTCGACCACGTCGCCTATGTGCGCTTTGCCTCGATCTACCGTGCATTTGAAGATGTCGATGCCTTCCAGCAGGAAATCCAGAAGCTCAAGGCAATGCCGAGCGCCGAGCAGCGGCGCTCGCAGTTGGAGCTCATCGACAGCCCTGTCGCCCCGTTCGAGACAAAGCCAGATGGCAAGCCGGAGCTGAAGCCAGTGCCCAAGCGTGGCGGCAAGTCAGGCAAGAGCGGCGCCTAGGTGGCGAGCCCTGCCGAGACGATGGCGCGTGCGCTGGAGCTGGCCGAAGCCGGGCGCTATTCCACGCATCCGAATCCGCGCGTGGGTTGTGTGATCGTCAAGGACGAGGTGGTCGTCGGCGAGGGCGCGCACCTGAAGGCTGGCGAGCCTCATGCGGAAGTGCACGCCCTGCGCGCAGCGGGCGAGCGGGCGAGGGATGCTGAGGTGTTCGTCACGCTCGAACCCTGCAACCACCACGGCCGCACGCCGCCCTGCGTCGATGCGCTCATCGCTGCGGGCGTGCGCAAGGTGTGGGTGGCGATGCGCGACCCGAACCCGCTGGTGGGGGGCTCAGGCCTCGCACGCTTGCAGGCGGCGGGCATTGAGACCGAAGTGGGCCTGCTGCAGCCTGCCGCTGAAAGGCTCAATCGCGGCTTTCTCGCGCGCATGCGTCGTCAACGGCCCTTCGTCACCCTGAAGATGGGTGCGAGCCTCGATGGCCGCACCGCGATGGCAAGTGGCGAGTCACAGTGGATCACGGGTGCGGCCGCACGCGCCGATGTGCATCGCCTGCGTGCCGAAGCCGGCGCGGTACTCACCAGCAGCGCCACGGTGCTGGCGGATGACCCCTCGCTGACGGTGCGGGATTTCACCGTCGAAGGCTTGCGCCAGCCGGATCGCATCGTGCTCGACGGTAAGGCGCGCGCGCCTGCAGATGCCAAGGTCTGGCAGGAGGGCGCACGTCGCTTCTGGCTCTGCAATCAAGCACCCACTGCCGTGCCAATGGGCGTGCAGGCCCTCGCCATTGAATCTGACGCCAGCGGCTCCATCTCGCTGCCCAAGGCGATAGCGGCGCTGGCAATGCAGCAGGTCAACCATGTGCTGATCGAATGCGGCCCAACGCTCGCGGGCAGCTTTCTGGCGGCGGGCTTGGTGGACGAACTGGTGCTCTATATCGCCCCCAGCCTGCTCGGCTCGGATGCTCGCGGGCTGGCGGCACTGCCAGGGCTGGATCGACTCGACCAGCGCGTGCAATTGCAATTTTCAGACGTGCGGCAAGTCGGCGAAGACCTGCGTGTCACCGCCACTCTCAAGGATCGTTAAACCATGTTTACGGGAATCATCGAAGCGCAGGGCCACATCGCCGCGATCGAAATGGTCGGCGGCGACGCGCGAATGACCATCGAAAGTACGAGCGGCTATGTGAGTGGCGCAGGGCTGGGTGACAGCATCGCCGTCAAAGGCGTCTGCCTCACCGCAGTGGCCTTCACAGCGCAAGGTTTCGTGGCTGATCTCAGCGCCGAAACGCTGCAAGGCACCACTGCTGCCACATGGCGCGTCGGCCAGCCAGTCAACCTCGAAAAAGCGTTGACCCCGCACAAGCCACTCGGCGGTCACCTGGTCAGCGGCCATGTCGATGGCGTGGGTCATCTCGCCGAAAAACACGAGGACGCCCGTGGCTGGCGGCTCACCTTCGAGGTGCCGAAGCCGCTCGCAAAATACATCGCCCGCAAAGGCTCCATCACCATCGACGGCATCAGCCTGACGGTGAACGAAGTGGACCGGACCCGCTTCGGCGTGATGATCGTGCCGCATACTTGGCAGCACACCACGCTCGGCACGCTCGCCGTCGGCGGGGCAGTGAATCTCGAAGTCGATTTGATTGCGCGGTATCTGGAGCGGCTCCTGGCCGCCCGCGAGGAGTAGAAAATGAACGCACCCGTCAAGCCCCCCGTGGCCCCCAACACTGGCATCCACTCCATCCCCGAACTCGTTGCCGACTTGAAGGCCGGCAAGATGGTGATCTTGATGGACGATGAAGACCGCGAGAACGAAGGCGACCTGCTGATGTGCGCGGATGCCGTACGGCCGGAAGACATCAACTTCATGGCGCGTTACGGGCGCGGCCTCGTCTGCCTCACGCTGACGCAGGAGAAATGCCGCGCACTGCGCCTGCCGCTGATGGTGAGCGATAACGGCAGCGGCTTCGGCACCAATTTCACCGTCAGTATTGAAGCGGCGCAAGGCGTGACCACCGGCATCTCGGCGCAGGATCGCGCGCTCACCGTGTTGGCAGCCGTCAAGCCCGATGCCAAGCCCGAGGATGTAGTGCAGCCGGGGCATATCTTTCCGCTAATGGCGCAGCCGGGTGGTGTGCTGACGCGCGCGGGCCACACCGAAGCGGGTTGCGATTTAAGCCGGATGGCCGGCCGCACGCCGGCGTCGGTGATCTGCGAAATCCTCAAGGACGACGGCACGATGGCGCGTCGGCCCGACCTCGAAGTGTTCGCCAAAGAGCACAACCTCAAGATCGGCACGATTGCGGATCTGATCCGTTACCGGCTCGAAAACGAGCACTCGGTCGAGCGCATCGCCGAGACGCACGTGCAGACCGAGTTCGGCGAGTTCCGGCTGGTGAGCTATCAGGACACCATCGACAACACGGTACACATGGCGATGATTCGCGGCGAGCTGGATGCGACCAAGCCCACGCTGGTGCGCGTGCACATCCGCAACATGCTGCAAGACGTTCTGGGCGTGCGGCACGGCGACTTCAGCTGGCCGGTGCGTCGTGCGCTGGAGCGCATCGCGCAAGAAGGGCAGGGCGTTGTGGTGCTCCTGCGCAAGCCGGAGTCCACCCGCGAGCTGTTGCAGCAAATCGTTGGCCTCAACAAGCCCGACGATGGCCACGAGCCGACCGGCCCGGTGTTGCGCACTTACGGGCTAGGCGCACAGATTTTGAGCGACCTCGGCGTGCGCCAGATGCGCGTGCTCTCCGCACCAAAAAAGATGCAAGGCCTGTCGGGCTTCGGCCTCGAAGTCGTCGAATACGTGCCTTGCGATTAGTGATTACTGAGGAAGTTGAAGCGAATGAAATCTGGCTACGCCGCACCCAAGAAGCCGTCCAAGAAAGAGTTCAAGGACACCCGCATCGCCCTGCTCGCCACGCGCTGGAATGTCGAGGTGGTCGAGGCCCTGCTGGCCGGTGCTGAGGCTTGCCTGGAGGACTGGGGTGTGGAGGAACAGAACGTCGAAGTGTTCTACGCGCCCGGTGCCTACGAGCTACCGCTGGCGGCTTCTGCGATTCTGGCCTCCGGCCGATTTGATGGCGTGGTCGCGCTCGGCGCGGTGATTCGCGGTGACACCCCGCACTTCGATTTCGTCGCTGGCGAGTGCGCCCGCGGTCTGATGGACGTGCAACTCGCCACCTGCCGTCCGGTCGGCTTCGGCGTGCTCACCGTCAACACGCCGGATCAGGCGTTGGAACGTTGCCGCCCGGACAAGACCAACAAGGGCTACGAGTGCGCCGCTGCCGTGCTGGAGATGCTGCGCCTCACTCGCGCAGTGATCGGCAGCCCCCACGCGATGGAAGGAACATGAGCGACGCCCAGATCAGCCACTCACCCCGGGCGCTGGCCCGCCGCGTTACCGCACAGGCGCTCTACCAGTGGCTGGTCAACACCACGCCGCCGGAGACTCTGCTCAAGCAGTTCCGCGAACAGGACGACGGCCTGGGCCGCGCCGACCCGGTCTACTTCGACACCCTGCTCAATGGCGTGATCGAGCACGCCCACGATCTGACGATGGCCCTGGTGCCGCACCTCGACCGCCCCCTGACGCAGATCGACCCGGTCGAACACGCCGTGCTGCTCATCGGTGCCTACGAGTTGCAGCACCAGCCCTCGGTGCCCTGGCGCGTCATCGTCAACGAGTGCGTCAACCTTACCAAACTGTTTGGCTCGGAAGAGGGCTTCAAGTACGTCAACGGCGTGCTCGACAAGATGGCGCGCAAGGCGCGGCCGGCGGAAGTTTCTGGCTAGTGCGTGGATGAGTTCCAGCTAATCCGGCATTACTTCGCAGGCCTCACGGCCGGCAGTGAAGGCGTGGTGTTGGGCATTGGCGACGATGCGGCCCTGCTTTCGGTGCCCGCAGGCCAGGAGCTGGTGGTAAGCACTGACACGCTGGTCGCAGGCCGGCACTTTCCCGCCGATACGCGCCCCTTCGATATTGGCTGGAAGGCGCTGGCCGTCAATCTCTCCGACCTCGCCGCGATGGGGGCGACGCCGCGCTGGTTCACGCTGGCGCTGACGCTGCCAGAGCAAAGCGCCGACTGGCTTGCAGGCTTCAGCGAAGGCTTGAAGGCACTGGCCGATCTGCATGGCATCGCCCTGGTCGGCGGCGACACCACGCGCGGGCCGCTCAGCATCACCATCACCGCGATGGGCTTGGTGCCGACGGGCAAGGCGATGCGGCGCGATGGGGCGGCGCAGGGCGATCTCATCTGCGTCACCGGTACGCTTGGCGATGGCGCACTGGCCCTGCACCAATTGAGCGATGCCAGCGCCGACCCCAGCCTGCGCCGTCGCCTCGACCGGCCCACCCCGCGCGTCGAAGCGGGCCAGATTCTGGCCGAGTGGAGCATGGCGGCAATTGATCTCTCCGATGGCCTCGCGGGCGATCTCAACCACATGCTCATCGCCAGCCAGGTCGGTGCCGAGCTGCGCTCCGAGAAGCTGCCGCAGTCGCCCGCCTTCCGGCGCGCTGCCCCGGCCGATGCGCTGGCGCTGCAACTGCACGGCGGTGATGACTACGAGTTGTGCGTCTGCCTGCGCGGCGAGGATTTTCAGGTCGCAGCGCCGATGCTCGCGGCCCTCGGCGTGCCGCTGACGCGCATCGGCGTCATCACCGCCGAGCCGGGACTGCGCTTGCGCGAGGGTGCTACGGTGCGGGCCATCGAGTCGCGTGGCTACCAACATTTCGAGGCGACATGAGTTCTATCAAAATCGGCGTGTTCGACTCTGGCCTGGGTGGCCTGTCGGTGCTGAAGGAGCTGGTTGCGGCACTGCCCTCGGCGCAGTTCGTCTACGTCAGCGATGCGGGCCACTGCCCCTACGGCGGCAAGCGCGCGAGCGAAATCACAGACCGCGCTGAGGTCATCACCGACTTCCTGCTCGCGCAGGGGGCGAAGCTCATCGTCGTCGCCTGCAATACCGCGACGATTGCCGCGATTGAATCTTTGAGAGCCAGCTATGCGGTGTCGTTCGTCGGCATGGAGCCTGCCGTCAAACCCGCAGCGGCGCTCACCAAAACGGGCGTCGTCGGTGTGCTGGCCACGGGCGCGGCGCTGGCGGGCGAAAAATTGCACAAGCTCATCGAGCGCCACGCTGCTGGCGTGCGAGTGCTCACGCAGCCTTGCCCCGGCCTGGTCGAGCGCGTGGAGGCGGGCTTGGTCGATTCCCCCGAAACCCGCGCGCTCGTCAGCCGCTATGCCAAACCGCTACTGGCCGAGGGTGCGGATGTGCTGGTGCTGGGCTGCACGCACTATCCGTTCTTGCGCGCGGTGATCCAGCAGGAGGTTGGCCCTGGCATCGCCCTGCTCGATACCGGGGCCGCGGTGGCACGCCGCACGGCGACCGTCTGGGCCGCCGAGCAGCCTAGTGCAGCCATCCCCAGCGAAGGCGGCTTGCAACTGTTCACCAGCGGCGACCCGGCAGCGGTCTCGGCGGTCGCCAGCCAGCTCTGGGGCAGCACGCTCGTCGTGGAGCGCATGCGCTGATGCGTGACTACACGCCGCCGCCAGTCGATGCGCGCCGCATCCTGCGCTCGCCGGTTCACTTCATCGCCTTCGGTTTCGGAACCGGGCTCTCGCCCAAGGGGCCGGGGACGGTTGGCACGCTGGCCGCACTGCCGATTTATCTATTGCTCAACAACTTGAGCTGGTCCGGCTACATCGCCGGCTGCGCAATACTTTTTTTGTTTGGCTGTTGGGTCTGCGGCGAGTCGGCCCGGCGACTCGGGGTGCACGACCATGGCGGCATCGTGTTTGACGAAATCGTGGCTTTTCTTGTGGTACTTGCGCCGTATTACTGGGTGACTTGGTCGCCAGTGAACTTGGTCGCGGCTTTTTTGGTTTTCCGTTTCTTCGACATCGTAAAGCCCTGGCCAATCAAATTTTTAGACTCCAAAGTTCATGGAGGTTTTGGAATCATGATTGACGACCTTATCGCAGCAATCTTTACCGTGGTGCTGGTTTTCTTGCCAAGCGAGCTGGGCTTGTGGTGATCGCTGCGCTTCAATCATAGGCTGGTCCGGCTAGCTGCAAAATCTCACCAATAAGTAAGAAACATTGTTCTGGCGCTCCGGCTCCGTTGTGCTGCACACTGCCTGCGCAAGAATAAGTTCTGAAGAGGCCAAAAAGCCAGTCAGAACAACCATCAGGAGCCACAATGAGAAAAACCATCCGCATCGGCTGCGCCTCCGCATTCTGGGGCGATACCAACACCGCTGCTGCCCAGTTGGTGCTAAAGGGAAACATTCATTACCTTGTGTTCGACTACCTGGCGGAGATCACCATGTCGATCCTCGCCGCCAAGCGCATGCGCGATGCGAACGATGGCTATGCCACCGATTTCGTCGAGCATGTGATGGCCCCGCTGCTGCCGGAATTGAAGGCCCGCGGCATCAAGGTGATCGCCAATGCGGGCGGTGTGAACCCATTGGCCTGCAAGGCCGCACTGGAAGTGGTGTGCGCCAAGGCGGGTGTGGCCATGACTATCGGCGTCGTGCTGGGCGATGACCTCTTGCCGCGCAAGAAGGAGTTTGCCGACGCCGTCGAGCAGGACGATTTCAACGCCCCGGCGAGCGAGGGCAATCCCATGCCGGGCACCTTCGTATCGATGAACGCTTATCTGGGCGCTATCCCCATTGCGAAGGCTCTGGCGGCCGGTGCGGACATCATCATCACCGGCCGCTGCGTTGATTCGGCGGTAACACTCGCGCCCCTGATGCATGAATTTGGCTGGGGTGAGATGGATTACGACTTGCTCGCGGCAGGTAGCATCGCCGGCCACATCATCGAGTGCGGCGCACAGTGCACGGGCGGCAATTTCACCGATTGGGAGCAGGTAGCGGACGGCTATGCCGACATGGGGTTCCCCATCGTGGAGTGCAGTGCTGATGGCAGCTTCGTCGTGACCAAACCGGAAGGCACGGGCGGTCTGGTGAGCGTCCATACGGTCCTGGAACAGATGCTCTACGAGATCGGCGATCCGCGCGCGTATCTCTTGCCAGATGTGAGCTGCGATTTCACGCAGGTGCAGCTGGAGCAGGTCGGCAAAGACCAGGTGCGGGTCACGGGCGGCAAAGGCCATTCGCCCACGGCGTTCTACAAGGTGAGTGCGACTTATCCAGCGGGGATGCGCTGCTGTGCCACCTTCATGATCGGCGGCATCGAAGCAGCGAAAAAGGGCAGGGCGAGTGCCACGGGCATTGTCGAAAAGGTGCGTCTCCAGTTGCTTGAACAGAAGCTCGGTGACTTCACGGGCATCGACATCCACTGCCTCGGTGCCGAAGAAAGCTACGGCCCGCACGCGCGACCGGCCGCAGCCGCCACCCGCGAGGTGCTGGTCAAGATCGTTGCCCAGCACCCCAACCCCAAGGCGCTGAAGATTTTTGCGCGCGAGATTGCGCAGGCGGCAACCGGCATGGCCCCTGGCTTCACCGGTTATTTCGCCGCCGGGCGGCCCGAGCCGCACATGATTCCGCGCTTGTTCTCGACGCTGGTGCGCAAGGCGCAGGTGCCGATCGAGGTCTCGGTGGGCGAGCAGCGATTCACAGTGAAGGTGCCGACCGAGGGTGGTTTCACTGCGCCCACAGACCAACGTGATTCCCTCGCAGGCGGGAATCCAGCGTCGCCGAGAGACTCCTCTGCCGAACCAATGGACTCCCGCCTTCGCGGGAATGACGACGTGGAAAGCGTTCCCCTCATTCGCCTCGCACTCGCTCGCAGCGGTGACAAGGGCGACCACGCCAACATTGGCGTCATCGCCCGTAAACCTGAATACCTGCCTTACATCAGGGCCGCACTCACTCCCGACGCGGTGCGCGGCTACTTTGCCCATGTTCTGGCCGGTGGTACGCAGGGCAAGGTCGAACGCTGGGACTTGCCGGGCACGATGAGCCTGAACTTCCTGCTGCACCACGCCCTGGGTGGCGGCGGCGCTGGGTCACTGCGCACCGACCCGCAGGGTAAATACTTCGCGCAGATGCTGTTGGATTATCCCGTGCCGGTGCCGCATGGCTTGCGCTAAGAAGTAAACTGCACGTCATGGAAGACCTGCAAAACCTGCTCGACAACAACCGCCGCTGGGCGGCCAAGGCAGTTGCCAGCGACCCGGAGTTTTTCCGCCGGCTTGAACGCCAGCAGGCGCCGGACTATCTCTGGATTGGCTGCTCGGATTCCCGCGTGCCCGCCAATGAGATCGTCGATCTCGCCCCTGGCGAGTTGTTTGTGCACCGCAATGTCGCCAATGTGGTGAGCCATGGCGATGCCAACTGCCAGTCGGTGATCCAGTATGCGGTGGATGTGCTCAAGGTCGAACACATCATGGTGGTGGGGCACTACGGCTGCGGCGGCGTGAAGATGGCGCTGCACTGCGAGCCGGTGGGCGGTGTTGCCGACTACTGGCTGGGCCATGTGCGCGAGGTGGCCTGCCGCCATCAGCCGCTGATTGAGCTGGAAACCAGCGACACGGCCCGCGAGACCCTGCTGTGCGAGTTGAATGTGATGGAGCAGGCGATCAATGTCTGCGCCTCGCCTGCCGTGCGCGCGGCCTGGGCGCGCGGCCAGCCGCTGACGGTGCACGGCTGGGTCTACAGCCTGCGTGACGGATTGGTGCGGCACCTGGACTTTGACGTGAGCGCGCCAGAGAACGTGACTGCGCTGCGCGAGCGGGCGCTGGTACGGCTGATGGAAGCGCGCGGCGACTTCAAGGCGCGCAGCAAGACGCTCCGGGCCGAGGTGCGGGCGCAGGTCGCCGCCGAGGACGATGCGCTCAAGTCTGGTGCCTGATCAGATCGCGCATCGCACTGCAACAACGTAAACTGCGGTCCCAACTTTCGACCCTCCCCAAGGCAGGCCATGAGCGACAGCCAACCTATCGAACGCGACGTGATGGAGTACGACGTCGTCATCGTCGGCGGTGGGCCTTCCGGCCTTGCCGCCGCCATTCGCCTGAAACAGAAGGCAGCAGCGGCGGGCAAGGAAATTGGCGTCTGCCTGGTCGAGAAAGGCTCCGAAGTCGGTGCGCACATCCTCTCGGGTGCCGTGTTCGAGCCGCGCTCGCTCAACGAGCTTTTCCCCAACTGGAAGGAACTCGGCGCCCCACTCAAGACCGCCGTGGTGCGCGACGAGCTGCACATGCTCACCAGTGCGACCGCCGGCATCAAGCTGCCCAACCTCTTCGTACCGAAGACCATGCACAACGAGGGCAATTACGTCATCTCGCTGGGCAATCTCTGCCGCTGGCTGGAAGAGCAGGCCGTCGCCGCTGGCGTGGAGATTTATCCGGGCTTCGCGGCGCAGGAAGTGATCATTGAAGATGGCGTGGTCAAGGGTATCCAGGTCGGCGACATGGGCATCGACCGCGACGGCAGCCACAAGCCGGACTTCGCACCCGGCATCGAGCTGCGCGCCAAGTACACCTTCTTCGCCGAAGGCTGCCGTGGTCACTTGGGCAAGCGTCTGTTGAAGCAGTTCAAGCTCGATGAAGAGGTTGACCCGCAGCACTACGGCATCGGCATCAAGGAGGTCTGGGACGCCCCGGCTGGCAAGCATCAGCCCGGCCTCGTGGTGCATGGTGCTGGCTGGCCACTGGATGTGACCGGCACCGGCAACACCGGTGGCTGGTTCCTCTACCACGCTGACAACAACCAGATTCTCGTCGGCCTCATCGTTGACTTGAGCTACAGCAATCCCTACCTCTCGCCGTTCGACGAGTTCCAGCGCCTCAAGCACCACCCAGTGCTCAAGACCCATCTCGAAGGCGGCAAGCGCATCAGTTATGGCGCACGCGCCATCGCCAAGGGCGGCTTCAACAGCCTGCCGAAGATGGTGTTCCCAGGCGGCGCGCTGATCGGTTGCGACCTCGGCACCATGAACTTCAGCAAGATCAAGGGCAGCCACACCGCGATGAAGAGTGGCATGTTGGCGGCGGAAGCCTTCGGCGACGCCCTGCTCGGCGGCAACGAAGGCGGCGATGCCCTGCAAGCTTTCCCGCAAGTGTTCAAGGACAGCTGGCTCTACGACGAGCTGTACCGCAGCCGCAACTTTGGCCCGGCCATCCACAAGTTCGGCGCGCTGTTCGGTGGTGCCTTCAATTGGGTCGACCAGAACCTCTTCGGCGGCAAGATTCCGCTGACGCTGCACGACACCACGCCCGACCACGCCACGCTCAAGCTCGCCAAGGATTCCGCTCCGATCGCGTATCCGAAGCCCGACAACAAGTTGAGCTTCGACAAGGCGAGCTCCGTGTTCATGTCTTCGACCAACCACGAAGAGCATCAGCCGGTGCATCTCAAGCTCACCGACCCTTCGATTCCCATTGCCAAGAACCTGCCGCTCTATGCCGAGCCCGCGCAGCGTTACTGCCCGGTGGGTGTCTACGAGGTGCTGGGCGAGGGTGCGAACGCACGCTTCCAGATCAACGCCCAGAACTGCGTGCACTGCAAGACCTGCGATATCAAAGACCCCTCGCAGAACATCACCTGGGTTGCACCCGAAGGTTCGGGCGGCCCCAACTACGCGGGCATGTAAATCCATAGTCGATGGATGCATCGACGCTTAGCCCGCCATCACCTTTTTTATTTTCAGCCAGCAGAGACCCCATGAAAGCAATCGTCAGCGTCAAGCGTGTGGTGGACTACAACGTCCGTATCCAGGTCAAGCCCGATGGTTCGGGCGTGGTCACCGAGGGCGTCAAGCACTCGATGAACCCCTTCGATGAAATCGCCATGGAAGAAGCGGTGCGCCTGAAAGAGAAGGGCAAACTCACCGAGATCATCGCCGTCACCATGGGCGGTGCCAAAAACGAAGAGACCCTGCGCACCGCACTGGCCTTCGGTGCCACCAAGGCCATCCACATCAAGGAAGAAGGCGAGATCCAGCCGCTGACCGCCGCGCGCGCGCTGGCCGCCGTGTTCAAGAAGGAGGGTGCGATGCTCTTTATCGCCGGCAAGCAGGCGATTGACGACGACGCCAACCAGACCGGCCAGATGGTTGCCGCCCTGCTCGACCTGCCGCAGGCGACCTTCGCTGGCAAGGTGGAACTCGAAGGTAACGTGGCGACCGTGGTGCGCGAAGTGGATGCCGGCCTCGAAACCCTCGAAGTCGACCTGCCCGCCGTCATCACCGCCGACCTGCGTTTGAACGAGCCGCGCTACTTGAAGCTGCCGGACATCATGAAGGCCAAGCGCGTTCCCATCGAAGCGCTGACGCTCGCGGACCTCGGCGTGACTGCCGCCGCTGCCGTGAAGGTCACCAAGACCGCGCCGCCGCCCACCCGCAGCAAGGGCATCATGGTCAAGACCACGGATGAACTCGTCGCGGCACTCAAGGCCAAGGGCCTCGCCTAAGCATCGCCACGCCGTAGGGTGGGTTAGCCGCAGGCGTAACCCACCATGCTCCCCACGCGAATGGTGGGTTACGGGCTTCGCCCTAACCCACCCTACAAAAGACACTAAAGAGGGTTTCAAAATGTCCAAGATTCTCGTCATTGCAGAACACGCTGACGGCAAGCTCAACGCCGGTGTCGCCAAGGTGATTGCCGCCGCCACGCCCATCGGCGGCGAAGTGCATGTGCTGGTGCTCGCCGCTGACGGCGCCTCCGTCGCTGCCGAAGCCGCCAGGCTCGCTGGCGTGACCAAGGTGCTGGTGGCCGATAACGCCGCGCACGCCACGCCTATCGCCGCCAACCTCGCCCCGTCCGTGGTCGAAGTCGCAGCCGGCTACACCCATGTGCTGTTCCCCGGCACTACCTTCGGCAAGGACGTCGCCCCGCGCGTCGCCGCCAAGCTCGGCGTGCCGCAGATCAGCGACGTGATGGCGGTTCACAGCGCCACCTCCTTCGACAAGCCCATCTACGCCGGCAATGCCATCACCACGGTCGAGACTCCGGCCGGCACGATGGTTGCCACCGTGCGCCTCGCCTCGTTCACGGCGGTTGCCTCCACCGGCTCTGCCGCCATCGAGAAGGTGAGTGTCGCTACCGTCGCCGCCACCCACACCCGCTACAAGGGCCTGGAAGCGCAGAAGTCCGCGCGCCCTGACCTGCAATCTGCCGCCAAGGTGGTGTCGGGTGGCCGTGCGCTGGGTAGCAGCGAAAACTTCAAGGTCATCTTCGACTTCGCCGACAAGATCGGCGCCGGCGTGGGTGCCTCGCGCGCTGCGGTGGATTCGGGCTACGTGCCCAACGACATGCAGGTCGGCCAGACCGGCAAGATCATCGCGCCCTCGCTCTACTTCGCCATCGGCATCAGCGGTGCCATCCAGCACCTCGCCGGCATCAAGGACGCAAAAGTGATCGTCGCCATCAACAAGGATGCTGACGCGCCAATCTTCGAGGTGGCCGACATTGGCCTTGTTGGTGATCTGTTCACGCTGGTGCCGGAGTTGCAGAGCAAGATGTAATTCGCTTTTTGAGCATCAACGCAAAGGCCGGAACAACCCGCCCTTCTTCGCGGCTTGCCGTGAAGAACAATGAGATCAGCGTTTCACGACTAAGGCCGGTTCACCGGCCTTAGTCGTATCTGGAGGATAAAAACATGGCTTACCAATCGGTTTTCGCAAGCACTGCTTTCAAGGGCAAAACTTACATCATCACCGGCGGCGGCTCCGGCATCGGACGCTGCACCGCGCACGAGCTGGCAAGTCTCGGCGCCACGGTACTCATCACCGGGCGCAAGCAGGAGAAGCTCGACAAGACCATCGCCGAGATCATCGAGGACGGTGGCCAGGCCGCAGGCTATGCCTTCGATATCCGCGACGAAGAGGCGGTGAAGGCCAACGTCAAGCTCATGCTCGAACAGCACGGCGTGATCCACGGTCTGGTCAACAATGCCGGTGGGCAGTTCCCGATGCCGGTGGCGCTGATCAGCAAGAAAGGCTTCGAGGCGGTGGTGGCCAACAACCTCACGGGTGGCTTTTTGATGAGCCGCGAACTGTTCAACGCGCACTTCAAGAAGAACGGCGGCACCGTCGTCAACATGCTGGCCGACATGTGGGGCGGCATGCCCGGCATGGCGCACTCGGGTGCGGCGCGTGCGGGCATGATGAACCTCACCGAGACCTGCGCCACCGAATGGGCGAGTGCAGGTGTGCGCGTGAATGCGGTCGCACCGGGCTTCGTGGCCTCATCCGGCATGGATCAATACGACCCTGCCTTCAGCAGCCAGATCATCCCGCAGATGGCCGGCACCATTCCGCTCAAGCGCCTGTCGGAAGAAGCCGAGATCAGCGCCGCCATCGTGTTCCTGCTCAGCGATGCGGCGAGCTTCATCACCGGCCATACGATCAAGATCGACGGCGGTGCCAGCCTCAACACCAAGCTGTTCCCGCTCGTCGGCAAGGGCACGGTGCCGTTCGCGGGCTTTCACCGGGCGGTGAAGCCCAAGGCCGTCGGCTAATCGGCATTGCCCATCGCAGGATCACTGATCGAGGCCTGACCGGTTTCAACCCGCCCGGCAAAGCGGCGCGTGATGGCATTGGCTCCGCTCGTTGCCACCGTGAAGTCATACCAGTGGCCGGAGTCCTTCAGCACCAGTGTCTGCTGCATGCTGGCACCCGCTGGCACCGTGAAACTCTGCGGCGCGGTGTCGAAGTAGGCATTGGCTTTGAGCGTGAAGCTCGCGGGCATCAGGCCGGTGTTCGAGAGCGTCACCAGCACATCGCCATTGGCGATGTCATAGCAGAGAGCGATATCGGGGTTGCTGCTGGCGGCATTGCCAGTGGCGGCAGCGCCCTGGTAGCTGCGGTGGAAGCCATTCGGCCCGAGCAGGAACAGGTCGTAGCCACCGGTGACGGAATGCGTCCAGCTGCCGGTGAGCGTCTTGCCCGGCTCCACCGTGTAGCGGCGCGGCACGAGTGCAAGGTTGTTCTTGTCATAGACCTGGAACACCGCTGCCTGCGTGCCGGTATTGGCAAACAGGATCTCGATGGCGCTCGCGGTGACGCGGCTGGTGGCATGCAGCTCGTAGGGCAGGGCGCGCGAGGGGCGCACCCCGCGCTTCTGCACCGGCTTCTTTCCGGCGGCACCCGTGGGCGCGGTGATCTGCGCCAGCATCTCCTGATCCGCACGGATTTTTTCCACGCCCGCCATCGTCTGCTGCGGCAGCGCGGGCAGCGTGCCCTCGTTGGGTGTGGCGAAGTTGAAGCAGCTGGTGAGATCACCCGACACCGCGCGCCGCCAGGGGCTGATCTGCGGCTCCATCACGCCGAAACGTTGCTCCATGAAGCGCACGATCGAGGTGTGCTCATGCACCTGCGAGTTCAGCCAGCCGCCGCGGCTCCAGGGCGAGACCACGTACATCGGCACGCGCGGGCCAGGGCCGAACACCCAGTCCTTGTCGTAGATCTGGTGGTTGACGCTGCGCCGCTCCGCGGTGGTCTCGACCGTCGAGCCGCCTTGCAGGCTGCCGTCGGCATTGAGCGAGGGTGCCGCGGGCGAGGGCATGTGGTCGAAGAAACCATCGTTCTCGTCGAAGGTCACGAACAGCACCGTCTTCGCCCACACGGCGGGGTCGGCGGTGAGTGCGTTGAGCACCTCCTGCGTGTACCAGGCACCCTGCACGGGGCTCGAAGGGCCGGTGTGTTCCGAGTAGCCGGCAGTCGAGACCACGTAGCTCACCTGCGGCAGCTTGCCCGCCAGCACGTCGGCTTTAAGACCTTCAAGCGAGGCACCCTTGAGCGTGCTCGTCAGTCCCTTCACCAGCAGGGGATTGTTCGGCTCGGTCTCACGCTTTTCGTACGCGGTGCGAAAACTCACGAAGCCCTCGAGCGAGTTGTCGGTGAAGTTGTCGTCCATGTCCTGGTAGACCTTCCACGAGACACCTGCTTTCTCCAGCCGCTCGGCATAGGTCGTCCAGTTGTAGCCGGTGGCCGAGGGGCCGAGATCGTCGTTGCTGTTGTCGATGGCCGGCCCGCCGCCCACGCCCGTGGGGTTGTTGGTGCCGGTGAACATGAACAGCCGGTTGGAATTGGTGCCGGTATGGATCGAGCAGTGGTAGGCGTCGCAGAGCGTGAAGGCATTGGCGAGCGCGAACTGGTACGGCAGCTCCTGCTCGGTGTAGTAGCCCATCGACTGTGATTCCTTGTAGGCGGGCCAGGCATACATGCGCCCCTGGTCCCAGGCCAGTTGCGCGTCGGTCCAGCTGTGCGGCGTGCCGCTGACGCGCTGGGCATTGCCCTTGCTCTGGTCGAGGTGGTATGGCAGCACCTCGTTCAACATGCGGTCGGTCTGGTGCCACACCTCCTTGCCGGTGACGAGCGGGATCGGGAAGCGGTCCCCGAAGCCGCGCACGCCCGGCAGGGTGCCGAAGTAATGGTCGAAGCTGCGGTTTTCCTGCATCAGCACCACGATGTGCTCGACATCCTGGATGGTGCCGGTGCGGTTGTTGGCGGGGATGGCGAGCGCGCGCTGGATCGACAGCGGCAGCGCGCTGGTCGCCATCGCGGCACCGGCAAAGCGAAGGAAGTCACGGCGGTCGAGGCTCATGACTGGGCTCCCTTGGCAGCGGCGTGGCAGTCGGCGGCGAGTTCGGTCTTGCGCTCGATGGCCGCGCTTGCCGTAGCACCCGGCGCGCAACGGATCACCGGCGGCAGCGGTGCGCTGCCGATCGGCGGCACGGGAACAGTTACTGGTGTGGGCGAAGGCATGGGGCTGGGTGCAGGCGATGGCGGCGTGACCGGCGCCGGTGCAGGCGTGCTCAAGGCGGGTGACGCAGACAGCTGGTCGCCGTGGCATCCCGCGAGCGCGGCACTGGCAACAAGCAGGGGGGCGAGCAGCCGGCGATGCGATACGGAACGCAGCGGCGGGAAGCCGCGCGGCGGTGTTGAAACTGGCATGGGCTATTCCCTTGGTGTGATGTCATCGCCGCGTCAGCGGTCGCTCCGGCGCAAGGTAGCGAGGGCCTGCGTCAGCACGATGAAGTTTTGATTGCAGGCGTATCGCGTGCCCTCAAGTAAGCCCGCCGCTGCGTGGCGGCCAATGGCACGGTGGCTTTCGGAAACCGGGAAAGCAGTGGCTTTGAGACAGTGATTACCTTGGCGCTGGCCTAAAGCCGTGCGCCGCCATCAGCGCCCGCACCGGCACCACGGCCTTGAGGCTGCGCAGAATCCAGTAAAGCCCACTCAGGGCGCGCATCACGAAAATGAGGTCTGAGACCGGATGAAACTTGAGGGCGTGCAGCAGGTGCTTGCGGCCTGCGGCGCGCAGTTCGTCGATGAAGCTGGGGTCGGCGAAGTCGAAGGTCTCATCTGCCAGCAGGCGGGTGATGGTGAGGTGGGTGAAGTCGGCGTAAAGCGGCTGAACCTTCTCCAGTGATGCGGCGGGCGACACACCGCCGAGCGCGATCAGTGCGGTGTGCAAGCCCTGCCAGTCCTCGGCAATGGCGGCGTGCAGCAGCGTGCGCACCGAGTCCACTACTGGCAGCGGCACGCGCTTGACGCAGCCCATGTCGTAGACCACCACGCGGCCATCGGCACGCACCGCGAAGTTGCCGGGATGCGGGTCGGCGTGGACGGCCCTGGCTATGAAGAAGCTATGGGCGATCCACTCGCAGAGCGTGTGGCCGAAGGCATCGCGCAGTGCGGGCGACCAGCTGGCGGCGGTGTCGAGCGTTTCACCCGGCTCTTCGCTCAGCACCAGAATGCCGTCCGTGCAAAGCGCGCGATGCGGTGTGGCGTAGACGATGTGGGGCAACGCGGCTTCCGTGCGCAGATGTTGCAGATGCGCGAGCTCGGCGGCGTAGTCGGTCTCCTCCTTGAACCGCTCGCGCACTTCGGCGATGAGGCGATCCATTGCGGCGTCGTCCACCGGCAGGAGCTTGCTGGCGGTGATGAGGCGGCGCAGCTGCGAGAGGTCGGCATCCACCGCTTCGCGCACGCCGGGGTAGCGCACTTTCACGACGACCTGCGCACCATCGGCGAGCGTGGCGCGATGCACCTGGCCAATGCTGGCGGCGGCCATCGCCAGCGGCTCGATGTGCCGCACGGCCTTGCGCTGCTTGGTCGTCCACTGAGCGTGCAGCAGTGGCTCGATCTCGGCGAAGGGCAGCGGTGTGACCGAGCGTTGCAAGAGCTTGAGTTGCTGCGCCAATGCAGGCGGCAGCACGTCGCTATATTGCGAGGCCAGCTGGCCCAACTTCATCGCCGCACCGCGCAGCTCTCCGAGGGTCTTCACCATGTCGGTGCCGACGTCCGTCCAGTAGCGCAGCGAGCGCTCGGCCTTGTCGCCGCCGACGGGCAGGTTTTTGAGAATGGAGCGCCCGAGCGTGCGTGCGCCGACGCCCATGAGTTTCAGGGTGCGGCTGCCGGTGGTGGTGTTCTTGATTGCCATCAGTGCCGCGCACCTTTCCAGGTGCCGCCGTAGCGATAGCCCGTTTTGGCTTGCTCGCTGGGTAGGCAATCCGGGCAGGCAAACAGCCAGACTGCGGCGGGACTGATCTGGAAGCGATAGGCGATGGCGGTCGCACGCGCGCAGCAAGCGCAGAGCTTCGTCTTCATGGCTGGTTGCCGCCGGTTTGCTCGGCCAGCAGCTTTTCGATTTCGGTGAGCGCGGTCAGGGCATCAGCTTGTTCGAGCCAACGCTGGCGGCGTTCGGGCGTGACCGGCAGCAGCTCGGCCCAGCGGTTGGCGACCCAGGCGGCGTCGTCGAATCGGCGCGGCTTTGGGATGGGCGCGTCTTCGCCAAGTGCTTCGATCAGCTCTTCGATCAGTGACGCCAATCCCGCATGGTGCCTGGGCAGCGCAAGCGGATCAGGCGGGTCGATCAACTCCACCCGCGCGAGCATCAGGCCATCGTCCGCGACGCGCCGATTCAAGATTTTGAATAGCGACTCGCCCTTGCAGACCAGCCGATAGCGGTCGGTCATCGGCTGACTCCACTCGATGATGCGCGCGGTGCAGCCGATGGCCGATGGCACGGCCGGCACGCCCACCTCGAAACCCGCGCGGATCAGGCTTACGCCGAAGGGCTTGCCGCTGCGGATGCACTCACTGGTCATCGACAGATAGCGCGGCTCGAAGATATTGAGATGCAGCAGGCCGGCAGGGAACAGCGGATTGCCGAGCGAGAAGATCGGCATCTCATCAGGGTAGGGCGTTGTCGTTCTCATCGGTGCCATTTGCCGTGCAGTTGGGTGCCGTAGAACTTGCTGAAGCTCTGGCAATAGCGGCCAGGCTCTTCAAGAAAGCGGGGGATGGATTCGAGCTGCACTGGCCCGCTGTGCAGGGCTTGAGCGTAGCCGGGATTGGCGGTGTCGCGGGCGCTGAGCTGGTGGGTTTGCACTTGCGGCAGCAGCGTGTGTAGATCACCGACGAAGACCGCATCGCAGCATTCGCGCATGCGCCCGGCGACAAAAGCCCAGCGCCTTGCAGACCATGCGAAACGCGCGTGGAAGGGCATGTGAATCACGCCGAGTTTGTAGCCGATGGCGGGCTGCTCGCCCAAGCTCCAGGGGTGGACGAGATGGACTTGCTCCGGCAGTGCCGCGAGCCAATGCGCAGGCCAGTCTGCAAAGGCTTGCGGCGGAGGTGCGCCATGCAGCGCAGGCGCTTCGCAAGAGATGGACTGCCTGGCTTCCGGCCCGCAATCGAGTGACTCGCGCGCCATCACATCCAGCGCCTCGTAACTGGTATCGATCACCGTGCCGGGACTGTGCCACTCGGCTGGTGCATAGCGCGCGACGTTCTCGGCATTGAAGAGGTAGGGCTTGACGCTGAAGGTGCCCGCCACCCACTGCCACGACAGATGATTGCTGGCGAGATCGCCATCGAGCAGGTGGGCGTAGAGCCAGTCCGCGCCGACTTGCCACTGCACCTTGCGCAGATGCACGAGATAGCTCGCCAACCACATGCGCGCGTGGTTGTGCAGATAGCCGGTGGCGTAGAGCGTGCGCACGGCCTGGTCGATCACCGGCACACTGGTGCAGGCGCGCAACACGTCATCGGGCATTGTGCTGGCGTAGCGCAGGGGCGTGATGGGTGGGCGCTGGTCGCTGAAGATGCGCTCGCCCTGGTGCCGCCAGACATGCGCGAAAAACTCGCGCCAGCCGAACTCCATCACCAGCTTGTCCTGCGGGCCGAGTGGGTGCTGTGACTGCAAGGTGGCGAGGGCGGCGGGGAAGTCGAGCAGGCCATGCGTGAAGTAGGGCGACAGGCCCGTCACCGTACCACCGAGCGAGTTGCGACTGCGGGCGTAGGCTACGGGGTTGATGCGCTGCAAGCGCGCAGCGGCGGCCTCCAGCGTGGGTTCAAAATCGGAAGTAGCGGGCGTGTGCATACTGGAGAGCAGCGTCTCAGAAACGTGTAGCAAGCAGCGCCCTGGTCGCCGCAGCACCACTGGTCATGGCGTACTCGACGCTATCACCCAGGCAGCCATCGCTCGCATAGTGCAGGCCAGGGGCCAGCTGGAGCTGGGGCAGCTGCAAACTCTGCCGCACGCGTGCGAAACGCCAGCGGTGGGCAGCCGTGAAGTGGGCCTGCGGGCTGATGCCAAGCAGCGCCGCCGTAGCGGTTTGCAGGGCGGCCGCGGCAGACTCCGCCGGCTGTTCGAGATGGCGTTGGGACCATGTCGCTGTGGCATGCACCACATAGCGCGCCGGGCCGCTGCGGCCTGGTTTGGAATCCTCGCGCGCCACCCAGCCGATGCACTCATGGCCTGCGGGACTAAAGGGCAACAGCTCAGGCAGGTCGGTTTCCACGGGCACCCACATCAAGGTCCAGCAAGGTGCATATTCGATGCGGTGCAGACTTTCGGGCAGGGCCAGCTCTGGCAGCAGTGACTGCAACTGGGGCTGCGGCACCGTCACCACCACGGCGTCGAAATCGCGCCATTGTTCCTGCCCAGCCAAGCGCAGCTGCCATGTTGCGGCAGCGCGGCGGATCGACTCGACGTGGTGCTCCGGCAGCACGCTCAGCCCGGTGGCCCAGCATTGCGCGATCTGATTGTTGCTCGGCACGCCAACAAGCGGATACCGGACGAGAATGAGCGGGTCGTCGGTGCTCGACACCGCCCAAGTGCCTGCGTGGCCCTGACTACAGGGCGCGAGCAGGGATTGCCTCAGTGAAGCGCCTTCGGCCGCGAGATATTGCACGCCATGGTCAAAGGTGCCATGGGCGGTGCTCTTGGTGGCCAGTCGCCCGCCCGGCTTGCGGCCTTTGTCGAACACGGTCACCGCCACGCCGCGCGCTTGCAGCATGCGCGCGGCGGTCAACCCGGCCGCACCGGCGCCGACCACGGCGCAGGTCTTGATGCCTTCATCGCGCATCGCCTGGCTCGCTAGGCGGCGGCGTATGCCTTGCACCAGCCGGCCTTCGCCACCAGCTTGCCGCCGACGGCGCCACAGGGCGCGTAGGCTGCTTTCTCCTGCGCTTTCACATACAGCGCGCAGTTGCCGCAGTTGCTGCCGGCCTTGAAAGTTGGCTCTTTGGCAACGGTGATCTTGGCGGTGTTCTCGACATAGCCGAGGGCGACGGCGGTGGGGTCCTTGAGGTCTAGCTTGGCGGGCGCGGCTTGCGACATCACCCGCACCGGCATGGCGGCAAGGGCTGCGGCACCGCAGAGACCGAGGAAGGCGCGGCGGCTGGTTGGCATGGTCATGTTTCAACTCCTGTTGGCTGATGAAGCTTTGGCTGGACAGAGCGGGTTCACGGCGAATCCCCGCCAGCTCGCAGTTCGAATTGGAGCTGGCTGGCAGATTGTAGTCTCTTTGTATAGGAAATAAACCATACAAAACATTTACACCAAGAAATCGATGAGACATACTGCAAGCCTCCCTCATGATCTGCCGCATAGCCCTCCCTGCGGCTGGCAGATCAACCTTAAGGTCGGCTCTGCCGACCTTCTTTTTTGAGCCGCGCCATGAACGACATCCACCGCATTGCGTCTTCGCCCCTCCTGCTGGTGACTGGTGCCCGGGGTGGTGTCGGCCTGGCCGTGGTAGCCGCGGCAAGGGCGAAGGGCTGGCGTGTGGCGGCGGTGTCGCGGCGTGCAGCCGATACGGCGTTGTCAACACCCGAGCAACTGGATGTGGTGGCCGACGTCAGCACGGCAGAAGGCGCTCAGGCGTCATTCGATGCTGCACAGGCGCACTTCGGTGCGGCACCTTCGCTGCTCTGCCACGCTGCCGGCAATGTGCGGCTGGGTGCCATCGAACGCAGCACCGAGGAACAATGGCGACAGGTGATGGCGGGCAATCTGGATTCCGCCTACTTCACCTTGCGCGCCTATGCCAAGGCGCGCGGCAGCCAGCAACACGGTGCGGCGGTTGTCTTCAGCTCAGTTGCGGCCCGCATGGGCACGCCGAACCATGCTGCCGTTGCGGCAGCCAAGGCCGGTGTCGAGGGCCTGGTGCGCTCGCTCGCGGCCGACTGGTCACCGCGCGGTTGGCGCATCAACGCCCTTGCACTGGGCCTCACCGAAACGCCGATGACCGAAGGCTTCACCCGCAGCGACAGCATGCGCGCGGGCGTCACCGTGCAATACCCGCTGGCACGCTTGGGTCGTGCCGATGAGGTGGCGGCTTGGACGCTGCAACTGCTCGATGCCGACAGCTGGATGACCGGGCAAGTCCTCTCGCTGGACGGCGGCTTTACCGCAGTGCGGCCCTTGGTGCGTGTGACGCCGTAGGGTCAGGGATGCCCTCGTGCGCCAGCACCTGATGCAGCGCCTGCTCCAGCCACTGCCGGCATTGCGCGGCTGTCGTGTAGAGCAGTGTGTGGATTGAGGCATCGGCCAGATCGCTGTTCTCACACTCCAGGCTGTATTGCTCGAAGGCATTGAGCTTGGTCAGCAGATCCGCCAGGTGGTGCGGGCATTCGCAGCGCACCGTGCTCTGCAGTTGTGCGACTGTCGCCAGAAAGGCTTCGTCGTAGCGGCGTGGGCTTAGCGCCTGCCGGGCTTGCGTGTGCAAATCGCTGGCGGGTGCTGCGTAGAGTGCCGACCCCAGCAGGCAGATGCGCGCCAGATGCGAGGGCTCTGCGGGCATCGCCAGCGCAATGATGCCCTCCTGATCCAGCCGCGCCAGGGCCTGCCTATTGCCAAAGCCATACACCACGATCATCACTTTGGCGCGGGTCTGCATGCGCAGTTGCCGCAGGCTGCGAATGGGTGCGGACTGCAAGGTCGCGGCCTCGACAATCACCGCATCAGCGATGGGCAGCGTGGCCACTGTTTCAGTGGAGAGCTGGGGCAGTGCGGCCGTGATCTGAATATCACTGCGCCCCGACCAGGCCTTGTCGAGTCGTGAGTGCAGTGCGGCACCACACAACAGCACGCGGCACTGCTCGCTTGGAGCCAAGCTGCTGCGACCGGGTGCCTCGAGCAGCCGCACTTGCAACTGCGCCTCGCTCAGCTGCGCCACGGTGCCGATTGCATGCCCTGCATCGGCCACGGCCTTGAGCAACATCAGGCGATCAACGTCGGCACGCGAATACAGTCGCCCATTCGCCGCGCTGCGCGCCGGCGTCACCACCCCGTAGCGGCGCTCCCACATGCGAATGGTCGGCACCGGCATGCCCGTGAGCTTGGCCACCGCCGCAATACGGTAGGCGTTGTCGGCGCTGCTGACAGGGGCTTTAGTGGGGACTTTGGTGACTGCTTTGGCGCGAGCTGGCATGGCTATACAAAAAGTGAACTCATGTCGATTGTTGCACTAGTTGTCCAGTTTTTGCATCAGCCTTGCTGTCCACGCAGGCCAGGAGGCAACAAAAAGCCGACTCGAAGTCGGCTTTTTGTTGCACGTGGCAATCAGGCTGTCAGGGTGTGCACCCGGCCACCGGGGAATGCCAAACGCCAGATCGTCCAAGTCGTGGTGCCGAACTGCCGCGTCAGCGAGCCGGTGTTGTAGGGCAGGCGGTAGCGGGCCGCCATCGCCCGCACGCGCGGGGCGACTTCCGGGTAGCGATTGCTCGGCATGTCGGGGAACAGATGGTGCTCGATCTGATGGCTCAGGTTGCCGCTCAGGATGTGAAAGATCTTGCCGCCGCCGATGTTGCAGCTGCCGAGCAGCTGGCGCACATACCAGCGCGCGCGGGTTTCGCCTTCGACCTCCTGCTTGGTGAAGTGCTGCACGCCGCTAGGGAAATGGCCGCAGAAAATAATCACGTTAGACCAGATATTGCGCATCAGGTTGGCGATGGCGTTGGCACCCACCAGCCATAGGAAAGCGAGCAGGGCAACGTGGCCCACGTCCGCACCGAGGCCGAGCGAGAACGGCACGGTGACGAGTGCGCCGAGGGCGGGCCAGAGCACGTAATCCTTCAGCAGCTGGCGAGCAGCTTTCTGCGCAATACCGCGCAGCAGGTGCTTGACCGAGCTGATGGACTTTTCGCCCGACAGCAGCTTGTCCGGCTCGACGTCATGCACCGCCACGCCCCACTGGAACCAAATGTTGAGGAAGAAGTTGGTGATCGGCTGGAGCAGGTACTTCGGCTTCCAGCGCTGTTGCGGGGTGACGCGCAGCACGCCGTAGCCGATGTCTGGGTCTTTGCCGAAGACGTTGGTCCAGGTGTGGTGGACGACGTTGTGGCTATGCTTCCACTGGTCCGAAGGGCAGACGTTGTCCCACTCCCAGGTGTTGCTCTGGATGTTGGGGTCACGCATCCAGTCCCACTGCGCGTGCATCACGTTGTGGCCGATCTCCATGTTTTCGAGAATCTTGGCGATGCCGAGCATGGCAGCGCCCAAACCCAGCACGGCGATGAACTGTGGCCAGCCGGCATAAGCCAAATCGCTGGCGGGCAGCAGCAGGAAACTCAGAAACATCACGATGCGGCCGCCCAGTGCCAGGCTGCGCTGAATGCGGATGATCTTCAGGATGTAGGCGCGGTCGGCCGCACCCCGCGAGTCCATCACCTCGTTGCGGATGGCGTCCATCTCGCGGCCGAACTCTTCGATTTCGGCGTTGGTTAAGTGTGTGGGCATGCCCATGGGTTTCTCCTTGGCTAATTAAAGAAATCAGACTTCGAGTTCGGCATCGCCTGCGGCTGCGCAGACGCAGATCTGCACGATGGCACCGACTTCGTTGAGCAGGGCGTTGGTGCGCAGATCACGCACGCAGCCGGATTTGAGCTTTGCATCGCAGCCGTGGCAGATGCCCATGCGACAGCCGTGCGGCGGGTTGAGGCCCTGGTCTTCGGCGAGACGCAGCAGGTTGATGACGCCGTCGGAGGCGGCACTGACGCCGCTGTTGACGAAGCGCACCGTACCAGTGGTGATCTTGCTGGGTGCTGCTGCCACCTGTGCACGGAAGCGCTCGGTGTGCAGCTGACGCGATACACCAGCATCACGCCAGTGCGATTCCACCGCATCGAGCAGACCTTGGGGGCCGCAGGCGTAAGTGTCGCGCGTGCGCCAGCCGGGGCAGACGCTATCCAGCGTGGCGGCCGAGAAGTGGCGCTTCTGTGAGGTCGTCTCGCCCGGCTCGCGGGTGTAGATGAGGTGCAGCTGGTAGCGCGGGTGCTTGGCTGCGAGGGCTTGCAGCTCCTGCCCGAAGATCACGTCGTAGGCATGGGGTGCGTAGTGGATGTGGGTGACATCCGGCAGGCGCTCTTGCGCCACCAGGCTGCGCAGCATCGACATGATGGGCGTGATGCCAGAGCCAGCGCTGATGAACAGCGGCTCGACCGGGTTCGCATCCGGCAGGTAGAAGTCGCCCTGCGGCACGCCGATGGGCAGGTAATCGCCGGGCTTGATGTTGCGCACTAAGTGGTGCGACATGCGGCCGCCATTGATGGCCTTGACCGTGATGGTGAAGCACTCGTCGTCGCGCTCGGGCGCCGAAGAAATCGAATAGGTGCGGGTGTAGTGCATGCCGCCAATCGGCACGCCGACGCGCAGATGCTGACCCGGGCGATGGCTGCGCCAGTTGCGGCCGGGCTTGAGCGTGATGGTGCGGGCATCCGCAGTCTCATCCCAGACGCTCACTACCTTCGCTTGCAGCGCATGCGTGGTCCAGAGCGGGTTCACCAGCTCCAGGTAATGAGAGGTGCGCAGAGGGAAGGCGAAGGCATCGGTCAATGCCGTGAAGCGGCTCAGCAGCGAGCGTTGCGCTGCTTGAGGTTGTGGCTGCATGGTTTCTCCTCCATGTGGCTGGTATTGAATTGTTTTTATGGATACAGCAGTGCAGCCAATATGCGCCTGTTTCGGCGCCTCGTCATTGCTGCGCTGCGGCATGGCGTGGGCCATGCCGCAGGAGGTTTTTCAGGCAAATGCAGCAGTCATCGTGCGCTTGAGATCCTGCTTGGTGGGCAGGCCGAGCTTCACCACGCGCTTCAAGGTGGTGCCGAACTGACGAGCGAGTGAGGCGCTGTTGTAGGGCAGGCCGTACTTCGCGCAGATTTTCTGCACTTCTTTCGAGAGCTCGGGGTAGCGATTGCTCGGCAGGTCGGGGAACAGGTGATGCTCGATCTGGAAGCTCAGGTGCCCGCTCATTATATTGAGCGTCTTGCCGCCCTTGATGTTGGCGCTGCCGAGCAGTTGGCGCAGATACCACTGGCCGCGCGATTCGTTCTTCACGCTCTCGGCGGTGAATTGCTCGACACCGTCTGGAAAGTGGCCGCAGAAGATGATCATGTAGGTCCACAGATTGCGCGTCAGATTGGCACCCACGTTCGCCGCCAGCACGGGGGCGAAGAAGGGGCCAGCCAGCGCCGGGAATAGCACGTAATCCTTCAGCGACTGCTTCTTGACCTTGTTCCACACGGCCTTGAGCTTGGCCTTGTTGGCGGCTGAGAGATTGCGCAGGCCCTTGAGGCTGCGCACTTCGGCGATGCCGGTGTCGTGAACGCCCACGCCGTACTGAAAGAACGTCGCCAGCAGCGCGTTGTTGATCGGGTTCAAGAGGTGGCGCGGCTGCCACTCCTGCTGCTCGCTCATGCGCAGAATGCCGTAGCCGACGTCGTTGTCGATGCCGACCACGTTGGTCCAGGTGTGGTGCTCGACGTTGTGGCTGTGCTTCCACTGGTCGGCGGGTGCGGCGGTGTCCCAGTCCCACTTGCTGCTGTGGATCACCGGGTCGCGCATCCAGTCCCACTGGCCGTGCATGATGTTGTGGCCGACTTCCATGTTGTCGAGGATTTTCGCCGCACCGAGTGTGAGCGCACCGGCCACGAAGGCGGGCGGGAACACGATGCCGGCGTAGATCGTTGCGCGACCGGCGACTTCCATCTTGCGTTGCAGGGCGATCATCTTGCGGATGTAAGCGGCGTCTTCAGCACCGCGCGAGGCGAGCACGCCTTCGCGCAGGGCGTCGAGTTCGCGGCCAAAGGCATCGGCTTGCTCTTTGGTGAGGCGCGGGGCACTGGGCATCATTGTCTTGGGCATTTCCTTCTTCGCCTTGGCGTAGATGGCGGCGTTTTCGCCCTTGAGGTTCTTGAGGCTGGTACGGGTAGCAGTCATGGTGATGCTCCTGTGAGTGATGAGAATTAGAGGTCGATCTGCACGGCGCCCACCGGGGCACACACGCAGATCTGGATGAGGTCGCCTTCGTCGGCAAACACGCGGCCATCACGCAGGTCGCGCACTTCGCCGCAGATGAGCTTCGCCGTGCAGCCGTGGCAGATGCCCATGCGGCAGCCGTGGGCGGGTGTTAAGCCCGCGCGCTCGGCGGTTTCCAGAATCGACTCGCTGCCTTCGCGTGCAGCAAGCTTCTGGCTGGTGGCGAATTCAAGCGTGCCGATGGTGTTGTCGTTCGCAACCGCGCGCAGGGCAGGGCGGAAGCGTTCGATGGTGAGCTGATCGCGCAAGCCCTGCACCGACCACTGCGTCTCGATGGCGTCGAGCATCGCGCCCGGCCCGCAGGCCCAGACACGGCGGGTCTTCCAGTCGGCGCAGGCGGATTTGAGATGGGCGGCCGTGAAGTGACCACGCAGATTGGAATCAGAAGCCGTGCGGGTGTGGATGAACTGCACCGTGAGAGCCGGATGCACCTTGCTTAAGGCAATCAGCTCTTCACGAAAAATCGTGTCAGCGGGCGAGGGCGTGTAGTAGATGAGTGTGGCCTGCGGCATCGCATGGCGTACAGCAGCCGAACGCAGCAGCGACATGATCGGCGTGATGCCACTGCCGGCCGCGATGAACAGGGCCGCGTCATTCATCGCATAGGGCATGGTGAAGTCACCGTCGGCAGCGGCGATGTCGATCACCGTGCCCACCGTCAGTTCGCGCACCAGAAAGCGCGACACCCGCCCCCCGTCGACCGCCTTCACCGTGATGCTGATGCAGCCATCGTCGCGCTCAGGTGCCGACGACAGGCTGTAGCAGCGCGTGTGGCGCACGCCATCAATCGAAACTCCGATGCGAACGTATTGCCCGGCGCGATGACCAGTCCAGCGCACGCCCGGCTGCAGGATGATGGTGGCGCTGTCAGCCGTCTCGACGGTGATGGCCTCGACGCGCGCGTGCAAGGTCTGCACCGTCCACAGCGGATTGACCAGACTGATGAAGTCATCCGGGATGAAGGGCGTGGTCAGCTTGGCGACGAAACGGTTGAGCGAGGCGGCGGCGTTCATGGTTTGCTTTCTGTTAATAGTGAACATATGTGCACTATAAGCAGGATTTTCAACAAGTCAACAATCGTTTACTGAATGCTGAAAATGGCATTGATATCAACGTGAAATTCATCCCTGGTAAATGCACGATGTCGGCTTAAACGTTTCGTTCGCTCAAAACCCTGCGGTTACAATGCACCATGCGATTGAAGCGAAACTCCTCCTCCGAGCCCTCGGATTCGGCTCCGGCCAGCCTCGGCACGGGCGTGCGCGACGAGCGCAAGCAGCGCACGCGCAAGGCCTTGCTCGATGCCGCGCTCACCCTGCTCGATGGCGAGCGCAGCTTCTCTTCACTCTCGCTGCGCGAAGTGGCGAAAGTGGCGGGCGTGGTGCCGGCGGCGTTCTACCGGCACTTCACCGGCATGGATGAGTTGGGCATGTCGCTGGTGGACGACAGCTTTCGCACCCTGCACGACATGATGCGGGTGGCGCGCTCGGCACCCTTGCCGCCCGCCAATCTCATCGCGCGTTCGGTCGAGACCTTTCTGCGCTATGCGCAGGCACACCGCCTGCACTTCCAGTTCATCGCCAAGGAGCGCGTCAGCGGCTCCTCGTCGGTGCGCCTTGCCATCCGCAAGGAACTGCGGCTGTGGACCAGCGAGCTGGCGGCCGACCTTGCCGCCTTCCCCAAGCTCAAGGGCTTCAATGGCGACGATCTGCGCATGATGGCCGGGCTGGTGGTCAACGCCATGATGGGTGCCACCGAACTCATCCTCGATGCGGACTTGAACGACGCAGCCGAACTGGGGCGCATCCACGCGCTGGCTCAGAAGCAGCTGATGCTGATCTTTCTCGGCGCTTCCCAGTGGAAGAGCAAGCCCGCGCAATAGCGCGGACTAGGCATCAATCGCTGGGGTGGCTCTGCTTGCCGCGTGCGGCCTTGAACTCCGAGCCGTCCTTCCACGCTGGCCAGGGGCCATTGCCTGACAGCACCGCACCAACCTCGAACAGCAGCCTGAGATCAGCCGTGGCACCGGAGAGATCCCAATCCGGCTTCACCTCGTCGCTGGGCTTGTGGTAGTCGTTGGCGGTGAAGGCATCGCGCTTGCTCCTGCCCCAGCCGGCCGGCTTGCCGATGAAGTCATCGCCACGCACGGCGTAAAGGCCAGGCACGCCGACCTTGGCGAACTCGAACTGATCCGAGCGGTAGAAGCCGCCACGCTCCGGGGCTTCGTCTGGCTTCACCACCCGGCCGCGTGATTTGGCAACCGCAGCGAGGGTGTCTTCGAGCGTGTTCTGGCCGCTGCCCACCACCTGGATGTCCTTGGTCGGGCCCCAGGGATTCAGCGAGTCCATGTTGATGTCGGCGAGCGTGTCGATGATGGGGTAGAGCGGCTTCGCCACATAGGCGCGGGAGCCGAGCAGGCCCTGCTCCTCGGCGGTGACGGCGAGGAACAGGATCGAGCGTTTGGGTGGCGCGCCGAGTGCCTTGAAGGCCTTGGCGATTTCGATCAGCCCGGCAACGCCGCTGGCATTATCGACCGCACCGTTGAAGATCTGGTCGCCCACCAGCTTGGAGTCGCGGCCGAGGTGATCCCAGTGCGCGGTGTAGACCACATGCTGTGCATCCACCGCACCATCGGCACCCGGGATGCGGGCCGCGACGTTGCGTGATTCGACGCTGCGCAGGGTGTTGCGCACGCGCGCGGTGATGCTGGCATCGAGCGCCACCGGCCTGAAGTCGCGGCTCAAGGCTGCGGTCTTGAGCGCATCGAAATCCTGCCCGGCCGCCTTGAACACCTCGCGGGTCTTCTCCAGCGTCATCCAGCCCTGCACCGGCACGCGCTTGAGGTTGCGGTGGTCGGCATCCAGCTCGAAGCGTTCGGTGCCGCCCCAGGAATTGCGCACCACCTCCCAGGGGTAGGACGCGGGCGCAGTTTCGTGGACGATCATCACCGCCGCCGCACCGAGCTTGCTGGCCATCTCGTACTTGTAGGTCCAGCGCCCGTAATAGGTCATGCCCTTGCCCTTGAACAGCTTGGGGTCGAGCTGAGCCGGGTTTGCCGGGTCGGGTATGGCCGGGTCGTTGATCAGCATCACCAGCGTCTTGCCGGCCATGTCCATGCCCTTGTAGTCGTCCCAGTCGTACTCGGGGGCCTGCACGCCGTAGCCGACGAACACCATCTGCGCGTTCTTCACATCCACATCGGGCAGGAAGCGCATGCTGGCGGCGACGAAATCTTCGCCGTTGCGCATGGCGATATGGCTGCCACCGGCCTTGAGCGAAAGCCGCGCTTCGCTGCGGATGCCCATCAGCTCCACCGGCTGGGTGTAGCTGCCGTTCTGCGCGCCGGGTGCCAGGCCCACAGCCTTGAACTGCTCGACGAGGTAGTTGACCGTTGCATCCTCACCCGCCGTGCCGGGCTTGCGGCCATCGAAGGCATCCGAGGCGAGCACCGAGATGTTCTGGAGCAGGCTGGCCGCCGTGATGGCCTGTGCAGCCTGGCCGCGGTCTGCAAAAGCCTTGGCCTGCAATTCCAGATCGGTCGGCTCCCGCACTGGAGGGTCACGGAAAATCCTGGGTGTGCAGCCAGCCAAAACAACCGTGGCGCAGAGGGCGAGGCGGGCAAACATCATTTGGCTTTCAGCCATCTGGCAAGCCAGGCTTCGACGGTCTGGTGCCACTGCACCGAGTTCTGCGGCTTCAAGACCCAGTGGTTCTCGTCGGGGAACACCAGAAACTGCGAAGGGATGCCACGACGCTGCAAGGCGGTGAAGGTGGCGAGACCCTGCTCGGTCGGCACGCGGAAGTCCTTCTCGCCCTGGATCACCAGCATCGGCGTCTTCCACTTGGCGACGTGATTGACCGGGTTGTGCTTCTCGTAGGCGGCGGGCTTATCGTACGGCGTGCCACCCAGCTCCCACTCGTCGAACCAGAGCTCTTCGGTGGTGTAGCCCATGCTGCGATTATCAAAAATACCATCGTGGTTGACGATGGCCTTGAAGGCATCGGGCCAGTTGCCGGCGATCCAGTTCATCATGTAGCCGCCGTAGCTCGCACCCAGGGCGGCGGCACGGTTGGCATCGAGAAAGTCGTAGGTCTTGAGCGCGTGCGCCCAGCCTTTTTGCAGGTCTTCGAGCGGCTTGCCGCCCCAGTCGCCGCTGATCGAATCGGTGAACGCCTGGCCGTAGCCGGTGGAGCCGTGGAAGTCGATGTAGACCACCGCGTAGCCCGCGCCGGCGTAGGTCTGCGGGTTCCAGCGATAGTGGAAGTCATTGCCCATGCTGCCCTGCGGCCCGCCGTGGACGATGAAGGCGACCGGATACTGCTTGCCCTTCTCGAAGCCCACTGGCTTGACCACGTAGCCATACACGGTCTCGTCGTTCCAGCCCTTGAACTTGAACTGCTCGTAGTCGCCGAACTTCAGGCCTGCGAGTACCTCGGCATTGTGGCGGGTGAGCGGCTTCAAGCCACCGCGCTCGACGCGATAGAGATCGGTCGGCTTGCTGATTTCGTTCTGTGCGACCACCAGGCCCTTGTTGCCGATGACGAAGCCAGCGACCGTGCCTTCGTCGGTCAGCGCCTTCACCTTGCCGGAAGGCACGTCGATGGCAAATACCTTGCTCTGGCCCAGCTCATCGGCCAGCGTGTAGAGCGTCTTGCCATCGGCCGACCAGGTCAGCGTGTTGGCAGAGCGATCCCAATCGGCGGCCAGCTCGCGGGTCTTGCCGGATGAGAGATCACGTAGCATCACGGCATAACGGTCGGCCTCGAAGCCGGGGCGCTTCATGGCGCGGTAGGCGAGCGTCTTGCCATCGGGCGAAACAGAAGGGCCCGTATCGGTCGCCTTGTTGTCGGCAGTGAGGTTCACCGGCTTGGCCGAGCCATCGGCAGGCACCTGCCAGAGGTCGAGATTGGTGCTCCAGGCCTCGGTGGTTCCAGCCTCGCGCAGGGCGAAGAACAGGGTGTTGCCATCCGGTGAAAAGCTGAACTCCTCCGCGCCGCCGAAGGGCTTGCTGGGCGCATCGCCGTCGAGCCCTTTGCTCACCCACACCGGCGCGCCGTTGGCAATGCCGTCCTGCATCTTGAGGGTATACAGCTGGTTGCGGGTACCGTTCTTCCAGGTGTCCCAATGGCGCACGAAGAGCTTGTCGTAGAGCTTGCCGGCGCTGGGCTTTTTCTCCAGCGCATCGAGGCGGGTCTTGGTCTCGTCGAGTGTCGCGGCATCAGGAAACACTTCGAGTGCCACGGCGATGCGATCACCCGTGGGTGCCAGCGTGAAGGCCGCCACATCCAGCGGCAGGCTGGTCACCTGCGTGGCTTCGCCACCGATCAGGCTCAGGCGCCAGACCTGCGCGCCGCCAGAGCGGCTGCTGATGAAGTAGAGCGCACCATCGGCACCAAAACGCGCATCGCTGGCATTGCCGCTGCCGGTCACTCGGCGCGCGGGTGCGCTGCCATCGGCGGGCACGATCCAGACGCTGCGCTTGCCCTTGTTGGCCTCGTAATCGGTTTCGCGCAAGGTGTAGGCGACGAGCTTGCCGTCTGCCGACACGGCCGGATCGCTGACGCGCTCGAAGCGCACCAGCTCGTTGTAGGTGAATGGTTTGGTGTTGTTCACGGGTTTGGCGGCGAGCGCAACAGGAGCAGTGGCCACCAGGGCGGCAGCAAGCATCAGGGATTTCATGGGAAGGGGCATGCGATGGCAGATACGTTGGAGCCATGTTACGGGACTCACTTCCAAGCCCGCCAGCAAATGCTTTGCCATCGCCGGCGATGGAGACACATCTACTGCTGGACAGCCCAGCCTGCCGAACTGATCATCGGTTCACTAAAACGCATATAGAACTGCGCTGCGAGGAAGCCCATGCGCTCTCAAAACCGTCTGCTGCTGGTGTCGCTGTGTCTATTGGCGGGCCTCGTGGCCTGCGACGGCTCGCTGACGCCGGAGGGTGGCGCACCCCCCGGCGATGCGCCGGGCAGTGGCAGCGCCAAGGCCATCGAAGTGCCCTGCGAGCAGCACAGCGATCCGCGGCTGGCGCTGATGAACGATGCGGGTATCCAGCTCGCCAGCCTGCGCGGCCTGGCTTCGGGCCGCTACGCGCTGCCGACGACGGCGGCACCAGACACGATGGTGGTGATGTTCCACGGTCATGGCAATGACTCTTGCAGCTGGCGCAGGCACTTGCAGGCGGCGGCGGGCAAGGGCGCGGTGGCAGTGGCAATGGACTACACCGGGCAGTTACAGGTGCCGAGCGAGAATTACGGCTGGTGCGTGCGCGCCGGTGCAGCCGATTCCATCGCCGCCGCCCAGTTCTTCATGAAGCAATATCCCAGCATCAGCCGCGTGATCGCCTTCGCGGTGAGCATGGGCGGCAATGTCGCGGGCTATGCAGTGGCGGACAGCACGGCCAAGCGCGCCGATGGCAGCCCGCTGTTCGACAGCTGGGTCGCCATCGAGGGCGTGCATGACCTGACGCAGGAATACGGGATCATCCGCGGCATCGCCGATGTCAACGCCGACGCGGCGCTGGCGAAAGAGGAAATCGAGCGCGAGAACGGCGGCACCATCGAGCAGCAGCCCGAGGCCTACAGCGAGATCACCAACACCCTGCGCGCAGGCGACATGGCTTATCTCAAGGGCGTGGTGCTGGTGCATGCGCAAGACGACGGCCTGGTGCCCACTGCCCAGTCGCGCGAGATGTTCTCGGCGCTCAACGGCATGGGCGTGCCGACTCATCTCTACAGCGTCGGCTTGAACGAGACCGGTGAGCGCGACACCAACGCGACGGCCATCGTGCTCGGGCCGGTGTTCGGGGCCCTGGGCCAGGACTACGCCAGCCCGCTGGCCGGCCATGCCTGGGAGGGCAGCAGCGAGCACATCGTGATGCGCACCGGGCTTGAGCAGCTGTATGCTTTGATGGAGGGCGGCGAAGTGAGCAGCGGCGAGACGCCAGTGCCCGGGCAGTAGCAGATCGATGAGCATTCCAATGCGCGAACTCAGCATGAAAACCAGAACGCTCGGCTTGCTGCTGGCCGGCCTTGCGCTGCTGTCGTCATGCACCCAGAAGAGCGAGGAGGCGCTGATGTGCATCCCTCGCGCCGTGCCTTCGCAGGTGGTGCCGCCAAGCGAGCCCTGCGACAGCTTCACCTCCAGCTTCGCGCTCAAGAACCCGGCTGGCATGGCCAATAGCAGTTTCGCGCGCGGCGAGGCGGTGACGCTTGAGCTGAAGATCACCAACAACGCCAGCAGCACCAAGAGCCTGCAAGTGCCCGACGGCTGCGCCCAGGTGCAGCTCGAAGTGGATAGCAACGATCCGGTCTGCCGCGTCTACAGCAATGCCGCCGACGGCCCCTGCACCCAGGTGGTGATGCAATCCAGCTACGCCCCCGGCGAGACCAAGACCTTCACCGCCCAGTGGCCTCAGACCGGCAGCAGCGGCCGCCCGGCGGCTTCGGGCAGCTACACGGCGTATGCGATTGATCGCACCCAATGCGGTGCCCGGTTCTTCGCCAGCCAATCGCTGACAGTGCGTTGAGCTGTGATTGCGGTTTGCGCGCGATTGCCGACACACTCGCCGCAATCCAACGCCCTTGCCTGCAATGACCACCACCGCCGTCAGCAACCCCGTGCATTCTGATTTCCTGGGACATCCCAAGGGCCTCTACGTCTGCTTCTTCACCGAGATGTGGGAGCGGTTTTCCTTCTACGGCATGAAGGCGCTGCTGCTGCTCTACGTGCTCAAGTACCACCTGTTCGGCGATGATGCCGGTTACGACCTCCTGGGCGCCTACGGCGGGCTGGTGTATGCCGTGCCGGTGATCGGCGGCCTGGTCGCCGACCGCTGGCTGGGCATGCGCAAGGCGGTGATCTTCGGCGGCGTGCTGCTGGTGCTGGGCCATCTCGGCATGGCCTACGAGGGCCATGCCGCCGCCCGCGTCGATGGCGTGGTGGTGCGTGACGAGGGCGCACTCCAGGTGTTCTACTTCTCGCTGGCGCTCATCATCATGGGCGTGGGCTTTCTCAAGCCCAACATCTCCACCATCGTCGGCAAGCTCTATCCGCCGAATGATCCACGCCGCGATTCCGGCTTCACGCTGTTCTACGCCGGCATCAATGTCGGCGCGCTGTTCGCCAGCCTCATCTGCGGCTTCCTCGGCGAGACCTACGGCTGGAAGTACGGCTTCGGTGCGGCCGGTATCGGCATGCTGGCGGGCCTCGCACTGTTTCTCTGGGGGCAGAAATACCTCATGGGCCACGCCGAGCCACCGAATGCGGTGGCCTTGCGCGAAAAGGTCTACGGCCTGCCGCGCGAGTGGCTGATCTACCTCGCCGGTGCGGCCGGTGTGGCGGTGGTGTGGCGGCTGATCCAGCAGACCAGCAGCGTGCATGGCGCGATGCACCTCATCGCGGTGCTATTCCTGGCCTGGTTCGTCTGGTTCCTGGTGCAGCACTGCAACAAGGTTGAGCGCCAGCAGATGGTGACGCTGGTGGTGCTGATCATCGGCGTGCTGATCTTCTTCGCGCTCTACGAGCAGACCTATGGCAGCTGGGTGACTTTCACCGACCGCCTGCTGACCAAGGATTTCTTCGGCATGGCCAGTGCGGCCACCCAGCCCGCCTTGCCATGGGCCGTCTATTCGCTGGGTTTGAGCCCGCCGCTGATGGTCGCAGCCCTCATGGCCTCTGATCGCGGCCGCCAGAATCTCGCGGTTGGCTTCATCCTGCTGCTGGCGCTTGGCCTCATCATCGCCATTGCCCATGACGTGGTGCTGGTGCAGCAGACGGCCGGCTCGCTGACCTTCCTCGGCGCCTTCATGATCGTGGTGCTCTCGCCGCTGTTCACCTGGCTCTGGCCTTGGCTGGATCGCCGCGGCCTCAACCCCAGCAAGCCCGCCAAGATGGCGATTGGCCTGCTGGTCGCGGGCCTATCGTTCTTCCCGCTGGTGGTTGCGGCCAAGAGTGCTTCAGGTGGCGAGCTCGCTAGCGTCTGGTGGCTGGTACTCGCCTATTTCATCCTGGAGATCGGCGAGATGTGCCTCTCGCCTATCGGCCTGTCGGCCGTCACCCAGCTCTCGATTGCGAAAGTGGTGGGTGTGATGATGGGTGCATTCTGGCTAGCCACGGCGTACTCCGAGGTCATCGCCGCCCAGCTCGGCAAGATCGCCTCGGTCGATATCCCCGAAGGCAGCAGCCTCAACTTCGCGGAGGCTGCTGGCAATTACGCCCAGCTGTTCGAGCTCCTGGGCTTCATCGGCATCGGCGCGGGCGTGCTGTACCTGGTGCTCACGCCCCTGATGCGGCGGGGCATGAACGGCCTGCGCTGACCTTTACGCCGCCGCCTTGGCGAGGCGGCGGCGCAGCAGTGTGGCGAGAGCCAGCACGCCCAGCAGCATCTGCCCGAATGCGCCGCTGCCATTGCTGGGCGGCGTGGTGCCGGGGACAGTACCGGGAATGGTGCCGGGTGCCGTGCTGCCGCTGGTGCGCAGCGAGGCATCGCAGGGGTTGCCGGGGTTCTGACCGCAGAGCGAGAGCGCGCCGGAGTTGTCTGGGTCGAGCCAGGCCTTGAGCTGGCCGGAGCCGCTGGTGGTGCTCGCCTGCCAAGCGCGTGAGAGGCGGCCAAAATAGTCGGGCAGGGTGCGTTCATCCACCGGAGTGCTGCTGTCGTCGCAGGAGGCGGCACCGCCCGAGAGCACGCCGACCAGACGCCGACTCTGGTTGATCAGCCCGCCGCCGGAAGAGCCCTGCTCGGTGGTGCCCTGGGTCCAGAACACCTCCCAGGCATCGGTATTGCGGCCGTCGATGGTGACGTTGCGCTGGGTGGCGGGTGCCGTGAACACCGAGATTTTTTTCTCGTCGCCCTGCGGATGATGAATGGCAATGCCGGATTGCGGCACGCTGTTGCTGGCATCGAAGCCCTGGTGGTAAACGTTGAAAGTGCCGCTGGGTGCACTCGCCAGTTGCAGCAGCGTGAAGTCGGCGGTGCTGTCGGCGGCGCGGAAGATCGCCCCGCTCTGCGACTGCATGAGGCCGCCGGTGCCCGTGCCGCAGGTGCTGCGCTGGAAGTTCCAGTACAGCATCACCGAATTGGCATTGCCGCCGGTCACGCCACAGTGATTGGCGGTGAGGAAGTACGGAGTGGAGTCCTGCCGGAAGTTGTTGATCAGCTGGCCGGTGCAGATCAAGACATTGCTGCCGACCTCGACGGTGTAGACGCCGACGGCGCGAATCTCGTTGCGGTGGTTGTCGCCCGCAGCACAAGCCACGTCGATGTTGCAGCTGCCGGCGTTACCGGGCACCAGGGCCGCCTTCTCGAAATCGCGGGTTCCGTAGTTGATGTTCGCCAGCTGCAAGTCGGCCTTGGCCTTTTGCGCGCTGGGCAGGCGCAGCTCCAGCACTGCCGTGTCGGCTGGGACGATGGCTGTCCACAGGCGGCCGTCGGGGTTACGGTTGGCGGCCGTGTAGGGGCCCTGCACAACCTTGCCGTCCTGGTCGTAAAGCCAAAGCCCTGCACCTTCAGGCAGCGAGACTTGCGAGAACGCCAGTGCCAGTGATTTGGCACCTGAGGAATAGACTCGGGTGCGCCAGCGCGACGTGCCGGCCTCGGGCTCATCCCAGACGCCATCGAGCAGCGAGAGCGCCAGTGGCACCTTCACCGCCACGCGCAGTGGTGCACCCTTTTCGCCCGGCGCTTCGACCTTGGGCAGCACCGGCGGCGGGGCCAGGTGCAGCGGCAGGCTTTCGAGCTGCGAGAGATCAGGCTGCAAGGGTGCAGCTTGCGCCGCACCGCAGACCAGCAGCAGGGCAGCGGCACAAAGGCGGAGTGACAGGTTCATGGGCAGGTCTTCGGCATGGCGTAGATAACAGACAGTCCTGAGCCTCACCCGTTCACATGAACCTTGTCCAGCGGCAGCCACGCCGCTGGTCGTGCAGAGCCTATTCGCTGATCAGCAGGCGGTCGATTTCAGCCAGATCAGCTTCCGTCAGGCGCCCGGCAGCAGCCTTGAGCTGCAACACGGAATACAGGTAGTTGTAGCGCGACTGCGCATAGCTGCTCTCGGCGGCATAGAGCAGTTGCTGGGCGTTGAGCACGTCGATGGCGGTGCGGGTGCCGACTTGCAGGCCCACTTCGCTTGCCTCCAGCGCGGTGCGGGTGGACGTGACCGAAGCCTTGAAGGCCTTCACCGAGGAGATGCCGGTGATCACGCCCTGATAGGCATCGCCCGCACTGCGCTCGGCGCTGCGCACGGTGTTCTCGTACTCGGCCAGGCGCTGGCCCTGTGACGCGCGTGCAGCGCGCACGCCGGACTGGACCGCGCCGCCGGCATAGATCGGCAGGGTGAGGATGGCCTGAATCTGTGAGCCATCACTCTTGGTCGGTGACTGGTTGCCGTCGGTGGTGTTGTCGCCCTTGCTGTCGCTGTAGCCCGCCTGCACGCCCAGGGTCGGCAGGTGGCGCGAGCGGGCGATCTTCACATCGGCATCGGCGATGGTCTTGGTCAGCTGTGCGGCGAGCACGGCCAGGTTGGCTTCACGCGCGGCATCGGTCCACACCTGCGGGTTCAGCGGGTCTGGGCCGGAGAGCGGCAGGTCCTCACGCACCGCGACCACCTTGTTCTCGGCGGCACCGGTGATCTGTGCGAGCGCGCGGCGCGCGGCGGAAAGCGCGAAATCAGCTTGCAGCTGCTGGGCAATGGCAAGGTCGGCGCGGGCCTGTGCGTCCTGCACATCGGTGATGGCGGAAAGCCCGACCTCGAAACGTTGCTTGGACTGCTCCAGCTGGCGGCCGATGGCCGACTTCTGCGCCTCGGCGGCGCGCAGGGTTTCGGCTGCCGTCAGCACGTTGAAGTAGGCCTGTGCGGTGCGCAGGATGAGGTCCTGCCGTGCCGCCTGGTAGGCGGTTTCGGCGAGCGCCATCTGGCTGTCGGACTGCTTCAGCCTGGTGAACGCCGCCCAGTCGAAAATGGCCTGCGAGAGCGAAAGCGAGAGGGTGCGGTCGTCGGACTCCGACTTCTGCGTGATGGTCTGCGGCATCGGCGAGCCGAAGCGCGAGGTGGAGTACGAAGAGTTGCTCTCCTGCACGGTGTAGGTGCCCTGGCCGTTCACCTGTGGCAGCAGTGCCGCCAAGGCCTGCGGGCGCGATTCCAGCGCGGCATCGCGCTGGTAGCTGGCACCCAGCAGGGTCTTGTCATTGGCCTGTGCCTGGCCATACAGATCAAGCAGCGCGCCCGCGTGGGCGGAGCTTGCGGCACTCAAGGCCAGTGCGAAGGCGGTGCGGCGGAGCATGCGGTAGGACATGGGTCGGTCGGGTTGGAGCTTCGAGGTAGAAGGGGTTCAGTAGCGCGGCAGGGCGGTGTCAACCGTCAGCGCATAGGCATCAATGCCGCCTGCCACGCTCAGGGTGTCGGTGAAGCCCGCCTTGTCGAGAAAACGCGCGGCCGTTTCACTGCGAACCCCGTGGTGACAGATCACCGCCAGCGGCTTGTCGCGCGGCAGCTCTGCGTGTCGGGCGGGCAGCTCGTGCAGCGGCAGGTGCAGGCTGCCGTTGATGACCACGGTGTCGATCTCCTCAAGCAGACGCACGTCGAGCAGGTGCACGGCACCGCTATCGAGCAGTGATTTGAGATCGGTGGGGGTGATGGTTCGCATGGCTTTCAATCGCTTCGATGCAGCATTCTGCCAAAAGGTTGCGTGACGAAGGCGATGTGAAGTTCAGCCAGTGACGATCAGTCCGGAGAAGGTGCGGCGTGGATGAGATCTGCCAGCGCCGTGCGGCTGTTGACGCCCAGCTTGCGGTAGATGCGATACAGGTGATTGGCGACCGTCGAGGGTGCCACGCCGATCTTGCGCGCCGCCTGCTTGAATGAAAGCCCATGCGCAACCGCCAGCACGATCTCTCGCTCGCGCGAGGTGAGCCGGTCGAGCGGGCCCATCGGCCAGCAATGCACCATCACCAGCTCGCCCATCGGCTCGCTCTTCACACACAGGCCATCCATCAGCCGCGTCTCGCCGATCTCGGGCACCGGGAAGGGTAGCTGGTTCGGCGTGTGGCCCGGCCAGTGCAGCTCCATGGCATCGAGAAAGCGCGGCTGCACCTCGTGGTAGGCACCGCGCGAATCGGTGACGGCGGTGGCGGCACCCGAGGGACGGTCCCGGTGCGTGCGCACCAGATGGATGAAGAAGGAATGCGAGAGCGCGTTGAACAGGTGGTAGGTCAGCCGCCGCTGCATGGCCTGCTCCTCCGCCGTGAACGCGAGGCTGCGGTCGGCGCGGTAGAGCGAGACCAGCGAGTACAGACCGCTGCGGCGGTCGGCATGCACGGTGGACATCAAGCGCTCGACCTTGTGCGGGCCGAAAGTGTTTTTGTAGAGGTTGGATTTGTAGAACTGCGCGTCGGGGAACACGCTCTCCATCGTCGTCGGCGTATCCGGCTCGCTTTCGATCAGCTTGGCGATCAGCGGGTTTTCGTTGGCCGAGGCTTCGAGCACCTGGGCGAAGTTCTCCGGCAGGTTGCTGAGCGTCAGCGCGTGGAAGCGCCGCTCCTCCCACTTGCCGCTGCCCCAGATGGCGCTGTCGAAAGGGATCACCGTTTTCAGGCTCTCCAGCGCCCACAGCCGGAACCGCTCGGGCGGCACCGAAACCACAGAGCGATACAGGCGCGTGATGCACTGCTCGACGCGCTCGTCCAGGGGGATATTTTTGGTAGGGCTCTTTGGCAAGGCGCTCCTCGTCTCTCTCGATTTCATCTTTTCTGAGCCGCATTTACTAATGCGTGCCGATGTTGCTCAACTGATACTGCCCAACCCGTGCTGTTTAGCACAACACACCCAAAACCGCGCGGCCCATGAGCCCAGCGACCCATGTCATCCCGGCCTGATGCCGTGAGACTTCTGGAGAGAGACTGATGACCGCTTGCCTTCGCAGCGCCCTGATGGGCGTGGCTGCCGTAATGATGCTGAGCGCCTGCCGTGGTGCCAAGCAGCCGGAGCCCCTGAACCTGCCGACGCCGTCGTCACCTGGCAGCACCTTGCCCACGCTGAGCATCGGCCCGGCGAGCGCGCTCGAATCGAGCCTGCTGCTGTCGATGCCGGTGACGCTCTCGGCGGCCAGCAGCCAGGATGTGCTGGTGAACATCGGCAGCCGCGATGGCACCGCCATGGCGGGCAGCGACTACACCGCCCTCAACCGCACGCTAACCATCCCGGCCGGCCAGACCCGTGTGCTGGCACTGATCGACCTCGGCAACGACGACACGCCCGAAGGCACCGAGACACTCAGCGTGACGCTCAGCAACCCGAGCAATGCGCAGCTGGGCATGGCAACGGCGACCGGCACCATCCAGGACGACGACAGCCCCATCACGCTCAGCATCGCCTCGGTGCAGCGCAGCGAGGGGCAGATCGGCGAGAGCCCCAGCTTGCAGTTTCGCGCCAGCTTGAGCCGCAGCAGCAGCGCGGTGGTCTCGGCCGCTTTTGCGACGGTGGATGACACCGCCACCGCAGGCAGCGATTACACCGCCAGCAGCGGCCACATCAGCTTCGCGCCCGGGCAGACCGAGCAGCTCATCGCCGTCAATCTGCTGCCGGACGAGACCGTCGAGCCTGACGAGACGATGGTGGTGCAGCTCAGCGATGCGCTGGGTGCCACGCTCGAACTCGCGCGCGGCAGCGGCACCCTTGTCAACGACGACAGCGCGCGCAGCTTCAGTGTCGATGACGCCGCCGCCAGCGAGAACGCGGGCCCGCTCACCTTCACCGTGCGGCTCTCGCAGGCCAGCGGCAAGGCGCGCACAGTGCGCTTCGAGACGGTTGCGGGCACGGCCGTGCCCGGCAGCGACTACAGCAGCAATAGCGGTACCCTGAGCCTCGCGGCCGGGCAGAGCAGTGCGACAGTCAACGTCGCCCTGCTCGACGATGCCATCTTCGAGCCCACCGAAACCCTCAGCCTGCGGCTGACCGCTGAAGGCGACACCGCAGTCGCCGACGGCGAGGGCAGCGGCACCATCCTCGACAACGACACCAGCGGTGGCGGCGGCGGGGAGCCACCACCCCCTGCGGCAAACATGGATCAGCTGGTGTTGCAGGACATCCCCACCTTCAACCGCTGCGATTTTCTCAACCGCGAGTACTGCCTGTTCCCCTGGCCCAACGACTGGTTCACCACCGCCGATGCAGCGAGTGCCACTGGTCGGCGCGTGAACATGAACCTGCTCTCGATGCCGAAGAACTCGGCCGGCAAGCCGCTCGACCCGACCGAATGGAACCGCAGCGACGGCTTCTCGCCCGGGCAGCTCATCCTCGCGCGCATCCCAGGCCTCGACCTCAAGAAGACCGGCGGCGTACCGCTCACAAATCTCGGCGACAGCACCCGCGAGGACCAGCCCATCCTCGTGCTCGACTTGGGCCCTGCCAAGTCGGTCAACCCGACCGCGATCCCCGAGCGGCACCTGATCTGGGCCGAGATGGATGCCAACCTCAGCAAGTTCACCAGCTGCGATAGCGTCAAGCCGGCCGAGGCGGGCCTTGGCCTGGCAGGCGATGGCGGCGTGCCGGGTGCCGAGCAGTTCGCCGCAGCCGCCACCGCACTGCGCGAGCAGTGCGCCGCCAACCCGACGCCTGAAGACCCCACGGTCGATCCGGGCCCCAGCCTCACCATCCGCCCGGCTGTGAACTTCACCCCCGGCCACCGCTATGCGGTGGTGCTGCGCAACCTGAAAAACACCGCAGGCACCACGCTGCAAGCCCCGGCCTCGTTCCGCATCTACCGCGACCGCGCACCCACCATGCTGCCGATGGTGGAGGCACGCCGCGCCCATTTTGAAGAGCTGTTCAGCGCGCTCTCCCGCGCGGGTGTCGAGCGCAGCGAGCTGTATCTCACCTGGGATTTCACCGTCATCAGCGATCAGAACCTCACTGGCCGCCTCGTCCACATCCGTGACGATGCGCTTGCCAAGCTCGGCGACAGCACGCCGGGCGACGGTGTGCCGCAGGGCACCGCCCCGGTGATCAGCAATGTCACCGTCAGCAACAACACCGGCACCGGCAACACTGCGCGCGAAGTACGCGGCGTGATCACCGTGCCCTCGTACATGGACCGCCCCTTCGGCAACGCCGGCTCGAAGTTCTATTACGCCCCGAGCGCAGCCGGCATCAATGGCGACAATCTGCCGGACGTGAACCCGACCACGGCCACCCAGCAGTTCGACTTTCTCTGCCGCATCCCGCGCCGCGCCTTTGGCGGCGCAGAGGACCCAGCCACTGCTACCGCCGGTGTGCCGCAGCGCCCCTCGCTGTACGGCCACGGCCTGCTCGGCAGCAAGAGCGAGGGCGGCGGGCAGATCGGCGCCATCGTGCAGGAGGTGGGCATGATCTATTGCGCGACGGACTGGATCGGCATGGCCAGCCATGACTTCGACCCCGCCGACGGCCCCATCGACCCGGTCTACCGCGACCCTCCGTTCGGCGACATCGCCAATGTGGCGACACTGTTGACCGACATGAGCAACTTCGCCTCGCTCACCGACCGCCTGCAGCAGAGCTTCGTCAACTTCACCTACCTCGGCCGCGCCATCCTCAACCCGGACGGCTTCTGTGCCCAAGCGGCGTTCAAGGTGGGCGACCAGTGCCTGATCGACCGCACCGCGCTCTACTACGACGGCAACTCGCAGGGCGGCATCTTCGGCGGGTCGCTCACGGCCATGTCACCCGACATCAAGGCCGCCACCCTCGGCGTGCCGGGGATGAACTACTCCACCCTGCTGCAACGCTCGGTGGACTTCGACCAGTACGCCGCGTTCTTCTACGCTAGCTACCGCGCCAGCCTCGACCAGCAGTTTGTGCTGAGCTTCATCCAGATGCTGTGGGACCGCAGCGACACCAACGGCTACGCGCACCGCCTGCGCCCCGGCAACCCGCTGCCCAACACCCCCGAAAAACGCACCATGCTGCACCCGGCGTTCGGCGACCACCAGGTGAGCATGACCACAGCGGAGGTGATGGCACGCACGATGGGCGCAGAGCTGAAATGCCCGGCTGTTGTGGGCGGCAGCTCGGCGCAGCGCGGCCCGGCGGTGCTGCCGGGTGTGCATCCAGCCGTGAGCAAGGAGGCCCAGCTGTTCCCGCTGATCAGCTTCAACCGCCGCCACCACGACGACGAACCCTACTTTGCCATCCCCTGCATCAGCAGCTATCCCCACAAGGGCAATGCGCTCGTCGTGTGGGACTCAGGCCCGGTGGTGAAAGAAGACGGCAGCCCGCGCAATGACAACAACGGCGGTGCCTCGGGGGTTGCCACGCCGCCCCTCGACAACCGCCCGCCGCGCCCTGAAGAAGGCTACGGCGGCGACCCGCACGAGTTCCCGCGCTCCACCGCCGAATCACGCCAGATGAAGGACGCCTTCTACCGGCCGGATGGCGGTGTGACAGACACCTGCGGCGGCAAGCCCTGCGTGACGCGCGGGTTCAATCCCGCGCCCTAGCTAGGGCGGCTCAGGCGAAGCAGTACTCCGCCTGAGCCCACTAGATTCCATCTAATGGACTCACCACGCCGCGTCCGCCTCGATTGAGCACGTGGGTGTAGATCATCGTGGTACTCACGTCTTCGTGGCCCAGCAGCTCTTGCACGGTGCGGATGTCGTAACCCGACTCCAACAGGTGAGTGGCGAACGAATGCCGCAGCACATGCGGCGTACAAGGTCGCCCAATGGGCGTTGGGCCTTGAAAAGCACAGCCTCAAACAGTCGCATCTCTATATGCCTTTAGCACTGCATTCATGCGCGTCTGCCAGCCCGTTCCGAGGGTGCGATACCAATCGAGCACATCAGCATCAACGCGTAAGGCAATCTGCTCTTTGCGCTCATGTTTGGCTTTTGCAGGCCGTCCACGCTTTGCGCGCAGTTCAGCTACACCACGATGTGCCGTTGCACCATCCCAAAACGACAAAACAGCAGCTTTGTCTTTTGGATCGTAGGGCACGTCAGCCTGGGGGATATGCACGGAAATACGCTTCTTGTTCATGCGGTTCTGCCTCTCTGCACGAAATCATTCGGGGGCCGTCTTCACGGTCAGTCCACACCAACACAACAACACGTCCTTTCAACCATCCCAAGCTCACCTCCTTTGCTCGCCATATGTTTCACTGGCGTCCTCACGGCTCAGCATCGGCTCATCAAAAACGGGTTCGCTCTCAGCCAAGTCAACCTCATGCTTGCGCTGGTTTTTCTTCCGCTTGGCTGGGTCGTAGGTCATGACATTTATCGTATATACGTTTATTGTGCAGGGCAAGCCAGTCATCACTGGCGGCTGGCCCAATAAGGCGGTGCACCGGCAAAACCAGCCTTCGTTTCGCTGAGCTTCACTACGGCAGTTTTTCCGGTGAGCTTGAGCGTTTGGCATCGCAACACGTTCGTTACCGAGTCCAGCGTCGAGGAGTTGCCTCATGGCCGAAGCAAAGACCAAGCCCACCGCAGCAAGTGTTGACGAGTACCTGGAGTCGCGCGCATCCCCGGAGCAACTGGCGGACTGCAAGACGCTGATGGCCATCCTCAAGCAGGTCACGAAGGAACAGCCGAGGATGTGGGGCCCAAGCATCGTCGGTTACGGGAGCTACTCCTATCGGTACGAGAGCGGGCGCACCGGTGAGTCGTGCATCACCGGCTTTGCAGTTCGAGGCAGGGAGCTGGTGGTCTATCTCGTCGCTGAAAGCCCTGAGCAACAAGAACTCCTGGCCAAGCTCGGCAAGCACAAGATCGGGAAGTCCTGCCTGTATATCAAACGTCTTGCCGAGATAGACACCAAGGTCTTGAAAGCACTCGTCGCAAAGTCAGTGTCTGAGGTCAAGCGCCGCCATGCCACGATCGGCGGCACCTAACCCCGCATGTCAAACGCTAGGCCGACTGCCGGACCCCACTCGACGAGCAGTTAAATGCGGATCGCTTCTCGCCTGCGAAACTCGCCGGGTGAGCAACCCGTCCAGCGCCGGAACGCGTTCTGGAAGGTGCTCTGCTCGGTGTAGCCGAGCAGGAAGGCGATCTGGCTGAGCGAGGCGGTGTTTTCGCGCAGCAGGGCTTCGGCGCGTACGCGGCGCACGGCGTCGAGCGCGGTCTGGTAGCTCTGGCCTTCGTCAGCGAGCCGTCTTTGCAGGGTGCGTGCGGTGGTGCCGAGTGCGGTGGCGGCGTGTTCGAGGGTGGCGTGGCCGTGGGCTAGGCGGGTGCTCAAGGCCGCCTTGAGGCTGCGCAGCACCGGCGGCTCGTCTGATAGCGCGGCCAGCAGGGCCTCCGCGCGCTCCTCCACCTGCCGCCGCAGCTCCTGGTCGGCGGCCACCACGGGTAGCGCCAGGTAGTCGCGCGGGAACACCAGCTTGCTCTGCCGCTGCCCGTAGCGGATCACCCCTCCGAAGATGCGGGCATGCGCCTCGGCTTTTGCGGGCTCGGCAAAGTGGAAGTGCGCATCGAACGTTAGATCGCTGCGGCCCGAGAGCCAGCGCAGAAAGGTGGCGCGTGCTGCCAGCATGAACTGCGCGACCACGCCCGGTGCGGGGGTGTCGTATGGCCATTGCCAGAGCAGGTGCGCCTCGGCTTTGCGCAGCGTCAGCACCGGCTGCCCGATCTGCCCCAAGAGGCGGATGTAGCGGGCGAGCTGGATGTAGACCTCGTCGAGTGTGGCGCAGTTGATCAGCACATGGCCAAGCATGCCGAGATGCTTGAGGTGCAGGCTGGCGCCAGCTTGCGCGGGCAGGGTGGGTTCGTCGAGTGCCACGATGGCGGCATCGAGCATGGCGACCCAGTCCGCCATCGAAACCTCGGCATTGCCCTTGGCGGTGTCGAGTGCGAACAGCTTGTCGACCGACAGCAGCTTTTCAGGCGCCACACCCCGTGCACGCAGGTAGTCGATCAGCCCGCGCGCGTAGAAGGCCGCGATCAAGGCCCGGTCTGGCGCTGTGTTGGTAGAAGTGACTCTATGGCGGCTTCTGGGCGGCAATGGCGTGATTTCGCAATCGGGTGGGATGCATCGACACGATAATGCGCCGCGTATGTAGAGACCAGTATTCCGTTTGATGAGAGGCCGCGCCCAAGCAGGTGCGACCACATTCGTTGCAGGGCGGTGTGCGCCGCCGGAGGAGCGTTACATGAACCAGCGTCTGCGCTGCGTGTGTTTGTTGTTGGTGGTGTCGCTGCTATCGGCTTGTGGCGACAGCGGCCTGCCCCGCGTGGGATCGACGCCGGTCGTCCCCCCCCCTGCGCCGGGTGGTCCCGCGTCGGGTGATCTCACGCTGCCCGCGCTCTCGCTGATCGCGCCGCCCTCCTCACGGGAAAAGGTGGGCGAGGGCGAGGGCCTGCTGCGCTTCGAGCTGCGGCTTTCCGAACCCAGCGACCAGCCTGTGACCGTGCAGCTGGCGAGCCAGGACGACAGCGCCAGCGCCGGGCAGGACTACACCGCAGTCAGTCAGACCGTGACCATCCCCGCTGGCGAGCGCCGCGTGTTCGTGCCGGTGCGCCTCCGCGACGACGCCACCGTGGAGCGTGACGAGAGCTTCACCCTCAAGCTCAGTACGCCGGTCAATGCGCGTCTGGAGCTGGCCAGCGCCATCGGCCGCATCGTCGATGACGAGCAGGCTGGCGGCTGCGATCCGCTGCCGACCACCCAGCTCTGTGCCGGTGCGGCGGAAGGCGCCCTGCGCATGCCGATCGGCGCCCCCTTGGGCGGCTATCTGCGTCCGCCCGTGGGCGGCGAATACCTGCCCGATCTCGAACGCTTCGCGGCGGGTGACCCGGCACCCTTCTTCAACAATCTGCTCGGCTTCATCCCGACCATGAGCGAAGGCGGCGGTGTCAACGTCACACCGCCCAACGAGGCGCGCAAATCGCCGTACTCGACCTACTCGCCCTCGACGCGCGGCTACAACGACTCGCTGGTCACCAAGGCAGTCGCGCTCACCAGCAAGGGGCAGACCATCGTCTTCGTCAAGCTCGACGTGGTCGGCATGATCGACGAGCTGGGTGTGAAAGTCGGCGAGCTGGTGAAGGCCCGCACCGGCATCGATCTCGGCAACGGCCTGATCATGTCGGCGACGCACACCCACGATGGGCCGGGTGCCATCGGCAACCTTTCCCTCAAGTACTTCTGGATCGCGCTCGACGCCTATCACCCGGACCTGTTCGATCGCGTCGTCAGCGATGTGGCCGACGTGGTGGTGGCCGCACTCGAAAACCGCGTGCCGGCGCGCTTCGGCTACGACAGCGGCCTCGCCATCGAGGACGAGAGCCATCGCACCAATTCCTTCCGCCGCTCGCGCGAGCCCTGGACGGAAGCGCGAGTCGCCGAGCAGGACCTGCTGCGCCGTCGCATCGGTGTGTTCCGCGTCGATCAGATCGACGCCACTGGTGCGCCCGTGCGACCACTGGCAGTGATGGTCAACTATGCCGCGCACGGCATTGTTTTCGATGTCGAGAATCTCTACTTCTCCGGCGACGGCCTGGCAGGGCTCGAACGCAGCGTGGAATCGCGCTTTGACACCCCGGTGGTGGCGATGCTGGTGCAGGCGGCGGGTGGCGATGTGTCGCCGCGCACCGGCGGCGGCCCGAAGCGTCCGCGGCTTGAACGCTTCGGCGAGCAGATGGCGCCGCAGATTCTCTCCATCTTCAATGGCATCAGCAGTTTCGACACCACGCCGACGCTGCGCGTGCTTGACCAGCGCCTCATCCTCAGCCGCGAGGCGCTCGGCTACACCGGCGGGGAATACCCCTATCCCTTCGGTGCCGTGCAGTGCAACAACCAGGTCTCGCCGCCGCTCGTCGGCGGGCCGAGCGCGGGGCAGGCCGAGGATGTGTGCGTGCCCGCCACGCCGCCCGGCCCGCAGGACCTGGCCGACAACGGCGTGGCCGAGAACGATGCCTTCGTGCCGCAGGACACGCGCCTTGCGGTCGCCCAGGTCGGTCAGGCGCTGCTGATGATGCAGCCTGGCGAGCCGGTGGTGGAGCAGGGCCTGCAGCTCATCGATGCCGCCGCTGCAATGGGCTTTGCACGCAGGGATGTGTTCATCTGGGGCTACTCGCTCGACCACGTCGGCTACATCCTGCCGGACTTGAAAGACGACTGGTTGCTCGGCGATACCGAAGGCACCACGACCTTCTGGGGCTGGAAGCAGGGCGGGCGCTTCCTCGCCGCGACCAAGGATCTGCTCGCCGCGCTCAAGGCCGGTGCGGCAGAGCCTGCGGACGAGTTCGAGCTGGCCTACACCGATCTGCTGCCGCGCACGCCGCCGCCCGCCACACTCTCACCGCAGGCGGGGCAGGTGCTTGCTCAGCCGCAGACGCTGACGCGTTTCGCAGAGACCGCCTTCGTGTTCGAAGGCGGCGATCCGGTCATCGATCTGCCGCTGATCACGCTGCAAGAAGAAGTGAATGGGCTCTGGCAGCCCATGCGCCGCTTCAATGGCCGCCCGCTCAATTATTTCTACGAGTTCTGGCTCGACTACGCGCTCACCAACGGCAGCCACGGCTACACCGTGCGCTTCGAGCCCGCGAAGGATTTCCCGGTCGGCCGCTATCGCTACCACGTCGCCGGCAAGGCGATGCTGGGGCCGGGTGCGACGCCGTATGAAATCGAGAGCGAAGCCTTCGACGTGCAGGAGGCGGAGGCCCTGGTGATCGAGAGCATCGCGCGCAGCGGTGACGCCGTGAGCGCGACGCTCAGCTACACGCCGGTGCCAGAGAACTACCGGCTGATCGAGGCCGAATACAACGAGACCACCCTGCCGCCGCCCGTGCGTGCCGGCGTGGTGCGCTTCGCAATCGGCACTGCGGTGGCCGAGGCACGCACGCCGGTCATCACGAAGCTCGAAGACGGGCGCCTCGTCGCCACCTACACGGCTTCGCTGCCCGGCAGCGTACTGCCCACCGCCACCGCGCGCGATGCCTTTGGCAACCGCAGCACCACTGCACCCTGATTTAGGCAAGCCTCATGCCCACACTCTACAAACCTCTTCTCGCCGCCGCCGCCGCTCTACTGATTGCCGGCTGCGGCAACAGCGTGCCTGCCAGTGTGGCGGGCAATGCGCCGCCAGTGGTGACGCCGCCGAGTCCGGGCCCCAGCCCAATGCCGACGCCGAACCCCAGCCCGGCCCCCGCAGCGCCGGTGGACAATAGCCCACCACCCGAGGCCGCTTCGCTCGACACCATGGTGTTGCAGGACGTGCCGACGATGGCGGTCTGCGACTTCCTCAACCGCGAGTACTGCCAGTTCCCCTGGCCCAGCAACTTCTTCACCGTGGCCGATGCCACCACCGACACCGGCCTGCGGGTGAATCTCAATGCCGCGCTGATGCCGAAGAACGTCGGCGGCGTTGCCATCAACCCTGCGGATTGGAACCGCAACGATGGCTTCTCGCCCGGCCAGGCCATTCTCGCCCGCGTGCCGGATGTCGATCTCGTCAAGACCGGTGCGGCACCGCTCACCGACGTCGGTGCCAGCCTGTTCAGCACGGCGCCCATCGCGGTGTATGACCTGGGTGCCACTGCCGATGCCACACCGCTGCCGCATCTGGTCTATGCCGAGCTCGATGCCAACCTCACTGCCCAGCCTGCCGCCAATCCACTGGTGGATGCCGGCCCGGCGCTGACCATCCGCCCGGCCAAGAACTTTCTGTATGGCCATCGCTACGCCGTGGTGCTGCGTAATTTGAAGGACAGCAGCGGTGCGCTGCTCGAAGCCCCCGCAGCCTTCCGCATCTACCGTGACAACCACGCCAGCAGCATCCCGATGGTCAGCTCGCGCCGCGCCGGGTTCGAGGCCTTGTTCCAGCAACTCGGCAAGGCCGGCATCAAGCGCAGCGAGCTGTACATGGCCTGGGATTTCACCATTGCCAGCGAGCGCAATCTCACCGAGCGCCTGGTGCACATGCGTGACGATGCCTTTGCCAGCATCGGCCCCGCGTCGCCCGCGTTCACTATCGATGCAGTCATCAACAACCCCGAAAACCGCGAAGTCTCCGACATCACCGCGCGGCGCATTCGCGGCCACGTCACGGTGCCCTGCTATCTCAATACGCCCAACTGCATCAGCGGCGGCACGCTCAACTACACGCCGGGTGCTCAAGGCCAGTTCGGCGATGGCCTGCCGGATCGCATTGGAAGTGGCACGCCCCTGGCAGCGACGGCCAGCGTGCCCTTCATCTGCTCGATCCCGCGCAAGACCTACAACGGTGCGGCCGACCCGGCTGCTGCGACGGCCTTCACGGCTGCAAGGCCCAGCCTCTATGGACACGGCCTGCTCGGCACCCGCGACGAGGGCAATACCTACGACTTCAACGTCCGCCACATGGCTCAGGAACACAACTTCGTGTTCTGCATGGTGGACTGGGCCGGCATGGCGACCGGCAATCTGCCGGACGATCCAGAGGGCGACCCGATGAAGTACGACCCGGCCTGGGATGCGGCGGGGCAGGACTTGACCACGGTGGGGACGCTGCTGGCCGAGATGGGTCAGTTCAGCAAGCTCGGCGACCGCGTGCAGCAGGGCGTGCTCAATTTCATGTTCCTCGGCCGCGCGATGATCCACCCGGCGGGTCTTTGCACCAATGCTGCGTTTCAGGTGAACGGTGAGTGCGTGCTCGACACCACGGAGCTGTTCTACGACGGCAATTCCCAAGGCGGCATCATCGGCGGCGTGCTGATGGCGGTGAGCCCCGACATCAAGAGCGGCACGCTCGGCGTACCCGGCATGAACTACTCCACGCTGCTGCAACGCTCGGTGGATTTCGATACCTACGCACAGATCTTCTACAACGCCTACCCGACGGGCTTGGACCAGCAGTTCGTGCTGTCGCTGATCCAGATGCTCTGGGACCGCGCCGAGAACAACGGCTATGCCGAGACGCTCGCGCCCGGCAGGAACCTGCCCGGCGTGCCGCCCAAACGCGTGCTGCTGCACCCCGGCTTCAGCGATCACCAGGTGACGATGTGGACGGCCGAGGTCATGGCCCGCAGCGTCGAGGCCGGCGTGCATTGCCCGGCCGTCGTGCGCGGCCCGCGCGCGCAGCGTGGCCCGGCGGTGGCGAGCGGCGTGCATCCTGATGTGCAGGCCGAGGCGGAGTACCTCGCCGGCAACGGCGCGATGCTGCGCACGCCGCATCCGATGAGCCGCCACCCCGACGACGAGCCGTACTTCGCCATGCCCTGCCTGATGCCCGGTCACAGCGGCAACGCGCTGGTGGTGTGGGATCGCGGGCCGCGCACCGCCGCACGCGACGATGGCGCGGTGCCGCCACCCACCGACAACACGCCGCCGCGTCCGGGCCTCGGCTACGGCGGTGATCCGCATGGCGACCCGCGCAACGAGGTGCTGGGCCGCGTGCAGAAGAACGAGTGGCTGAAGCCGATCGGGCGATACGTCGATGTCTGCGAGGGCAAGCCCTGCGTCTCGCGCGGCTTCGTGCCGTAAGGCCCCGAATGGCCGAGATTGGAGACGCCATGTCGATTCTGAAAGCCCTGCCCAGCACCCGCCTTGTGATGTGTGCGGCAGTGCTGCTTGCCGCTTGCGGACAGGACAGCAGCTTCATCGCCGGGCAGACCCCGCCGCAGCTCAGCGTGCCAGGCATCGGCGCCATCGGCGGCAATGGCAGCAATGGCACCGCCGGTGCGCCGGTGACGACCGATCTGCCAGTCCCCACCGCTGCGCCGAAGAACCGCTTCGAAATGGCCAATGGCTGCTTTGGCCTGCAATCGCGCAGCAGCAAGAAGTATGTGGTGACGAGCGGCGCTGCACCGGCGGCCACCAGCACCACGCTGGCCGGCGCCAGCAGCTTCACGATGAAGGCGACGGCCCTCGGCCGCTACGCGATCTTCGATCCGCAGAGCCGCTGGCTCGATGCGATCAGCCCTGCCGATGCAGCGGCCGTAGCGGCGGCGGGTGGTGCGGCGACGGCAGGGCAGGTGGTAGCCAGCCCTGGCGATTTGCTTGGATTGGTCACACCGCTGGCCCCGGTCGGTAGCGGCATTGGCCAGGGCGGTGGAGCCGTCGCCGGCGGCGGGCAGACGGCGGCCGACATGGCGACCGCAGCCCGCACCTTGGCGATGACCACGCGCCCCACGCGCGGTGCGGAATGGCGCGTGGAAGAAGTGCAGGGCAATGCGGCTCAGGGCTTCAACGTCATCAATCACGCCACCAACGCCAAGCTCGCGCTGGGCGACAGCGACGATGTGTTCGACTTCGTGCCCGCCAGCGGCTGCGCGGTGTATCCCGAGGTACAGCTCAACGCGCGCGGCACGCCCTTCAAGGGCAAGAACGCCGACGGCACGGTGTTCGGCTATGCCGAAACCCATATGCATCTCGGCGGCAGCGAGGCCCTTGGCGGGCGCGTCGGCTATGGCAGCCCCTTCGCCACTTTTGGCGTGATCGAAGCGCTCGAAGACTGCACCGAGGATCACGGCCTGATGGGCGCGAACGACACCGTCGATGCCGCAGTGAACCCCGCTCGCAACATGATGCCGCAGCACGAAACGCAGGGCTGGCCGACGTTCCAGGACTGGCCCTCGCACGGCTCCAATACCCATCACCAGACCTATTACCTGTGGCTCAAGCGCGCCTGGATGGGCGGCCTTCGCTTCATGATGAATCACCTGGTCGCCAACGAGCAGCTCTGCATCATCAACCCCGGCAAGCAGTACGACTGCGACGAGATGGGCAGCATCGAGCTACAACGCGATCTCGTGCTCAACCTCATGGACTACATCGACGCGCAGGAGGGCGGGCCGGGCAAGGGCTTCTTCCGCATCGTCTACTCGCCAGCGGAGGCCCGTCGCGTGATCGAGGACGGCAAGATGGCGGTGATCTTCGGCACCGAGAACGAGAAGATCTTCGGCTGCGGCGAGTTTCTCGACGTGGCGGAATGCACCAAGGCGCAAGTCGATTCCGAGCTGGACCGCTGGTATGACTTGGGACTGCGTGCGATCTTCCCGATCCATCTGTTCGACAACGCCTTCGGCGGCTCGCGGCTCACCGACGAGGCGGTGCTTTCTGGCTTGTATCTGTCGGGCAACATCGCCGACACCGGCCACCCGTATGCAACCGCCCCCTGCGAGCAGGTAAACAGCGTCAAGCCCGGAGAAGCACCGGTGCAGAAGCCCGGCGACTTCATGCAGTTTCTCATCACGCAGGCGATGGGCATGCCGCCCGCACCGCCGCTCACCGGCTGCCTCGACAACGCCCGCGGCCTCACCGAACTGGGCGATTACTTCATCAAGGCCGTGATCGATCGCGGCATGATGATCGAGACCGATCACACCGGCATCCTGGCGCGCAAGCGCATGCTCGATGTGGCCGCCGAGCGCGGCGTCGGCGTGCTCTCGGGCCATACCGGCTTCGTCAGCGACGAGCGCGACACCAAACGCATCCTGAAGGTCGGCGGCATCGTCTCGAACCTGCCGGACGAGCCCTCGCCGGTGACGGTGGATTTCATCCAGCAGCTCAAGGCCGCGCACCTCGAAGTCAACGGCAATCTCGATACCTTTGCGACGGGCCTGGGCTGCGACATCAATGGCCTGCACGAGCAGCCCGCACCGCGCGAGGATGCCGCCACCCGGCCGCTGGTCTATCCCTTCAAGAGCTACGACGGGCGCGTGACCTTCGACAAGCAGGTCAGCGGCGAGCGGGTGTTCGACTTGAACGTCGATGGCGTCTCGCACTACGGCCTCTACCCCGATTTCGTCGCCGACATGCGCCTGCAGCCCGGTGGCGAAGAGGCGGTGAAGTATCTGTTCCGCTCCGCCGAGGCGTATCTGCGCTTCTGGGAAAACGCAGAGGCCAAGCGCATTGCCACCGGGCGCAAGCCATGAGGCTCGCCGGCATCGCAGCACTCGCTGCCACCCTGGTATTAGCGGGCTGCGGCGATTCCGGTGTGGTCGATGGCCGGGCAGTGACTCCCGCGCTGCCGGGCGGTGGCGGTTCCACCAACCCGAAGTGCGCAGTGCAGCGCACGCCTGCGTTTACGCCAGGGTTCACGCCCTTGCCCGCTGCGCCGGTTGCGGTGAGCGCCGAGGTGCAGGCCGCGCGCGACGCGCTGCTGGGGCCGGGCGCGACCGATCCGGCGCAGGTGAAGGTCTGGTGGTTTGGTGTCGCTGGGTTCATCGCCTCGATCGGCGGGCATCTGTTTCTGTTCGACGCCTGGGAGATTGTCGGCGCGCATGCCGACTACTCGCCGGTGAAGCGCGAGGACCTGGCGGCGATCAAGCCGGAGGCGATTCTCGTCGGCCACGGTCACTTCGATCATGCGGGTGATCTCGGCTACGTCGCGGGCCGCAGCGGCGCGCTGGTGGTGGGTGGTGAAGCCACTTGCGCGACGGCGCGTGCGCAGGCGGCGGAGGATGGCAACCAGGACAAGTTCGACTGCCTGGCACTCGGCAACGCCACCACGCCCGAAATCGGCAGCGTGCAGCAGATCAAGCTCTGGGCCGATGTGGAGCCAATCACCGTGCTGCGCCATACCCACAGCAACCAGGACGCGAGCGATCTCGCCGCCGGCAACCTGCCGCTGATCTTCGTGCCGGACATCCTCACGTATCTGATGTACCCCAACACCGACCCCGAGGAGACCGCACGCTTCGTGGCCACGCTCGACGACGAGAGCGGCAACACGCCGCCGGGTGGCACCTGGGCCTATCACCTGAAGCGCGGCGACTTCACGCTGCTCTGGCACAACTCTTCCGGGCCGCTTGCCGAGGGCAAGTTGAAAGCGGCGGAGATCAACTGCGCGCTCGATAGCTTCCCCGCCTGCGTCGATGTGCAGCTCGGCACCATCGTCGGCTTTGGTGCCGTCACCAGTGGGCTGCGCGATGTGGGCCAGTACGTGCGCAGCGCGCACCCGAAAGTGCAGCTGCCGAACCACCACGATGCCTGGGCACCCGCCGTCGGCCCCGGTGCCGAGAGCTACGAAGTGCAGTGGAAGGCTGAGATCGCCTCCATGCCCAACCCGCCCGAACTCGATTACCTGAACGACCCCGAGGACTACCTGCGCGTGCGCAGCTATGCCGTGGATGACCCGAAGTGGAAGACGCCGATGCCCGGCTCCTCCTGCGCTGCCTCACTGTGATTTCACCATGAACAAGACGCTCTTCTCTGCACTCTCGCTGCTCACCATCGCGCTCGCCGTCGGTGCGGCATCCGGCCGCTTTCCCTCGACCGACCCCGACCTGCGTATCGGCACACCGGACGACCCCGAATACGATTGCGCCGAGAGCGACGACGAAGACGGCCAGAGCTGCGCGGGCGATCTGTTCACGCAGTCGGTCAATCTCTTCGGCTTCGCGCCCAGCTACGGCCCGCAGCCACCGCCAGTCCCGCCCACGGGCATTCCGCCGCCGCCGACCAATATCGCCACCTATCTCGAAGGGCCGAAGATGGGCGAGGGGCAGGTTTCTGGCGTGTCTGCCGATAGTGCATGGAAGGTGTCGATTGGCCGCTTCGATGCGACGGTGGCCGTCACCGATACGGGCATTCGCTGGAATAACAACGGCGTGCGCCTGCGCGTGCGCTTGAACGAAAAAGAGCTGCCGCGCCCGCGCAATGCGGCTGGCACAGTGCTGACGAATCCAAGCGATGTGATCTTCAACGGCTATGACGTCAATGGCGATGGCGCGTTCAACGTCATGGATTACAACGACGATGCGCGCGTCGATAAAAACGCGGGGCCGGATGGCATCGCCGATGCCATCGACGCACAGGACGTACTGCGTGCTTTCAGCGACGGCACCGACGCCGACAGCAACGGCTACATCGACGACATCGCAGGCTGGGATTTCTTCGAGGACGACAACGACGCCTCGGACACCACCAGCTACTCGGCAGCGGGCGGCCACGGCACGGGGCGCATGAACGATGCGGCGGAGGAGGGCGACGACGCGGCGGGCAACATCGGTGTGTGCCCGCGCTGCTCGGTGATGCCGCTGCGCGTCTGGGATACCTTCGTCACGCCGGGCGACACCTGGGCGGCGGCAATGGTTTATGCGGCAGATCAGGGCGTGCTGGCGACGGTCGCCGCCATCGGCATGTTGCAGAACACGCCGTCGTCGAAAGCCGCCAACGACTATGCGGCGAGCAAGGGTGTGGCGCTTATGCAGGTGTCGAGCGACCTCAACACCGCAAACCACAACTACCCGACCAACTACAACGACTCGATCTACATCAATGGCTGCGTGGCGGATGTGCATGGGCTGTCGTCGGAGTTCTTTGACTTCGGCGGCTCCGGCAGCTTCGGCGTGCCGGTGCAGACCTGGTTCCGCAACTCAGGGCTTACCCAGTTTGGTGCCAAGGCGACGGTGTGCTTCGTCGGCGTCACCGGCTCCATCGACACCGGGCAGGCCGGTGGCGCGGGTGGCCTGCTGCATTCGCGCGGGCTGGAAGTGGCCGCACAGATCGGCGGGCGATTGACCAGCAACGAGGTCAAGCAGCTGCTGACCATGACGGCGGAAGACGTGACGCCGGGCAATACGCTCGGCCTCGGCACGCCCGACCCTTCGCAGGTCGGCTTCGACGAACAGTTCGGCTATGGCCGCGCGCATCTGGGCGATGCGATCCGCCGCATCGCGCCGGAGAAGCTGCCACCCGAGGCGCTGATCGAATCCCCCGCCTGGTGGCATCTGCTCGACCCCGGCACGGCCAACACCAGCAAGACCGTGCCCATCACCGGCTTCGCACGTGCCAAGCGTGCGACGGCTTGCACCTACACGCTCGAATACGGCCTCGGCATCGAGCCGGAAGAAGGCAGCTACACGGAGTTTGCAAGCAGCGCCTGTCCGACTGGCGACGACGCCACACTCGGCGCGCTGCCGCTCGATGAGATTGCCGATGCCATCACCGGCAGCCGCACCGGCACCTTCACACAGAGCGCTGCCGCTCGCGCCAACGTCAACCAGCACACCTTCACGGTGCGCCTCGCCGTCACCGACAATTTCGGCAATCGCGGCGAAGACCGCAAGGTCTATTTCGCACACCACGACCCGACCTGGACGGCGGGCTGGCCGAAGTTTGTGGATGTGGGCGGCGAGACCTCACCGACGCTGGTCGATCTCGACGGCGACGGCACGCTGGAGTTTCTCGATGCCACCAGCGGCGGTGCCTTGTGCGCCTATCGCCACGACGGCACGCGGCTCGCCAGCTTCAACGGCGGCGCTTGCTGGCAGCTGCCGCCCACCTTCTACGCCCACCCCGATGCACCCGGCTTCAAGAGCGGCGCGGTGCCGCCGGTGACGGGTGGATTGCGCACGCCGGCGGTGGCCGATCTCGATGGCGACTTCGAGCCAGACATCGTGTTGGCGGCGGGTGACGGCCGCATCTTCGTGCTGCGCGCAGACGGCACCGTGCGCCTCACTCTGGGCATCGACCCCGCCAACTCCACGCCCGACAAACGCAATGGCCGCGACCACCCCAAGCGCGGGCTGCTGGGCAGTGCGGTGATCGCCGATCTCGATGGCTTAGGCGATGGCCTCGGCGACCGCGAGATCATCGTCGCCGCACTCGATGGCTTCATCTATGTGTGGAACGGCCGCACGGGTGAGCCACGCGCGGGCTTCCCGGTGGAAGTGAAAGAGGCGACCGCGCCGGAGCGTCTCGACGCGCGCGGCGAGCTGATCCAGACGCCTTCGCTGGCTGACCTCGATGGCGATGGCCAGCTCGAAATCGTCACCGGTTCAGGCGACGTGATCCCCGGCGAGGCGATGCCGCCTGCGGGCCCACCGCCGCTCACGGGCGGCAGCGGTGCGGTGCTCGATTACATCCTCGCCAACACGGCGGGCGGGCAGACGCGCGTGTATGCCTACAAGAACGACGGCACGCCGTTCGCAGGCTGGCCCAAGGCGCTCACCGGCATCCTGCCGGACGTGCTGCCCTTCGTCGGCCCGCAGCACGGCACGGCGGTGGCGGACTTCGACGGTGATGGCCGTGACGATGTGATCGCCTCGATGACCACCGGCAACGTCACCGTGTTTCGCGGCGCAGGCACCACGGCAGCCTTCGGCTCACAGGGCGCGGTCAATGGCGGTGCGAGCAGCGAGGCGGGCAAGATCTTGAACCTGTTCGAGAACGCCATCGTCGGGAACATTGACGGGCGCGGTCAGCTCGATGTGGCTAAGGTGGGCGTGACGGTGGGGCAGGTCGCCAACCTGCTGCTGGTCGGCCAGAACCTGCCCTACAACCATGTGGTGCAAGCCTGGGATGCCAGTGCGCCGGAGCCCTATCTCGCGGGCTTCCCCACTGCGCATGACGACTATGGATTGTTGTCGTCGCCCGCCATCGCCAACGTCGATGGCGCGGGGGCGAACGAGGTGATCGCAGGCTCCGGCCTCTACCTGCTCAACGCCTACACCAGCACCGGCATGCTCGCACCGAAGTTCCCCAAGCTCACCGGCGGCTGGCAGTTTGCGGTGCCGGCGATTGCGGATGTCGATGGCGACGGCAAGCTCAACCTGGTCACCTCGACGCGCGAGGGCTGGCGCTTCGTGTGGAACCTCGATGGCGATGCGACCACCGCCAATAACAGTGAATGGTGGACGGAATCGCACGACGAATGCCGCACCGGCCGCTACCAGACCGACTGCCGTCCGCCCAACCGGGTGAAGGGTTTGAAGTTTGAGGGCGGGGCCTTGCAGTTCACCGCACCGGGCGATGACTGGGGCGCAGGCATGGTCGCCAAGTATGAGCTGCGCACGTCGGCACGCGAGATCGTCACGGCGGATGACTGGTATCTCGCAACACCGCTGACAGCTGTCAGCGGCAGTGCAGCAGGTGGCACGGCAGCGAGCATCCCCTTCAATGCTGCACAGAGCGCGGGCTTCGTGGCGATCCTGCCGGTGGACGAGCAGGGCAATCGCGCGAAGTTCGTCACCGTGCAGATCGGCGATGTGGTAGCACCCGTGCTCGGCCTCGCACTCACCGCGATGCCGCAAAACGCCACCGGCGATGCGGCGGCGACCGTCGCTGCGGGCCGCTTCACGCTGGCCAACACCGGCACCAGTGCCGTCACGCTCAATGCGCTCACATTCACCCTCGGCAGCGCTGGGGTGGTCGATCAGCTGACGCTGACGCAGGGCGCGATGGTCATCACTGTTGCGGTGCCTGCATCGGCGACGCAGATCGCGGTGAGCCTGCCCAGTGCGCTCACGCTCGCACCGGCGGCATCGCTGCCGTTCACCACGCAGGCGCGCTTCGCCAGCGGCAGTGGCGGCAGCAGCACGCTGGCCTTGACGGCGCTTGCCGCACAGGCGGGCAGCAGCACCGTCACCGCCACCGGTCTGCCTGCCGCACTCGGCACGCTCACGCGCAAGACCATCAGCACCGCGCCGCCCCCCGGCAGCATCGGCGGCGCGCCGGTCGCAGCCGGTGGCGGCGGCCGCTTCGGCGGTGCCCTGCCGCTGGCGCTGCTGCTGCCCTTCATCACACTGCTGGCCCTGCGCCGTCGGAGACACCCATGAACCACTTTCTGCGCACCGCGCTCATCGCAGCGGCAGCCTCGCTGCTTGCTGCCTGCGGCAACAGCCAGCTGCCTTCCGGCGCGGGCTCTAAAGCCTCGACGCTCAGCGTCGCACCGACCCAGATGCAGGAGGGCAGCGACCAGGCGCTGGTCTTCACCGTGCTGCTCAGCCCTGCCAGCAGCAAGACGGTCAGCGTGCGCTTTGCCACGCAGGATGGCAGCGCCAAGGCCGGCACCGACTACAGCAGTGCCGCGGGCGAGCTGAGCTTTGCGCCGGGCGAGACCAGCAAGACCGTGCGCGTGCCGCTACTGGGCAATGACTGCCACGATCTGGAACGTTCCTTAAGCCTGGTGCTGAGCGAGCCGAGGGAGGCAGTAGTGCAGACCACCTCCGCACTCGGCGCGATCCTCGACGACGATGCCGGCGGGCCCAGCTATAAGGCCGGTGCCGCCAAGCGCGTGGTCAGCCCCACGGCGGAAATGATCGCCGGCCTGCCGCACGAGTTCTGCCCGACCACGACGCAGTTCTTCTATCAGGGTGGATTCGGCATCCGTGATGTGGATGTGGCGCCCTGCACGCCGCTGGTGGTGCCGATCAAGACGCCCGCCGAGGGCGTGGGCCGCGACATCCACATCCGCCTGCTGTTGCTGACGCAGGGCGAGCAGAAGATCGCCTTCGTCACGCTCGATGCCATCGGCATCGGCAACGTCATCCAGGAGGGCGTGAAGCGCCGCATCAATGCGGTGACGGGCGTGGCGAAGGAGAACATCCTGTTTGGCGCCACGCACACGCACCAGAGCGGTGACTTGCAGGGCCTGTGGGGCGGGGTGCCGTTCGAGTGGCGGCAGCTGCTCTACACGCAGGCCGAGGCCGCGGCGACCGAGGCGATGGCGAATCTCGCCGATGTCGAAGTGGCGTATGCGCAGCAAGACCTCACCGAGCCGACTTTCAACAACTACCGCCGCACGGATGACACCATCGGCACCGACAAGCGCATGACGGTGTTGCAGGCACGGAACAGCGTGACCGGTCTGGTAACGGGTACGCTGGTGCAATACGTGGCGCACCCCACGGTGCTGGGGGCCGGTAACAAGTTGATCCACGGCGACTGGGTGGGTGCTTTCAACGACCGGCTGGAAGCGGTGTACCCCGGCAGCACGGCGGTGTATTTCAACGGCGACATTGCGGACGCCTCGCCCAACACCGGTGCGGCGGACCCGCAGCCGCCGGAAGGCTCGGATGACTTCGTGCGCGCCGATGCCTTCGGCACCACGCTCGCCAACCGCGCCTTGCAGATCGTCGATGACGGTCTGAAACGCTTCGCACCCCAAACCGGCCCGCAGATCGTGGCCGACAGCCGCGTGGCCAGCGTGCCGGTGACCAACCATCTGTTTTTGGCACTCGCGGCGAAGGGCTACTTCAACGGCTATTACGACTTCCTGCTGCCGCCGGACCCGGACGCCAAGGCCACCGTCGCACCGCAGGTGATGAACGTCGCCAATGTGCTGGTGAGCCGTGTGAGCCTGGGCAAGGTGGGCTGCACGGCGCTGGAGATCGCCACCATCCCCGGCGAAGGATCGTCGATCCTCGGCCGCTACATCCGCAGCCTCTCGCCCACCGACATGATGCTGTTTGGCCTCACGCAGGAATCGCTCGGCTACATGCTGGATGAAAGCCAGTACACCACCGAGAACGGCACCGGCCTCGTCACCGAGCCGGATCCGCTGTTCCCGCTCGGCTACGAGGAGGGCGTGTCGATGGGCCCGCTCACGGTGCCGACCTTGCGCGAGCAGGCGTATGGGCCGCTGTTCGGTGTGGCCGGCACAGTGCCTGCGCCATGAGCCGCGCCGCTGCTGGGCTGGTTCTGGGTGCGGCGCTGCTGGCAGGCTGCGGCAACAGCGGCGCGCCTGCGGCGGTGGCGCCACTGTTGCCGCCGGCGGAAATGCCGCCATCGCAGCCGGTCGCCAGATTCGCCAGCTGCCGCGCGCCGGATGCCGCACCGTTGCCGGTGCTGGCGGGCCTGCCGCAGGTCAGCAGCGGCGTGCGGCCTGGCCCGGCGCTGCTCTACGCACCAGCGGTTAGCAATCCACAACTGCAAAACCATCACCCGCGCTTCGTGGCTGCCCCCATCCTCGTGCAGGGGCAGGAGGCGTACGTGAATGGCGAATACCTGTATCAGGACTACCTCTACGACGACTACGGCAGCGATGTCAGCAACGATGACCTGAACGAGACCGGCGTGACCGTGGGCAACTCCGACGTCAACGGCCTGGAGCCGCGCGTGGGCGACATCGACTATCCGACCAACTTCGCGCGCTATGGTGGCAACGCGGCAGACCTGGTCGAGTTCCGCATCGCGCCGGGGGCGGATGACACCGCCTATCGCATCAGCCTCAACACCTTGCTGGAGCGCGACACCACCATCACCGCCATTGTCTTCGACATGGATCGCAATGCCGCGACCGGCGTGAGCCTGCTCAACCGCGATCCGGGCGCACCGTTCCCCGGCACCGATGAGGTGATCACTCTCTGGGGCACGGGTGCCGAACATGTGAAGTTCGGCGCGGGTGGGGCGATGACGGTGACGCCGCTCACCATCAGCACCGATCTCGTCGCCAACCAGATGTGGGTGTTCGTGCCGAAGGCTGCGCACAACCCGGTTGGTGATGTTGCCATCACCGTCGCGGTGGGCCTGTATGACGCCGCCTCCGGCGGCTGGTTGATGCCTGCTGCCGCACCCACGGCGACTCAGCCGGGTGCGGTGAAAGACGGCACGCTGTTCGACCGCACACCGGCGGGTATCTTCAACTTAGGATTTCGCTTCGACGAACCTGTGGTGCGGCAGAACACTTCGGCGGAAACCTTCCAGAGCGAGTTCATCCGCAGCAAGCAGCCGACGCATTACCAGCACGTCGTCAAGTTCGGCGATCTCGCTGCCAAGGCCAATCGCAGCACGGTGCCTGCGACCGGCACCATCCTGCCGATCTACGCCAGCCGCTTCGCGCTGGGCCCAGTCGGCGAGGGGCGTGATCTGGCGCAGAACGATCCTGTTTACTTGGGCGCGCTGCAACCCTATTCGCTCTACATCCCCACCACGGCGGTGGATGGCAAGGCGCACCCGATGCACTGGGCCTTCCACAGCAACGGCCAGCAGCACTGGCAGTACAACGGCAGCCAGTACGTGCAGCAGATCGGCGAGGCGCTGGGTGCCTACGTGCCCACCACGCTCGGGCGCGGCCCGCGCAACTGGTACGACGACTCCGCCGAGGCCGATACCTTCGAGGTCTGGGCCGACATCGCGCGCCGCTTCAAGGTCGATGCCAACCGCAGCGCCGTCACCGGTTACTCGATGGGCGGCTATGCGACCTATCGCTACGGGGTGCTGTATCCCGACCTGTTCGGCAAGGCCTTCTCGCAAGTGGGGCCACCCGGTGAGCTGCAATGGGTGCCCGGCACCGCGCCCACGGGCGGGGCCTCGACACTCACCAATCTCATCCTCGAAAACGTGCGCAATCTGCCCTACCTCAACCTCAATGCGGTAGAGGACGAGCTGGTGCCATACCCAGGCCCCCTGGCGCAGAACGCGGGTGACCCGGTGAATGGCATCGACGGCTTCGAGCAGCTGGGTTACCGCCATCGCTTTCTCTCGTTCCCGAGTGCCGAGCACTACACGCTGTTCCTGCTCGACAACTACCCGATGGCTATGCCCTTCCTCGCCGATACGCAGGTGGATCGCAATCCCTACCACGTGACCTATAGCGTGCTGCCGGTGGAAGACAGGCCCGAGTTCGACCTCGTCCACGACCATGCCTACTGGGTCTCGGGCTTAAAGGCCATCGAGATCGGCACGCCCGATGCGCCGGTGAAGGGCCGCATCGATGCCTTCAGCCACGCCTGTGGCCTGGGCGACCCGGTGAGCACGGCCGGTGCCAGCGGTGGCGCGGTGCCGCTGCCTTATGCAGAAACCAACCGCAGCTGGGGCGCGCCACCCGCCATCGCGGTGGAGAACAAGCTCACGGTCAGCTTGAGCAATCTCAAGGCCGCGACGCTCGACCTGCCGCGCGCGGGCATCGACACCGCCGCACCCGTCACGCTGGCGCTGACCGCCGATGCGCCCGGTGTGCTGAGCCTCACGGGTTTTGCGGGCGGCACGCGCAGTGTTCCGTATGCGAGCGGCACCGCGATGATCGAGGTGCGGCCGTGAGACAGCGGCTGTTCACGGCGCTGTTGCTGGCGCTGCCGGCATGGGCCGCGCAGGCCGCGATCAAGGCGGGTGTCGGTGTAGTCGATGCCACCGGCTTGCTGGGTGCCTCGGCGGGCCAGTATGCCGGCACCAGCACCGGCCCTGGGCAGACCGGCAACGGCGGGCGCGACCCGCAGAATTACTCCACCGCCAAGCTCGGCACTTATGGCGTGCAGTCGCGCACCTCGGCGCGCGCCATCGTCATCGAGGGCAGCAATGGCGGGCGCGTGGCGCTGCTGACTTCCGACAGCTATCTCGCGCAGGATTTGCTGCTGCGCCGCGTCGCCGCTTTGCTGGCCGCAGGCAGCAGCGGCATCGGCTACGCGCAGCTGGTGCATTCGGCCTCGCACAATCACAGCTCGCCCTATCAGCTCACGCAATCGGCAGGCGTCTGGGTGTTTCAGGATGCCTACAACGCCACCGCCTTCGAGCAGCAGGCGCGCGCGCTGGCCGCCGCAGTGGAGCAGGCCGTGGCGGGTCTCAAGCCCGCGCGCATGGGTGCCACGGTGGTGCAACACACCATCGTCAAGGACAACATCGTCGGCCCTTCGGTGGCACTCGACGGCACACCCGCAGGCTACCCGCGCGACTTCAACGACAACGACCTCACCGTGCTGCGCTTCGATGATGTGAGCGGTGCTGCGCCCAAGCCGCTCGCGGCGTGGATCAACTTCGGCCAGCACCCGGAGGGCCTCGATGGCCATCATCTGGTGAGCGGCGATTTCGTCACCGCGATGCGCCATCACTTTGAAAAGCTCACCGGTGCGCCGCTGCTGTTCTCACAGGGTGACGTGGGCAGCAGCGAAGGCCCGTATGACCGCGAGAGCACCTCGACGCTGCCGGACGGCATCCGCCGCGCCTGGGCGCATGCGGGATGGGCGCAGGTGGAGCGTGCGGGCTTCATCCTCGCCAGTGCGGCACGCGAAGGTTTCGACGCGATTGGTCGTGGTGAAGGGCGCGTGCCGTTCACCAGCGACTTCCCGGTGGCGGTGAGCAATTTCTGGACTGCCGGGCCGCTGAGCCATCCGTATCCGAGTGTGAGCAACTGCAACAGCGCGCAGACTTTTCAGGGCGATGTCGGCGTGCCGGTTGCTGGGCTGCCCGACTGCGCGCGCAGTGAGGACAACGGCTTCCCCGGCCTGGGCGATGTGTTCGGGCCGGTCTTCGGCAACGTGCCGGCCGGCACGCCGATCCCCGGCCACTACGACGCCCCCGGCCACCCGGCGGTGGAAGAGAACCAGCGCATCCATTTGCAGGCCGTGCGCCTCGGCGAGGTGCTGCTCGGCAGCTGCGCCTGCGAGGCGCAGGTCGATCTCATCCTCAACCTCAAGAGCCGCGCCAACACCTTACAGGGCGATCAGTGGAGTGGCTTCGACTACGTCTGCCTGCTGCCGGAGAACCTGAGCGACCCGCTGTGCGCGCAGCAACTTGCGCGCTATGCACCGACGGCGGATCGCATCAGCAAGATCCCCGGCAGTCTGGCCGACGCCGCGCGCGTCGAGCGCATGCGCGCGCAGATCCACAACGATGCAGCAGGTTGGGACGCCCCCGCCAATGCCCTTGCCGCGCAGGGCAGCGAGCCGGCCGACGCGAGCGAGATTTGGGGCAACTTCACCCGCGAAGAATTGCCCGCTGATCTGGGCTATTCGCTGGTGGTGGGCTTGGGCCACACCGGCGACTACAACGGCTATACCGTGAGCTACCGCGAGTACCTGAGCCGCGACAGCTACCGCAAGGCGCTCACCGCCTACGGCCCGCACACGGCGGATTTCATGGTGACGCGCCTGGTGCGTATGGCGGCTGCGATGAAGGACGGGCCTGCCGTACCGGCCGATCCCCTCGCCGCACAGGCGATGGCCGACGAGCAGCGGCAGGTCGCTCAGGCCACCGCCGCCGGGCAGGCGAGTGCCGCTGCATTCGCCGCCAGGCTCGGCAGCGTGGCCGACGACATGGGCGAGCCTGCGGTGCTTGACCAGCCCGCCGACATCACGCGCCTCTCCGCCGCCAGCATGGTCTGGCGTGGCGGCGGCAACAGCCACGACAATCCACTGGTCACGGTCGAGCGCGAAGTGGCGGGTGCCTGGCAGCCCTTCGCCACGCAGGAGGGTGCGGTGCAGAGCTTCCTCGCCTTTCCGCAGGGCGAAGCCGAGCTGCTCGCCGCCAAGGCCGGGCAGTTCGAGTGGCAGTGGACGGCCGTGTTCGAGGCCTTCGACCCGCTTCCGCTCGGCATCGGTCAAACACCGGAGGGGCGCTATCGCTTCGTCGTGCAAGGGCAAACCTTGAGTGGTGCCGCGCTCACGCCTTATCGACTGGAAAGCTCGCCCTTCACCGTCAGCGCCTGGCCTGGCGTGCAGGTGCAGGATGGCCGCATCGCAGCCGGGCAGGTGAGTGTGGTGGTGCCTGACAGCATCTATCCCAAGAGCTACACGCTCGAAGGTATCGCTGCCATTGCCGACGACGCCAGCCCCACGATCTGCCGTACCTGCACCTTCCGCCCCTGGGCACAGGGTGCGGCCATCGCCAGCGTCAGCGTGCAGGTGAAGCGCGCGGGTGCTGCGGTGGAGAACCTGCCTGCGACCTTGCAGCAGGGCCGATGGGTGGCAGACACGCGGCTTGCCGTCGGCGATGTCGCCCTGGTTGCAGCGGGTGGCGCGAAAGACGCCTTCGGTGAGATCAACGGCGCAGCACTGATGTTGCCTGCGGTGACGGCTGAGAACGCCGCGCCCCCAACGCCACCAGTCGTCAATCCACCCAGCCCCGGCAATGGCAGCGTGGTGCCGCCGGTGATCAGTCCGGCGCCCGTGCAGGCTCGGCCTGCGGGCGGCGGCGGGCGCTTCGGTGGCGCGTGGTCGCTGTGGGCCTTGCTGCCGCTGCTGGCTTACCGGCTGCGCCGCAGCCAGGCGAGATAGAGCGCGGCCAGGGCTAGATCGGCAGACAGCAGCGCCAGACTCATCACGCTGGCCGCGCCCATCAGCCAGAGCAGCAGCACCAGCAGAAAGGCGCTGCTCTTGCCAATGGCCGCGAGTACAACCATGGGGCGGTGGATGACGGGCTGCATGGCCAGCCAGGCATACATGCCGGCGTAGATCAGCACGAAGAGTGCTACGAAGGCGCGGTAGAACAGCGGCACGTCGGCGGGCAGGCCTGCCAGCTGCCCCAGCGGCCAGGCCGGCAGGGCGAACAGCAGCGCGCCGCCGAGGTTGGTCAAGGCGCTGAGCCAGAGGATGCGGCGGAAGTTGGCGTCGGAGAGCATGGTGGATCCGGGCTTAATCAAGGCTTGAGCTTCGCTCCGATTGAGCTGAGTCGATAGCGTTGCAAGGGGCTGCGGGGACTATCAGGCGCGCACATCTCGATCAGCCCCGCAGTCAGCGCAGGGCCTAGATAACGGCTGCGGAAACTGGGCCGGTGCTTGAGCTTGAGGCGCTGCATCAGCTCGGCGGCTTTCAGCGATTCGCTGCCGCGCAGGGCTTTGAGCAGTTGCCGTACTTGATCGCTTACTTGATCGCCTACTTGGTCGCTATTCCCAGCGATGTGCAGCGTGCTAAGCAGTGCCCGAAGCATGAACTCGATGAAGGGCGTGCTGCTGCTCTGCCGCGTGGAATCGCCAATGGCTTGGTAATAGGCGGCTTGCTGCTCGCGCACCACAGTCTCCACCGGCAGCCAAGCCAACAGCGGGTTCCATTGACTCAAGATCAAGGTCTGCCACAGCCGCCCCATGCGACCATTGCCGTCGGCAAAGGGGTGGATGAACTCGAACTCGTAATGGAACACGCAACTCGCAATCAGCGGATGCACCTCGCCCCTGCCCAGCCAGCTCAGTAAATCAGCCATGAGCTTGGGCACCCGGCTGGCGGGCGGGGCCATGTGCAGCAAGGCGCCGTCGCGGTAGATGCCGACACCACCACTGCGATAGCGACCTGCGTCATCGACCAAGCCCAGCATCAACTGGCGATGTGCCGCCAGCAGGTCTGGCTCGCGGTGCACCTGCCACTCTGGCAGAAGCTCGTAGGTGGCAATGGCATTGCGCACCTCCTGCACTTCTTTCACGGGGGCCAGCACCCGCTTGCCGCCCATCAAGGCGGTGACTTGCTCGACGGTAAGGGTATTGGCCTCGATGGCCAGCGAGGCTTGAATGGTGCGAATGCGCTGGCTGCGGCGTAGCCGTGGTGACAGCGGCTGCGTGTTGCTGGCCTGCCAACGACCCAGCGCCAGCGAAATCTCACTGACTTTTTGCAGGATGTCTGCTGTCAGTTGGTAGGGCGGCGCATAGGCGAGCTTTTTCACGCGCATTGCAGAGCAGCCCTGTCGCTTTCGGCCATGTCGGCGAGCAGGCGCTCGAAGGGGGCGCGGAGCTGATCCTCCGGCTGGCCGCTGGCGGCGGCGTTGCTGAGCTTGGCTTTGGCGCCAGTGCCGAAGCGGGCGATGGCGGCATCAAGGGTGAGATTCATGCGGCAGCTTAAGCGGCGCTCGTCGTCTGGGCCAGATTGATCAGGGAGCAGCACGGATCGGCTGCGAAAGTATCCACAAGCCGCTGACGGTGAACGCGACCATGAGCGCCAGCATGGGCAACTGGCTCAAGGTGGCGCTGCGTCGGTTCTTGAACAGATCAAGTGCGATGAGGTGGGCGACGTAGACGCTGATGATGTGGCCGATGAGGATCAAGGCCACCTGCACATGCCAGACCACGGCGGAGTCGGGCACGAACACGCGGCGGAACCAGGTGGCGGTGCAGAACAGGTCCCAGCCTTTGCCGAAAGGGTCGCTGGCGAGCGCGATGATGCGTATGCCCTGGGTCTCGATGAGCGTGTAGTAGTGGGTGATGTGGTAGACCAGCACGATGGGCAGCAGCGAGGGCATGAAGGCTGTGGCGAGCTGCATCTGGGAATGCCGCTTTTCCAGCAGGATGCGTATCAGCGTGATGCCGGCGCAGTAGAGGCCGAAATACAGCCAGGGCGATATCAGCAGCCAGCCGAGTTGCCAGTGCTGGTAGAGCGCACGCATTTGGGGGAAGGCGGCCATCGGGTTGCTGCCGTACCAGCCGCTCAGCACCTCGCGGTAGAGCGTGCGCCAGTACAGCTCGACCCAGACCTTGGCCTCGTGCAGGCCGTCGAAGGCGGTGGAGGAAAGCATGAAAAGCACGAACAGCAGTAGCGTCCAGTGCTCGGGGGTTTTCTGGCGCAGGCCGGAAAAGGGCCAGCGCCAACGGAAGCGGCGGCTGTGCGCATCTTCAAATGCGATGGGTGCCATGCGGGCGATCAGCCGCAGCCACACGGCGAAGAACTCGCCGTGGCGCAGCCAGTCGCGTGCGCCGAACAGCAGCACGCCGAGCAGGGTGCAGGCGCTGTAGATCAGCAGCGCCCATGACAGCGTGCGGGGCGATCCACCGCTGAACAGTTCGAGCCAGAGGAATGCGGCGTAGAAGATCAACGCCGGTGCATAGCCGAGTGCGGCCGGGTAGCTCAGCAAGCCGCGTTGCGGCAGCCAGCGTGAGAGGGTGGCGAAGGGGCTGATGCGACTGTAGAGATCGCCCACCAGCGCGGTGAGGTAGGCGAAGCCGAGCACGAACACGATCCAGAAGAAGGTCATGTTGAAGTTGCCGTACGGGTTGGCCGTGCCGAACAGGCCGGCGGCAATGCAGAGCAGCAGCGCGCCGAGGCTACCGGCTCTCAACGGCGGCAGCAGCCAGCCTGGCAGCTCGCGGATGCGGCCCGCTTCAATCGGGCCTGCCGGTGAATCAGCCGACCGTGTGGCAAACACCCCGACGATGACGAACGAGACGATGAGTGCCGCCGAGGCCGACCAGGCATAGAGCCAAAACGGCACCGGCAGGGTGTAGATGACGCCGAAAGAGTGCGCCTGTGCGGGTGTGGCAAGCCCGAGTGCGGCGAGCAGGGCGATGGCGGGAATGAGGCTTGGGATTGAAGTTTTTAGGGGCATGGCTGCCATCATATTGCGCGCCACCTTTCGCGCTGGCGCGTGGCGCTCGGTGTGGCAGAAGCACCTTGCTCAGGGGGCCACACCGCAGCGCAGGTTGGCAGGCACGGCGACATCCATCAGCTTCGGGGTGGGGAGCTTGAGCGCGCCCATCAACGCTGCGTATTCGGCGGCAGACTTCACTTGCAGGCGCGGGTTGAACTGCCGCTCTTCGCCGATGCTGCTGACCATCCAGCCCTTGTAGTCGTGGGCGGGGTACACCAGCGTCTCGTCCGGCAGGCGCAGCAGCTTGTTGAACAACGAGTCGTAGCCCGCATGGGCGTCACCGTTCTGGAAGTCGGTGCGGCCGGTGCCACGGATCAGCAGGGCATCGCCAGTGAACACGCGGTCGTCCATGACGAGGCTGAAGGATTCGTCGGTGTGGCCCGGCGTGTAGAGCGCGCGCAGGCTCAGGCCATCGAGCCGGATCAGCTCGCCATCGCCAAAGCGCGCTGAGACACACTCGGCCTTGCTGTGCTCGCCCATCATGGTCACGCAGGCGGTGCTTTCGCGCAGCGCGCCGAGTGCTGTGATGTGGTCGGCGTGAGTGTGGGTATCCACGGCAATGACCAGCTTCAGGCGCAGTTGCCCGATCAGTTGCAGGTAGCTTTCGGTGTGCGCCTTCACCGGGTCGATCAGCAGGGCCTCGCCGCCCGCGCGTGCAGCCAGCAGATAGCTGTAGCTGCTGGATTCGGCATCGAACAGTTGGCGGAACAGCATGGTTCAGAAACCTCCGAGCGAGTGGACCAGCATGGCAGCGGCGACCAGCAGCATCAGCACCGCGAAGCCTTGTTGCAACAAGGGCCCTGCCACCTTTGGTGCCAGCCAGCGGCCCGCCGCCATGCCGCCGAGTGCAGCGAGCATGAAGGGCAGGGCAACGCCCCAGGGCATGGCCTGCCCGCGCAGCAGCGAGAGGCCCACCGTGCCGAGGCTGGTGAGCGCGATGGTCATCAGCGAGGTGGCCACGGCGGCGTGGATCGACAGGCCCGTCACCGCGCGCAGGGCGGGCACGATCACGAAGCCGCCGCCGACACCCATCAGGCCCGACAAAAAGCCGGTGACGCCACCGGTGGCAGCCACCGCCCAGAGGCAGGGCTGGGTCCACACGATGCGCCCGGTTTCGGTGCTGAGCTGGCAGGTGGGCGGCTTGCTATTGGCCGCCTCGTGCAACTCGGAGCCGCGCAGCACGATGGTCTCCTGCGGCGCCAGCAAAGCCTGCCGCAGCAGGCGTGCTGCCACCAGCGTCAGCAGGGCAGAGAACATCCATGCCAGTTGCGCTGGCGGCAGGCGCTCGGCTGTCCATAAGCCCAGCGGGGCGAGCAGCATGCCGAGCAGGGCCATCAGCAGTGCGGCGCGATAACGCACGATGCCATGCTGCCACGCCGCCCAGGTGCCCAGTGCCGCTGCCGCGCTCACCGCCAGCAAGGCCACGGGCACTGCCTGAGTCAGCGACCAGCCCAGGCCGGCCATCAACAGCGGCACCGCCAGCACCGAGCCGCCCGCGCCAGTGAGCCCGAGGATCAGCCCCACCACGATGCCGATGGCGATCACCGGGTCAGCCATAGCGCGCAAGCAGGTCGGTGATGTGCTTGACGCCATCCATCGCCTTGCGGCCGCTCACACCGGCGGCCTCCAGCTCGCGCCGGGTCATGCAGGCCATGAGGTCGTAAAAGGCGCGGTCCAGCGCCTTGCGGGCGGCGGCGAGCTGTTGGGTGACGCGCTCGCAGTCGTCCTCGCGCTCCACCATGCCGATGACGGCGCGCACCTGCCCCTCGGCACGCTTCAGCCGAGCCAGTACCTGCGTCTTGCCTGCGTCCCATTCCGGCATGCCGTGCATCCTTGTGTTGCCATGACCCGCTGAATACTATACCCCCTATGGTATCGATACAGTCACTTCAACTACCTTTCGCCGGTGGCCTGCTGATCGGCCTCGCCGCCCTGCTGCTGTATGCGGCGTTGGGCCGCATCGCTGGCATCAGCGGCATTGCCTATGGCGCGCTCTGGGGTGAGCGCGCGCAGCGCGGCTGGCGATGGCTGTTCCTGCTGGGGCTGGTGGCCGGAGGCTGGCTGGCCGTGCGCGCTGGCATGGCATTGCCGGTGGCGGAGTGGCCCGCGAGCCCGGGCAGCAAGCTGCTGCTGGTGTGCGCCGGCCTGTTGGTTGGCGTGGGCACGCAACTGGGCAGCGGCTGCACCAGCGGGCATGGAATCTGCGGCCTGGCGCGACTTTCGCGGCGCTCTCTGCTCGCAGTGCTGACATTCATGGCTGTGGGCATGCTGGCCGCCACATGGCTGCGCCCACTCTGGAGCTGAACCATGCTGAATCGATCAATCACGGTGCTCTCCGGCCTTCTCTTTGGGGCGGGTCTGGTGGTTTCCGGCATGGCCGACCCTGCGAAGGTGCTGGGTTTTCTCACGCTCGATGCGAATTGGGACCCCTCGCTGGCCGTCGTGATGGCCGGTGGGCTTGCCGTCACCATCCCCGGCTTTGCCTGGCTGCGCCGCCGCCAGCGCCCTCTGCTGGCCAACACCTTCGCGCAGCCATCGAGCGCCACAGTGGATTGGCGCTTGCTGACGGGTGCGATGCTGTTCGGCCTGGGCTGGGGGCTGTCAGGCTATTGCCCGGGCCCTGCGCTGGTCTCTGCCGGGTTGGGGCAGTCGGCGGCCTTGCTGCTTGTGCCTGCAATGCTCGCGGGTGCCTGGCTAAGTGCAAGCCTGCGCCGCTGATCGCGGCCTTGCGAATAAATGGTCGGGGCGGAGGATTCGAACCCACGGCGTTTTCTTTGTTTTCAGGGGTTTGCATTGACTTGGTTCCCCTGTGGTGCCCACAGCACTGCAACTTTGTCTGTTTGAGCACCCGAGAAGTCGCTCAGCCACTTGCCGTAGACCTTGCGCAGCATCCCCCAATCTTTGTGCCCCATCTGCTGCGCGAGGTAGGTCGGATCGACACCCGCGCTCAAGAGCATCGATGCGTAGGTGTGGCGGGTTTGATAAGGGCACCTGTAGCGCACCCCAGCCGCTTTGATTGCAGGCATCCATGCGGTGCGGCGTAGTGGGGCGTCGTGCTTCCAGGACCTGCCCGTATGCGGGTTTTCGAAGACCTCTGCCTTGCCCTCGGTATGGTCTTTTTGCCGTAGTAAAGCGTTGCGAGCCGGCAGCAGCAGATCGACGGCTCGCAGTGAGGCAATCGTCTTGCCTCTGGCTTTCTGCCCTCGATAGGTTCGAGTGGTGCGGACATGCACCTTGCCTTTGTCCAGGTCTACATCCTGCCAGCGGATGGCAATGAGCTCGGAGGTGCGGAGGCCGGTCCAGAACGCAAATTCAAAGACGTTCTGAATTTGCCCGCTGCACGACCGAAGGATTGCTTCCATCTCTGCGCGGGAAAACGGATCAGCGGGCGGGGTGCGGAATGTGCAGTTGGCTATCTTCGCCAGGGGATCGCGCTCGATTCGGTCGTCTCGAAACGCTTGATTAAAGACCGCGCGCAAAGGGATGAGAACGTTGTTCTTCGTCTTGCCGCTGATCGCGAGCTTGGCGAGCCAGCGAGATACATCCGAGGGCAAAACCTCCGACAGCCGCATGTGGCCGAACGTCGGAATCAGATGGTGGCGGATGCCTTTTTCATAAGCATGTGCAGTGGTCGCCTCAACAGTCGAGCGCTTCTCCTCGAGCCAGTCGTTGAGCGCATCCGCGACCGTGATCTGATGGCCTTTTTGCAGTCGCCGCGCGTCTGGGTGTTTGGGGAAGTGGCTGGGAAAGTAGAACTTCCCAAGCTCGATCTCGCTTTGCACCACCGCGAGTTTCCGCTCTGCCAGCTTACGATCAGTGGCGCGAGAGTAGAGGAGGCCGGTTAACACTGGCCGGTATCGTTTGCCGTTGTAGACGAACGAAATCTGGCAGTGCCCGCGCTTGCTGCTTACGCCTGTTCGATCCATGCGTAGATCGCCGGCATGTTGATGAAGACGCGATGGCCACGCTTTTTGTAATGAGAGCCTTCGCTCCATTCCCGGCGCTTGATCCGCGCATAGATCGCTTGACGAGTGAGCCCTAGCAGCTCGGCTGCTTTCTCAATCGTGACCCAGATGATGCCGGGTAAACCGCCTGTATTTACATTGCCCACTTTTAACCCTCCATGACGACATGGAGGGAACTATAAGAATACCCCTAGGGTAGTGTCAAGAGTCCCGTGAGGGACTTTTAGAGTCCTAGTCGCGGACTACCTTTCGGTCGCGAAAACCTTCCACAGTGATCTCGCCCTTTACGGTCTTCCAGAAGTTAGAAACCTTGTCGAGCACGCGATAGCCAAGTACGCGATCAGAGTGTTCTGTGTGCTCGGGGAACACGTCCTTGGCCACGATGCCAAGGATCTTTTCGTACTTCCTGACGGTGGCAATCGTGTGCACGATGTAGAGCGCTTTCCATCCGAAGGCGTGGCCCATGTAGAGCATACCCATGGCGCTCTCGAGCTCATCTACTTGCCCTTCAAAGTTATTCAGTGCGTTGGCGAGGATCGCGTGTAGCTCATCAGCCTTTGGGAGCTTCACTGATGGACGCTTTGGCTTTTTAGACATGCCGAGCTCAGACGGAAAGGGGACTTTAAGAATACCACCTAGGAAGGCAAAGCCTCCCAGCCTCTCGATGAGTTTTGCCGGAGAGACAGCTCGTTACCCTATGGAACAAGCGCTGCACCTGCTGCCTGCGGTTTCTTGTAGCGCATCAATACGAGAGCGCTGTCTGCGTCTATTTCGGCGACCAAAACTGCATCTTGGACTGGGTCAAAGAAAAAGGTGTGATCCCCAGCGCGTCCGATGAGACGCGGTTGCGTGAGAGCATCCGACTTGGCCGGGTATCCAGGTAATTGAGAAATGCTGTAAGTGAAAGCTACCCCGGATCGAATTTTTTCGGCGTTGAGCGCACCTTGCCCGTAGGCAGTAGCCGGCAAGATTGCCAGCACAAAAACGACGATTGATCTGAAGTTGTCGTCCGGAATAGTCTCTGCGAGAAGACGCGCTTGCCTTGCTTTTACATAAACCGGAACGCCCAGAAGCACCGGTAGATATTTCCATTTTTCGACCGGCCCGAGAAGAATCCATAGGGCTGTGCCGATGATGTACGAAGCAAGTAAAAACGGAGAAAGCCAGTTCAGCAGGCGCCCCAACCGAGTGTTACGGCCGCCACCCTCAGGTAGCGAACCTCCGGTTGCTAGACCGGAACCGAGGAGGGCGCCCAAGGCGACGAGAACTCCCACCGCTGTAATCGGATAGGCAGTCGTTTTAACTATGTCGGCTAGGTCAACATATTCGAGGATGTTTATCCCGAACGAAGACCAAAAGCCCCAGAGATAGAGCACCCCTACAGCCACGAAGTACACCGAGCTGACATATATGTGGCTTGCGATGCTCTCTCTGGCTTGAGATAGGCGTGAGCTGTCGCTCATGATGTGGTTGCGCCCCCAATGCGCGGCTTCTCTTGATGCTAGAACTGTCGTTTGGGCGCACCTATCCCGTCAAGCTAGGAAGGTGCGCCCCGGCAGGGTCCTCCTAACGGCCTGTTGGCTAGCGGTCTGTCGTGGCACTGCCGCCGACAGCCGGCAGTTTCTTATTTGGTTCGACCCCTGCGTAGGTCTAGGCCTGGTTGAAAGGCCGCGTGTCGCTCCAAGGTGTCCGACAGATTGATGTCGCCACCCTTCACTACATACTTCGTGCAATAGCCCTGCACATCGCCCGCATCCTTGGGTTGCTCGATGCGTGCAATTCCGAACTCGCGGTACCACCACTCCTTCCAGTGGACGCGCAGTGCCATGTTGTTGAGGTCTGTCACGGCACCCAGCAGCGCGTGCATGTGCAGCACGTTCGACTTGTGCGGCTCGAGTGCCAGGACGAAGAACACGCCGTCACCGCGGCGCTTCCAGTTCTTGCCGAACAGCTCGCTGTTGAGGTTGTTGATGAAGTGCATGAAGGCCTTGACGGCCTTCTCTGGATGCACCGACCCATTGGGCGATGAGTGTTTGGCAGGGTCGAAGGTGAAGGTGCAGAACCAGTGCCACTGCCAGCGGCTAAGGAACTCGATCCATGCCTCGCGGAGACGAGCGACAGGATGGTTGCTAGGTGTGTGCTTCGGCGCTTCGTCCTCTGTGCCACCTGCGGTGGCACAGAGGACCTTCGCTCCAAAGCAATCTACGAGCTCCTCGAAGTCTTCGTAGGTCGCGGCGTCTTGTGAGAGTGCCAGTGGGCGAGGGGAGGGCGCGTACCCCTGCTGAGCCAGCGTCGTAGCCGGCCTCTGTCTTATTGGAGAGGTTGCTGGTTTCCGCTTCGCTACCTTGGGGCCTTGCCCCAAACCCCGCACCGAAAAATCTGGTGCCTCTGTGGTGCCTTCACGGTGCCAAATCCTGCCCTCTGCTGCCCAAGGGGAGTCAGATGCAGGAATCGCTAAGCCCTTGATGCTATTGGGCTGGATTAGGCAAGGGAGGGCAGGGACACCCTGCAAAATGGTCGGGGCGGAGGGATTCGAACCCCCGACCTCTTGTACCCAAAACAAGCGCGCTACCAAACTGCGCTACGCCCCGACTGGGCATAACTTAAATGATGTCGAACGATGGTGGGTCGTGATGGATTCGAACCATCGACCAATTCGTTAAAAGCGAACTGCTCTACCGACTGAGCTAACGACCCAAGAATTTCACATCAAATAAGCCGCGCAAATGCTGTTGCCAGCTTGGGACATTTGCGGGGCGCGAAGGATAGGGGAGATGTGCCCGGGGCGCAATCCATTTGGGAATGGCGGGAGGCGCGTGACACAATCCGGCCCCGTCGCACGACCTGTGCGACGCCCTGACAACCGAGTGAATATCCACGCCCGATGAGCACATCCGCCGGCCTCAAGTTTCGCCAAGCCCTCGCTGCCGAGGCCCCCTTGCAGATTCCCGGCGCGATCACGGCCTACGCGGCCCGCATGGCGGAGGCCACGGGCTTCAGGGCGCTTTACATCTCCGGCGGCGGCGTGGCTGCCAACTCGCTGGGCATGCCGGACCTGGGCATCTCGACCATGGAAGACGTGCTGACTGACCTGCGGCGCATCACCGAGGTGACCACGCTGCCGGTGCTGGTGGATATCGACACCGGCTGGGGCGGGGCCTTCAACATCGCCCGCACCATCCGCCACTTCATCAAGGCCGGTGCGGGTGCGGTGCACATCGAGGATCAGGTCGGCCAGAAGCGTTGCGGCCATCGTCCCGGTAAAGAGGTGGTCTCTCTCGACGAGATGGTGGATCGCGTCAAGGCGGCCGTCGATGCCCGCACGGATGAGCACTTCGTCATCATGGCCCGCACCGATGCGGCGGCGGTCGAAGGCATCGACAAGGCCATCGAGCGCGCGGTGGCCTATGTAGAAGCGGGTGCTGACATGATCTTCCCCGAGGCCATGCGCACGCTGGAGGACTACAAGAAGTTCAAGGCCGCCGTGAAGGTGCCGATTCTCGCCAACATCACCGAGTTTGGCTCCACCCCCTTGTTCACCAAGGAGGAGCTGGCCTCGTCGGACGTCGACATGATTCTGTATTGCTGCGGGGCGTACCGCGCCATGAACAAGGCGGCACTCAACTTCTACGAGACCCTGCGAAAGGAGGGCACGCAGAAGAATGTCGTGCCCACCATGCAGACGCGCATGGAGCTGTATGACTACCTCGGCTACCACGCCTACGAACAGAAGCTTGATGCCCTGTTCGCTGCAAAGAAATAAACAAAAGCAGTCGATCTACAACCCAATCTGGAGGAGCGTTTCGTGAGCGAAGCCACACCCGCAGCAACCCCGTTCAAGCCGAAGAAGTCCGTTGCCCTCTCCGGCGTCACCGCCGGCAACACCGCGCTCTGCACCGTCGGCAAGACCGGCAACGATCTGCACTACCGTGGCTACGACATCCTGGATGTTGCCGCGCAGTGCGAGTTCGAGGAAATTGCGCACTTGCTGGTGCACGGCAAGCTGCCCACGGCGGCTGAGCTGAAGGCCTACAAGCTCAAGCTCAAGGCGCTACGCGGCCTGCCTGCCGCCGTAAAGACCGCCCTCGAACAGCTGCCGCCCTCCGCCCACCCGATGGACGTGATGCGTACCGGCGTGAGCGTGCTCGGCTGCGTGCTGCCGGAGAAGGACGACCACAACCACGCCGGCGCGCGCGACATCGCCGACAAGCTCATGGCCTGCCTGGGCTCCATGCTGCTCTACTGGTACCACTTCGCCCACAACGGCAACATGATCGAGGTGGAGAGCGACGAAGACTCCATCGGCGGCCACTTTCTGCACCTGCTGCATCAGGAGAAGCCCAAGGCCTCTTGGGTGAAGGCCATGCACACCTCGCTGGTGCTGTATGCCGAGCACGAGTTCAATGCCTCGACCTTCACCTCGCGCGTGGTCGCAGGCACTGGGTCAGACATGCACAGCGCCATCTGCGGCGGCATCGGCGCGCTGCGCGGGCCCAAGCACGGTGGTGCCAACGAAGTCGCCTTCGAGATTCAGAAACGCTACGACACGCCGGATGAAGCCGAGGCCGACATCAAGGCGCGCGTGGAGAAGAAGGAAGTCGTCATCGGCTTCGGCCACCCGGTCTACACGATCAGCGATCCGCGCAACAAGGTCATCAAGCAGGTCGCGCATGACCTGTCGAAAGAGGCCGGTAGCACCAAGATGTTCGACATCGCCGAGCGGCTGGAGACGGTGATGTGGGACATCAAGAAGATGTTCCCCAACCTTGATTGGTTCTCGGCCGTGAGCTATCACGTGATGGGCGTGCCGACGGCCATGTTCACGCCGCTGTTCGTCATCGCCCGCACCAGCGGCTGGAGTGCGCACATCATCGAGCAGCGCATCGACGGCAAGATCATCCGCCCCACCGCCAACTACGTCGGGCCGGAAGATTTGAAGTTCGTGCCCATCAAAGACCGCAAGTAAGCGACACCCATAGCCCCACGCCAGCGTGGGGCTTTTCAGTCGTAGGGTGGGTGAAACCCACCGAGTAAGCAGCAACGGATACCAAAGTGGTGGGTTGCACCCACCCTACATTTGCCCAAGCCATGACGATGAACACAGCCAACCGCAAGAATCTCCCCGGCACCAAACTCGACTACTTCGACGCCACTGAGGCCGTCAACACCATCAAACCAGGCGCCTGGGCCAAGCTGCCCTACACCGCGCGTGTGCATGCGGAGAACATCGTCCGCAAGGCCGACCCCAAGATGGTCAACGCCTACCTGGGCCAGCTCATCGAGCGCAAGCGCGATCTTGATTTCCCCTGGTTCCCCGCGCGCGTGGTCTGCCACGACATCCTTGGGCAGACGGCACTGGTCGATCTCGCCGGCTTGCGCGATGCGATTGCCGATATGGGCGGCGACCCGGCCAAGGTGAACCCGGTGGTGCCGGTGCAGCTCATCGTCGATCACTCGCTGGCGGTGGAGCACGGCGGCTTCGAGAAAGATGCCTTTGCCAAGAACCGCGCGGTGGAGGATCGCCGCAACGACGACCGCTTCCACTTCATCAACTGGACCAAGAAGGCCTTCAAGAACATGGAGGTCATCCCGCCGGGCAACGGGATCATGCATCAGATCAACCTGGAGCGAATGAGCCCGGTGATCTACACGCTGGATGGCGTCGCCTTCCCAGACACCTGCGTGGGCACAGACAGTCACACGCCGCACGTGGATGCGCTCGGCGTCATCGCCGTGGGCGTCGGCGGGCTCGAAGCCGAGAACGTGATGCTCGGCCGCGCCTCGTGGATGCGCCTGCCGGATATCGTCGGCGTGGAGCTGAGCGGCAAGCCTGCGGAAGGCATCACCGCCACCGACGTGGTGCTCGCCATGACCGAGTTTCTGCGCAACTCGAAAGTGGTCGGTGCCTATCTTGAGTTCTACGGCGAGGGTGCCTCCGCACTCACGCTGGGTGATAGAGCCACCATCAGCAACATGGCGCCGGAATACGGCGCGACGGCGGCGATGTTCTTCATCGACCAGAACACCATCGACTACCTCAAGCTCACCGGCCGCAGCGACGAGCAGGTGAAGCTGGTCGAGCTGTATGCGAAGCACACCGGCCTGTGGGCCACAGCACTTGAGACCGCCGAATACGAGCGCGTCTTGAAGTTCGATCTCGGCACCGTCGTGCGCAACATGGCCGGCCCCAGCAACCCGCACAAGCGCCTGCCCACATCTGCTCTCGCCGAGCGAGGCATCGCCGCTCCGTGGCAGCAGCCGGCGGATGGCACGATGCCCGATGGCGCGGTGATCATCGCCGCCATCACCAGCTGCACCAACACCAGCAACCCGCGCAACGTCATCGCCGCCGGCCTGCTGGCGCGCAACGCCAATCGTGCGGGCCTCACGCGCAAGCCCTGGGTCAAGTCCTCGCTCGCCCCCGGCTCCAAGGTGGTCGAGACCTACCTCAAGGAAGCGAACCTGCTGGGTCATCTCGAAGCCCTCGGCTTCGGCATCGTCGCCTTCGCCTGCACGACGTGTAATGGCATGAGCGGCGCGCTCGACCCGGCGATCCAGAAGGAGATCATCGACCGCGACCTCTACGCCACCGCCGTGCTGAGCGGCAACCGCAACTTCGATGGCCGCATCCATCCGTATGCGAAGCAGGCCTTTCTCGCCAGCCCGCCGCTGGTGGTCGCCTACGCCATCGCCGGCACTGTGCGCTTTGATATCGAGAAGGACGTGCTTGGGCTCGACAAGAGCGGCAAGCCGGTCACACTCAAGGACCTCTGGCCCACCGATGCCGAGATCGACGCGGTGGTGAAAGCCAGCGTCAACCCCACGCAGTTCCGCGCCGTCTACGACGAGATGTTCAAGCCCAGCGTGGCGAGTGGTGAGCAGATCAGCCCCAACTACGCCTGGCGCGAGATGAGCACCTACATCCGCCGCCCGCCGTATTGGGAGGGCGCGCTGTCCGCGCCTCGCACGCTGAAAGGTATGAGGCCACTCGCGGTGCTGCCCGACAACATCACCACCGATCACCTGAGCCCTTCCAACGCGATCATGATGGACAGCGCCGCCGGCGAATACCTGCACCAGATGGGCGTGCCGGAAGAGGACTTCAACAGCTACGCCACCCACCGCGGCGACCATCTGACGGCGCAGCGCGCCACCTTCGCCAACCCGCAGCTCGTCAACGAGATGGTGGTGGTCGACGGCAAGGTGAAAAAGGGTTCGCTCGCGCGCATCGAGCCCGAGGGCAAGGTCACGCGCATGTGGGAGGCCATCGAAACCTACATGGCGCGCAAGCAGCCGCTGATCATCGTTGCCGGTGCCGACTACGGGCAGGGCTCGTCACGCGACTGGGCGGCGAAGGGCGTGCGGCTGGCGGGTGTGGAGGCGATTGCGGCGGAAGGCTTCGAGCGCATCCACCGCACCAACCTCATTGGCATGGGCGTGCTGCCGCTGGAGTTCAAGGCGGGCACCACGCGGCTGACTTTGGGGATTGATGGGACGGAGACGTTTGATGTGGTCGGGGAGCGGAAGCCGCGGACGACGCTGACGCTCGTCATCACTCGTCGCTCGGGCGAGAAGATTGAGGTGCCGATGACTTGCCGGCTCGACTCCGACGAAGAAGTGTCGGTGTATGAGGCGGGGGGGGTGTTGCAGCGGTTTGCGATGGATTTTTTGGAGTCGTCGAAGGCGACTTGATGAAAATCCACCGCGATTTGTGGGGTCTTTTTCCTGACGTCCTCATCGTGGCTGAACCAGATTTGGTTCAAAAGCACGAGGCTTACAAAGCCGCAAAGTCCGGGGACGGAATGGCCGCTGCGGCTTTGGTCTCTGAGTTTCTTGATGAAGCGGCCATTGATCGAGTGCGGCAGCTCACAGGCAACGTGCCCCTCACGCTGGTGTCTGCACACGCCGAGGAGGAAATGGGCCGAAACGCCATTCCGCAGGCAGCCGCAGCATGGCTTGCACGGCAGATGGGCTTGGCGGTGGATGACGGCATTGTGCAGATCAATATCGTCAACCACACCAAAGCCAGCGGCTTTGCACGCCTTGCCAGACCGGCTCTGTTTGACGGGCAGGTGACGGCTGGCACCACCTATCTGATGGTGGATGACTTCATCGGCCAAGGCGGCACATTGGCAAACCTTCGCGGTTTTTTGATGTCCCACGGCGGTCACGTGATAGGGGCAGTTGCCTTGACCGGCAAGCCGCACTCCGCAAAGCTCCAGCTCAGCAACGAACGTTTATTTGCGTTAAGAGAAAAACATGAACGTCTTGAACCTTGGTGGCAAAACCGTTTCGGTTACGGCTTCGACCGACTCACCGAATCCGAAGCCCGTTATCTCGCAGAAACCCCGGATGCTCAACGCATCAGAGATCGCATCACTGAGGCAGAACAAGGCTGAGGTTGCGCGCCAGGTAAAGCTATTTACTCCTGAAGAAGTGCGTGAGCGCATGACCTCCGCGTTTGAGCAGATGGTTGCTTCCAGCGAGAAGCAAGAGCTAGGGCATGGCCCGAAACGCAGAAAAAAGTATTCGTAGTCGCGCTGACGCGCTCTGCCGCCGTTGTATGGGCTTTGAACGCGGTTTCGCCCTACGGCGACTTACTTTTCTTTGCTTTGCCAAAGAAGAAGTAAGCAAAAGAAAGGCGACCCGATACGGTGGTGCTTCGCACTCCCCTGCGATGCTCGGTTTTCGGGGGCGTTGCGGAACTCGCTTCGCTCAGACAGTCCTCGCGCACAGCCCCCTTTGAGCCTGCGCTTCTCGGCACCTCCCACGGGGCCCAACGTCAAAAGCCACGTCACATGCCACAGCAACAACCACGGCGTTCGCTTTGCTCATTCTGGATTCCTGCTTTCGCGGGAATGACGCGAGTATGGAGCCACATCCGCCTCGTCCATCGAAGATGATATGGACAAGGTGCCCATTCAACTCGTCCGACCGTGACCCACTGCCTTTATGAAATTAATCATTCGCAACCTCGCCCGCAGCACAACTGAAGATCAGTTGCGCACTCTGTTTTCAAACGTTGGCGCGGTGCAGTCCTGCGACCTAGTGATGGACAAGGTCACTGGCGAATCCAAGGGCTTTGCGTTCGTCGAAATGCCCAAGCCAGGCGATGCCAAGGCGGCCATCAAGCTGCTCAACAACACGCTCGTTGGCGACAGCCGGGTTCGCGTCAAGAAAGCGGAAGAAAAACCAGCCTAGCCAAAAGCAGCAACAACCAGCCTTGTCATTCCCGCGAAAGCGGGAATCCAGGTGAGCGCGAGGCGCGAATGTTGCTGTTGCTGTTGCTTGTGACGTGCTGTTGGGCCCCTTAGGAGGCGCCGAGAAGCGCAGGGACGAGGGGGTCTTTTGAGCGAGGACTGTCTGAGTGAGCGTCTTCATGCGAGCGAGTTCCGCAGCGCCCCTCGGCAGGAGCATCGCAGGGTAGTGCCGCAGGCACCGCCGTATCAGGGTGTGCTTTTTCTTGGTTACTTCTTTTTGCACAAGCAAAAAGAAGTAACTCGCCGAAAGGCGAAACCACCCTCAAAGCCAACGCGCAGCGTGCAAAGCGCGTCAGCGCGATTAGCCAGTCAACGAATCAAACCGTACGATGACTCATGGACACCACCCGCCTCCTTGCCTTCAGCGGCAGCTTCTTCCTCATCGCCCTCAGCCCTGGCCTCTGCATGACGCTCGCCATGTCGCTCGGCATCTCCATCGGCGTGCGCCGCGCGTTGTGGATGATGGTGGGCGAGGTGCTGGGTATCGCACTCGTCGCCGTGGCGGCCATGCTCGGCGTAGCGGCGCTACTGCTCGCCTCGCCACAGGTGTTCACGGCCTTCAAGCTCGGTGGCGCAGCGTATCTGCTGTGGACCGCATGGCGCTCCTGGCACGCCGCGCCCACGGCATTGGGCGTTGCGCCGAACATCACGCCGGTGGCGCTGTTCGCGCAAGGCTTCGTCACGGCCGTGGCCAACCCCAAGGCCTGGGCGTTTCAGATGGCCTTGCTGCCGCCCTTCATTGACCCCAAGGCTGCGCTGCTGCCGCAGATGGCCGTGCTGCTGTCGCTCATCGTCGTGATCGAGTTCAGTTGCCTGCTGATCTACGCTAGCGGCGGTCGGTCATTGAGTGAACTGTTGCTGCGGCGCGGTCAGGCGCAGTGGCTCAATCGCGTGGCGGCCTGCCTGATGGTGGGCGTCGCGATTTGGCTGGTGCTGTCGTAGCGAGGCCGCCGGGATGAAATCCGGGGCTGTTGGTGGCTGAGGCCCAATGCCTGCGGCGCGATATCTCAGGCAAGACCCGCAGCCCCGCTTTACGCTATCGGCCCACCACCCACGCCCGAAAGCCCGGCCATGCGCACCCGCTTCATCGCAATCGCCTGCGCCTTGTTGCTGGCACTAGAGGCTGCCAAGGCGACTGATGCCGAGACACTACCCATGAATCGCACCATCATCCTCGTCCGCCATGCCGAAAAAGCCCCGGCTGGTGGCAAAGACCCCGCGCTGTCCCCGGTGGGCGAAGCCCGCGCACAGGCGCTGGTGGGGGCATTGGCAAAGGCGGGCATCACGGCGATCGTGACCAGCCCCTATCAACGCACCCAGCGCACAGCACAGCCGCTGGCGCAGGCCCTGGGCGTCACGCCACAGGTGGTGGATGCCGCCGTGCCGGCCGTGGTGGCGGCGCTCAAGGCCAGTCCCGGCGATGGGGCGGTACTGGTCGTGGGGCATTCCAACACCGTGCCCGGCATCATCGCGGCACTGGGTGGGCCACTGTTGCCAGAGCTGCCGGAAGAAAGCTTCAACCAGCTGTTCGTGCTGCTGCCGGGCAGCCCGCCGCGCCTCGTGCAGGCGCAGTACGGCGCGGCTTCGCCCTAGCAAAAAAGCACTGAAACCCTCCGGCGCGAGGGCATGATTCAGCACCAAACCAACCCGGCAGGAGTCGCAATGCCCACTGTTCAGAACAACGCCATCGGCATCCATTACGAAGTCCACGGCACCGGCCTGCCAGTGGTGCTGCTGCACGGCGGCACGGTCGACTTCAAGACCAACTACGCCGCCTTCGGCTGGATCAAGGTGCTGAACGAAGCCGGCTTTCAGGTGATCGGCCTCGACTTTCGCGGCCACGGCAAGAGCGACAAGCCGCATGAGCGCGCCGCCTACGGCACGGCCGCACTCGCCAGCGACGCGCTCGCCGTGCTCGACCACCTCGGTATCGCGCAGGCGGCCGTCGTCGGCTATTCAATCGGCAGCGTCGTTGCGCTGCATCTTTTGCAGACGCAAGCCCGGCGATTCACCCGCGCGGTGCTGGTGGGCACCGGCGATGGCCTCATCGGCGAGCCGCCGCACACCTTCGCGCTGCTGCTGCCGGCACTGGCCCAGGTGCTCGACCGCAGCGAATACCCGAAGGACCTGCCCAAGCACCTGTCGGCCTACTGGAACTTCGTCACCGCCACTGGCGGCGACCGTGAAGCCTTGCGCGCGCTGGCGGCGGCGGAGTTTCCGCCGCTGAGCGCTGCCGATGCCGCCGCCATCACGGTGCCGACGCTGGTCATCAGCGGCGAGAAAGACCTGGTGCTGGGGCAGGGGCCGCGCCTCGCGGCAGTACTCGGCCAAGGGCAGTACTTGCAGATGGCCGGCGCCGATCACTTCTCGCTGGCGGCCGACGCGGCGGTGAAGGCGGCCGTTACCGATTTCCTGAAGCAAGACGCGGATGCAGAATCCCGTTCAGCCGGAGCCGTCTAAACTGTCGATCCCTCCCCGAAAAAGCAACCATGCCCGGCACCGTCAAGCTGCATCGCGTCTTCAAAGCCCCGCCCGATCGCCTCTACCGCGCCTTTCTCGACCCCGATGCCATGTGCAAATGGGTGCCGCCGCATGGCTTCATTGGCAAGATGCATTCGATGAACGCGACGGTGGGCGGCAGCTACAAGATGAGCTTCACCAACTTCGGTACCGGCAAGAGCCACAGCTTTGGTGGCACCTATCTGGAGCTGAAGGCCAATGAGCTGATCCGCTACAACGACCAGTTCGACGACCCCACGCTGCCGGGCCAGATGATGGTGACGGTGAGCTTGAAGGCTGTGCTGTGCGGCACGGAGTTGAGCATCGTGCAGGAAGGCATCCCAGACATGATCCCCGTCGAGTTCTGTTACTTGGGCTGGCAGGAGTCGCTGAACCTGCTCGCGCACGTCGTCGAACCCGACATCCCCGACGCACCCTAGGGTGTGTTGACATTCATTTTGTCGCTGCGTTGCCGGTCAAAATTGCGTCAGGCAAGGCGCGAGCCGACGCGAAGGCTGGAGCCTTCGCTAGGCGAGCAACGCCGCATGACGTGATTTTGACCAGCAACCCTTCGGGGCGGGACTGTTTTGGGGCATTGCAGCGTCACAAAGCTTGCAAATACGTAAAGTATTCGCTGCGCATTGTTCCTTGCACTGCCCCAAAACAGCCTTCCGCCGCAGCGATGAAATGAATGTCAACACACCCTAAGCCATGACCCACCTACCCCAGATCAAGATATCCGCCACCTATCTGCGCGGCGGCACCAGCAAGGGCGTGTTCTTCCGTCTTGAAGATTTGCCCTCTGCGGCGCAGGTGCCGGGTGCGGCGCGCGATGCGCTGCTGATGCGCGTCATCGGCAGCCCCGACCCCTACGGCGCGCACATCGACGGCATGGGCGGCGCCACGTCGAGTACCAGCAAGTGCGTGATCATCAGCAAGAGCGCCCAGCCCGGCCACGACGTGGACTATCTCTACGGCCAGGTCTCCATCGACAAGGCCTTCGTGGACTGGAGCGGCAACTGCGGCAATCTCTCCACGGCGGTCGGGCCGTTCGCCATCGCCAATGGCTTCATCGACGCCGCACGCCTGACCAAGGACGGCGTGTTCGCGGTGAAGGTCTGGCAGGCCAATATCGGCAAGACCATCATCTGCCATGTGCCGATAGCCGATGGGCAGGTGCAGGAGACCGGCGACTTCGAGCTGGATGGTGTGACCTTTCCTTCCGCCGAGATCGTGCTGGAGTTCATCGACCCTTCGGATGACGGCGAGGAGGGCGGCAGCATGTTCCCCACCGGCAATCTGGTGGATGACCTCGACGTGCCGGGCATTGGCACCTTGAAGGCCACCATGATCACGGCGGGCATCCCGACCGTGTTCGTGAACGCGGCGGAGATCGGCTACACCGGCACCGAGCTGCGCGAGGCGATCAACACCCAGCCTGCGGCATTGGCGCGCTTCGAGGCGATTCGTGTGGCGGGCGCGCTGCGCATGGGGCTGATCAAGACGCCAGAGGAGGCGCTCAAACGCCAGCACACGCCCAAGATCGCCTTCGTGGCACCCGCGCAGGACTATGTGGCCTCCAGCGGCAAGGCCATCCAGGCCAGCGAGATTGATCTCTGCGTGCGCGCGCTCAGCATGGGCAAGCTCCACCACGCGATGATGGGCACCTGTGCGGTGGCCATCGGCACGGCGGCGGCAATCCCCGGCACGCTGGTCAATACGGCAGCGGGCGGTGGCGCGCGCACGGCGGTGCGTTTCGGGCACCCCAGCGGCACGCTGCGGGTGGGTGCCGAAGCCATGCAGGAGCAAGGCCAGTGGGTGGTGAAGAAGGCGATCATGAGCCGCAGCTCGCGGGTGCTGATGGAAGGCTGGGTCAGAGTTCCCGTGTAACCACGATGGTCTGCTCTGTGTCACGCCCGCCTCTTGGCGGGTTTTTTGTGGTGAAGCCGCGGCGAAAAGCCGATAATGCGAATGAATGTCAATTAACCCGCCATCGTCCGCTGCCGTTGTGAGCTTGCTCGCGCTGCCTCGCCACCAATTTGCCCGCGTCGTGCAGGTGGATGAGCGCACGCCCAATGACCGTGTAGCGCGCCGCCTGCGCGAGCTGGGCTTTGTGCTGGGCGAGACGGTGAGCCTCGTCGCCACCGGCCCGGTCGGGGCGGATCCGGTGCTGATCCAGGTCGGCTACACGCGCTTCGCCTTGCGCCGCGCCGAGGCTGAGCGGGTTCGCGTGCAACTGCTGGGTGAGGCCGCATGAGCGCCCTGCACATCGCCCTCATCGGCAACCCCAACTGCGGCAAGACCGCGCTGTTCAATCGCCTCACCGGCTCGCGCCAGAAGGTCGCCAACTACGCGGGTGTAACGGTGGAGCGCAAGGAAGGCCACTTCACCGACGCCCAGGGCCGCCTCGTGCGCGTGCTCGACCTGCCCGGCACCTACAGCCTTGCTGCCACCAGCCCGGACGAGGCCATCACCCGCGATGTCTGCCTGGGCCGTATGAAAGGCGAGGCGACACCCGACCTGCTGCTGTGCGTGGCCGATGCCACCAATCTGCGCCTGCACCTGCGCTTCGTGCTCGAAGTGCGCCAGCTCGGCCTGCCGATGGTGCTGGCACTCAACTGTGCCGACCTTGCCGAGAAACGCGGCATCACCATCGACATCGCCAAGCTCGAAGCGGCCCTCGGCCTGCCGGTGGTGCAGACCGTCGCGGTGCAGTCCGGCGGCACGCAGGCGCTGGTGCAGAAACTCAGTGCGGCATTGCCGCCGGTGCCGAAGGCGCTGGCGGAAGGCAGCGATCTGCATGCCGTCGTGAATGGCATCCTGGATGAGGCCGTCACCATGCCGCGCCGCACGGCCGTGATCGACGACCAGCTCGACCGCGTGCTGCTGCACCCCGTCGCCGGCCTCGCCATTCTGGCGGTGGTGATGTTCCTCATCTTCCAGGCCGTGTTCAGCTGGGCCGAGCCGATGATGGGCGGCATCGAGTCGCTCACCGCGCTGCTGGGTGAGGCCATCAGCGCCACGCTGCCCGCGGGCCTGCTGCAAAGCCTCCTGGTGGATGGTGTGATCGCTGGTGTGGGCGGTGTGATCGTGTTCCTGCCGCAGATCCTCATCCTGTTTCTCTTCATCTTGGCGCTGGAAGAAAGCGGCTATCTGCCGCGTGCCGCGTTTCTGCTGGATCGCTTCATGGTCGGGGCAGGGCTCACCGGCCGCTCGTTCATCCCGCTGCTGTCGAGCTTCGCCTGCGCCATCCCCGGCATCATGGCGACGCGCACGATTCAAGACCCGCGCGACCGCATCGCCACCATCCTGGTCGCGCCGCT
>JAZKHC010000043.1:0-39825 GCA_040385605.1 Pseudomonadota bacterium
CGGCCTCATCGGGGTTGACGTCCTTGCGCGGCTCCTTGCCGAAGAAGTTCTTCACCGCCTCCTGCACCATCGGCATACGGGTCTGGCCGCCAACGAGGATGATCTCGTCGATCTCACCGATCTTGAGGCCGGAGTCTTTCAGCGCAATGCGGCAAGGCTCCATCGACTTGGCGACGAGCTCTTCCACCAGCGATTCGAGCTTTGCGCGGGTGAGCTTGAGGTTGAGATGCTGCGGTACGCCATTGACGGCCGTGATGTAGGGCTCGTTGATGTCGGTCTGCGTGCTCGAAGACAGTTCGATCTTCGCCTTCTCCGCCGCCTGCTTGAGGCGCTGCATGGCGAGCGGGTCCTTGCGCAGGTCCTGGCCCTGGTCCTTCTGGAACTCGCTGGCGATCCAGTCGATCACGCGCTGGTCGAAATCTTCGCCGCCCAGGAAGGTATCGCCGTTGGTGGCAAGCACCTCGAACTGCTTCTCGCCATCCATGTCGGCGATCTCGATGATCGAGACGTCGAAGGTGCCGCCGCCGAGGTCATACACGGCGACTTTCTTGTCGCCCTTGACCTTGTCGACGCCGAAGGCGAGTGCAGCTGCGGTGGGCTCGTTGATGATGCGCTTGATGTCGAGGCCGGCGATGCGGCCGGCGTCCTTGGTCGCCTGGCGCTGCGAATCGTTGAAGTAGGCGGGCACCGTCACCACGGCTTCCGTCACGGTCTCGCCAAGATAATCCTCGGCGGTCTTCTTCATCTTCATCAGCACTTCGGCGCTGATCTGGGGCGGTGCGAGCTTCTTGCCCTTCACGTCCACCCAGGCATCGCCGTTCTCGTTCTTGAAGATCGTGAACGGGCTGTGCTGGATCGCCTTCTGGGTTTCCTTGTCGTCAAAGCGGCGGCCGATCAGGCGCTTGGCCGCGAACACTGTGCCCTTGGGGTTCATCACCGACTGGCGCTTGGCGCTGCGACCCACGAGCACCTGACCGTCATCGGTGTAACCGACAATCGACGGCGTGGTGCGCTCGCCCTCGCTGTTCTCGATGATCTTGACGTTGCCGCCTTCGAAGATGGCGACGCAGCTGTTGGTGGTGCCGAGGTCGATGCCGATGATTTTGCCCATGAGGGTGCTCCTGAATAGATGTTGATGTGAACTTGTTCTGGAAATGCGACTGCGCCCTGATTTTTCAAGGGCGCGCGTCAGCGCCGATTAGCTGGCTTGCGCCACCACCACGAGTGCGGGGCGCAGCAGGCGGTCATGCAGCACATAGCCCTTCTGCATCACGCTCAATACGTGATTGGCGGGCACCTCGGTAGAGGGCGCCATGCTCATGGCCTGATGGTGCTCGGCGTTGAACGGCTGGCCAAGAGGATCAAGCTGCTTAACGCCATTTTTTTCAAGCGCGGAGAGCAGCTGCTTGAGCGTCATGCCCATGCCTTCGACCAGTGCCTTCGCCACCCCTTCGGGTGCGGGGCCGCCAGCCTTCATGCCGAGTTCGAGTGAATCGGTCACGCCCAGAAACTCGCGCACCACATCCTCGGCCGCGAACTTCTTGGCCTTGGCGGCCTCGTTCTCGGCGCGGCGGATGCGGTTCTCAGCTTCAGCCGCAGCGCGCAACTGCGCATCGCGGGCGGCGGGGATGGCGGCCTGCGCCTCGGCAAGCTGGGTTTTCAGAGCAGCCACTTCGGCTTCCAGCGGGTGCTGAAACGCAGCTTCGGGCGCACTGGGCGTGAACTCTGGCGTCGGATTGGGGGCGTCAGTCATTGTGGGTGATTTCAAAAAGGTGGCGGAGATTACCGCCTGTCACTCACCAATGGGCGTTTTGAGGCCGTTTTCAAGAAGGCGGGCCTTAATGTGGGGATGGCATACCCAACAGCTGTTCAATACGGTCGCCATTCGCCTCGGTGCGAACGGCGTCGAACAGCATCTTGCCTTCGGCATAATTGCGCGCAAGCCACACCAGCCATTGCTTGAGCCGGCCGGGTGCGAAGCGCAGCGGGTAAAGGGCGCGCTGCTGCTGCCAGAAGTACTGCACCATCGGCAGCACTTGCAGCCAGTCGAGTGGCCGCGTTTCACGTCCCGCATCCGCCGCCTTGATTTGCAGCGCCAGGTCGGGCCGCGCAATGAGTCCACGCCCCAGCATGAAGTGGCTGGCACCGGTCACCGCCCTGCAGCGTCGCCAATCCTCGACGCTCCAGATTTCGCCGTTGGCGTAGACCGGCACCGGCACCACATCCTGGATGCGCGCCACCCACTCCCAGTGTGCGGGCGGGTTGTAGCCATCGGTCTTGGTGCGGGCGTGGACGACGAGCTGCGCGGCACCGCCATCGACCAGCGCGCGGGCGCAATCGAGTGCCAGATCAGTGTTCTCGTAACCGATGCGCATCTTGGCGGTGACGGGGATGCGCGCAGGCACCGCTGCCCGCACCGCGACGAGGATGCGATGTAACAGCTCCGGCTCCTTGAGCAGCACCGCGCCGCCGCGTGATTTGTTGACGGTCTTGGCTGGGCAGCCGAAGTTGAGGTCGATCACCGGCGCGCCCAGCGTGCAGGCGAGCGCCGCACTTTCCGCGAGGGTTTCGGGATTGGAACCCAGGAACTGCACGCGCATCTCAGTGCCTGCGGACGTCACTGATCCTTGCGCGAGTTCAGGTGCAAACCTTCGGATGACGCTGGCGGGTGTGGCCACCTCATTGACGCGGATGAACTCGGTCACGCACCAGTCGATGCCGCCCACGCGGGTGAGCACATCACGGTGGATCTCATCGACGAGCCCCTCCATCGGGGCGAGTGCAAGCTGCATGGAATCCTCAAAGGCGCAGCAGCACCGATCCCCAGGTCATGCCAGCACCCACACCAACCAGCAGCACGCACTGCCCAGGGTGAATGCGCCCATCGCGCACCGCCGCATCGAGCGCCAGCGGCACCGAGGCCGCCGAAGTGTTGCCCTGCCGCGCAACCGTCGTCACCACTTTCTCCATCGGCAGGCCGAGCTTGTCCGCAGTGGTGTTCAAGATGCGGATGTTGGCCTGGTGCGGCACCAGCCAGTCGACATCGGCGATGCTCATCCGGCTGTGGCTCAGCGCCTCGTGCGCGCACTCGGCGAGCACGCGCACGGCCGTGCGGTAGACCGCCTGCCCGTCCATCTGCACGAAGGGATTGCCGCGCACGATGCCGTTGGCGATACCGCCATCGACTTGCAGGATGTGGCTGAGCGAGCCATCGGCATGCAGGTGGCTGGAATAGATGCCCGGCTCGCGGGAAGGCTTAAGCACGACCGCGCCGGCGCCATCGCCGAACAGCACGCAGGTGCGGCGATCAGTCCAGTCGAGCAGGCGCGAGAACACCTCGGCACCCACCACCAGCGCACAACGATGCGCGCCACTCGACACCAGCTTGTCGGCCAGTGCAAGCGCGTAGATGAAGCCGGTGCAGACCGCCTGCACATCGAAGGCCGCACCCTGTTTCACGCCCAGTTTGGCCTGCAAGAGGCAGGCGGTGGAGGGCATCACCATGTCGGGTGTGGTGGTGGCGCAGATGATCAGGTCCACCTCGTCGGCGCTGATGCCCGCGGCTTGCATGGCGCGCTGGCAGGCGTGGAATGCCAGATCGCTGGTCATCTCACCGTCTGCCGCCACATGGCGCGACTCGATGCCGGTGCGCGAGACGATCCACTCGTCACTGGTCTCGATGGTGGTCTGCAACTCGGCGTTGCTGACGCTGCGGGCCGGCAGATAGCTGCCGGTGCCGACGATGCGGGAGTACTGGTTCATGGCCATAGGCTAGCAAGTTGTGACCGGACACAAAAAAAGCCCCGCAACAGCGGGGCCTTCCTTGCCGCAGTGCCTACTTAGAACATGAAGCGGCCACCAACGCTGAAGCTGTTGGAATCGTCGCCGAAATCCGCACCAGCAAGCACGGCGACCTGGGGCGTGAATGAGAACACCGCACCGAGGCCGAAGCTGGTCTCGCCTTCGTCGAACACCTTGGCGTAGCTGACGCCGCCATTGAGTTCAAGCTGCTTCGCCACCATGGCACGCAGACCGGCCGCAAGGCTGTAGCCGGTGTCATCGTCGGAGCCGAAAGACCCGGCGTCCACTTCGGCAGAAAGGAAGCCAACCTCAAAATTGGCATCGACTGACGAGGTGAGCGGCTGGCGGAAGCCGAGTGCGGCCGAGAAGGTCGAAGCCTCGATCTTCGGACTGGTATCGGTTTCCACATTGCCGTAACCGGCCGTGACATAGACCTGCGGTGCCAGCAGGAACGAGCCGCCAATGGCAAAACCGTCGGCATCGCCGCCACCGTCGAAATCGACCGTGCCGTAGCTCGCTTCGAGGTAACGGTAGGAAAGGCCATCGGCCATCGCGCTGAGCGGCAGGGTGAGCAAAGCTGCAACACATAGTTTCTTCAACATGAAAATCTCCTCTTGTTTTTATGGACTGCCAAAACGGGCAGTAGCCAATTATTACAGTTTCGCTAAGGCTTGCTTCCAGCGGCTGCTATGGGCTAAGCGACGTAGCGCGTCGGGTCTGGCAGGCCAGCGGCGGCAAAGCCCTCGCGGCGGATGCGGCAGGAGTCACAGCGGCCGCAGGCACGGCCATCGGCATCGGCCTGATAGCAGCTCACGGTTTCCGCAAAGTCCACACCCAGGGCCATGCCCTGCTTAATGATCTCGCCCTTGGTGAGTGCGATCAGCGGTGTGTGGATCACGAAGCCCGCGCCCTCTACCCCGGCCTTGGTTGCCACGCTGGCGAGATGCTGAAACGCCTCGATGAAGGCCGGACGGCAGTCGGGGTAGCCGGAGTAGTCCACCGCATTGACGCCAATGAACAAGGCCTGTGCGCCAACCACTTCGGCCTGGCCGAGCGCGAGTGCCAGGAACATCGTGTTGCGCGCGGGCACATAGGTGACGGGAATGCCGCTACTCTCGACCTCGGGCACCGCAATGCTGCGATCGGTCAGCGCCGAGCCGCCAATGGCATCCAGGTTGACCTGGATGTGCTTGTGGCTGGCCGCACCCAGCCGCTGGGCTACGCGAACGGCGGCGATCAGCTCGGCACTGTGACGCTGACCGTAGGCCACCGAAAGCGCATGGCACTCGTAGCCTTCAGCCTTCGCCATCGCCAGCACGGTGGCGGAGTCGAGCCCGCCGGAGAGCAGCACGACGGCCTTTCTGAGACTCAACGTCCTGGCTCCTCGCCCCATAAGATTTTGTGCAACTGCAATTGCATGCGCACCGGCAGGCGATCGGCGACGATCCAGTCCGCCAGTTCGCGCGGCTTGACCTGGTGATGGCTGGGCGAGAGCAGCACATCGCAGCGCGCGGTGAGGCCATGCTCGGCGATGATGGATACAGCCCAGTCGTAGTCCTCGCGCGAGCAAAGCACGAACTTCACTTCGTCATTGGCCTTAAGCAGTGCGATGTTTTCCCAGCGGTTCCTTGCCACCTCGCCAGAGCCCGGCGTCTTCACATCGACGATGCGGGCAACGCGCGCATCGACTCCGCTGATGTCGATCGCACCGCTGGTTTCGAGCGAAACCGAGTAGCCGGCATCGCAGAGCGCCGTCAGCAACGGCAGGCTGTTTTTCTGTGCCAGCGGCTCGCCGCCGGTGACGCAGACATGCCGCACGCCAAAACCACGCACGGTGTCGAGCAGTTCCGGCACGGTCTTCCAGTTGCCCCCATGAAAGGCATAGGCAGTATCGCAATAGGTGCAGCGCAAGGGGCAACCCGTGAGCCGCACGAACACCGTCGGCCAACCCACGAACGAGGATTCGCCTTGCAGCGAGCAGAACACTTCGGTGATCTTGAGGCGCAGAGCCTCCGTCGCAGTGGGCCGCGGAGCGAGGGGAAGATCGTCCGCAGCCATCAGCCGGGGCCGCTCAGGGCGTCTGCGTGAGCCGCTGCCGGGCCAGGCCGGCGGCGTTGGAATTGGGGTAGTCCTTCATCACCCGCCGCCAGCTGGCCTTGGCCTGGTCGGTTTGCTGCAATTCGACCTGAGTGAGCCCGCTCTTGAACAGGGCATCCGGCACCTTGGGGCTGGCCGGGAAGCGTGTGACCAGCGCCGTGTAGGAATCCAGCGCCGGCTTGTACTGGCGCTTCACATACTGCGATTCACCCAGCCAGTACCAGGCGTTGTCAGCGAAATTGCCCTGCGGCCATTTCTCCAGCATGCCTTTGAAATTGGTGATGGCGGCATCGTACTTGCCAGCCTTGAGTGAATCGAATGCCTTGAGATAGGCGGTCTGCTCTTCCGCTGCGGTACTGCCAGCATCGGCAGACGCTGCGGCAGACACTGGCGGCGCAAAAATGACTGGCGGCACTGTGGGCGCTGGCTCTGAACCATCCATGCCAAGTCCAGCCTGCGGCGGCAGTGCTGCCGCAGGCTGCGCTTCGAGCTTTTGCAGGCGGCGCTCGACATCAGCACCGACATCCTTGCTGCGCCGCGACTGCGTTTCGAGATCGAAGCGCATGCGCTCGATCTCTCCACGCAGGCTGCGCAGGTCGTCCTGCAGCTTGGTGTCGTCCTTGTTCTCCACGGCGTTGACGCGACGGCCCACCTCGGTGAGCTTGGCCTCGACCGCACGCATGCGGATTTCCTCGGGCGACAGCGGCTGTTCACCGCTGCGGTTCAGCGGTGTGCAGGCGGCCGCAGAAAGTGCTGCCGCCGCCAGCAGGAGGATCCGCAGGGATTTCATCGCGATCAAGGCTGGGTGATTTCAACGCGACGGTTCTTCGCGTAGGCCTCTTCGCTCGAACCCGGCACCGCAGGGCGCTCTTCGCCATAGCTGATGACAGAAAGCTGGGCATCGGTCGCACCCACGGCTTTCAGTTCACGCGCCACGGTCTGCGCACGGCGCTCGCCGAGAGCCACGTTGTATTCGGTCGAGCCACGCTCGTCAGTGTGGCCTTCGAGACGCACCTTGGCGGTGCTGGTGCCGGAGAGATACTTGCCGTAGCTTGCGATCACGCCCTGGCCTGCGGTGTCGATGTCGGCGCTGTCGTAGTCGAAATAGACCGTCTTGGCGGTGAGGTCGTAGCCAGGGCCAACCGGCTTGGTGCCGCCGAGGGCGCTGCCTGCGCCCACGCCAGAGCCACCCGTGCCACTGGTGGAAATGCCTGAATCAATCGAAGAATCAGATGCCGGGGGCGGCGGCAGCTCTTTGGCACCACGACTTTTGCAGCCGGTGGCCGCAAGGGCGGCGAAAAGGACAACGGCGAGGGTAAGGTTTTGCTTCACGTCCAACTCCTAAGATAAATATTGAATATCGCGCGCCTATTTTAAGCATTCAGCCGCAAACGTTCAGCTTGCAGGCTCACATGAGACGACATACAGCTGAAGCGAGGCTTAGCGGACGTATGGGCCCCAGGCCGGTTCGCGCACTTCGCCGGGCTGGCGCAGGCGCTGGCGCACGCGACCATCGGTGGTCACGGTCGCCAGTTCGGCATTGCCGCGCCCGGTAGTGGCGAAGATGACCACGGAGCCGTTCGGCGCAAAGCTGGGGCTTTCGTCCAGCGGGCCATCGGTGAGCTTGTTGAGCGCGCCAGACTGCAAGTCCACCGTCGCAATCGTGTAGCGACCACCCTCGGCATTCACCACCAAGAGGCTCTTGCCATCGGGCGAGAAGCGCGGCCGCAGGTTCTGCCGTCCCTGGAAAGTGACGCGCCGCGGCTCGCCGCCATTGATCGACATGAGATACACCTGCGGGCTGCCGCCTCGATCCGAGGTGAAGGCCACTTGCAGGCCATCGGGCGAGATCGCCGCCTCGGTGTCGATGCCGTAATGGTCGGTGAGCCGGGTGCGGCCGCCACCGCTGAGATCAACCAGATACAGGTCAGGGTTAGTCTCGAAAGAGAGGGTGACGATCATCTTGCTGCCATCCGGCGACCAGGTCGGCGCCCCGTTGATGCCTTTTTCGGACACCACTTTCTTGAGATCGCCCGAAGCCAGGGCATGCACGTAGATCGCCGAGCGGCCGCGCTCGTAGCCGACATAGGCGAGCTTCTTGCCATCCGGCGACCAGGAGGGCGACATCAACGGCTCGCGCGAGGTGGCGATGGTGCGCGGGTTATAGCCATCGGCATCAGCCACCACGAGCTCAAAGCGGCGGCCGGGGCCGAAGCCGCTCGCCGTGACATAGGCGATCTGGGTGTTGAAATAACCCTTGCTGCCGGTGAGCTTTTCGTAGATGAGATCAGCGATCTGATGGCTGACCACACGCAGCTGCTCGGGCCCCACGGCCGGCATGTCGAAGCCGATCAGCTGCGCACCGCGAGTGGCATCCATCAGGAAGAAGCGCACCGCGACACCCCGGCCGGTCTGGGACAAAGAGCCAATCACCAGGTTTTCCATGCCCACCGCCTTCCAGTTGCGGTAGTTGATCTTGGCGGGCTCGGTGGGCTTCTCGAGCATGTCGGTACGCGGGATGGTGCGGAACAGCCCCGAGCGCACCAGGTCCGCCTCGACGATCTGTGCCACATCGAAGCTCACGCCCGGCGGCGTGGCAAAGGGGACGATGGCGATGGGCGTCGCGCCCACATCGCCTCCTTCGACATCAATCACCAACTGGGCGTAGGCACTATTGGCAAATGCGACGAACAGGAAACACAGGCAATAGCGCAAAGCTTTCATGGTGTGAACTCAGCAGGACGGCGGTAACGGAAACAGGCCTAGCATTGTCGCTGATCCAGACCCTCAGGGGCGGAAATTGACGACCAGATCGGCGACGAATGCGCTCGGTTCGGAAGGCAGTGGCAGCGGCGAAGCCTTGTAGACCGCCTTGATGACAGAGTCATCCAGCACGAGCGAGCCACAGCTCGAAACGATGCGCACACTGTTCGGAACCACCTGTCCGTTGTTGATCAGGCGAAAACCAACCTTGCAAGCGAACGTAGCCTGGTTGTCAGGAGGGCGCAGCCAGTTGCGACGGATCGCCGCACCCATGGCGCGCACCCAGAGAGCCTGAGAATCGGCACGGATCGCCGCCATGCGGGCGTTTTCCTCAGCCGCAAGCTGAGCCGCCAAGGCTTCGGCGCGTGCCCTCTCTTCAGCCTTGCGCTTGTTCTCGGCGGCTTCGGCGGCTTTGCGCTTGGCGTCCTCAATCTCGGCCAGGCGCTTCTGCTCGGCATCGAGTGCGGCCTTGCGGGCCTGCTCTTCGGCGGTCTTGCGCACAAGCTCTTCAGCATCGCGCTTGGCCTTGGCTTCGGCATCGACACGCGCTTTTTCTTCAGCCTGGCGGACTTTTTCCTCCGCCTGCTGCTTGGCGAGCAGCTGCTGTTCTTCGCGTTTGGTGATTTCCTCGACGCGCTTTTGCTCGGCGGCCTCGGCCTCCTGCTTCAGCTTTGCAGGGTCAACCTTCGGCGGCTCGGGCTTGGGCGGTGGCGGCTCCGGTGGCTTTGGCTTGGGCGGCTCGGGCTCCGGCGGCGGCGGCGTCGGTTCCGGTGGTTTCGGCTTCACCGCCTCTTCCACCGTCACCGGCTTTTCGCCCTCCACGGGCGCTTCGAGCAAGACTGCCTGGATGACGATTTCCTTCGGCGGTTTGGGGCTGCATTGCGCGCCAAAGATCAGCACCGCGCCCATGAGGACGTGACCCAGCACGGCCAGCCCCAAATGTAGACGCTTGACCGGCAGTGCGCCGCCTTCAGGCGGACGTTGGTCTTTTGCACTCACTTGCGGTCTGGCACCTGGTCAGACGGATCCATGCGGAAGCCCAGCTTGACAGCGCCGGCGGCATTCAGCAGCGCCATGCCCTTGGCCACGCGGCCGTAGTCGACCTTGCGGTCGGCCTGGATCAGGATCACCGTCTCCGGCTTGTTGCGCAGCACCGCACCCACGCGCTGCACCACATCGGCGTCGGCCAGCGGCTCGTTGGTGTCGGTGCCGACATCGAGGAAGTAGCTGCCCTTGGCATTGACGCTGAACACCACCGGCTGCTCGTCGAGTGTCATCGGCTCGGAGGCCTCCTGCGGCAGCTCCACCTGCACACCCTGGGTCAACAAGGGCGCGGTCACCATGAAGATGATGAGCAGCACCAGCATGACGTCGATGTAGGGCACCACGTTGATCTCGGCGTTGAGCCGCCGCTTGCCGGAACGACCCGGCGAATTGCTCATGGCCATTGCTTAGCCTTGGTTGCCGTGGCCGCGCAGGCCGCGGTCGATAATGCCGGCCAGTTCTTCGGCAAAAGTGTGGTAGCGGGTTTCGAGGCGATCAACGCTGCGGGTGAGGAAGTTGAAGGCGATCATGGCCGGGATGGCCGCGAACAGGCCCATGGCGGTGGCGATCAACGCCTCGGCGATGCCGGGGGCGACCTGTGCCAGCGTGGCCTGCTTGGCGGCACCGATCTGGATGAACGCCGACATGATGCCCCACACCGTGCCGAACAAGCCTACGTAGGGGCTGGACGAGGCAATGGTGGCGAGCATTGAGAGACCGCCTTCGAGACGCTCCACCTCGCGCACCTGACTGACGCGCATCTGGCGCTGGACGGCAGCCAGGGCGTCTTCGGGATCAGTGCGTCCGGAGTTGCCCTGCTGGCGGGTGAACTCCTCGTAGCCGGCCTTGAAGATCGCTGCCACACCTTCTTCGGTATTGCCGCCGCGGCCGAGAGAACCATACAGATCACCGAGCGTGCCACCCGACCAGAAGCGGCTCTCGAACTCCTCAGACTGGCTGGCCGCCCGCGACAGCAGGCTGCGCTTGGTGAGGATTACCGCCCAGGAAATCACCGAGGCCATCAGCAGCAGCAGCAGGATGATCTGCGCCAGGGGGCTGGCAGCCAGAATGAGGTGTGTAAACGAAAGCCCTTCGGTCGTGCCCATGAGTTTTTCTTTGGATGTTTGCGGTGGTGCTTATAGCTTAAGTGAACGCGGCTGCCGATTGGTTGGCTTTTTACTACTCATCAGCAAGCTTCTGATACTCAAGGTTCGAGCCAGCCGGGGGGCCAGGCGCGGGGTTTGAACGATTGGCTGTCAACACAGGCCACCCGTACCAGTGCGGTAGCGAGCGGCTGCTCAGGCTGGCCGGGGCGCTGTATCTGCTGGCTGAACACCAAACTGGCGCGCCCGTACTGGGCCACGGTAACGGTCGCTTCAAGGGCATCGTCGAGCCTTGCGGGCTGGCGATAGCGCACCTCGATGGATGCCACCGTGAATGCGGCCCCGAAAACGCTGGCCAGATGCTGGTGATTGCGCCCTCTGGCACGCAGCCACTCGCTGCGCACCCGCTCGAACCAGTGCAGGTAGCGGGCGTGGTAGACCACTCCGCTGGCATCGGTGTCTTCGTAATAGACACGGATTGGCCAGACGAAGACTTCGCTCACTAGAACAGCTCCGGCCCGCGTTTGGGTGCGGTGATGCCGAGATGCTGGTAGGCCTTGAGCGAGGCCACACGCCCACGCGGCGTGCGCTCCAGGAAGCCCTGCTGGATGAGATAAGGTTCGATCACGTCTTCGATGGTGTCGCGCGATTCGCTCAGCGCAGCCGCTAGGCTCTCGACCCCCGCCGGACCGCCATCGAATCGCTGCATCAAGATTTGCAGCAGACGACGGTCGAGCGGGTCGAAGCCCTCGCTGTCGACATCCAGCATCTTCAGGGCGGCAGCGGCGATCTGTTCGGTGATGACGCCCTGCCCCTTCACCTCGGCGTAGTCGCGCACCCGGCGCAGCAGGCGGTTGGCAATACGCGGCGTGCCGCGCGAGCGGCGGGCGATCTCGTGCGCGCCCTGCCCCTGCACCGGCGCGCCCAATATGCCGGCGCTGCGGGTGACGATCTGGGTGAGGTCATCCACCCCATAGAACTGGAGGCGCTGGACGATGCCGAAACGGTCGCGCAGCGGGCTGGTCAATGCGCCTGCCCTTGTGGTCGCACCGATCAGCGTGAACGGCGGCAGGTCGAGCCGGATCGAGCGGGCGGCGGGGCCGTCGCCGATCATGATGTCGAGCTGGTAGTCCTCCATCGCCGGGTAGAGCACTTCCTCGACCACCGGCGAAAGGCGGTGGATTTCATCGACGAACAGCACGTCGCGCGGTTCGAGGTTGGTGAGGAGTGCTGCAAGGTCGCCGGCTTTTTCCAGGACCGGGCCGGAGGTGACGCGGAGGTTCACCCCCATCTCGGTGGCGAGAATGTTGGCGAGCGTGGTCTTGCCCAGCCCTGGCGGGCCGAAGATCAGCACATGGTCGAGCGCCTCGTTGCGGCGGCGGGCGGCTTCAATCGCCAAACCCATTTGCTCCCGCACCGGCTGCTGGCCCACATAATCGGCAAGCTTGCTGGGGCGGATGGCACGGTCGATGCGCTCTTCGTCGGTGGAACCGGAGGCAGCGGTGACGAGGCGGTCGGACATCAATCAGCAGGGCGTGGAGATAGCCGCCAGTGTCGCATATCCACAGGGCTGACCTGCCCTCGCCTCAGCGGCGTGGCTCGGCCGCGGTCGTGGCTTGCGGCAGCTCTGCCGCGAGCGATTTGACGGCCAGATCAAGCGCCTTCTGCAAGGCCGCAACGCTGGCCTCGGCAGTGCCATCCACGGTGACCGCATCGGCATCGAAGCGGCCGGACTGCACCGCGACCTTGCCATTGGGCGAGTAGATCCAGCTGCCGCGCAGGCGCAGGGTGCCGTCGGCACCCGGCTCGAAGCTGTCGAGGGTGAGCGCCAGCACCGCATCGGGTGCGCGGCCATCGGCGGTGCTGAAGCTCTCGACTGCAAAGTCGCCGCGCTGCGCGCCCAGCGACTGCGTCACCCAGCGGGTGATGGCCTTGCTGGGGCGCTCGGCCCAAAAGGCCGTTTTATCGCGCACGATTTCGGCCGCGCTCACCCGCCGCACCAGCTCGCGGCGGTCGAGGTAGTCCGGCACGCCGACACCGCGCACCACCAGGCGCGGGCGGGGTGCGCCTGGGGAGGCGGCCACCGGGCCGTCGTAGCTCAGCAGCAGGCGTTTCGGCTCGCTGCTTGGGCCCTTGCTGGCGCAGGCGGCCAGCGTCAGCGCGACAAGAACCAGAAAGAATGCGTTCGGTGCTTTTTTCATGTCATCAGTCCTTGCCGAAGATCACGGCATTGGGTTCGCGCTCGACGGTGTCGGCGAAGTGGCGCAGCGACTCAGCCGAGGCCGAGAGATCGCGCATGGTCTGCTCCAGTTCAGCACGGATGGGCGCACCCGGCGCGGTCATCTCCGCCACCTGGGCCACAGCGGCATCGGCACCCTGCATCGTGGTCTCGACCCGCGCCATCGCCGCGCGCGCGGAGCGCAGGGTAGCTTCGAGTTCAGGCCCCGAGGCCGCGAGCGAAGCGCGCGCCTGCTCCGAGGTGCGCTCGAAGGATTGCAACGTCTTGTTGAGCGTCTTGATGGTTGCTTGCGCTTCTTCCAGGGTGCGCCTCGTGGTCAGCGCCGTGGCCTTCAGCTCCTCACCCACAATACCCAGCGTGCCGCCGGTGCCGTTGGCCAGCACGCGGAAGGCCTCGACCATGGTCTTCACGTCATCGGCCAGCTGGCGCAGCGGCAGCTGCGAGAGCTGGTCCTTGAGCACGTCGAAGTCCGACTTCATCGAGGGGATTTCCGGGTACGGCGTCTCGCGCGCGCCGTGGAAAACCGCTGGCACATCGGGGCGGAAATCGAGATCGACGATGAGCTGCCCGGTGACGATCGAATCGATGCTGAGCTTGGCGCGCATGCCCTTCTCGATGTAGGCGCTGAAGGGGATCGCGGTGCCGTTTTCACCCGTGCCGATCAGCTTCACCTGATCGGGCAACAGAGTCATGTAGACCGGAATGCGCGGCTCCAGCGAGTCGGGCTCGAACTGCAACACGATGCGATCAACGCTGCCCACCTTCACGCCGCGGAAGTTCACCGCGCTGCCGACGCTGAGCCCCTTCACCGAACCCTCGAAGAAGGACACCACCCGCTGCTTGGGCGTGAAAAGCCGAGCCCCGCCGAGCGCCATGATGGCAAAGGCCACCAGCGCCAGCGCCATCAGCACGAAGGCTCCGATGACGGTGGGATTGGCCTTGGCGATTTTCTGCTCACTCATCGGTATCTCCTTCTGGCACTTCGCGTTTCAGGAAAGCCTGTACGAAGGGGTCTTCACAACTCTCCAGCAGCGCCTTGGGCGCACCACGGGCAATGGGTTGTTTCGACTTGGCATCGAGAAAGATGCCGTCGTCGCCGATGGCGAACAAGCTTGGCAGCTCGTGCGTCACCACCATCACGGTGGCCTTGGTGCGCTCGCGCAGTTCGAGAATCAATTCGTCGAGCTTGCGTGAGCTGATCGGGTCGAGCCCGGCCGAGGGTTCGTCGAGGAACAGGAACTCCGGGTCCAGTGCCAGTGCGCGCGCCAGGGCCGCACGCTTCTTCATGCCGCCGCTGATCTCGTTGGGCAGGAGGTCTACCGCGTGACTCAAACCGACGAGGCCGAGCAGTTCCTCGGCGCGATCCCGGTGCTCGGCCTTGGATCTTTTCGCATCGCCATTGAGCTGCATCGGCATCGTCACGTTCTCGCTGAGGGTCAGCGTGCTGAACAGTGCCGAGCCCTGGAACAGCACGCCGAAGCGGCGGCGGATCGCATCCTGCGCGTCCATCTCGGCGGCCCAGTAGTCGGTCTCGCCATAGAGCACTTGGCCATCGGCCGGGGGCAAGAGACCGATCATGTGCTTGAGCAGCGTGCTTTTGCCGCAGCCTGAGCCGCCCATAATGATGAAGATGCTGCCCCTCTTCACCTTGAAGCCGATGTTTTCCTGGATCAGCTTCTTGCCATAGGCCATGCGCAGGTCTTTGACCTCGACGGCGATCTCAGTACTGGGCGTGGCGATCATGGCTAGACATCCAGCGCGAACGCGCAGAGCGCAAATACGGCGTCGATGACGATGACACCGACGATACCGCTCACCACCGCACTCGTCGTCGCCTCGCCCACCGCTGCCGCGTTGCGGCCCGCGCGCAGGCCGTAGTAGCAGCCCGCGAATGCGACCAGCGCGCCGAAGCAGAAACTCTTGAGCGCACCGAGCACGAAGTGCCGGCCGGCCAGCGCATCGGCGGTGCGGTCCCAATACAGGGCATTGGAAAGATCGAGTGTGCCCACCGCCACCAGCCAGCCGCCGATGAGGCCTACGCCGCAGGCGAACACGTACAGCAGCGGCGTCATGAGGGTGAGCGCCAGCACGCGCGGCAGCACCAGGTATTCCACCGGCGACACGCCCATGGTCTTGAGCGCGTCGATTTCCTCGTTGCCCTGCATGGTGGCGATGCGCGCTGCAAAGGCGGCACCGGTGCGGCCCGAGAGCACCACGGCGGTGATGACGGCGGCCATCTCGCGCACCGTGGCGATGCTGACCAGATCGGCAACGAACATCTCGGCACCGAACTTCTGCAACTGGATGGCCCCGACGAAGGCGAGGATCGACCCAACCAAGAGGTTCACCAATGCCACCACGCCGAGCGCGCTGGCCCCGCTGGCCTGCACCACTGCCCAGGTGTCGGCACGGTCGAAGCGCGCACGGCCTCGCACCAGCGCAATGGTGGCAAGGATCAGCTCGCCCAGCAGGGTGGCGACCTCCTTCACCGCCGCGAAGCGCGACAGCGCATCCTTGCCCACCGCCGCCAATGCCAGGATGCGCTCGCGGTGGCGATGCAGCGCGGGCGGGCGCTCGCTCATCGCACCGCGCGCTTGAGTGCTTCGCGGATGATCTGGTCTGTGCTCAGGCCTTCGGTGGTGAAAGCCTCGGTCATCTTGGCCGCATCGACTGCCTTGTAGCCGAGCGATTCAAGTGCGGAACGAGCCTCGGCCAGCGGCGTGGCGGGCTGCGCGCCCTGCCCTGCACCCATGCTGGCGGGGCCATTCACCGCCCCGGCTTTTTCGCGCAACTCCAGCACCATGCGCTCGGCGGTTTTCTTGCCGATGCCCGGCAGCTTGGTGAGGCGCGCGGCATCGCCGCTGCGCACGAAGTTCCAGAACTCCTCCACGCCCACGCCGCTGAGCACGGCGAGTGCGAGCTTGGGGCCGACGCCGCTGAGCTTGATCAGCTCGCGGAACAGGGTCTTCTCGGGCACGGTGGCAAACCCGAACAGCAGATGCGCGTCCTCGCGCACGGTGAGATGGGTGTGCAGCGTCACCATATCGCCCACCGCAGGCAGGCCATAAAAGGTGGACATCGGTGCTTCGATTTCATACCCGACACCACCCACATCCAACACCAATTGAGGTGGGGCCTTGAGCGCAAGCTTTCCAGTCAGTCTTCCGATCATCCCCAGCTTCCCTGTATGCCTTTGTCGATGGTGCCACGCACGTGGGCATGGCAGATGGCGATGGCGAGTGCATCTGAGGCATCTGCCGTCAAGGTGCTCGCTACATCACCCTGCATTTTCAGCAAGAGTTTCACCATGTGCTGAATCTGGGCTTTATCGGCGCGGCCGTTGCCGACAATGGCGCGCTTGATCTGCGCTGGCGCGTATTCGGCAAAGGGCAGCCCAGCAATTGCCCCCGCCAGCACCGCCACACCGCGCGCCTGCCCCAGGATGAGCGCGGTGCCGATGTTGACGCGCATGAACACTTCCTCCACCGCATATTCTTGCGGTACGTGTTCGGCAATCGCCGCGCGAAGGCCTTCATGAATCATCCGCAGGCGCGGCGGCAGCGGGCCATCGCCTGTGCGGATGCAGCCGTGCGCGATGTGCGTGAGCGCAGCACCCCGCGCCTCGATCACGCCCCAGCCGGTGAAGCGCGAACCGGGGTCGATGCCGAGAATGCGCACCATGGCAGGTGCGGCGGTGCGGATGCTCCGGGTTGCGGATGCTGGCGCTAGGCGGCGGAGTTCGTCGAGAGATTGGATGCGGCGTGCCATGTCCGCATTGTGCCGTGAGTAGCGAAGAAAATAGACCCGAATTAAATCCGGCCTGCTCCGCCGGATTTACTTAAATCGACCAACTATAAAAACGACAATGCCTATGAATGCCGCAAGGCCGCCGAGAGTGGATGCCGGAGGGCTAGCAGCCATGCCTACCAACATGCCCAAGATGATGAGTGTGAACCCGATTCCCTCCCACTTCGCACCTGTGCGTGTGACATGCACGTGCGATGCAGGATTGAGTGACAGAGTTGGAGGCGAAACAGAAATAGGCGCACCGCAACCGGGGCAAGCCGAAGCCTTATCAGAGATTTCTTTTGCACACTCGGAGCACTTGATGAGAGCCATTCTGCTTCCTTCTTTCTATCAATATTTCAGCGCAATGGATTTTCAAAGCGCGGCGTTGTGATAGACGTCCTGCGAGTCGTCCAGGTCTTCCAACATATCGATCATTTTCTGTAGCTGCTCGGCGATCTCGCCCTCCACCGCCACACGGTTAGCGGGGCGCATGGTCACTTCGGCTTGCAGCGGTTTCAGCCCCGCCGCTTCGAGCGCCTTCTTCACCGCCTCGTATGCCGCCGGTGGCGTGATGACATCGCAGTAACCGTCGTCACTCACCACGTCGTCGGCACCGGCATCCAGCGCCACTTCCATGAGCTTGTCTTCGGTAACGGCAGCGCCCAGCTCGAAGATCAGCTCGCCGACTTCGGCGAACTGGAAAGCCACCGAACCGCTGGTGCCCATGTTGCCGCCGTTCTTCACAAAGGCATGGCGCACTTCGGCGACCGTGCGGGTCGGGTTGTCAGTCATGCAGTCCACCATCACCGCCACGCCGCCGGGGCCGTAGCCCTCATAGCGGATCTCTTGCGTCGCGTCGGCCCCCTCGCCGCTCGCGCGTTTCAGCGCACGGTCGATGGTGTCTTTCGGCATGCTGACGGCATGCGCCTTGTCCATGGCGATGCGCAGGCGCGCATTGCCCGCAGGCTCCACGCCGCCGGTGCGGGCGGCGACGGTGATCTCGCGGATCAGCTTGGTGAAAACCGCACCGCGTTTGGCGTCTTCAACACCCTTGCGGCCGGCAATGCTTGGACCACGTCCCATGTCTGTGATCCTTAGAAGCTGAGGCGAAGGCCGAGGTGTGCGCCGTCGTCGGCATTGCTGGGGCCATTGGGCTCGGGCTTGACGTTGACGCGGCGGTAGCCGGCATAGATCGCGGCCGCACGCACCACCTCGAACTCGACATCGAGCGCGTATTCGCTGTAGCTCTTGAGATCGCTGAAGCTGAGGATGCCGGGGGCAAAGTAACCGTAGCCCGAGAGCCCGAGCCGCTCGAAGCCAGGCATGCGCAGCTCGAACTGCCCACCGAGTGCCAAGGCAGCACCCGTGGCGCTGCCACGGTCTGCGAACACCGCACGCACGCCCAGGCCCGCACCGGCTTCGGCACCCTTGGCACCGACATCGCCGGTGGCCAGCACGCCGAAGTGGCCGAGGGTCAGGTCGGTGTCTTTCGGGTCAGGCGAATCGTTCTCGCCCTTCTTGTAGATCAGCCCGGCGTCGTACTGGCCGGTCACGCCCGAGAACACGCGCGAGAGCGGGCCGGAGAGCGCGCCGCGCACGGCATCGCTGTTGATGTTGAGGTCGAACTCTTCGGCGGCTGCGGACTGTGCAAAGGCGGCGATTGCAGCGGCGGCAATGATCTTTTTCATCAGGCGGCCTTCTTCTTGTTGATGGCGTGGATGGCGCGGCCATCGACGGCCAAGTAAGCCTCGTGCAGCGCCTCGGCGAGCGTCGGGTGGCCGTGCATGGTCAGTTGCAGGTCGGCCGTGGTCGCGCCGAACTCGAGTGCGACCACGACGGATTGCAGCACCTCGGACACATACGGGCCCACCATGTGCACACCGAGGATGCGGTCATTCTTGGCATCACTGACCACCTTGATGCTGCCAACGGCGGCTTCGAGCGCCTTGGCGCGGCCGTTGGCGGCGAAGGGGCTGGTGCCGATCTTGACCTCGTGGCCCTTCTCTTTCGCCTGCTCTTCGGTCAGGCCCACCCAGGCCACTTCAGGTGCGGTGTAGATGACGCTGGGTATCGCGTCGTAGTTCACTTCGGTCTTCTCGCCGTGCAACTGCTCGACGAGAGCCACACCCTCTTCGATGGCCTTGTGGGCGAGCATCAGGCCGCCGATCACGTCACCCGTGCCGTAGATGCCGGGGATGTTGGTCTTGTAATGCTTGTCCACCTTCAAGAAGCCGCGCTGGTCGAGTTCCAGACCAATCTCCTTCGCACCCAAGCCTTCGGTGTAGGGCTTGCGGCCGACGGCGACGATGAGCTTGTCGAAGGTTTCGCTCTTCTTCTCACCACCCATCTCATACTCGACGACCACTTCCTTGCCGTTGTTCTTTGCACCTGCGACCTTGGCACCGAGGCGGATGTCGAGGCCCTGCTTGACGAACTGCCGCTGCGCGTCCTTGGCGATGGTCTGGTCGACCATCGGCAGGAAGGTTGGTAGGGCTTCCAAGATCGTCACCTTGCTGCCGAGACGGGCCCAGACGCTGCCCAGCTCCACACCGATCACACCCGCGCCGATGATGCCGAGGCGCGCGGGCGCTTCGGTGAAATCGAGCGCATCCCAGCTATCGCAGATGCGTTCGTGATCGAAGGCGGCGATCTTGAGATTCACCGGCTCGCTGCCGGTGGCGACGATGATGTGCTTGGCTTCGAGCGTTTTCTTCTCACCCGAGTGGCTGGTGTATTCGACCTGGCCCTTGCCGAGCAGCTTGGCAAAGCCCTCAATGCCGACCACGCCATTGGCCTTGAACAGCGCGCCGATGCCGCCGGTGAGCGAGGCGGTGATCTTGTTCTTGCGCGTCTGCATCGCGCCGATGTCCATCGCCACACCGCTCACCTTCACGCCATGGGCAGCCAGCTCGTGGTTGGCCTTGTGGAACATCTCGCTCGATTCGAGCAGGGCCTTGCTGGGGATGCAGCCGGCGTTGAGGCAGGTGCCGCCATATGCGGGCTTGCCGTCGCGGTTGAGCCAGGCATTGATGCAGACCACCTTCATGCCCAGCTGCCCGGCGCGGATCGCGGCTGGATAGCCGCCAGTGCCGCCGCCGATGACGATGACGTCGAATTGTTCGCTCATGTCTTGCTGTATCCGTTCTTGAGTGTGGGCCGCATTTTACTCACTCGACGGGCTCCGCCTCGGGAGCAGCCCCGCCACCGGCGGCGAACAGCCTGCCGCGCAGCGAGAACGAGAGGCCGATGGCGGCAACCGTCGCATCCGTGTGGTTGTCGAGCAGGGTGCGGCGTGCCCCGATGTAGCCGTTGACGCTCTCGCCGAGGCGCGCAAACAGTCCCAGCGCGTAGCTGTCGCCACTCAGGGCCGGGCTGCCGGTCTTGAAGTCGAGCTTGCCGTAACTGGCGGCCAGGCGAAGGTTGGCATTGAGCGCCACAGTGGCTGAAGTGAACAGATAGCCACGTGCCTTGGGCTCGGCCTTCACGTCGATGTGCTCCGCCGACACGCCCAGGCTGAAACGCGGCGTGGCGAAGGCGGCATGCAGGCGGATGTTGTCGGACTCGCCCGGCGAGCCCCCGACCGGCGAGCGGCGGTTGAGGCGCGAGTTGCCGAGCGCAAAGGCGGTCGGATTCTCGATCTGTAGGCCCTGCGCGCCGAGTTGCAGCACATTGCCCTCTCCCAGCAGGTTCTTGAACTCGTAGGCGATGCCAACGCCGCGGTCGATCTCGTCGTTGGGTGCGTCCTTGGTGCCGAGATAGCCCCCGGCATTGAGCTTCAACCCACCGAACAGTTCCGGCGTGCTGTAGGCAAGGCTGTTGCGGGTGACGGAGTTGGTGAGGTTGGAGAGGCCGTAGCCGGCGCCCTCGCCCAGCACGCGGCCGTTGAAACCGGAGAGCGCGGTGTCGAAGAAGGGATCGAGCCGCTCGCCCGCAGTACGGAAGGCGCTGGGCGCATCGCCGACCAGCAGCTTGCCCAGCGCGCTGTCGAGCGTCAGGTTGCGCTGGCGCTCCGGCATGATGCCGGCGCGGTCGTTGCGCAGGCCGCGCTCGTAGGTGGCGGCAATGCGCAGCGGTGCAAAGTTGAGACTGGCCCTGAGCTCACCGCGGCTGGCGTTGTCGATGGCCTCGAACGATTCGAGGTTGCCTTGGATGTTGCCCCGCAACTCACGCCCCGAGCCGGCGGCATAGATGCCCGCCTCAAGCTCGAACAGCGGCGCAGAGTCGGATTGCGCAAACGTCATCGTCGGCAGCAGGGCCGCGCAGACACACAGCCACGACAGGGCAAGGGTTTTCATTCTGGTCTCCTTTGATCGCACCTCTGGACGGGTGCTATGCGACAACGTGTGAGATGGTGATCGGTTGGCCTATAGATTCAGCAGCAGGCGCGCCGGGTCTTCGAGGCATTCCTTGATCGTGCGCAGGAACAGCACTGCCTCCTTGCCGTCGATGATGCGGTGATCGTAGGAGAGCGCCAGATACATCATCTTGCCCTTCTTGATGCGCTTCACGGTGCCGTCGTCGTTGACCTCAACATCCAGCAGGCGCTCGTTGATGCCGTGCATGCCGAGGATCGCGCTCTGCGGCGGGTTGATGATGGGTGTCGAGATCAGCGAGCCGAACACACCACCGTTGGTGATGCTGAAGGTGCCGCCGGTGAGGTCCTCCATCGTCAGCTTGTTGTCCTTGGCCTTGGCACCAAAGGCACCGATGGCTTTTTCGACACCGGCCAAACCGAGCAGATCGGCGTCCTTGAGGATGGGCACCACGAGGCCACGCGGGCTGCTCACGGCAATGCCGATGTCGTAGTAGTTGTGATAGACGATGTCGCCACCGTCGATGCTCGCATTCACCAGCGGATATTTCTTGAGGGCCTCGACCGAGGCGCGCACGAAGAAGCTCATGTAGCCGAGCTTCACGCCGTGGGTCTTCTCGAACTGCTCCTTGTATTTGCCGCGCAGCACGTCGATGGCGGAGAGGTCCACCTCGTTGAAGGTGGTGAGCATGGCGGCGGTGTTCTGCGCCTCTTTCAGACGCTCGGCGATGCGGGCACGGATGCGCGTCATCGGCACGCGCTGTTCCTCACGCGGGCCTGCTGGTGCAGCGGCGGGTGCGGCCGCAGCCGCAGGCTTTGCGGCCTCGGCTTTGGGTGCGGCCTTCTGCTTCTCGGAATAAGCCTTCACATCTTCAACGGTCAGGCGACCACCGCGACCGCTGGCGGGGATGCCTTCGGCCGTCAGACCGAGTTCGGCGAGCAGCTTGCGCACGGCTGGACCTTGCACATCGTCGGCAGCGGCGGCGGTCGTCGCAGACGGTGCGGCGGCGGCTTTGGCTGGAGCCTCTTTTGCAGGCGCTTCGGCTTTGGCTTCCGCCTTGGGTGCGGCAGCAGCGCCCTCGCCGATCACGCCCAACACCTGGCCGGAAGTCACACTGGCACCGACCTCGATGCTGATCGACTCGATCATGCCATCGGCTGTGGCCGGCACTTCGAGCACCACCTTGTCGGTCTCGATATCGACCAGATTCTGTTCGCGCTTGACGCTATCACCCACCTTCACATGCCAGGTGGCGATGGTACCGCTGGAGACCGATTCCGGCAGGTTGGGGACTTTGATCTCGATGGCCATCAGGCTTCTCCGGGGATTTTTTGGGAATGTGTTGTGGGGTGCCGTGACTAGACCGGCTTGCCGCCAGTGAGTGCCGCAGTGACGACTTCTTCTTGTTCTTTGTTGTGCACTTTCAGATAGCCCGCCGCCGTCGTTGCCGCACCGCGGCGGGTGGCATAGAGCAGCTTGTGGCTTGAGCCCAGATACGCGCTGAGACGGTGCTTGACCTGATACCAGGCACCCTGGTTCTCCGGCTCTTCCTGCGCCCAGACCACTTCGGTGGCCTTGGGGAAGGCAGCCAGTGCGGCCTGGTAATCATCGCGCGGAAAGGGGTAGAGCTGCTCGATGCGGACGATGGCGACGTTGGTCTGCTCGGCCTTCTGCCGCGCCTGCACCAGGTCAAAGTAGACCTTGCCGGAGCAGAACACGATGCGTGTCACTTTCTTCGCATCGAGCTTTTCCACCTCGCCGATCACCGGCTGGAAGCGGCCCTTGGTGAGGTCTTCGAGTGTCGAAACCGACAGCGGATGACGCAGCAGCGATTTCGGCGTCATCACCACCAGCGGCAGACGCAGGGAACGCTTCATCTGACGGCGCAGCATGTGGAACATCTGCGCTGGCGTGGAAGGCACGCAGACCTGCATGTTGTTGCCGGCGCAGAGTTGCAGATAGCGTTCGAGGCGACCCGAGGAGTGTTCCGGCCCCTGCCCTTCGTAGCCGTGCGGCAGGAACATCACCAACCCGCAGAGTCGGCCCCATTTCTCCTGGCCGGAAGCGATGAACTGGTCGATGACGACCTGCGCACCGTTGGCGAAATCACCGAACTGTGCCTCCCAGATCACCAGTGCATCGGGGTCGGTGGTGGAGTAGCCGTATTCGAAGCCGAGCACGCCTTCCTCCGACAACAAGGTGTCGACGATGATGAACTTGTCCTTGTCGGGCGAGAGGTGGCGCAGCGGTGTCACGCTATGCCCCGTTTTGGCATCGTGCAGGGTGGCGTGGCGGTGGAAGAAGGTGCCGCGACGCACATCCTGCCCGGTCATGCGCACCGCAAAGCCTTCGTTGACCAGCGTGGCGTAGGCCGTGGTCTCGGCAAAGCCCCAGTCCATGGCCAGCTCGCCCGCTGCCATGTTTCGGCGGTCTTCGAGAATCTTGGCGACGCGGGCATGCGGCGTGAAGCCCTCCGGCAGCGTCAGCAGCTTGCTGGAAAGCAGCTTGATCGCGTCCAGCGACACGCTGGTGTCGGTGGCGTCGTGCCACTCGCCCTTGCCGAACAGCGACCAGTTGACGGTGTATTTGTTGCCCACCAAACCCAGCGTGGCGCGGGCAATGTTCTCGCCCTTGTCGAGGCCATCGCGGTAGGCGCTGATGAGCTTGGCGGGCTCGTCGGCTTCAACCACTTTCTCAGTGACCAGCTTCTGGCCGTAGAGCGTGAGCGTCGTCGGCAGCTTCTTGATGGTGTCGTACATCACCGGGCTGGTGACGGAAGGCTCGTCGGCCTCGTTGTGGCCGAGCCTGCGGTAGCAGCAAATATCGACGATCACGTCCTTGTGGAAGGCGTTGCGGAAGTCCATCGCCAGGCGCGTGACGAACACCACCGCATCGGGGTCGTCGCCATTCACATGGAACACCGGCGCTTCGACCATCTTGGCAAGATCGGTGCAGTAGCGGCTAGTGCGCGAGTCGTGGCCGGGGTCGGCCTCGATGGGGTTGGGCGTGGTGAAGCCGATCTGATTGTTGATGATGATGTGCAGCGTGCCGCCGGTGCCGTAGCCCTTGCTCTTGCTGAGCTGCATGGTTTCCATCACCACGCCCTGGCCTGCAAACGCTGCGTCGCCGTGGATGAGGATGGGGACAATCTTGTTGCCGATGTCATCGTGGCGACGGGTCTGGCGCGCCTTGACGCTCCCCTCGACCACCGGGTTGGCGATTTCCAGGTGGGAGGGATTGAAAGCAAGCACCAGGTGCAGCCGCTTGCCCAGCACTTCGACGTCGGTCGAGAAACCCTGGTGGTATTTCACGTCGCCCGCGCGGCTCAGCGACTCGGCGGAATACTTGCCCTCGAACTCGGCGAACAAATCCTTCGGCGACTTGCCGAGGATGTTGATGAGCACATTCAAGCGGCCACGGTGAGCCATGCCGATGACGAGTTCCTCCGCGCCCGTTTCCGCCGCTGCGCGCAGGGCTTCGTCGAGCGCAGGGATGGTCGCTTCGCCGCCTTCCAGCGAGAATCGCTTCTGACCGACGTATTTGTTGTGCAGGTAACGCTCAAGCCCTTCGGCTGCGGTCATCTGCAACAGCACTTCACGGCGACGTTCCCGCGTCAGCTTGGGCTGGAAGGCGGTGGCTTCGAGCCGCTTCTGCACCCAGCGTTTCTGCTCGGTATCGGTGATGTACATGTACTCGACGCCGATGGTGTCGGTGTAGACCGCCTTCAGCAGCTTGATGATCTCGCGCAGCGGCAGGCGATCTGCCGCGGCCAGCGAGCCGGTGTTGAACACCGTGTCCATGTCCTTGGCATTCAGGCCATGGAAGGCGGGATCGAGGTCTTGCAGCGCCGGCATGGCGGCCAGACCTAGCGGATCGAGCTTGGCGGCCTGATGGCCGCGCACGCGGTAATAGTTGATGAGGCGCAGCACCCCAGCCTGCTTCTCCGCGGCGGCGGCATCGAGTGCGGCGGGGCCTTGCACCACCAGCGTCTTCGGTTGCTGGGCAAGCTGCTCGAAGCGCGCCACCACCGGGCCGTGCGGCACATCGGCTGCGCCATTCAGACCCTGGAAGTACTGGCGCCAGGTGTCGTCCACCGAATTGGCGTCTTCCAGAAACTGCTCATACATCGCCTCCACGTAGACGGCATTGCCGCCTGCGAGTGACGAAGTGGCGATCTGCGTGGTGTATTTGCTGCCGGTCATTTCGACTCTTCTCCTCAATCGAGAAGCGCCGCTCAGATGGCGCTTTCGAGGCGTTGATGGTTACTTCTTGGTGTCGGGGTTGGTGCCATTCAAGCTGTGACCCATGCCCGACAGATATTCGCGGAACTCGGTGGACAGTTCCGGGTGCTTCAAACCGAACTCCACATTGGCCTTCAGATAACCGAGCTTGCTGCCGCAGTCGTAGCGGGTGCCCTCGAACTCGTAGGCCAGCACGGTCTGCTCCTGGATCATGGCGCTGATGGCGTCGGTGAGCTGAATCTCGCCGCCGGCACCGCGCGGGGTGCGCTCCAAGAGCTTGAAGATGCGCGGCGTCAGGATGTAACGGCCGACCACGGCAAGGTTGCTGGGCGCATCTTCCTTCTTGGGCTTTTCGACGATGCGGCGAATCTCGCCCAAGCCCGGTGCGACGGGTTGCGTCTCGACCACGCCATAGCTCGAAATCTCATCCATCGGCACCCGCTGGGTGGCGATCACGCTGGTGCCGTATTCCTGGTAAACGCGCTGCATCTGCGCCAGGCAGGGACGCAGCTTGCCGTCGATCAAGTCGTCGGCCAGGATCACCGAGAAGTCTTCGTCACCCACCGCCGGCCAAGCGCAGAGCACGGCATGACCCAGGCCCAGAGCCTCGGCCTGGCGGATGAAGATGCAGGTGATGCCGGGCGGCAGAATCTCCTGCACGGTTTCGAGCAGCTTGGTCTTGTTACGGGCGGCCAGCTCGGCCTCCAGCTCATAGGCCTTGTCGAAGTGATCCATGATCGAGTTCTTCGAGCGGCCGGTGACGAAGATCAGTTCCTCGGCACCGGCGCTGATCGCCTCCTGCACGGCGTACTGGATCAGCGGCTTGTCCACCACCGGCAGCATTTCCTTCGCGCTCGCCTTGGTGGCGGGGAGAAAGCGAGTGCCGAGGCCGGCGACAGGGAAAACCGCTTTGCGAATACGCATGAATGCTCCGTTGGAGAGGCGAAGACGAGATTGAAAAGTTAGTTTAGCCGAGCAACGCTTTAAATAAGACCTTCGAGACGGCCCGAAAGATGGGTCTTGCCGCCTTCCCGCGCCAGCAGCTCGAAGTCCACACCCTCACCCACCTTCAAGTGCTTGAGCGTCACCCGTCCCGGCAGCAGCAGGGGCTGCTTGAACTGGATATCCAGCCGCGCGGGCGTGCCGCCGTAGCCGGGTAGCAGGAGGCCGAGCGAGCGCGCCACGCTCCACATGCCGTGCGCGATGGCGCGGTCGAAGCCGAGAAACCTGGCGGTGATGGGGTAGAGGTGGATGGGGTTGTAGTCCTGCGCCACCGGCGCGTAGCGGCGGCCGGTATCAGCCGGCACGCTGAAAGGTTGGTACTGCGCCACCACCGCAGCCGGTGACGAAGATGCAAGCTTGCTGCCGCGCTCCTTGGCCTTGATGCGATGCAGCACCGTCGTGGTGGCAGTCCACAGCGCCTCGCCATCGGCGAGGTAGTCGGTCAGCAAATCCACTTCGATGCCGAGCTTGCTGCGGCGCGACTCGCCCACCTGCACCCGCACGTCATAGGGCACGCCCGCGCTCAGCACCGCCTTCTGGCTGATGTGGTTGCGCAGGTGCACCAGGCCCACCAGCGGCAGCGGAAAATTGGGCTGCAACATGACGTGCATGTGCAGCGGCGCTGCCACCACCTGCGGGTAGGTGATGGCGAGCACGCCTTCCGGCAGCTCGCACACCGCGTTATAGGCGGCGATGTGCTCGCCCTTCAAGGCGAAGTTCTTCAGCGTCACCGTGTTGCCGGGTATTTCCGGCGACTCACCCGGCTTGCGGCGGCTGCTGAGTGCCGCCTTCCAGAACAGGGGGCCGGTGGCGGGCAGCGTGGTGAGATCGGGCAAGGAATGGATGGGCATCGCTTCAGGCTGGGTCGATCAACAGGCGGGTGCGCATGATATGCCGCCCGACCGCTTCACGGCAGCGGCGCGCTGTGGCCGACGTAGGCGAATCTCGGCACCGGGCCATCGGGAGTCTGCACCTGCTCGTTCCACACGCTCAGGCGGCGTGTGCTCATCGGCAGGCCCTCGCGGGCATACAGCCGGGTGTAGACCACCACCGTCTCGTCGGTTTCGTCCTCGCGCGCCAGGCCCAGCGCCAGGTAGTGCTGACCCTTGTAGTGGCGATAGACACCGGCCTTGAAGTGCTCTTGCATGGATTGCGCTCGATTGAAAAGGGGCTTGACACACCCAGTATGCTGAAACTTCTCCGTCGATCCCCTGCCCTGCAATGACCGCCTCGAAAATCCCCGTCACCGTGCTCACCGGCTTTCTGGGCGCGGGCAAGACCACCCTGCTCAACCGCATCCTTTCCGAGCACCACGGCCAGCGCATCGCGGTGATCGAGAACGAATTCGGCGAGGTGGGCATCGACCAGGCGCTGGTGATCAACGCCGACGAAGAAATCTTCGAGATGAACAATGGCTGCATCTGCTGCACGGTGCGCGGCGATCTCATCCGCATCCTCGGCCAGCTCTTGAAACGGCGCGACAAGTTCGACCGGATTCTGGTCGAGACCACCGGCATGGCCGACCCCGGCCCGGTCGCGCAGACCTTCTTCATGGACGAGGACATGAAGGCGCAATTCGCGCTCGATGGCCTGGTCACAGTGGTCGATGCCAAGCATCTGTTGCTGCATCTCGATGACAGCGAAGAGGCGCAGAAGCAGGTCGCCTTCGCCGACGTGATCCTGCTCAACAAGTGCGATCTGGTCAGTGCCGATGAGCTGGATACGGTCGAGCAGCGGGTGCGCCGCATCAATGCGGTCGCCAGGCTCATCCGCACCACCAATGCCGATGCGCCGATCAACACCGTGCTGGATGTTGGCGGCTTCGACTTGAGCCGCGCCATCGAGGTGAACCCGGATTTCTTGCAACCGGAGTATCCCTTCGAGTGGGCCGGCCTCTACAAGCTCGATGGTGCGGCCGAGCTGGTGGCGGGTGCCTGCGGTCATGACCATGGGCACGATCATCACCACCACCATGTGCATGACGAGCACCATCTGAAACTCGCCCTGCTGCCGGTGCCGGCCGCCAGCGAAGACGCACTGACGAGTGCGGCCGACAAGGGCATCCGCGCCTTCGCCAATGCGGTGGAAGACCGTGTGCCGGGCAGTGCCATCGAACCCTCGATGACGCCCTGGCGGCTCGACCTGCACGGCGCGCATGCGCACTTCCCGGTGCGTATCGCCGCCCCCGGCCATTACGTGTTGCTCAGCGAGCACGCGCCGGAGGAGTTCCATCTCACGCTGAAATCCGCAGATGGCAAGACGCTCCGCCCCGTGCTCGCCAAGTATTTCGAAGAGGGCCACAGCCATGACGAGGCCGTGACCAGCGTCGGCATCCGTTGCGAGGGCCTGGTGGATTCGAGCCTGTTCAGCGGCTGGATCGGCGCGGTGCTGTCGATGCAGGGCAACGACATCTACCGCAGCAAGGGCATCCTCAATGTCGCGGGCCGCGAGCGGCGCTATGTATTCCAGGGCGTCCATATGGTGCTGGATGGCCGCGAGGACGCTCCCTGGGGCGATGCCCCGCGCAGCAACACCCTGGTATTCATCGGCAAGAACCTCGACCGCGCCAAACTCAACGAGGGCTTCCGCGCCTGCCTGCGCAAAACCTGAGGTGCCTTGCTAACCTGTCGCCATCACAGGGAAGAGCGAATCCATGAAAGGCCTCAGGTCGGATTTGCAGTACAACGACAGCGCGCCACCCGGCATTGCCTGGGCCAGACGTTTGCGACTCGGGCAGAAGCTGCTCGTGCTCTGCCTTGCCTTCACGCTGCCCACGGTCCTGCTCATCTACTTCTATGGAAGGGCCGCCAACGATGGCATCCTGTTCGGCAGCAAGGAGCTGTGCGGGCTCGCCTATAACGATCCGCTGCGCCAGCTGGCAGCGCATGTCGATGAGCCAGTCGAGATCGAGAAGATCCTCGCGCATCTAAGAGAACTGAATGCCCAAAGCTGCCTGGGCAAGCCCTATGTCGAAGCTCTGGACGTGGCGGCCGAAGAGCAAGCCGTGCTGGAGGGCTGGGCGCAGCACAGTGCCGCACTCAAGGCGGGCAATGCGGTGGCGCTGCTCGACACCCGCAGCAATCTGCTCAAGGCGATATGGACGGCCTTTGCCCGCGTCGGCAATACCTCCAACCTCATCCTCGACCCCGACCTCGATACCTATTACGTGATGGACCTGCTGCTGCTGCGGCACCCGGAGGCAGCACGCGCGGTGGACCGCCTGCGCAGCGGGGTCGATGACGAATCGGTGGTGCGCCTGAAAATCCAGATCGATGGCGTCGAACGCGGCCTCGCCACTGCCTACCAGAGCAACGACTACTACGACGGCAGCCGCGGCACGCTCAAGGCCGCACTCGAAGGCCCTGCACAAGCCTGGCTGAGTTCGGCTAAGGCCTTGCTGGATGCAGCGGCCCTGAGTGACGAGATGCAACCCGCCGCGACCCGCGCTGCAGCCAGTCTGCAGGCGCTCTACGATGCTGGCCATGCCTGGGAGGGCGTTGCCCTGCGCTCTCGCATCACCAGCCAGCGGGTGGAACGCAACAGCGTGCTGATCATCGCCGCGTCGATCATCTTTGCCGTTGGTTTCTTCGCACTTGCCATTGGCCGCGATACCGCGCTTCGACTGCGCCAGCTGGTCGATGGCGCCAGGCTGATGGCGGCGGGCGCGCTCGACCACCGACTCACCACCGAGGGCCGCGACGAGGTCGCCAGCCTCGGTGAGGCCTTCAACCTCATGGCCAGCGATCTGCTGGCGCTCTACGAGCGCATCGAGGACCGCGTTCGCAAGCGCACCATCGAACTCTCCAAACGCACCGCGCAGTTGCGGCTGCTGCAAACGGTGGCGAGTGCCGCCAACGAGGCGCGCGACTCCGAAGTGGCGCTGATGGCGGCGCTGAATCGTCTTTGCGCCTTCACCGGCTGGCCGCTTGGACACGTGTATCGCGTCGAGGAAGGGCGGCTGCGCTCGACCGGGCTCTGGCACGTCGCCGAGGGCGAGGCCGCACGTTATGCGGCGTTCCGCGAGGCGAGCGAAAACATGGGTTTCGGCCTCGGCGAAGGCATGCCGGGCAGGGTTTGGGAGAGTGGGGCGCCGCTGTGGATCGTCGATGTGTCGAAGGACTCCAACTTCCCCCGCGCACCGCTGGCGATGGCTGCAGGTCTCATTGGCGCGTTCGCCTTTCCGGTGGTTTCCGGAAAAGAAGTGCTGGCGGTACTCGAGTTCTTCTCGACCCGGGAGGAAACCCCGGACGAGATGCTGCTGTCGATGCTGGCCGATCTCGGCAGCCAGCTGGGCCGGGCGATGGAGCGCGAAACGGCGGCGATGGCACTGTCGGTGAGCGAGGCGCAGGCGCAGGCGGCAAGCCGTGCCAAGAGTGATTTCTTGGCCAACATGAGCCACGAGATCCGCACGCCGATGAACGCCATCATCGGCATGAGCCACCTGGCGCTGCAAACCACACTCGACAGCCGCCAGCGCAACTACATCGAGAAGATCGAAAACTCGGCAGAAAATCTGCTGCGTATTATCAACGACATCCTCGACTTCTCGAAGATCGAGGCGGGCAAGCTGGATGTTGAGCGGCTGCCGTTCAGCCTCGACGACGCGCTCAACAATCTCGCCAATCTCGCCGGCGTGCGCGCACAGGGCAAGGACATCGAAATCCTGATGCGCTCGGACCCGGCCATCCCCACCCGGCTGGTCGGTGACTCGCTGCGGCTCGGCCAGGTGCTGGTCAATCTGGTCAGCAACGCCATCAAGTTCACCAGCGAGGGCGAGGTGGTGATCAGCGTCGATCGTGAACAGCACGCAGAGCTCGATACCGACGGCGTGCAGCTGCGTTTTTCAGTGAAGGACAGCGGCATCGGCATGAGTGCCGAGCAGCTGGCGCGCCTGTTCCAGTCGTTCCAGCAGGCCGATGCCTCCACCACCCGCCGCTATGGCGGCACCGGCCTCGGCCTTGCCATCAGCCGCAGGCTGGTCGAGAAGATGGGCGGGCGCATCGGCGTGGAGAGCGCCGAGGGCCTGGGCAGCACCTTCTGGGTCAGCCTGCCGTTCGGGCTGGATCACGAGCACGCCGAGCGCCGGCGCGATGTGCCGGCTGGCCTGCGCTGCCTGGTGGCGGACGACAACCCCTCGGCGCGCACCATCCTCGGCGAAATGTTGAGCGGCTTCGGTTTCGAGGTCGCCACCGCCGAGAGCGGTGAGGAGGCGCTGGCGAAATCCATCGATGCGCGTTTCGACCTGGTGTTGATGGACTGGAAGATGCCCGGCATCGGCGGCATGGAAGCCGCGCGGCGGCTCAAGCAGGGCGAGGCCGCACCGGCGGTGGTGATGGTCACTGCCTATGGCCGCGACGAGGTGATGGCGAAGAACGAGGGCGCGATGCTCGATGGCTTTCTGCACAAGCCGGTGTCGGCCTCGGTGCTGCTCGATACCGTCGTCGGCATCTGCGGGCCACGCTCGCGCAGCGAGCCGATCCTGCACCAGCGCCCCAGCGAACAGCGTCTGGCAGGCAGCTACATTCTGCTGGTGGAAGACAATCTGGTGAACCAGGAGGTCGCCAGCGAACTCCTGAGGAGCGCCGGTGCGCGGGTGCAGATCGCCAACAACGGCGAGGAGGCACTGGCCTTTCTCGAACCCGGCCTGTTCGATGCGGTGCTGATGGATGTGCAAATGCCGGTGCTCGATGGCTATGCGGCCACCCGCAAACTGCGCGAAGACCCGCGTTACGCGACGCTGCCGGTGATTGCGATGACAGCCAATGCTCTGGCTGGCGACCGCGAAAAATGCCTGGCAGCGGGGATGAACGACTACATCACCAAGCCCATCCGCATGAGCGAGTTCTTCGGCGCGCTCGAACGCTGGCTGCATCACAGTCACACAGAGCAGCAGAGTGCCGAACGACCAGCCATTTACGAGGCTTGGGAACCTGCCGAACTCGACATCGACGGCGCGCTGGTCCGCATGGGGGCGAACACCGCCACCTATTGGCGCCTCGCGCAGACCTTTGCACGCCATCACGCCGACGACGGCAGCAAGCTCGCGATGGCCCTGCAAGCCCGCGACTACGCTGGTGCCGTGCGGCTCGCGCACACTCTGCGCGGGGCCGCCGCCACGCTCGGCGGCGATGTGCTGGCCGCAGCCGCTGGCGCGCTCGAAGTCGCCTGCGAAAGCCGCGACACGCCTCTCGCTCAGCAATACCTGCAAGCCCTGCTGCCGCGGCTGGAGCTGCTGCTGAAAAGCCTTGCCGCGCTGCCCGCACCCACCTACGAAACGCCACCAGCCGCTGCCGAAGCCCTGCCCGATGACCTCGATGCGAAGTTGGATGCCCTCGACCAGTTGCTCGCCGCCGGTGACAGCGGCGCCCGCGAGCAGGCGCGCAGCCTGCAAAGCATTGCCGCGCTCGACGTGAAACCGCTGCTCGCGGCCATCAGCGCCTACGACTTTGAACTCGCCCGCGAACGGCTGCGCCAGCTGCGCGACAGGCTCAAGATATGAGCGGCAGCACGCCGCGCGCCACCGTGCTGGTGGTGGACGACACCCCGCAGAATCTCGAACTGCTCGACGAGTGCCTGTCGCCGCACTATCGCGTCAAGGTTGCCACCAGCGGCGAGCGCGCCCTGGCGCTGTGTGCCGCTGAAGCGCCTGACCTGATCCTGCTCGACGTGATGATGCCGGACATGGATGGCTTCGAGGTGCTGCGCCGCCTCAAGGCCGATGCCGCCACCTGCGCGGTGCCGGTGATCTTCGCCACCGCCAAGGGCGACAAGGCCGATGAGCACATCGGCCTGCAACTGGGTGCGGCGGACTACGTCACAAAGCCCATCCATATCCCGGTGCTGCTGGCGCGGGTCAAAACCCACCTCGCCCTCTACGAGTACCGGCGCAACCTCGAAGGCCTGGTGCGCCAGCGCACTGCCGAACTCAGCGAGGCGCTCAAGCGGGTGGAGAAGGACGAGCGCAAGTTGCAGGTGAACATGTCGCGCCTCGCCTTTGCCCGCAACCACGACGAGCTGACCTCGCTGTGCAACCGCAGCTTTCTGATGCAAAGGCTTGGCGAGCTGATGCGCGAGGCGCTGCTCGACGGGGGCACTGTGGCTGTCGCGGCGATCAATCTTGATCGCTTCCGCACCGTCAACCAGGCGCTCGGCGTGGCGGCGGGCGACGAGCTGCTGATGCTGGTGGCAAAGCGGCTCTCCGGCCTGCTCGGCGCGGACGAGTTGCTGGCGCGGGCCGGGGGTGACGAGTTCGTGCTGGTCAGCAGCCTGCGCCGGGGGCGAGAAACCAGCGATCAGGAGGCCATCGTCCGCCACATGCTGGCAACCCTCAACCGACTGCTGGCCGCCCTGCGCGAACCGCTGCTGGGGCAGACCGGCGCGGTGGAACTCACCGCCAGCGCCGGCCTGGCGGTGTTCCCCTTCGATGGCGAATCACCCAGCGAGCTGCTGCGCAATGCCGGCGTGGCCGCCAGCGCGGCCAAGCGCGAGGGCCGCAACCGCGCCCTGGCGTTCAAGAGCGAATGGGCCGGTGGCGATGCCCTGCGTTTCGAGCAGGAGGCCAAGCTCCGGCGCGCGATCAGCGAACACCGCATCACGCCCTATTACCAGCCCAAGGTGCATGCCACCAGCGGCGCGCTAGTGGGTGCCGAGGCACTGATCCGCTGGCCCCGGAACGAGGGCGGCTTTCACAGCCCCGGCGAATTCCTGCCATTGGCCGAAAGCGCCGGACTCATGGAAGCACTCGATGATCTCGTCATCGTCTCGGTGCTGCGCCAGATCGCCGAGTGGGGGCCGCGCCTGCCAGAGGGGTTTCGCGTTGCCGTCAACATCTCCAGCCATCGCTTCCACGACGGCAAGTTGCCGGCACAGATGCGCGACTGGCTGAACCAAACCGGTGCCACCGCAAAGCAGCTCGAACTCGAAATCACCGAAGGCGCCTTGATCGGCGACACCCGCAGCTGCGCACAGCAGTTGCAGCAGCTGCGCACGCTCGGCATCGAACTGACGCTGGATGACTTCGGCACCGGTTACTCCTCGCTCTCGTACCTCAAACAGCTGCCCTTGCAACACCTCAAAGTCGATCAGTCCTTCGTCCGCGACATCGAGCGCGACGCCAACGACGCCGCCATCGTCCGCGCCATCATCGCGCTCGCCAAGGCGCTGAACCTGCACACCGTCACCGAGGGCATCGAGACCCTCTCCCAGCTCAAGTTCGTGCAGGAGCTGGGCTGCCAGACCGTGCAGGGTTTCCTGTTCAGCCCTGCGGTGAGTGCCGAGGCATTCTCGAAGCTGATCGACGCCGGGCGGGTGGAGATGCAGGCAGCGGGCTGACACACTCCGCGCCCGCGCCACCGCTGACCCTCCATCATGACCAAGCCCCTGACGGCGATCTGGACTTCCACTCTCGATGACTACCCCACCGCGCTGGCCGTCTCGCGCGATGGCACTGTGATTGCAGCCGGTAGCGCCAGCGGCAAGGTGGTCTTGTTCGATGCGAAGAGCGGGGCGCTGCTGCACACGCTCGATGCCCACGCCAATGGCGTGCTCGCGCTCGCATTTGGCAGCAAGACGCTCGCCAGCGGTGGGCAAGACGGCCATGCGCGGCTCTGGGACTGCCGTACAGGCAGCCAGATCGCGGCGGTGAGCGGCGGCAGCGGCTGGGTCTCGCAGCTGCAATGGACACCCGATGGCAAGCGTCTCGCCATCGCCGCCGGCAAGTGCGTGAAGCTGGTCAGCGAACAGGGCGCGCTGCAGCAACAGTGGACGGCCTCGGCCGGTATCAATGGCCTCGCCTTCAATGCCGTTGGCGGTCTGCTGGCGGCCGCGGCAGGCGCCGAGGTGCTGCTCTGGCGCGCTGCCGATGGCGGCCTCGACCGCACGCTCAAATGGGTGAGCACGCTCATCAACGCGCACTGGTCGCCCGACGGCAAGGTGCTGGCGGCGGGCAGCATCGACAAGTCGGTGCATTTCTGGCGCGCAGGGGCCTGGCTCGACTCGAAGATGGGCGGCTACGCCAAGAAGCCTGCCGTGCTCGCCTGGAGCGCGGACAGCAAATATCTGGCGACCACAGGCGAAGACGCCATCATCGTCTGGCCCTTCACAGGCAAGGGGCCGGAAGGCAGCAAGCCGATGCAGCTGCTGCATCACCTGCGTGCGCCGGAGCTACTCGTTGCACATCCCAAAAAGCCGCTACTGCTGAGCGGCTCGCCTGATAAAACAATGGTGCTGTGGGACTTGAAGGCCGGTGAAGCGCCTCAGGGTTTCGCCACGATGAGTGCCGCCATCAGCACCCTCGCCTTTCACCCCAGCCTGCCTCTTGCCTACGCCAGCGACGCCGATGGCGTGCTTGCCGCCTACCGGATCGACCCATGAAACCCGAACTGCCTTCCACACTGCTGGCTCCCTCCCGCTGGCTGCTGCTGAGCGAGGCACGCATGGGCCTCGACCTCGCGTACGGCCTGCTGTCGTCCACCCGCAAGTTGCCGAAGGGGCATGGGCCGGTACTGGTCATCCCCGGCTTTCAGGCCAGTGATTTCGAGACGCTGCTGCTGCGTCGCAAGCTTAGGCAGCTGGGCTACACCGCCTACGGCTGGGGTCTGGGCCGCAACCACGGCAAGACCGGCAAGCTGCTGCCCAAGCTGGTGGAGCAGGTGCACGCCCTGCACGCGCGCCATGCGCTGAAGGTGAAGATCGTCGGCTGGAGCCTGGGCGGCGTGCTGGCGCGAGATGTGGCGCGCGAGGCGCCGGAGGCCGTGGAGCAGATCGTCACGCTCGGTTCGCCCATCGCTGGTGGGCCGAAGTACACCGTCTTCGCCAATCTCTATCGCAAGCAGGGTCTCGACATCGACCAGCTCGCCGCAGGTGCTGATGCGCGCGAAGCCAAGCGACCTCTGCCCTGCCCGGTCACCGCCATCTACGCCAAACGCGATGGCATCGTGGCCTGGCACAGCTGCATCGAGCGCAACCATGCTGGGGTATCGCATCTGGAGACTTCAGCGACGCACTTCGGCATGCCGTTTCACCCACAGACTTTGCGGATGATCGCGGAAGCCCTTGCTACGGCACCACGCGGTTGATCTCAATCACAACTGGCGTCTTTGTGCCGCGCGCGGCTTCGGCACTGCCTTCGAGATCGCCCGTGGTGGCGGGTGCGCTGCCACTGGCCGAGTAGCGCGCCGTCACCAGGTAACGCTCGAACTGGCTCAGCTTCATCGCCGGGGTCATACCCATCGAGTCGTCGAGCGTGATGGTCAGCGGCAGCTTGGCCCCCGGCAGCTTCTGCACGGCAAGCGGCATCGGCGGGCCTTGGGCCGCCTTGGCGAACACGAACAGGGTGGCGTTGGCGGGCAGCTTGCTCATCAGGGCGGGAGCGAGCGTGATCTGCACCGTGAGGCTGGCACCTTCGCTGGCGACTGCCACCGGCTTGGCGGGCACGGCAGCCGCAGCCACCGCACCGCCAGATAGCTCGCGCAGCTCTTCGAGCCGGCCGACCACCATCGTCTTCAAATCTTCCGGCAGGTCTTGCGCCAGCAGTTGCTGCAGGCGATCAGACGCGCGCTGAAAGTTCCCGCCCTGCGCGTCGGCCAGCGAGCCATACCAGATGGCCTTGCCGTAGCCCGGATCGAGTGCGATGGCGGCCTCGAACAGCTGCGCCGGGCGGCCCAGCAGATCGCGGTCGCGGGCGAGTGCGAGCGCCTCACCCTCGCTCACCAGCCAATCGGCATTGCTGCTCTTGCTCAGCTCGTTGGCCTTGGCGTAGGCCTTGGCGGCGTCGTCATGGCGGCTCATCACGAAGTAGCTGCGGGCAAGCATGGACCAGCCTTCGGCATCGTCCGGCTGGGCTTCGAGTCTTGCTGCGAGCTTGGCCACCATGGCTTCGATGTCGGCGTTGCTGGGTGCCGCGCCATCGGTGGGTGCGGTGGCGATCTGCTCGGCGGTGCGCCAGCTACCGGCCTGCCAGTACCAGAGGCCAGCGAACAGCGGCAACGTCAAAGCCAGCAGCAGGGCGAGCACTGCAAAGCGCTGGCCCTCATTGCTGCGCGGTGCGGCGGTTTGTGCCGCGGCACTGGCATCGACGAGCAGGCGCGCGTCCATTTCCTGCTGGATGGCGGCAGCTTCATCAGCGGGTAACACACCGGCGGCGATGTCGGCATCCAGCTCATTGAGGCGGCTGCTGTAGGCGGCGACGTTGGCGGCGGTGCGCGCCACACCGCTGCGCGAATGGCGCTGCCACAAAGGGCGCGTCAGCCAGAGGGCGGCGGCGAGAGTGATCGCCGCCATCAGAAGCCACAAGGTCATGGTTTTTGCTCGTCTTGTGCGGCGAGTGCGGCGCGGGTTTCAGCCAGCAGTTTCTGCACCGCGGCTTCGTCGACCGGTCGCGGGCCCGCGACCGGCTTGCGGCTGCTGCGCATGAAGTACACGGCCCAGATCAGTGCGCCCAGCAGCAACACGAACGGCCCGGCCCAGAGCAGCAGCGTACTGGCCTGCAACGGCGGGCGATACAGCACGAAGTCGCCGTAGCGCGCCGTGAGATAGCTGGTGATCTCCTTGTCGCTCTTGCCTTCGCCGAGCTGCTTCTTCACCTGCTCGCGCAGATCGACCGCGAGCGGCGCATTGCTCTCGGCGATGGTCTGGTTCTGGCAGACCAGGCAGCGCAGCTCATTGATGAGCTGGTGATAGCGCAGGTCTTGCGCGGCATCGAGGCCGGCGGTCTGGGCCTGGGCCAGCGAGCCGATGAGCAGCAACATCCACAGCAGGGGTTTCATGATTTGGCTCCGGTCATCAGAGGCGCCATCTTCTCGCGCCAGACCTGTTCGGTGACGGGTCCGATCTGCTTGAACAGAATGGTGCCGTCGGCTGCCAGCACATAAGTTTCCGGCACGCCATAGACGCCCCAGTCGAGGCCGGCTGCGCCCTGTGCATCCGCCGCCACCACCCTGTAAGGATTGCCGTGCCGCTGCAACCACTGCGCGCCGTCGGCGTCGGTGTCCTTGTAGTCAATGCCGACGATCTCAACACCTTCTTTAGCGAGCTGCATCAGCAGCGGATGCTCGACCCGACAGCCCGCGCACCAGCTGGCGAAGAAATTGACCAGCACCGGCCGACCCTTGAGATCGGCATTGCCGAGCTGCGGCGGCGTGCCGCCGAGGCCGGGCAATGCGAACGCCGGAGCGGGCTTGCCGATGAGGGGCGAAGGCACTTCGCGTGGGTCGTGGGTGAGACCGAAGCCGAGCAGGGCCAGCACACCCAGCATCAGCACGATGGGGATGGCGAAGCGCATCAGGCGGTCAGCACGTCTGCACTGGCGATGCGCTGCGTTGCAGGCGCACGGGCGAGGCGATAGCGACGATCCATCATCGAGCACAGGCCGCCAATGAACATCAGCACACCGCCGAGCCAGACGAAGCGGATCATCGGTTTGTAGTAGAGCCTCAAGCTCCAGTCGCCGCCGATGTTGGCCTTGTCGATGGGCTCACCGAGGGCGACGTAGAGATCGCGGAACAGGCCGATGTCCACGCCGGTCTCGGTCATCACGCTGCCCTGGCTGGGATACAGGCGCTTCTCCGGCTCGAGCGTACTGATGGCACTGCCATTGCGCTCGACCACCACGGTGCCGAGATCGGAGACGAAGTTGGGGCCTTTCGATTCCTTCACGCCCGCAAAGCCGAACACGAAGCCGGAGAGTTCCGCCTCCTGCCCTGGCCCCAGCCGCACATCGCGCTCGATGCCGTAGCCGGTGACGCAGACCACGCCGAGCATCCACATGCCCAAGCCGGTGTGCGCCAGCGTCATGCCCCAGGTGCTGCTGGGCACACTCAGCACGCCCGCCGCAAAAGTGGGCTTGGCGCGAATGCGCTTGATGAGTTCGATGGGCGCGGTGGCGAGTGTCCACAGGGCGAGCCACACGCCGGCCGCAATGACGAGCGAGCTTTTGCCTTGCAGGGCGAAGGGCATGGCGATGGCCGCAACCAGTGCGAACAGGGCCGGCACGCGCAGGCGGCGCAGACCATCACGCAGATTGCCGCGCTTCCAGGGCGTGAACACGCCCAAGCCCAGCAGCACGAACAGCGGTGCCATCAGCGGGAAGAAGATGGCATTGAAGTACGGCGGCCCGACTGAAATCTTGCCGAGGCCAAAGGCGTCGATCACCAGCGGATACAGGGTGCCGAGCAGCACGCCGAAGCAGGCGGTGACCAGAAAGACATTGTTGAGCAGCAGCAGGCCTTCGCGCGAGAACAGTTTCAGCTCGCCCTCGCTCGCCAGCTTGGGCGCGCGCCAGGCATAGAGCGAGAGCGCGCCCCCCACCACCACCGCGAGAAAGCCGAGGATGAACACGCCGCGCGCGGGGTCGCTGGCGAAGGCATGCACGCTGACGATCACGCCGGAGCGGGTGAGGAAGGTGCCGAGCAGCGAGAGCGCAAAGCAGAGGATGG
>JAZKHC010000044.1:0-76285 GCA_040385605.1 Pseudomonadota bacterium
TCTTGAAGAGAGTCCCTATGACTGAAATCACCACCGCACTGCACCCCAGCACGCCGCAGTTGCTCAAGGCCACGGCGCTGGCACTGGCGGCAGCCGGAGCCATCCTGCTCACCACCGTGCTGCCCGCCGAATACGGCATTGACCCCACCGGCATCGGCAAGGCGCTGGGTCTCACGGCGCTGCATACGCCTGCTGGCGAAGCGTCAGTGGCCTCCGCACCAGCACCCTCAGCCAGCGCCCCGGCATCTGACCCGACTGCGAGCGTCATCCAGCAACCGACGCCTTTTCAGAGCGGCGAAATGACGCTGACGTTGCAGGCCAACGAGGGGGCCGAGATCAAGGCACAGATGCGCGCCGGTGAAGCCTTCGTCTTCAGCTGGGTCAGCGAGGGCGGACCGGTGAACTTCGACATGCACGGCGAGAAGCCGAACGACGGCGACAATTTTTCCAGCTACTGGAAAGACCGCGAAAAGTCCGAAGGCCACGGCAGCTTCACCGCACCCTTCGATGGCTCGCAGGGCTGGTATTGGAAGAACAAGGGCAGCACACCCGTCACCATCACGGTGAAGGTGAACGGCTACTTCGAGAAGCTCTACCGGCCGGGTTGATCTGTAGCGGCCATGTTCTCCATCCTGAAGAACCGCACCTACCGCAATCTGTTCTTTGCGCAGGTGGTGGCACTGGTCGGCACTGGCCTTGCCACGGTGGCACTCGGCTTGCTCGCCCACGACCTGGCGGGCAAGGACGCGGGCGCAGTGCTCGGCACCGCACTCGCCATCAAGATGGTGGCCTATGTGCTGGTGGCACCCATCGCCGGGGCCTATGCCAGCCAGTGGCCGCGCCGCACGCTGCTGGTTGGTCTCGACCTCAGCCGCTTGGCCGTGGTGCTGGTGCTGCCCTGGGTCGATCAGATCTGGCAAATCTATGTGCTGATCTTCGTACTGCAAAGCAGCTCGGCGGCATTCACGCCCACCTTCCAGGCCACCATCCCGGAGGTGCTGCCGGATGAGGCCGACTACACCCGCGCGCTGTCGCTCTCGCGCCTGGCCTACGACCTCGAAAACCTGCTGAGTCCGGCGCTGGCAGCGATGCTGCTGCTGGTAGTGAGCTATCACGGCTTGTTTCTCGGCACGGCCGTCGGCTTCATGGGTTCGGCGCTGCTGGTGCTGTCGGTGGTATTGCCCCGCGCGCAGGCATCGGTGCCGCAACTCAGCATCGGTCGCAAGCTGACGCAGGGTGCGCGCATCTATCTCGCCACGCCGCGTCTGCGCGGCCTGCTGGCGCTGACCCTGACGGCTGCCGCCGGCAGCGCACTGGTGATCGTCAACACCGTGGTCATCGTCCGCGAGGGCTTGTCGCGGCCCGAAAGCGCGGTGGCCCTGGCGCTGGCTGCTTTTGGCAGCGGCTCGATGGCAACCGCGCTGCTGCTGCCGCGTGTGCTCGATAAATACAGCGACCGGGCGGTGATGCTCACCGCCGCCACGCTGCTCTGCGGCCTGCTGGTGTCTCTGGCCATCACGCTGCCGCTGCTGACACCGGCACTGCAATGGCCGCTGCTGCTGGTGGGCTGGCTGCTGCTGGGTGCGAGCTATGCAGCGGTCGTCACCCCCGGTGGCCGCTTGCTGCGGCGGTCTTCGGCGGAACGGGATCGGCCCGCCTTGTTCGCCGCGCAGTTCTCGCTGTCGCACGCCTGCTGGCTGATCGCCTATCCCGTGGTGGGCTGGCTGGGTGCCAAGGTCGGCATGGCGGCGGCGATCTGGGCGATGGCAGGTTTGGCGGTGCTGGGCACCGTGCTCGCGCGCTGGCTGTGGCCGCGTGAAGACCGCGAGGTGCTGGCACATCGCCACGATGATCTGCCCGCCGACCATCCGCATCTGGCGGAGCACCCCGGCAACGGGCAGCACGCGCATCGCTTCGTGATCGACGATCAGCACGAACGCTGGCCGTCTCGCTAGCGGCACTGCGTATGTCGAAGCCCTCCCGTAGAAAGCCGCTCCCGCCTTCACCAAAAGGGACGCTGCTGGCCGCGCCGCGCAGGGGCAAGGAGTTGAAGATCGCGCTACTCGTTGCCATCCCGTTTGGCATCGCGGCGGCGGTTGCGTTGAGCTGGCAGAGGCTGTTTCCGGTGCCACCAGAAAAGCTCGTCGAAGTGGTGTGGACGCACCAATGCAGTTGCGCGCACGGGTGGATGCAGTCGCTGCGCGATGCAGGCTTTGTCGTGCGCGATTTCGAGCAGGATGACCTCAGCAGCTGGCGGCAGCAGTGGGGCATCCCCAGCACCATTCGCGGCTGCCATCCGGCCCGGTTCATGGGCTACTTCGTGGAAGGCCATGTGTCACCGGCGCAGCTACGGCAGCTCGCTGCTGAAAAGCCTGCTGCGCTCGGCATCAAGACCGAGAACTCACCCCTGGCCAGTGCTGAGTCGCAGACGGAAAACCCAACACACGCGGCCCACACGGTGCTCATTGATGCTCAAGGACTGGAGCAGCCCTGGATGACGGCCGAGCCCGAAGAGCACAGCCACCCATAGGCATCGAACTCTGGGCAGCAAGGCGTGGACGCGACCGCAAATCGCAACGTCAGCGCCTCAAACCTTACGCAAGCTCAACAAATCACAGCCCACTAAGCCGCAGCACCAGCCCCAGTGCCGCGCAGACGAAGAGCGTGCGGATCAGCCCGACATGAAAGCGCAGCATCGCCAGCATCGCGCCCGCACCCAGAATGAGTGCCGCGAAGTCGAGTGAGGCCAGCTGCGGGATGGGTAGCGACAGCCCGAAGCCCTGCCAGGTGTCGATGCGCTTGAACAGCACATGCAGCGCGAACCACACCGACAGATTGCCGATGACCCCGACCACCGCCGCCGTGATGCCGGTGAGCGCCGCAGACAGCCAGCGGTTGCCACGCAGGCGCTCGATGTAGGGTGCGCCGAGGAAAATCCACAGGAAGCACGGCACGAACGTGACCCAGGTGGAGAGCGTGGCACCGAGTATTCCCGCCAGCATCGGGTCAAGCCCGCCCGGTGCGCGGTAGGCACCGAGAAAGCCCACCCAGGTCAGCACCAGAATCAACGGCCCCGGCGTGGTTTCAGCCAGGGCCAGACCCTGAACCATCTCACTGGGCGCAAGCCAGCTGTATTGCTGCACGGCCTGCTGGGTCATATAGGCCAGCACCGCATAAGCGCCGCCGAATGTGACCACGGCCATCTTGCTGAAGAACACCGATTCCTGCGTGAAAACGTTGCTGGGGCCGAGCGTCATCCACAGCAACACCACGGGCGTGAACCACAGCAGCAGGCCCACGACGAGCACGCCCAGCAGCCAGCGCAGCCGGGGCCGCGCATGTTCCGGCACCGGCTCGTGGTCGGTGTCGTTGGCCTTTTTGCCCGCAGGCAGAAACAGCGTGGGCTTGAACTTGGCACCTGCGAGACCGATGAGGCCCGCGATGAGCACGATCAGTGGGAACGGCACTGCGAAGGCGAAGATGGCCACGAACGCAGCGACCGCCAGCACATAGAGCCAGCGGTTTTTCAGCGCCTTCTTGCCGACGCGGATCACGGCCTCGACCACGATGGCGAGCGTCGCCGCCTGCATCCCGAACAGCAGGCCCTGCATCCAGTTCAGCTCGCCATAGGTGACGTAGAGCGCCGCGATGCCGACCATGAGCACGAAGCCCGGCAGGATGAACAACAGACCCGCCACCAGTCCGCCCGAGGTCTTGTGCAGTAGCCAGCCGATATACACCGCGAGCTGCTGCGCCTCCGGCCCCGGCAGCAACATGCAGTAGTTGAGGGCATGCAAAAAGCGCGTCTCGCTGATCCACTTGCGCTCTTCGACCAGCAGCTTGTGCATCAGCGCAATTTGCCCGGCAGGGCCACCGAAGTTGATGAAGCCGATCTTGAGCCAGACACGGAAGGCTTCCCAGAACGGGACGATGGGCGCGGGGGTTGGAATGGAGTTCATGCAGGGTGGTAAGTGTTTATGCGGTGATGGCCGAGAACCGGCGTGCTTGGGTGAAACGCTGATCGACGACTTCCCAATCGACGTTGGCGAACCAGGCATCGAGGTACTTGGCAGCGGCGGCGCCGTAGTCCATGTGGTAGCTGTGCTCATACATGTCGAGCACCAGCAGCGGCAGGCCGGCGATCGCGCCGTGCAGGTGATCCCAGGCCCATTGATTGCGCAGCTCGCCGGTGTAGGCGTTGAGCGTGAGCACGCACCAGCCGGAGCCACCCGCGAGTGACATCGCCGTGCGGCGAAACTCGGCTTCCCATGCCTCGATGCTGCCGTAGACCTGCGCGAGCGCCGTCTTGATTGCACCGCCGGGTTTTCCGTCGCCGCCGAGGCCGTCGAAGTAGTGCTCGTGCAGCACGACGGAGCCGACGCGGTGCAGCTCTTCGCGCTTCAGGCCGCCATAGGCAATGGGCGGGAAATCCTTGTCCTGCATCGCTGCGGCGAGTCGGCCTTCGATGAGGTTCAGTGTCTTCACCGAGCCGGTGTAGTTGTTCTCCCAATGCGAGCGGATGAGTTTCTCCGACAGGCCCTTGAGCTTGGCGGGGTCGAAGCGCAGCGGCTTGGGCTGGCGTATGCCGCGAAACACGGTTTGTAACGTCGGCAGCTCCAGCGATGGGGTCTGCTCTGCTGCCAATGCTGGGAACGCGGTGACGGCGGCGCCAGCGCCGATCAGGCTCATGGCTTCACGGCGGGTGAGTGTGTCTTTGGGGTCTTGTGTCACGCGCGAATCTCCATTGCTTGGGGCTTCCAGTCGTGTGTTTCTGCCTGGCCACTGCGGCACCAGGCGTAGAGGGCGTCGTAGATCACCATGCCCTGTTCGAGCAGGGCGTGATCGTCGGTGTAGTTGGCGGACAGGCCGAGCGAGATGGCGAGCAGGCCAGCTGCCTGCGGTGCGAGGTCGAGCCGCGCGGTGTCGGCACCGCGCACGATGGTGGCGAGCCGATCCAGCCCTGGCGCGTGCAGGTCGAAATACTTGAGGAAGGCGTCGAAGCTGCACTGCTCACCGACATGCGAGAAGTCCACATCGGGGATGTCGTAGGGCACGGCGGCAAGTCGTCGCGCTTCTTCTTTCACGATGGCGGTCGGGACGTAGAAAAACTCGGCCTGCGGGTCGATGAAGCGGCGCACTAACCAGGGGCAGGCGATGCGATCAATCTTCGGGCGCTCGCGGGTGATCCAGCGGCTTGGCAAATCACCGAGGGGGGCGAGATAGCGCGTGGTGGGCAGATCGGCGGCTTCCCAGGCGGCATACCCGCCTTCGAGGTAGACGGCGTTGATCCCCGCTCCGCGCAGGGCCCGGCAGGCCGACTGGCTGATCGCGCGGCCATGCGCGCAATAGACGACTACGGGCTGCTCGGGGGACTCGAACTCGGCAGGAACCACATCCGGGCATCGCCGCAGCGCACTGGGGATCAGGCGCGGCAGGGCATCAAAATCGGCAGGACGGCGCACGTCCAAAACGGTGGGCGCGGAACGCTGCCACAGGGCCGCGGCAAGCGCGGCAACAGAGATCGGAACAACGCAATCGTCCATAAGAAAAGCTCCCGGTAAGGCCAAGAATCAGAAAGGAGCAGGTCTTGGACGGCGGACCGTCTATGTTGGGGAACCTGTAATCCCCAGAGCAATGCTAGCCGATTGCTGGCGACTGTCTGCGATGGGGGATTTCGTCCCTCTTGTCGCTCTTCATAGCGGGGTCGTCATCGCTACCCGAGGATGCTGTTCTGTACGTCCGCATTGGGCTGGTCAGAGCCCGTGATCGCCGGGACTCACCCGTTTCAGGGCTTGCTCTGGCCTAGCTGCTCTCGTTGGTGGTGGCCTACAGCTAATCGTTACACCTGACTGTTTTGAGGCAGGAACGGGGTGGCGTGTTTGACTGGAATAACCACTACGCCCGGAGATGCTCACCGCTGCCTTTAGGCGCCACCAAGTGCGGACTGTGTGGAGTAGTCTGTGAAGACCAACTCACAAACATCGTTTCTCTACGTTGGCGCCCACGGCCCATGATCTACTTGGATCACAACAGTACGACCCCTGTCATTCACGAGGTCGCTGACGCCATGAATAAGGCGTTGACCTTGCTATTTGGCAATCCCAGCAGCGCACACAAGGTCGGCAGCCAAGCACGTGCCGCCATTGATGAAGCGCGCACCATGGTCGCGAGACTGGCCGGCTGCGAACCGGAAGCCGTGACGTTTTGTTCGTCTGCGACGGAGGCTATCAACACCGTAATCGGTGCAGCAAAGGGGCGTGTGATTGCTACCGCCGTCGAACATTCCGCCACTCTCGGAGCACTGAAGTCCCGTAGTTCATTTCCATCGATTCTGCTCCCAGTGTCACAGGACGGACTGCTCGACCTGGAGCGGCTGGAAGCCGAGTTGAAGCTTGAGCCCACGGCATTGGTCACGGTGCTCTGGGTCAACAACGAGACCGGGGTGATCTCGCCTATCAAAGACATATGCGAGCTTTGTCAGCGCTACGGCGTGCCGCTTCACGTCGATGCCGCGCAGGCGGTCGGAAAGCTGCAGGTAGACCTTGACGCACTGCCCATCGATTTCCTCACTTTCAGCGCCCACAAGATTGGGGGACCCAAAGGCGTTGCCGCACTCGTTTCGCAGTGGGACCGACCCGCTGCGCTAATCCGGGGTGGGGGGCAAGAAAGCGGATTGCGGGCCGGCACCGAGAATGTTCCTGGAATCGTTGGGTTCGGCATAGCGGCGGACCTAGCCCGCGAAAACCTTGTGGCCACCGGGACCTACGTGGGCGAGCTACGCGAGCGGCTCGAAGCACAAATCCTTTCCCTCGTGCCTGGGACCCAGATTAACGGGGCGGCCGCTTTGCGCGTGCCGAACACGTCTAGCATCTCGTTCGAGCGTGTCGGAGGTGACGAGCTTGCGGCTTATTTGGACGCGTTGGACATTTGCGTGTCCACCGGCTCAGCCTGCCACGCCGCGACTAACGAACCTTCACACGTCATCCAAGCCATGACAGGCTCCTGGACACAGGCGGCTGGCACAGTCCGCTTCAGCCTCGGACGCACTAACCGGCTCGAAGAAATTGTGGCCTGCGTAGCGGCCGTCGTGGCAGGTGTCCAGGTCCTTCGGGCTGGGAACCCGATCACTGAGCTTCCGGATAAGTCAGGATAAGCGCATTAACCAGCAACGAAATCTCGTCCGACGACAGGACCGGAACCTGGCAGTAGACGATGTTCAACATGCCCTCCAGTTTCGCTGCCATGTGACCCCGACCCAGTAGACGCTCGGCTCCACCCTTGTCGATGCCTAGAGCGATCTCGGAAGTCCCCTCCGAATCGACCCGCAGAATTAGCCGGTTCCCAAGATTCGACCGCAGCTGCATTGGAAACACACTATTGTCCGGTCGCTGTGCTGCAAAGATGAGGAAGATGCCAGCCGCGCGAGCTTTCACGCCGAGCCGGCTCACTACTTCGGAGACCGTGTCGCTGTAGGACTCAGTCATCATCCATTCGGCGAATTCATCATGAATGACCCAGAGGCATGGAAGGCGCTCCGTTGCGCCCTGTTTCCGGTTGAGCTCGAAGATGTTGGCACAGCGGTTCTTGCGGAGGACCGTATAGCGACGGTCCATTTCCTCCAGCAGTCCCTTGAGTGCGGCGATCGCCGCGAACTGCTCCTCGATAAGTCCGTCGCCCAGGTGGGGTAGACCATCGAAAGCGAAGTAGTCCACTCCCATCTTAGGATCAATCAAGATGATTCGTGCCTGCTCCGGGGTATTAGAACAGGCGATGGACAGGATGATGTTCTGCATTAGCACGGACTTACCGCTGCCCGTAGAACCGGCGATTAGCGTGTGCGGAGCATTGTCTGTTGGCGACATGTAGAGCAGTTCGCCGTTGTCCTCCACGACCGCGATCGGCAGCTTCTGATTGCCGCCCCCTAGCGGGTTCCACTGCTTCCAGCAGTCCAAGGTGTGGAGAATCTTCCGCGTCGGCCGCGCGATCGATACCGAAACAACTCCCGGTTCACCCCGGACTGAAATGACGTTTAGGCGATATGTAGTGAGTAGCTCTGCGCGGCGTTTCATGACGAGATCTACCGTCAGATTCGACGCACCCTGCAAACGAACGATCCCTGCGTTCGGTGTGAGCACTGGATTGCCAGCAATCTTGGAGTTCAATTGGAATTGCTGCAGAGCGGTACGGAGCACCGTCACAGCACCGCGTAGCCAGGTTTCCTCCTCTTCGGTGACGTCGGACCTGACCAAGCGCTGTGAAACAATCCTTGCCACGTCGGCGCTGCTCCAGCCGCTTACGTCCACGTCAATAACCTGCGTCCGCTTCTCCGTAGCAACACTTGCCTGTGCCATTTCCACGGAGGCGGTCAGAATGGGAGCGGTGTCGGTGGCGGGCAATGTCGCTAGGGAAGCCGCTTCCTCGATAGCGACGGCCGCCGTTGCCGCGGCGGACACATGGACTGCCGGAGCCAGCACCGGGGCCTGGGCCGGGATTTTCACTACGGTCGACGTCACACTATGGCTAAAAATACCCCCCACCTTACGGAACGGCTGAGCCTCAATTACAGGCTTCTCAACTACGGAGTAGCGCACGGGGTTTGGCGAGACGTTCCTCTCATACGCAAGTAGAAGCGCCCGGGTTTTCTCGCGGGAATAAATCTCCTGATAGCCACCGTCGCAGTTCGCAACCTGGGTGAAATCGGAGCAATCGACCGCTCCCATAAGTGGAGTCGAGACGAACACATGCGAGTAGCCCCGGAGGAAAACTTCGCACTTCCCCTCTCGAATTTTCCGGCGCAGTGCGATCGGATCGATAGGGTCTGCAACCGTGTACGGGATGCCGGTGACCAGAAGATCAGAAAAGCGCGACAGCCAGAGCGACCGGTCTAGACGTTCGGGATCGGAGAACAGCGCCTCTTCGATTCGGTTGACGCTGTCCCGGAGTTGGCGTTGCGACTCCTTGCGCTTGTCAGCGAGCGCGGATTCGGCGATGTACTTGGCTTCGGTCACCACCACGCTCAATCGGACCCTGCCATCGGGCAGTTCTTCGGGAGATACAAAGAGCAGGTCGGCAATCTGTTCGCCATCCTCGCCGAGCCATTCGGCGTAGTCGTCCAGAAAGAACGCGCCGACGCGTCGCTCAGAACCGAGTTCCTGGCGTACCAAATAGTGGCTCAGGACGAGTCCCAACAGCTCACTGGCGTTTCGCCCGTGCTTTGCGGCGCGCAGGACGATGTCTCCAGAGATGCGATTGGCGTCATCGATCAGGCGCTGCACCAGCGTTCTAACGCGCGTGTCGTCAATGTCGGGCGTGAGGTCGCGCACGCGCCCGACTAGTAGTGTCTGCAGTAAACCCAGCGGCGCATTGGAAGACACCAGGAGATTGCGGCCCTGGGTTGCGGACTGCTTATAGCGAATAACCCGCACGTTCTGCGTAAGGAGTTGCCTGCGATCGAGCAGCTCGTCGAAATTCACGACCCAATTCCCAAGGTTGTGGGTCTCTGCGAATATCGCATTGGTGGTCGGGTCGTGGAAATCCAGCTGCCGCGCGGGCAGGTAGCGCCGCCGCAGGTCGTCCGCCCAATCTGGTTTGAAGAAAGAGGTGATCGCTGTGATGTAGTCCCAACCCTCTTTGGTCTGCACGGGGCAGCACAGATATACGATCGATTTCTCCTCATCCCAAGGCGAAGGACGCCTTCGAGACCATCTCGAGGGCACCAAATCCTCCAGAGCCATCGGGGTGGCGTCCTCGCGATACCACTCGAGGACTGCGTGGCGAGAGATCACGTCGTGAAGGAAAACGATATCCCGCATCGGTCCGTCGCGCTGGTCTGGCACTGCCGCCTCATCGGCCATGATCCCGATCCTTAACCGGGCCATGAAATCGCGACTCGCTTCGCTGGCCACGAAACCATCACCATCCGCATCGGAGGACTCGAGGATCTGTTCGTAGAGGCGGTGGAGCTTGTCCCGGTCGCGATGACGAAGGACAACCTCGCAGCGCATGTCGTCCTCGTCCTCGTGCATCTCATTAATGCGATCGACAACCGCCTGAGGAAGGCTGGAGGAGTCGCAGTTGTAGAGAACAGCGGACAGATTGGAGCGTTCGTGCGGGTATAGGTCCAGGTAGCGCTGAACCATATCCACTATTTGTGTCGCGGACTGAGTCGGGTTCTCGTTGGTCTCGGACTCTTCCGACGACCCTCGGAGCGGCAACTCATGAAGGCTGTAGTCCATGAAACTGTCGGTCAGGCTGAGCAACTCGGGCTTCCGGTCCCGCCAGCCCAACGCCAGCTCTGGGTAATAGGGATGCTCGAGCTCGTCGCGCAGTTCCTTGAAATACAGTGCAGGATCCCCGAACGAGACTGTCTCCTGAGTGAGGAGCTGACGGATCAGATCTGAGAGGCTCCTCGCCTTGGATGCCATGGCCTGCATCCTGATCGGATTCCACGGCGCAATGATGGCCGCTGGTGCCGCGCCTCGGACAGGTACGACGCCGATGGCCATTACAGGTTTCAGCAGAAGATCCCGCAAGCGATCGCCGCGCGCCTTCGAGAGCAGCGCTTCGACGAGTCGGCCGAACGCCCGGTACTGGGGCTCGATCTCCAGTGCGGCGGAGCTGAAGGTCTGAAACTTCTTGATCGCTTCCACATAGGCATTTTCGAATTCATCGAAGAGCTGCAACAGCTCCTGCTGAACGTCGCCGGTGATTCGCTCCTGCTGCCCGGCAACTGTCAGATTCTTTCGCCAGTCGACCGCGAGGTTGCAATTGCTCGTGTATGCAGGGACCAGAGAGCCACGATTCTGCCGATATCCCGCCGTTAGGCTGCGCACCTGCCTGAGGTCTAGGGGTTGGGCCTGGCCCTTGGGACCGATCGGGTCTCGGGCCACCTCGCTGTAGATTAGCGCGTGTTCGCTCAAGCGGCCCCAGTCTTCAACCAGTTCACTCCCAATCGAATTGGGATCGTACCGCCAGATCAGCTGTCGATGATTCTCAATCTCGCCGTCGTTGATATTGAGATGGACGAAGAACTTGATCTCCAGGGCCGATCGGGCGGCGGAATCGTTTTGTTTGTACTTCTTCTTCCCTCCGCGGGATTCTCGAAGGTTGTCCTCGTGGAACTTGTCGAAGTCAAACAGCTCTCCGACCTCGAAGGTGCCTGACCGAAGCAGAGTGCGCAGGCCGCGGTAGCGGAACGCGAAAAAGCGCCCGGCATCCACGTTGATCTTGCGCAAGTCGCTGCGGCTCCTTTTATCCGAGCGGATCAAAAGCTCGCGCTTAGAGCCGGGGGGCAAGTTGCTGTCGAAGAGGGACTGTAGACAGAGGGCGAGGCCGGAAAAGAAGTCCGTCGACTCAACAGGGCTCCCGAAGATGAAGCGATCCCACTTCGACTTGAGCTTAGTCTGGTCCTTCAGTGGCAAGCGGTTGCGGTGATAGAAGTCCTCGTCGTCCGGAGTAGATTGCGATGAGTTTCGCTTGATCAAGCCTTCCAGATACGCACGGTCCTCGGCCGAGAGCAGATCGCCTTCCTGCTCGTCGAAGAAATCGAGTGTGGCCTGCCCGAGGTTAAACCTCTCGGGTCTGAGGCCATCGAACAGCGGCTTGATTAGCTCCCAGTCTATGTTTGCGAGCGCGCTGGCCTGTTCATTCCACTTGCTGGGCGCCGCGATGAAGGCGTCGATGGTGGGGTGACAGCCCTCCGGAATGACATCCTTGACCTTATCAAACGCCGTAGTGAGGTCATCTGCCGACAACGTCTGATTATTGGGAGTGAACTTCTTTAGATAGCAAGCCTGCTTTTTCTGGACAGTAGCGAAAAGCAGCTTCCATTTACTCGCGTGCCCGACCGTCTTGGCGTTCAGCGAGCGGAACAGTCCCGGGTTGCGCGGCCATTGCATGACTGGAAGCGCATTACCCATGACGTCGGGAAACACACCGCCGCTGTCGATCTCAGCGCGCACTCGCAAGTTATATCGGGCGAAGGCGTCGAGGGTAACCTGCGCGACATCGGTGAGCCCGTTAAGCGCGATGCTCCAGATCCGCCTGTTCTGATCGGTGACGGGGATCTCCGCTGAAGCGCAACTAACCCAGATGTCGACTTGACTGCGAAGGACCGCAGTGTCGATCACGGTGAGTTCCGCCAGGGACTGGCGCTCGTCGTCGCCAGGCGTAGCCAGCAGACGGGCCGGCTTTTGGCACTCCGTGCTTCGATGGTGAGTTGCGCGCTCGCTGGTGAGGCAGCTGTCCGGAACACCTAGCCCGGCCAGCCAAGCATCCGGAAGCTTGATGTCAATCAGCTCGGCGAGGTTTACGTCGGCCAGAATCGCCTTCGCTACCGCCGCGGTCTGCTCGGCCGAGAGGGAGTCGATCAGATACCGGGCTGTGCTGCTGCGATCGGAGTTTTCGAGCTGTTGTGCGAGATAGGTAGCCGCGACGCGACCGATAAGTTCGTTGCTGTTCATGGTCATTCGGCGTAAGGATTCTCGACATATGCGCAGGCATCGGAGAGACGCTTAAGCAGCCCAAGGCTGCTGAGCCGTTGTTCGAGGCGCAGGGCGTTCTGCTGGAACGGCTTCTTGTCGATGGCCTCGCCCGGCTTCGCCGCATGCGCCTCTCGTTCACCGAAGATGAGACCGTAGCGACGATAGAGCTTTTCCAAGAACTCTCCGAACTCAACGCGCTTGTCGACGGTGGCTAGAACGAGGAACTTCAAGAAGTGGTCCGTCGGGGCATACCGAAAGCGGTTTGTTCCGCGGCGCGATACCAGACCGACACCACGACCGAAGGTGCGATGTACCTGTCCGAAATGACGCTGGTGCCGGGTTCTTGCCGCGCTCCGGAACATCCGAAGCAGCTCGTCGGGATCGCTAACACTGGGGTTCTTGTCAGACCAGCGGAACATGTCTGCGATTACTGCGCGGCGGTTGGAGAGCTTCTCGACCGGTCCAGCCCCCTGTTCCCAGCGCGGATCCAGCGTAACGCGCTCGATCACGCAATTCATCGCATCAAAGGAGAGCACGCTGTTCTCCTCGAAGCACTCGGTCGACAGCTCGCGTACTAGACCCTTCTTTGGTGCGACTACTTCACAGATGATAGGGCGAACCATCGGCATGCCCAGCAGGTGTGCACTGGTATGCAGCTGGTACAGCAGCAGACCGAAGGCGCCTGACGTGACGAGATGGGGCACCACGTCAAATCCGGGCAGCCGCAACCGCAGGAGCGCAAGCCAGTCCGCCGCCAGGATTTCGAATACTGGATGGGCGTCGTAAGGAAGGAACGCTCCGCTGCGGGGGGAAACCGGCGAAGTCGTGTCGGGCTGCAGACGCTGGACCAAGTGGTTCCACTTGTTCTGAGCTACAAGCACCCGCGGCAGTAGCTCGGTCAGCTCGGTGCGGAGACTCGACCGGGCGAGCATCAGATAGAGCAACTCGCCGCTGCGTCCGAAATTGATGTATTCGCGACTAAAGGACTCATCCTTGATTGCGAGGTCCTCAAACAGGGCGGCCGGGCCGAACGGGAAAATAAAGCGCGAACTCCAGCGCTTATTGGTGTCGCCCTCGACCACGCAGGACCGAAGCGCGCGAATTAGCGCGGCGAAATCATGAAAGGAATCGAAGCGGGTTCGGAGATAGCCGAACTTACGTTTGGCCGGATCAAGGCCCTTGGCATTCCGTTCTATCCACTCCAGCCAATGTGACCAAGCCGTGTCGCTGTCGCCGTAGGTCTTGGCGGTATGGACGATTCGCTGCTCGTCGAGGAACAGGATATTTCGCAGGTGCAGACGGCTCAGCGCTGAGTATGTCGACAGGTACTGTGATTGCTCGAAATCAAATAGCTGACCGGCTTCCTGCGCAGAATGCGCCACACCGATGAACTCGAGAAATGTCAGCCAGGGAGACTGACCGTCGTATAGGCGGTGACCCCAGAACTGTTCCTCAATCCACATGCCTTCGGAGGCACTTTCTCCGTCATTGAGCTGCGGACTTTTCAAGGTAGGTGCTAGGCTCATAGTTGCACCACGATCTGCTTTTCGCGGGCGTTGCCTGAGCCATCCACCTCAAGGGTAGAGAACGTCAGTTCGTCACTGCGCTGAGCCTCCTGGTTTCGTGCCTGCAGCAGACGCATTAGTTGACTCTTGAATGCCATGACGTCTTCGAAGCACTCCTTCGAAAAGCTGCTGGGCATGGCGCCCTCGGCCACCCGGCTGAGATACTCGAATCGTGTGAGGGTCAAGCGAAAATCTGCCTTCATCTCCCGACTCAGGCCAACGCGTAAGACCGGATGGCGTTCGAGCATAAGGATCTCCACGCGCTCGCCGGTGAATTGCGGCGCAACCTGGATTCGCGCTTCTAGGAAACGGGAAACTCGGGCCTGGGAGAGCGAGGCACTCGAAGCGATCAGCAGCTCATGCTCAGAACTGAGCAACATTCCAGTGAAGATACGATTCATGCCGCGCACTAGGCGCCCCAACAGGCCGCGGCGAACCGTCTTGCCCTGCGAGAGCGAACTCAACACCTGGTCAAGATACTCTCCCCCGTATCGGAAGACCGTGAGATCCCAAAGGCGGATCTGGTCGATTTCTTCGTCAGGTACCTTGAAGAAAAGCGCCCGCCTCTGCGCCACGAGCATAGAGAGGAAGCGCGCGCTGGAATCGGCCCCGTCGGTGCTGCCCTCAATGTACTCCTGCTTGGCGGCGGTGTAGGCAACGTCAGCACCATAGAACGGGTCAGACCGAACCAGTCGATCAAACTGGGCCTGCAGATGTTCGTGCGATTCCCCAAAAATCAGAATGTTGTCGACCCGGTTCGTGGTCTCTTGCCCTATCTGGAACCGCTCCAAGTACTCAAAAATCGCGATGGAGTTACGCCGACTCTCCGGCAGATTGCCTCCAAAGATGTTGCTGTAGAGACTCGCCAGATGCCGATCGCCTTTGGCGATCACCTTTGGCACGTCCGAGGCCTGCATTAATTGCTCTTTCACCCCGCGGTGGCCCAGCACGGCGTTCGAAAGCAGGATCAGCAGTTGGCGGACCGGGACATGCAGGCCGTTCTGGTCACAAAGCTCTAGCAGAGCGCGCAAGCGCTTGCGGATTAGCGGCTCCGCCAGCAGCTCGTAGTTGCGCCGGATAGGGCACTGATCGCCGAAAAGCTGCTCAGGTGCCTCGATTTCGCTCCGACATTGATCCCAGCCTGGGTGCGAGAGAAGGGCATTGAGCGCGAGATCGAAAAGCTCGGCAGAACTGCCTCTGGACAGATTAAAGAGGTGTAGTGATGCGCCTTCCAGCTGCTCTCGTCCGGCAACCAGCATTTCTTCGACTGTCCGCCGCGATCGCACGACCACGTCCTCGTCTGGAAGACGGCGCAAGGTCTCGGCTAGCTGGCCGTCGTTCGCGGCGAGCAGAAAGACTTCGTTGGGCTCTACATCAAACATCGAGAGGCAAAACCGCCGCATCAGGTCGAGCTTTTCCGAGGGCCACGGACTGCCTTGGGGGGGCACCCAGGCACTCAGATCACGGAAAACATGAAGCTGCACTGTTCTTGCATTCCGGCCGGCCAAGGCGGGAAGTAAGAGGCTGTGCTGGAGGTAGGAGTCCTGGCCGGCCCAGACCTCGGGCGATCCGTTTAGTGCGGCCCAGATGCGGCCACAGAGAAAGGTCTTGCCGTCTCCCGCAGTACCGGTGAGGATAACTGAGCCCAAGATGCCGGAGTCGTCGAAGCACCGTTGCACACGGTCTTCATAGGGATGTTTGAACAAAATCTGCTGGATCCCCGTCTTCCGAGATCTGCGCTGCAGGTTCTCGTCGTAAAGATTGTCCTTTGTTGGGATTGGCCCGTACTGTCGCAGGAAGCTGATCCACTGGTCTGCTCTCATCTCAGCCTCCGATCGCTCTACAGCGTGCAGATGGTGCAGCCGTCCCGTGGAGCTTCTTCCTGCTCGAAATCGGCCAGGACACTCATCAGCCCACGGTTAGCCCGCTTTTTCTTCTTCTGCTCCTGCGTTTTCGCGAATCGATCTTTGATCGCGGCAACGCGCTCCGGCTTCTCGAGCTCCTCCAGAGACTCGCTCTGGCTCCAATAGAAGACGTTCCCATTGATCTTGTTCGGCTTCTCGTACGCTTTGGCTTGCTCATACAGCTCTGGATAGGTCTCTTTCAGCCTTACCCATTCGATCTTCTGCTGGTAGAAGCAGAAGTAGCATCCCGAGCGCGTGCGACCCCAATCGGTATAGCCGGGCATTCCCACACCTGACTCGACCAGGATCCGCTTGATGTCCTCGTAGACCAAGCCGTCCTCTCGGAAGGGAAACACAGCAGTGATGTTGGGTTTAGTGCTGATGTATCCGACGCGATCTTCGTCCGCGCGGATGCCAATGTAATTAATCACCGGATCGTCCCCGACATAGGCCTCGAAGGGTCCGAGCTTCAACTGGCGGGTGCACCAGCGCCGCCCGTTGGAGGGGATCATTTCGCCGTAAACCTTGAACCAATGATCGAAGCTATTCGGAGGTGTCGTCCGATGCACCGGCTTGCCGAGTACGGCTTCCAGCCTAGAGAGGAACTCGTACGTCTCAGGCAGTTCTTTGCCGGCGTCATGGAAGATGTATTCCATCTCTGGCACCCGATCGCGCATGTATATCGCAAGGGCAGCGCTGTCCTTGCCGCCGGAGAGACTGAGAATGTGTCGGACTTGCTTATCCATGGTCTGTTTTTCCTTCCAGTGCGTCCCACGTAATTTGAGACAGCGCGGCGAGTGCAACAGCGCGCTCGCCCTGCAACAAGTGCCGCAGCTCCGTCACGAGGCGTTCGACCTGCGCAACCTTATTCGAATCCAGATAGACCACCTCCTGCGCCTCGAAGCCATCATTACGGGTGACAGCGAGTCGGTATGTCGCCGTCGCAGTCCGTGAGGTGTTCTTAGCAAAGGTTATCGATTCGAGGCCTCTGAAGCGCTCCGACAGAGCAGTGAGTTCTCGCTGATAGACATCCTCATCTGAATCTTTCCAGCGACCAGGCGGTTGGGAGGTCAGCATGCTCCCGAGCGATTCCATCCAAGCAATGTCGGCGAGCCCGTCGTCCATGAAGCGCAGAATCAGCGCCTTGATCCGGGGTTCGACGGTTAGCACTGCAAGGGGCCTCGCGCGCTGAGAGAGCACTCGCCGCACATGGACGATGTCCCCGTCGCAGTCGAACTCCTGTTTTAGGGCGGAAAGCATGCGATGCAGCAGCATGTCGTAGCTGAGCCGCATTTCGTCGAGCCGGGCCTTCAAGTCGGCCGCATAACGCTTGGCGCGGCCTGCGTCCGCCTCGCTGCTTTGCTGAATTTCCTCAAGTCCCATGGCGGCCGGGAGCGAGCTGAATATCAGCTTCACGGGATCGCGAGCGCCGAGCGTCACTTCACGGACTTTCTGGGCCTCGGGAGAAATTCGCTTTGTGTTGCGCGAATAGTCGGGTAGACCGGCAACAAATTGGCAAAGCGGCCGCACTACGTCGAGCACCAATGGCTCGGCCGAAGCAGAAGGGCTCAGATCAAGGATTTTGAGCAGTGACTCGAAGACATCTGCGCGTAGTCCTGCGACCCGGCAGAGTTGCACCTCGAAGTTTTCCGGGGCCTTAGTGAGGCGCAGGAATTCGTCAGGTCCTAACTCGCGTAGGAAACTGCCTTCCTCGTAGAAGGCCAGTTCCTGGACATGGATCGCGGCAAACACGGCGAGGAGGAGACTGGCTAATCCATCACGGACGCCCAGGCGATTTCCAGCCAGACCCTCCAGCAGATCCGGAATCCTTACTCTTTGGTCGATCCGCTCTTCCAGGTGGCCGCGCAGCGCGAGCATGCTCGGGCGGAGTTTCAGCGGGTCATTACTTTCGGGTGGAATCTGCAGCTTAAAACGCCCGCCGGTTTCAACATGGACCAAGCCGCGCTCAAGCACGGACATGTACATCGACATTTCGGGCGGCTTCTTTGAGGCATCCATTCCTAGGAAGGGCCGATCAGCACGCTGCAGGACGCCGGCGACTAGCAACTGCCGCGCGCGAGCCGCCGCGGAACTCAGGCTGTGACGATTTAGAAGTTCGTGCTTGACCTGAGGCGCATCTGGGAAGCGCTGGTCGCAAAGATCGGAGAGCCGCTGCACCAGCTGCCGACCATCGGCAATCCGTTGAGGCTTCCCGCCCAGGTACCAGCGCAGCGATCGCGCCCCGCCCAGCGAGCGAAGGCCGATGAGATCCTCAACCCGATTTTGGAGGCGTTGGCGGGCGGCCTGCAGCTGTCGACTGACCTCCTCGCGGCCAAATCGATCCGCTCCGAGTTCAGGGACGTTCAGGCTGACCCACTCCCACCGCAGCACCTCGGCGATCAGTCCCGCTTGGTTCGCCAGAGGCTCCGTCGGGATAGCCATCAGAACGTTGCTTTGCAGTCTCATTTCCGACGAAGTGGCCAGCTTCTCTGCGCGCCCGATGTCCTCCATCGACTCGCAGAGCAGCACGAAAACCGCTCCATCTGCCTTGGTGGCGTGCTTCGTGGAAGCAGGGGAGCGATCAAGCTGTAAATACCGCACATCGAAGTACCGTAAATTGCCAGTCTCGATGTAATGGCGCCGTGCGACCAGCGCGCGATCCTCGAGGTATTGGCCCAGATGGCGGGCGACGGCTGGGATCAATCCGACGGCCTGGGTCGCTCGCTCGTATGCGGATTCGAGATCCACGCTGGTGTGAGGCCAGAGGCAATAGCCGCCTGAAGACCCGCGCCGAAACAAAATCTTTCGGCGCTTCTGCAGCTCCGAGACTGCCTTGCGCACGTCGGCAATGGGAAATGCACCGGTGCCGCTGAGCGCGCTCTCTAGCGCCGCGTCGGTCGGGATGAAGTCTGGATGATCGATCAGGTTGAGGATGCCGACGGTCTTCACCAGTGCCAGCTCGACTGGCTCCGCGGTGGCGAAGCTCTCCACCATCGAGTCGATCTGGGTCCAGTGGCTTCGATAGCTCTGCGCGGCGAGTCGGAAGCCGAAGGCGCAGCGGACGTAATCGTAGAGATGGTGCAGGCGGTAGCTCGCGCCCGCGGCAACATTCTGACGACAGTGGTTCATGAGTCCGAACGGCTCGTCGGACATCAGGAAGCTGAACAGCGAGCGCTCATTCTGCCCAAAGCGCGCGAACGTGCGGACCATCGCAGGAATAACGGTCGCGTGCAGCGGGTAGATCCGGCTGGCCAACTCCGCTCCAAGGGAGCGTCCAGTGCCACCGCGTGTGATCCAGCCCAGTTCTTTCGCAGCGTCCCAGCCGGCACGCGCTTCCTGCTTGGCAACGGTCGGCAGGCGCTGCACATCGACACGCAGCGCGGCTGCTACTAGCTCCATGACCTGGAGTAGCGGCTGATTGAATACGATCTCCTCGAACCGCCCGGCCACCTTCTCCCACTCCCGCTGCGCGAGCGGGTCGAGATTCTCGGCATAGGCATCGAATCCCTGGTGCAGAATCCCGATCACATAAAGCGGCGTCGCACGATCCGACGTGCTGGCCATTTCGGCCAGCCGCTGCAGTAGGTAGACGTCCTGCTGGTGAGGAAACTGCGCCGCAAATTCGAGAAACTTGCCCAGCTCGTCGACGAGTATAAGTAGGCCGGCTGCTCGGCCGTCCCTGACGATTTTTTCGTTCGCTTCGGCCAGCATCTGCAGCACATCCGATTCGACGAGGCGATCCTGTCGCTCCGCGGCGCGAAGACGTAGCTGAAGTGCCGATTTGATACCGCGCTGGTACTGCTCATCGAGCAGGTCGGCCAGTCCACGAACCAACGCCCGACCCAAGGGCTCGCGGGAGCCGGTGATCAGGAGCGGCAAGTATTTAGGCTTGGCGCCCAGCGCGAAACGGTTGTAATGGACGTCGACGTTGGTCGATTTCGAGAGCAGGGCAGCTTCGCCGCTGAACCAGTGGGCGAGGAAAAGCGCGAAGCTAGATTTCCCCGATCCGTAGTTTCCGGTGATGCGCCAGGCGCGCTGAGAGGATCCCGGGCGTAGGCCCTTGGACAGGCGCTCCAGGCATTCCTGGGCGTGTCCGGTCAGCACGTAATTTTCGAGCGCCCGCTTGTCCCGGAAGTCCCGTTCCAAGTTTGTGGAGCGCAGGTAACGAGTGCTGAGGTCTAAGTAAGCGCGGATGGGCGTGGCGGACATGACTAGTTGTAGGCCTGCCGGAGCAGAAAATCTTCGCCGACCCGTTCCGGGCGGCTAAGCTGTGGCAGCGCCTCGGAGTCGTTAAAAATGATCCTGTTCTCGGTGGTGGTAGTCAGATCGCTTAGGCGCTGGTAGATCTCTTGCTCGGGAATCTTGAATACCTGGCCGGGACTGCCGTAGTCATAGGCAACCGATTTCGCCCGCAAGGTCATTTCGCCACCATGCCGGCGATTCCAGAAATCGTTTACGCAATACGCGAAAAGACCCGGGGAGATAGAGGCCTTGTCTTCACGCCGGAAGGCATAAACGGGTTCTCGTTTGCCGTCGGAATCATTGGCTTCCCGTTCGCCAATCTTCACTACAAAATCGAGGTCGGTAAGTGGGCAGTCCAAGTTGTCTTCGCCATCCTCTCCGCGCCGCATTCGGGAATCGAGGTAAGTAAGCAAGAAGATCGAAAGATGCTGGCGAAGTGTGTTCATCTTCGCGGAGCGATTTACAGCATCCAGCTCCTTAGCCATAGCGGCCAGCACTCTTGACTCACTAAACTCGGTCTCCTGCCAGCGATTTAGCAGGAAGTCCCATGCGAGCAACGGATTCGGCGTGGTCGCAATTTTCCAGTGCAGCAGCCAGAGTGTTGTGGAGTCTTCCAGGAAGCGGTCGAGCCCTCGCGGACCAAAGATCTGCTTGCCGAGCTCGCTGGGCGCTAAGTTGTAGCCTCGGTCAGTCGAAGTGACCATTCCGGAAACTTCCGACCAAAAGCGCATGGAGCGAACCATGTTCTTGCCGACGCCTAACTCGACCATCGCCAGATCATCGTCGCCGAAAAGATTGGGCGATTTCACTACTGCGTTGAGCGTCTTAGGTAGCCAAGCGTAGCGGCAAGCGAACGATTCGTGCCCTGATACCCTCATTTATTCATACTCCCCAAATCATTTCATAGGCGCTGATAACCGGCCAGCCAGTCGGCGGGACTGGCTCGTTTCTTAAATCATCATAAGGCCGACTGGCGCGGGCCTCGCCGTGTGTCTCAAATTAATCCAAGGTTTGTATAAACGCTTCAGGAAACGGCTAAAGAGTCAAAGGACTCCAAGGCTTGGAGCGCTGAGCACGGCTTCTTTACAGACCAGAAAGGTTGTCACTAGAGGTGTCGTCTGCCCGCTTCAACCAGGAGTCGGCTGCACTGCCAATCACATAGCTCGAACCAAAATCTCGATTCCGTCGCCGCGCATCGTCGGCATCTGCTCGTCTTTCCCAAGCGTTTGGAAGGTGAGCGATTCTCCATCCCTTGCTTTGCGACCACCGTCCAATATGACGTGCCAGTTGGTGAGCTCCTGTAATTTCTTCTCGATTGCCTCCAACTTCGCCGGGGCAACTCTTCCTCCCTTTAGCTGTCTCAGAAAATCTTTTTTGAGCCAAGTCACGAATTGGTGCGTGAAGACGATCGTCTCTCCTTGATCCTCCTTCAGCTTTCGTCCGTTGCCTGTCTCTGTTTTCACACGACCCTTGGTCAAAATCGCACTAATGAAAGGTTTCCCCTGCAACTCATCGGTGCGCTCCAAAGGTTGCTCATCCCGGCCCATGTGGAAGCGGGCCCGCACCACTACGCCTCCCTCCACAGCAAACGTTGGCTCGACTGGTGTTCCCACGCGCGAAGCATCGGCGAGCGCAAGCTCTTTGATCTCTTGCGTAAAGTTTTCCGATAGCCGCGCGATCTTGCTGAACCGCTCTTTCTTTTGAAGTTCAGAAGCGGGAATAGTGATCAAACCCTTCTTTAACGACCAGCTAATGTGCGCGTAGGTGTTGTCGGGGTAGCGAACTACCTGGTTGCCCTTGCCAAATAGCGCGTCCTTGGTAAGGAGTTGCGACAGATTGGGATCTTGTTTGGTCACAGTTCCTCTAACGCAAAGCACTTGGTAGTCGAGCGGACACCTCACCAAGTCGCAAGCAGGAGAGATCGCCAAGACAATCGGCATGTTCTCTTTTTTCTCCTCCGTCCTTTCCGCAAAGATGTCCCCAAATTCCAACGTCTCGTCATCAGCCGAACTAGTCGATACCGCGATGTCAGCAAAGAGTTCGAAGAGAATGCTCTTCGGGAGAAGCTTGCCGTCAAGGGGCGGCATTTCGGACGCATCCGGGAGATCTGATGATTGCCTCGACATCTCGACGCAGAGTTTGGATGCTAACGATTGGGAAATGAGCCAAGTCAAATAGGTGCGCAGTGATTCACCTTCTGCTGACAGTCTCAAAACTTCTAGGGTTCGGAGGTCGTTAAGTTCAAGACGCGACAGCTCGTTTTTTAGTGCTGACGCCGCCTCGTCCAGCCGACTAGAAAGCGAGTCCAGGTAGCGCCCAAGTTTCGCGCTAGGACCATATTTGGTGCCCCAGGGCTCAACTATCTCCTGCAAAGATTCGAGACTGACATCGCCTTTGTTCATCGCTTCGAAAAACGCCGAACGGATTCCGGTGGCGTCGCGAAACTCTTGCAACTGCTCCCGTTCTGGGAGCTTTGATGAGACTAAAAAAATCACCTTTGGCCAGTTCTCAGCATTGTGCGAGAAGAGCGCCTTGTACGCCGAGCTGTGCTGAATATGCTCGCTTAAAGCACCTTTGTAGTTGTCGATGCCAGCGGTCAGGTATAGGTCAATAAAGGCGATCATGCAGCCCTTAAGCGCATCGACAGCTGACGCAAGGTCATGGTGAATGACTGGCTCTACCCCTAAGTTAGATCTGCAGAACTCAACGACCTGGTCAAGCTTCTGGCGATCACCGTCAATTCGAGCTTTTGTCGACAAGAACAAAACGCCTAGGTCGGGGTATGAATCTGGCGTCTCAACGAAACGATCCCACAGAGACGGGATCTGATCGTCCACAACTTCGACGATCTTCTGTGCTGATGCCTCCGGGGATATGCCAAGCATTGCAGTGATCCTTGCCCGCGCATCCGGATCTCGTAGCATCAGACGGCTGAAGTCGCTTCGATCCTCCGTGACTGGGACAGTCACTTTCGGAATTGCAAACTCGTTATCGACGAGCACCACAGTACCCGCTCGGCTTTTCAGCGCACCTAGCAAATTCATGTATCCCCAACCCCCTTAAATTTCAGCTCGAAACCGGCGTGGTGATCGCCCGTTGCTGATATGAGGGTTAAGTTAGCATTGTTGTCTACTGCGAGGCGTTTGGCGATGTAGAGGCCAAGGCCGCGACCTTCGCCCGCTGGCTTTGTTGTGTAAAACGCATCGAACACGCGATCGCCTAAGCCGCGTGGGACACCAGGTCCGTTGTCCATTACGCGAACTGTGGAAGTTTCGGGATCAACCTCAATCAAAATGCTAGGAGAATCTTCACGATTTAGCCGGCGATTGAGCCAATAGACCGCGTTGCTGAGCAGATTGTCGAAGATCTGGATGATCTGCCCTTTCTCTACGCGGCGGATTAGGCTACGTTTGCCCATCCTTACAATTTTCAGACTTACGCCATGGCGTTCGGCTTTGTACTCGTAGAGCTCTTTGATTAACTCCACTAAGTCGCCGATGTTCTGCTCAGACTTGCGTTGACGGCCCGGGATGCTCAACTCGTCAAGTATGCGAACTCTTTTGTTTATTGTCTTGAGCTGCGCCTTCAAGACGTCTAGCCTTCCAGGACTATTCGCTACGTTCTTCGACTCCAAAATCTCTAGCGCCATATTTGTGGAACGAGATAGCTCGTGAGCAATTAGCTCTACCATCAATCCAACGCCCGCGAGGTGAATATACTGTTCGAGTTCATCCTCTTGTGCTGTCAAAGCATCTTTCGCGCGATCCCACGCATCATTTATTTCCTTTAGCTGGGCAAGGATAGCGGCAATAGTTTTGCTTTCATTGGGAACCCGCTGTTGTATGCCGCGCAGGTTTTGCTCAACCTGTTCGAAGTTATCCAGAACACGGCCATCAATTTCGTTGAGCTCTCCTGGATTAGGGGGCGCGACTTCTTTATCAATCTTCTCAAGATAGGTTTTGACGTCCGAAATAATGGAGTGGCGAAGGAGACGCCTTAGTGCTTCTTTTTCTGGACAATCTCGAAATCCTTCGCGATTCGTCTGATCATGCAGCTTTGGGTTCCCACGCGTTGAGATTCGTAGATAGCCGACGATCTGAGCACGATTGAGCTTGAAGGCAGACGATGCAAGCGCTTTACGGTCTAGGTCCAGCCAATCATCTCCGACGGATCCATAAGGGTAGACGCGAAATCCGTCGCGATAAACAAGAAAGCCTCCGCTCCAAGCTCTTATAAATGGTTCCAACTCTTTCCAAAGAACAGGGTTCGAACGACTGATCCTTCCGCGGTTATACCACCAGAAGCTAGCACTGAAGTCACCAAGCGACTTCAGTGCTGCAATAACCGAGTCCGAATTGGAGAGCTTGTCTTTTGCGCGCTGGCGATTTTTCCCTTTTGCGGCATAGCTGACAAAGTTCTGAATGTGCGCACCACAATGCTCAATCGATTCGACACGACTAAATCGCTTGTAGTCGGTTGTAACCTGCAAGGTGGGCCCCTTTTTTTCCCCCACATTGGATCTGAATTCGATCGTGCAGTATGCGTCCGCTTCTTTGAGATACGAAGACGGAAATGCTTGTATGTATTTGAGCTCGACACCTTGAAAGAAGACATTCAAAAATAGGCACGCTATGTTATTTACGAATGGGTCGGCTAGCTTGACCAAATCGGTTTCCGACAGCCGTTGCAGCTTTCCGTCGTCCCAGTCGGCCTGAAGATCTTGGATACGAATTGACGTGCCGGACTCGCCCTTAATTTTCGGCCAATCTGATGCCGTGGGCTCGAAGTCCAGCGCACTTGCATCAAGATTGTAGTCCGCATACACCGGGCGCCAATCCAATACTAAGTTGTAGTTTTGAGGCTCGCCTTTTACGCCAGTTTCCACATGGACGTAATGTCCAAGCCGCGTCGCCGCAAGTCGTCCAATTCCCTTTTCTCCCAGGGGAACCCTTTCGTCCGGCTTTGCATTGTCTCGCTGGACGAGACGCATTGGAGTGCCGACAGTGAGATAGCAAGATCGAAGGCTGTCAGCGTTCATACCCTTGCCCGTGTCCTTTACGACAATCGAGTTGTGATTGAAAACCGCCTCTTGAAACTGCTTGATTGCATCGTCACGAGTATTAGACACTCCCAGATCCGCATTGAAGGCGTCTCGTTGCGCCTGACTAGCTGCTTTGTCGAGTCGACTCTCTATCTCTTTCCTGAACAATTCAGGATCCCATTTTTCAGGCAGCTTCACTACGTCGAGATCAAGTATCTCGTCGACCGCAGAGGGCTGTATAGCTATCCAGATATGGATTTCGACGGTCTCGGAACCAGCATCAATGCCATTCTTGATGAGTTCATAGAGCGCGACTGCGTCAGAGCTTATTAGCTCTGCGCCTAACTCCAGGAGCACCCGCGCCTTAAATTTCAATGTATCTGCTTCCCTTTCCTATCTATTTAAGTTGGTGCGCACAGATAAAGTTGTCCTGAATACTGTCGCTACCATGACTCATTTCAACGCGACTACAAAGCAAGCTAGGCCATCTACAGGGCGCGCAACCAGAGTGCTACGAGTCATCATTTCCTCCCAAGTGCTTCTCGGCAGTGTATCCCTGTGCGCGCTTCGCACGTGCGCTGTCAATGTGCTCAACGGTCACTGGCTCTGACCGATGTTGCGTGTGTTGGGGCACAAGGACCTTTTGCCCCTGGGACCTCGCCTCCACCGCCCGATTGAGTGGTGTGCGCGTATCTAGCAGCGCGAATATCTCGTCGTATTGAGCACTACGTAGCTTTTCAAGGGTTTCCCGCAACGCGAGGATCTCGGATTGAAGCTTCGCGACGAGCAAACGCAGTCTTGAGCGCGGCTCCTTGGCGTACTTAGGCGCCCTATCGTGGGCATCGCGGCGCTGAACTGCCTTGGCATCATTGAACGCCTCATGGATAAGGCGCCTCCCACCCCATTCCTTCTGGGCTAGAACATTACGGCGGAACTCATGACCGAAGCGCAGCTTGACTTGCACGATGATGTTCTCCCAGGTGACAGGGATCCCCGTATCGGGAAAGTTCTGCACTAAGCGCGCGATTCTGCGGGCTAGATCCTCGGTGAGGACTTCCTTCGCCCCGACTCGGCTTGCAGAAGCAGATGGCGGCGATTTGTGCTTAGGCCGCTCACTCATTCTCGCCATCCCCTATGGTTTCAAAGGGATCGTAGCTGCTCTTACCCTCGTCATCGCTGCCCAGAAAAAAAGCCCTCTCATCCTTAGGGCTCAGTGCACTTGGCGCCAGTTCCGGATGCTTTTCGTGAAAGGCATGCAGCTTTTGCTCACGCACCTTCGGGGGACCTAATCGGGCTTCCATCGCTCGCTCGTGACCAGGCGCCTCGTGCATATCAGGATTGTGGTACGCGATGAGGGCTCCACTGGGGATTTTCGGGTCATCGAGCAGTTGCACGACGGTGTGGGCCACGTAGGCCTGCTCGAGCCGCCGTTTGAAATTGGGATCGCGAATGCGCCCCTTGATCTCCTGAAATTGGTCAATCAATTCCCGCGTCATCGAACTAGCATCGAGTCCATTCAGTTGCCCCAACAGGTGAGCCTCGAATGCGCCCGTGTCATCGGCGATGCCACGATTGTGCTCTGTGATGTGGCGCTCGAGTTCCGAGCAGATGAGTTGGTTGGTCTGCGATGCGCGCGTGCGCCACGCCTCATCCGTTGGCAGAAAGCCTTTGCAGGTGGCCTGCTTCGAACAGCGATCGCAGTTCTTGTAAGATCTGCATGGCATCTCGGCGTGTTGATGAAAGCAAACCCCGAACCAAGTTGGCGTCAGGATAATGATCTCGCTGCCATTCCGCGCGACGGGCATTTCCTCAGTAAATTTCCGCATCGACTGCATATCAGTGACCGCCAGACCATCGCCATGTGCGGCGAGGAAATGGGTGTTTAGTCCTTTGGCGTGAGTTAGCTCCTGTAGCTCCGTAATGCTCTTGCTCATTGACTCCAGGACATGTGGAACAGGCATGCCAGATTGCTCCGCCTTTTGATCATCGTTCCTAAGGTCGTACGCACTCATTTGATTGAGGTTGAGTCGTCCGGCCCATTTATTAATTAGGACATCACTTAACCGCTCAGGGGAGTTCAAGGCATGCGTGGTCAACCATCGCCGTGTGTCGTGTGGGTCAAGGCCACAGTCAACCAATTGACCATCTGCCTCCATCTTCAGGCCCAGCTTTACAAAAACGCTGCGACACTTTCCCGCCTTGGCCCGGTTAGGAGTGGTTTTGAGATGTGCCCTAAGAGAAGCGTCACTCCACGCATCTGGGAGATACGGCGAATACGGGCTATCCACGAGCATCAGCATTTCGCTGAGACGGCCCTCATAGGTAATCGTCGTTGTAACTCTGCGCATGGCGGCCATGCGATCCCGCACCTTCTTTAAAAGTAGTGATTCAGCCACGCTCCACGGCAAAACCTCAATCTTTTTACGCGTGTTTGGCCGTCCCATCACGTCATGTGTTCGCGGGTTGGCAACCTTAATCGGTGATACCGGTGCTCGGCCATCGTGCGGCTTGGTGAGCTGGTCCCACACGCCCCTCGCGCAAATACCAGCCACTTCCTTTTTGGACGGCGTCCGGCTGGTGAGGTTAACTATCTGCCACATGGAGGCCCGCTCTAGAGGGTTGCCTCGCAGGTGCTCCAAATCGGGCGGCAAGAAAAGACGATCTGGCGAGTTCTCGTAGTGCTTGAGCAGCATGCGAGACCGCTGGCCATTTTTGATGATGACCTCCCAGCACGCATCCGCTAGTTTCACCATGAAACTCAACACAGGTTTAGGGCTCCAATCAGCTCCCTTGCTTCCCTTCATCAGAAGTAGCTGATGGGCTTGGAAAAGGTCGCCTGTGGTTGATTGCCTTGGACGCTCAGAATAGTTTTCGATCTGAATGCGGCTTGTGGTCTGCATGCATAAGGGCTCATTGATGCGAGCTGGAGCGCACATGAGCATGTTTATTGATGCGATTGCTGAACGCTCATTTTCAGTCAGACGAGGATCTTTCTGCAGCATTGCCGCAGTCACGTCGGAAAAAGCCTCTATTTTTCGGTCGAGGACATCAATCGATTTCCTTTGCTTGAACAGTTTCCCTCTTTGCACTTCGAGGGCCTTTAGTTTTGCTCGGCTTTCCTGGCTGGGCGACCACGGAACAGGGGCGATCACACCCTTTGATGCAGCTGTCTCCAACATTCGGCTGAGGATGGATAGTTTGGCGGCAGCACGCAGCCCTGTACTCGGAGTAGCCGCTCGAACTGTGTTGTCTTCAATCCGCAGCAGGTCATGCCGCGTGAGTGTTGCCAACGGCCGACCCAGTCCCTTGAGCACACACCAACCCTCGTACGCCGACTTCCATGTTTTGACTTTAGCGGCCATGGCCATCTCCGCCATCAGGCATCTAAATGTCAGCAGAAAAGATTCATCCTGCTCGATAAACATCTCGCCGATCCGCTCGAAGTAAACATCAAGCAGTCTCGTCCCATAAAGTGTTTTTAAAGGCCAAGCATCGGCTTCAAATTTAATAGCCGGCCACCTCATCGTCATCGCCATCCGGCAGGTCTCTACCCACCTTTGCAACGCTTCCTGCCGTCGTTTCAAATCGACGTCCATTTTTGCTCTCATCTCACGTCCGCCACGGTCTCGCGTTCAGCACGCGCTGTGGTCTTCATAAGCTCCGAGAGAGTAATTACGTAGCGAATCCGGTTGGCTATATATTTATATTGTTTTGCTTCGCGCTGTCGCGCCAAACCTCCTTTCTCAGCAACCCGAATCTCTTGCTCGACCACCCTGAGATTTACGCTGTGGTCGGCGTCATAGGCAGGAATGAAGCGCGGGCAGTCGTAGCACGTAATTGGCGCATATGAGCAAACCAAGTCAGCACAAGCGCCTGTCACGTCAACGCTCAACTTGTCGGGATCTTCAGAGGTAATCCGCCGTTCGACCTGGATAGGATCATCGACCGAAACAAAAGACTCAAACACAGGAAAGTGCTTGAGGAAATCTGGAATCAATGAGTCGCTCAACTCGTTGATCGAACCGTCGAAAAACAGATCCACGTACACTTGGGCCGTGTTGTCGTTGGCGTGAAGCAGAATTGCGGCAATCGTGCTCGCGGAACACCCGGTCAGCGCTAGTTGTGTTCCTAACGTATGTCGCATCCGGTTGTGACTAAAGTTCACCTCGGTGAGCGTTTTAAGCGGCTTGAGGTAAAGACAGCGAACGTGGTTGCAATCCGACATAAACCCTAGTCGCGCTTGACTACCCTCTGGCATCGATCTCTTTCCGCCAGCTGGGAAAAGCGGCAAATCACCCACTCCTACGCGGTCTGCCGACCCTTTCGCAGTGAGGCTTTTGTTTCGTTTGTCCACGAGAGGAGCGTAACGATCAATCACCGCTGAGCGTTGTGCGTCTAGTAGACGACCCACCTCATTATGAATGCGCACTGCGACTACAGGCCTGGTTGCACACCGGGACTTCGGGATGCTCATGTCCAAGTAATACTCGGTCTTGCCGTTTTCGACGCTAATGCGCAGATCCTTGCAGCGCAGCAGTCGTGCGCTCTCAGGCCGTGCCACTCTGTTTAGTAGCAATCTGAAGTAAGCGTAAACGCCCAAGCTCAGCGTTCCATTAGCAAAAGCAATTTCTGTGATGTTGAGTATTTGGATCAACACCGCTCGGCTTAGCGCGCTTTGAAGCACCCGTTTACGCAAGCGACCCACCATACCCACATGTTCGCTGCACGCAGAGCTTTTTTCGTGGTCGCTAGGATGAGGCGGAACGTCGAGACGTAAGCGACCGGTGGGGAAGTCCGCTTCGACAAGGCCTTCAGCAAAAAGCGCGTGGTTGGCCTTTTCTCTCACGAAGGTGGATTTGAACGATCTCAAGTAACCGACTGGAATATCGTCCTGAATGGCCCAAAGAATTTTGAGGAACTCCCCATCGACTCGGTTGAACAGCGGTATTTTTCTGTGTTGTTTTTGGTTTTTTCCAACTGCCGTCTGGTGACATTTCTTCAGCAGGAGCACTATGTTTCTTGCGTCTTGATTTACCGAGCTCACCGAGACCCGCATACGTCGCTCAATCAGCATCTCTTTAAAAGAAAGCAAAAAATTGACGTCGTATCCTGCCTCGAGTGCAGTTAAATCAAAGGTAAAAGTACGCGGCTCACTCCGTCGCCTCCCGTCTGCTTCGGTACCGACTGCAATTTGCTCAGTCATCGTCCACTGGAGTGGGGTGTCCTCGTTCCAGCGGGCCACTGCAGGCCCGACGTTTTTCTTAAAGGCACTCATTTGCTGCTTTCTTGCCCCGTTGCCGCGAACCTTGCGGCCTTCGCTGCGGCAAATAGGTCATCCATGAACTCGTTCACTGTGAGCGACGCAGCGGTGCTCATCGCCCGCCTCGCGTAAAGACTGGGCATTTGGCTTTCAAGCGACCAACCGAAGCGACTCTTCATGAGGTCTTGCACCACCTCATCGTTCATCTCCAGACTTTTCATGGAGTAAAACAGCGACGCAGCCGAATGCCTTAGGAGGTAAGCGTTGAACCAATACTCGTCGCTTCTTTGATATTGGTCGTCTTGCTCACGCTTGAGCAGGCCCAAAGATGCGAGGCCGCGTCTCGCGCGCGCGAATACATGCGTAATAGTGCTTCGGTCCGAAATCGGTCCCCCATGCTCTGCAACAAAAAGAAATCCCTTGCTTCGATTCCTAAGCCCACGCATGACAAGGAGATTGCGCTCGTTGTCTAGGTAAACCTTGATCGCATCGGCCGTCGTTGGCCAGACTGTCAACACGTACTCAGAGTTGTATCCATTGCGGCTACGTGTTCCCTTTTGCACCGGCGTAGCTGTGGTCAATGATTTACCTCGCCGAGCAGTGTTGTCCTGGATGGTTATGTATCCCGCCTTGTTACCCCCTTCCCATCGGAAGTCCTGAATAGCGATGTTCCCAATTGCTCCTGGACGCATACCCTCACCGGCAAGAAGAGTCATAGCGCGATCTCGAAAAATCATCTGGCTTACTTTCTTGCCTTCAGTCTTGAAGATGTCTGCGGCTCGAAGATAAAGAGCGGAATAAATCTGCAAAAACCGATCTGCTGGAACAGATCTAATTGAATGCGGGTGAGAGGACTTTGTGGTTCTGATCGCTTTTTTCAGATCCTCGCTACAAGCCTCCACCTGCGCCCGCAGCGCGACCGCTTTCTTGGAGCCATGGGGCATTCGAGGCTCGATAACTGTCCGGTAGAACCAGGTAAGGAAATCAGCAATGTTCACGAGCTGCTTTGCCGCCGTGTTGTGCCCAACAGCACCAGCTCTCGCTCCAGGATCATCGTCAGGAGCACCTTTCTTAACCTTCTTGGCTGAAGCGATAGTTTTGACTGCAATGTCGCTTAAGGACTCGACCTCGTTGATCTGTAGGAATGCCAAATGGCGGAGAGACTTTTTCTCTTGTTCGTAGAGCCAAACGCCTTCAAGCGCGCGAGATGCCAGATCAACGCCAAACGCATCTGCAGCACGCACCCAGACACGCAGCGACCTTGATACGGCTCCCTTCGTATGAGGGTTGCCATATTTCTCATTCAGATAGAGCGTCGCGGGTACGTGGATTACCCCCGCATCACTGCAGAGGAACACTTTCGTTCCATGACTCTCAAGACGCATAAGGATTCAAAAAGCCGTGCCTTCATCTTCATCGCGCGAGACAATAATAAAGATACATTAAATTACATGGAAAAGTAGTCATAGCTGCTTTTACCCGCGTCTTTGTTAGTTTTAAATCTCAGAAGTGCAATAGGTATATGACGTTCACCATCCTCCACAACTACTCCACCTTTCTCGCCAAGCCCGGGCTGTATCTGGAGGACCTGTTCGTACGCCCCCCAGCGCGTGGGCATGGTGTCGGCAAGGCGCTCTTGGCGCATCTCGCCCAGCTGGCCCTGGATCGCGGCTGCGGCCGCTTCGAGTGGAGCGTGCTGGACTGGAACGCGCCGGCCATCGCCTTCTATGAATCGCTGGGTGCCAAAGCGCAGAACGAGTGGACGATCTATCGCATGACGGGTGATGCGCTGACCCAACTCGCCGACCAGGCGGCACCGTAAACTGGCGGCATCCCTCGCCCCGATGCCGCCCATGACCTCCTTCGTCTTCGCCACGCCCCCACCCGCCCGCGATGCACTGCGCAGTGCCATCTCTGCGCTCTATCTCGCCGACGAAACCGCGCTCATCAACAAGTTTCTGGCACTGGCCGCACTGCCCACCGAGCACGCAGCACTGGTCGTGCGCCAGGCTGCGCAATGGGTGGAGCGCGTGCGCGGCCTGAAGAACGAGCAATCGCCGCTCGATGCCTTCATGCAGCAGTACGATTTGAGCAGCGAAGAAGGGGTGCTGCTGATGTGCCTGGCCGAAGCCCTGCTGCGCATCCCCGACGACGCGACGGCCGACAAGCTGATCGCCGACAAGCTCGGCGACGCCGACTGGGAAAGCCACTTCGGCAAGAGCGACTCGCTGTTCGTCAACGCCGGCACCTGGGGCCTGATGCTGACCGGCAAGATCGTCAAGCTGGCACCCGAGACCACGTCGAGCTTTCGCAGCGCCATCAACAAGCTCCTCGCCAAGAGCACCGAGCCGGTGATCCAGCTCGCGGTGCGTCAGGCCATGAAACTGATGGGCAGCCAGTTCGTGATGGGCCGCACCATCGCCGAGGCCCTGAAGAACGCCCGCAGCAAGGCCCACCGTGCCTATCTGCACAGCTACGACATGCTGGGCGAGGCAGCACTCACGGGTGCCGACGCCGAGCGTTACTTCAAGGCCTATCAGGATGCGATCAGCGCCATTGGCGCTGCGGTGCGCGCCGATGCCGTGTTTGCCGCAGCACCCCTCTACGGCCGCCCCAACATCTCGGTGAAGCTGAGCGCCCTGCACCCGCGCTACGAGCTGGCGAAACGCACGCGCGTGCTGGCTGAACTCGTGCCCAGGGTGCTCAAGCTCGCCCAGCAGGCGAAACAGGAGGGCATCGGCATCACCATCGATGCCGAGGAGGCTGACCGCCTCGAACTCTCGCTCGATGTGATCGAGGCCGTGTTCAGCGATGCAAGCCTCGATGGCTATGAAGGCTTTGGTCTCGCCGTGCAGGCGTTCCAGAAACGTGGCCTTGCCGTCATTGAATGGCTGGAAGCACTCGCACAAAAGACCGGCCGCAAGCTCGCCGTTCGCCTGGTCAAGGGTGCGTACTGGGACACCGAAGTGAAGCGCAGCCAGGAGCAGGGCCTGGGCGGCTATCCGGTGTTCACCCGCAAGGCCAACACCGACGTCGCCTACCTCGCCTGCGCGCGTCGGCTCATCAGCCGGCGCGATGTGTTCTACCCCATGCTCGCCACCCACAATGCCCACACCGTGGCGCAGGTGCGGGCCTATGCGGGCAACGACGAGGGCTATGAGTTTCAGCGCTTGCACGGCATGGGCGAGGCCCTGTACGAGATCGTGAAGCAGGACTTGCCCATTCCCTGCCGCGTCTACTCGCCAGTCGGCTCGCACGAAGATTTGCTGCCGTACCTGGTGCGTCGTCTGCTGGAGAACGGCGCCAACACCAGCTTCGTCAACCGCATCTTCGACGAGGCCACGCCGCCGGAGGCGCTGGTGGCTGATCCGCTTGCCGCCGTGCGGGCGATGAGCGTGAAAGTGAACCCGCAGCTGCCCTTGCCGGCCGAGCTGTTCGGTGCCGATCGGCGCAACTCGTCGGGCCTGTTCCTCAGCAGCGAACCAGACCTCGCCGCACTCGCCAGGCAGCTCGACGATGCCACCCTGCCCAAGAGCGTGCGCTCGCTCACCGCCAGCGAGGCCATGCCCGGCGAGAGCCAGATCGTCACTGATCCAGCCGATCGCCGCCGCCAGCTCGGCCAGTGGACGGCCCTGCACCCCACGGCCGTGACACAGCTCGTCGCCGATGCCCACGCCGCACAAGCCCGCTGGAACGCGACGCCCGCCGATGGCCGCGCCGCGACTCTCGAACGCGCGGCAGACCGACTGGAAGCCAACCCCGCCATCTTCCTCAAGCTGCTGGTCTGCGAAGCCGGCAAGACGCTCGGCGATGCCAACGCCGAATTGCGCGAGGCCGTGGACTTTCTGCGCTACTACGCTGGCCAGGCCCGCCGCCTGATGAGCGCACCCACCACCCTGCCCGGCCCCACCGGCGAGCACAACGAGCTGCAATTGCATGGCAAGGGCGTGTTCGTGTGCATCAGCCCCTGGAACTTCCCGCTCGCCATTTTCGCGGGCCAGATCGCCGCTGCGCTGGTGGCGGGCAACAGTGTGATTGCCAAGCCCGCCGAGCAGACCAACCTCGTCGCCCATGCCATGACCAGCTTGCTGCATGAGTGCGGCGTGCCCACGGGCGTGCTGCAACTCGCACTGGGCGACGGCATGGTCGGTGCCGCCTTGGTCGCGGCCGAGCACATCGCGGGCGTCGTCTTCACCGGTTCGGTGGAAGTCGCTCAGAAGATCAACCGCACGCTCGCCTCAAGAAAAGGCCCCATCGCCACCCTGATTGCCGAGACCGGCGGCCAGAACGCGATGATCGTCGACAGCTCCGCCCTGCCCGAGCAGGTGGTGAAGGATGCGATCAACTCAGCCTTCTACAGTGCAGGCCAACGCTGCAGCGCGCTGCGCGTGCTGTGCGTGCAGCGCGAAGTCGCAGAGAAAGTGAAACACCTGCTCGCCGGTGCGATGCAGGAACTGGCCGTTGGCAACCCCGCCTTCATCGCCACCGACATCGGCCCGGTCATCGACGAAGACGCCCGCGCCAAGCTCGCGGCCCATGCCGCAGCGATGCGCGCGACCGGCAAGCTGATTGGTGAAATCACGTTGCCCGCCGAGACGGAGCACGGCAGCTTCATTGCCCCGATGGCGGTTGAAATCCCCAACTTGGCAGCACTGAAGGAAGAGCAGTTCGGGCCGATCCTGCATGTGCTCTCGTACGATGCGGATGCGTTGGACCAGCTGGTCGATGGCATCAATGCACTCGGCTACGGCCTGACCCTCGGTGTGCACAGCCGCATCGAGCGCACCTGGCGCACGGTGCAGGCCAGAGCACACGTGGGCAATGTCTACATCAACCGCGGCATGACCGGCGCGGTGGTGGGCGTGCAGCCTTTTGGTGGCGAAGGCCTCTCAGGCACCGGCCCCAAGGCGGGCGGGCCGCATTACCTCTTGCGCTTCATCGCCGAGCGCACGCTCACCATCAACACCTCGGCGGTCGGGGGCAATGCGCGGCTGCTGGCGGCGAGTGGTTAGCTCCCCCCGAATCCAGCAGCAGCGCAAAACTGATGCGCCGGAGCCGCCGCCGCAGATAAAACCCCTTAGCGGGTCAGCACTTCCAGCTCAGCCAGATAGCCCAGCGCGAACTCGCGTGTCTCGCCGCACATCTCGCGCTGCGCCTTGAGGCTGCCGCACACCGCTGGCCGCGCGGGGTCGGCGAAAATCGCGCAGCTGAAATCGGCCATCAGCTGCACGCAGCGCACGCCGGCCGGCTTGCCGAAGGGCATGCCGGGGATGGGGGAGGAAATCGAGGGCGAGATGCAGCAAGCGCCGCAGGCGGCGCGGCAATCCATGCGATCAGTCATCGCTCAGCCTGACAGCAATCGCGGCACAGCGGGATAATGACGCTCTCAACCGCAAAAGAACTTGCCGCCCCATGACCGATGCCAGCTCCGAAACCGCGCCCATGCTGACTGCCGAGCAGGTTCTGCAAGACCTCATCAAGGTGCTCGACCTGGAAACACTGGAGGTCAACCTGTTTCGCGGCCCCTCGCGCGACCTTGGAGGCCGCAGCGTGTTTGGCGGGCAGGTGATCGGCCAGGCCATGGTGGCGGCGAGCCGCACGGTGGAGGGCCGCACGCCGCACTCGCTGCACGCCTACTTCCTGCTGCCCGGCGACATGGCTGCCCCTATCGTCTACGAGGTGGACCGCATCCGTGACGGCGGCAGCTTCAGCGCGCGTCGCGTGCAGGCGATCCAGCACGGGCGGCCGATCCTCTCGATGATCGCCAGCTTCCAGGTGGTCGAAGCCGGGCTGGAACACCAGACCACGATGCCGGAGGTGCCGCCACCGGAATCGCTCAAGTCGAGCGAGCAGCTGATCCCCGAATGGCTCGCCAAGGCGGGCGAGGTGCATCCCAGCATCCGCGCTTCGCTGACGCGCTATCCCGCCGTCGAGTTTCGCCCGGTGTACGAATGGAATCCGCTCGCGCCCGGCATCAGCCCGCCCCGCCAGGCGATCTGGTTCCGCATCGGCCAGAACCTGCCGGATGACCCCATGCTGCACCGCTGCCTCCTGGCCTATGCAAGCGATTTCAATCTGATCGGCACCGCGCTGCGCCCGCATGGCAAGAGCTGGTATTCGCCAGACATGCAGGTGGCGAGCCTCGACCATGCCCTGTGGTTTCACCGCGATGCGCGTGTGGATGACTGGCTGCTCTACGTCATGGACTCACCCAGCGCGCAAGCCGCGCGCGGGATGGCGCGAGGCATGATCTACGATCGCTCAGGCCGGCTCATCGCCAGCGTGATGCAGGAAGGCTTGATGCGCGAGACCGCCGCCAAGACAAGTCGCGTTCAGGTTTGACCTGCCCAATGCGGTTGCCCACGCCACCGTTCGAGGAGAAGCCTAATGTCTTACCGACACCTGCTGGTCGCCGTGGATGACCGCGAGGAACGCACGGCGCTGATCGAAAAGGCGCAGTCGCTCGCCAGGCATTTCGGAGCGCGGCTCAGCGTGCTTTCGGTCATGCCGCCGCTGCCTGCCCAGGCTCTCGGCAGCGATGCCGGCATGGGCATGCCAGTCATGGCCAACCTGCCCATGGACAGCGCCTGGTCAAACGAGCTGCTTGAGCAGAGACGCCACCAGCTTTGCCTGGCCTGCGCCCCACTCGGCATCGCCGCAGAGGACATCCATCTCGTCACCGACCAGATCGACAGCGGCATCGTCGAAAACGCGAATGCGCTGGGTGCCGATCTGATCGTGGTGGGCCATCACCAACGACGGGGATTCTTCTCCAGGCTGTTTTCGCACACCGATCAGGATGTCGTCGGCAAGGCCACCTGCGATGTGCTGAGTGTGGCGCTGGAAACGCCTCCTGGCCCTTGAGTCAGAGCATCGCCTTGAGGAAGTGCCCGGTGTAGCTGCCTTTCACCTTCGCCACCTGCTCGGGCGTGCCTGCTGCCACGATCCTGCCGCCGCCGCTGCCGCCTTCGGGCCCGAGATCAATGATCCAGTCCGCGCGCTTGATGACGTCGAGGTTGTGTTCGATCACCACCAGGGTGTTGCCATGGTCGCGCAGTCGCTCGATCACCTTGAGCAGCTGTGCGACGTCGTGAAAGTGCAGGCCGGTGGTGGGCTCGTCGAGGATGTAGAGCGTCTGTCCGGTGTCGCGTCTTGAAAGTTCTTTCGCCAGCTTGATGCGCTGCGCTTCACCGCCCGAAAGCGTGGTCGCGTTCTGCCCCAGCGTGATGTAGCTCAAGCCCACATCCAGCAGCGTCTTGAGCTTGTTGGCCAGCCCCGGCACGGGTTTGAAGAACTCGTGCGCAGCCTCCACCGTCATGCCCAGCACCTCGTTGATGCTCTTGCCCTTGTATTTGATCTCAAGCGTCTCGCGGTTGTAGCGCTTGCCCTTGCAGGTGTCGCAGGTGACGTAGACATCGGGCAGAAAGTGCATCTCCACCTTGATCAGGCCATCGCCCTCGCAGGTCTCGCAGCGCCCGCCCTTCACGTTGAAGCTGAAGCGCCCTGCTTCGTAACCGCGGGCGCGCGATTCCGGCACCTCGCAGAACAGCTCGCGGATCGGCGTGAATAGGCCCGTGTAGGTCGCCGGGTTCGAGCGCGGCGTGCGGCCGATGGGCGACTGGTCGATGTCCACCAGCTTGTCGAGGTGCTCCATGCCCTTGATCGATTTCACCGCCGACCAGCGCGCCGCTGCGCCATTGAGATGCCTGGCCGCGAAGTGCATGAGTGTGTCGTTGATGAGCGAGCTCTTGCCGCTGCCGCTCACGCCGGTGACGCAGGTGAAGAGGCCGCAGGGGATTTCCGTCGTCACGTTCTGCAGGTTGTTGCCGCTGGCCTGCTCGATGACGATCATCTTTTTCGGGTCGGCTTGGTGGCGGGTGGCCGGCACCTCGATCTTCACCTCGCCGCTCAAGTACTTGCCAGTCAGCGAGGCCGGGTTCGCCATCACCTGCTGGGCCGTGCCTTCGGCGACGATACGGCCGCCATGCACGCCCGCACCCGGCCCGATGTCCACCACGTAATCGGCGCGGCGGATGGCGTCCTCGTCGTGCTCGACCACGATCACGGTGTTGCCCAGATCGCGCAGATGCACCAGCGTTTTCAGCAGACGCTCGTTGTCTCGCTGATGCAAACCGATCGAAGGTTCGTCGAGCACATACATCACGCCGACCAGACCCGCGCCGATCTGCGAGGCCAGGCGGATGCGCTGTGACTCGCCGCCGCTGAGCGTCTCGGCGCTGCGTGCGAGCGTGAGGTAATCGAGACCGACGTTGTTCAAGAAGCCCAGGCGCGCGACGATCTCTTTCAGGATTTTCTCGGCGATCTCGCCCTTGTGGCCCGGCAGCGTCATCTGCTTGAACCAGGCCTCGGCATCGCGGATGGAGAGCGCGGTGAGTTCATGCAGCGGCTTGTCGGCGACGAAGACATTGCGCGCGGTGCGGTTGAGGCGCGCCGCACCGCAGTCCGGGCAGGCCTTGTTGCTCAGGTAGCGCGAAAGCTCCTCTTTCACCGCCAGTGATTCGGTTTCCTTGTAGCGGCGTTGCAGGTTGGGGATGATGCCCTCGAAGCGGTGCAGGCGCGTGACGGTTTTACCGTGCACATCGGGGTAAGTGAATTGCAGCTTCTCTTCGCCGCTGCCATGCAGCACCAGACCCTGCACCTTGCCGGTGAGCTTGTTGAATGGCTTGTCGGTGTCGAACTCGAAGTGTTTCGCCAGCGACTTGATGAGCGCCCAGTAATAGGCGTTCTTCTTGTCCCAGCCCTTCACCGCGCCATCGGCGAGCGAGAGGTCGGCTGCGACCACGACACGATCCGGGTCGAACACCTGCAGGGTGCCAAGGCCATCGCAGGTCTGGCAGGCACCATGCGGCGCGTTGAAGCTGAAGATGCGCGGTTCGAGTTCCGGCACCGAATAGCCGCAGTGCGGACAGGCCATGCGGTTGCTGAAAGTGATTTCGGCGGCGGCGTTGGCCTCGCCGTGCGGGGCCACCAGCACCAGACCATCGCTGAGACGCAGCGCAGTCTCGAAGGATTCGGTGATGCGCTGTTTCACATCGGTGCGCACCTTGAAGCGATCCACCACCACCTCGATGTCGTGTTTCAACTTGCGGTTGAGCGCCGGCACCGCATCGATCTCGTGCACATGGCCGTTGACCCGCACGCGCACGAAGCCCTGCGCGCGCAGCTGCTCGAACCAGTCCGCGTGCTCGCCCTTGCGGCCGCGCACCACGGGGGCAAGGATCATCCACGCCGATTCGGCGGGCAGTGCGAGCACGTGATCCACCATCTGCGAGACGCTCTGCGCCTCCAGCACCACCGAATGGTCAGGGCAGCGCGGCGTGCCGACGCGGGCGAACAGCAGGCGCAGATAGTCCTGGATCTCGGTCACCGTGCCCACGGTCGAGCGCGGGTTGTGGCTGGTGCTTTTCTGCTCGATGGAAATCGCCGGCGAAAGCCCTTCGATGGAGTCCACATCGGGCTTGTCCATCATCGAGAGGAACTGCCGCGCGTAAGCGCTGAGCGACTCGACATAGCGGCGCTGGCCTTCGGCGTAGAGCGTGTCGAAGGCCAGTGAAGACTTGCCCGAGCCGGACAGGCCCGTGATGACGATCAGCTTGTCGCGCGGCAACGTGATCGAGACATTCTTGAGGTTGTGCGTGCGCGCGCCACGAATGGTGATGGAATCCATCTCTAAAGCTCTAAAAAGTCAGTCGATTACTATACGCGCCCGCTGACGCAACAAGCCTGCCGCTTCCCAGTCTGAATAGATGAATGCCCTAGAGATACGCGCCACCATTGGCCTGGCACTCATCTACGCCCTGCGCATGGTCGGCATGTTCATGATCCTGCCGGTGTTCGCGCTTTATGCCACCGGTCTGCCCAGCCCCGCCACGGACTTTCAGATCGGTCTCGCCATCGGAATCTACGGCCTCGTTCAGGCCACACTGCAAATCCCGCTCGGCATGGCGTCGGACCGCTACGGCCGCAAGCCCATCATCGTCGGCGGCATGGTGCTGTTCGCCATCGGCAGCTTCGTCGCCGGCGCGAGTGATGACCTGTTCTGGATCACCTTGGGCCGTGCCGTGCAGGGCCTGGGCGCGGTGTCGTCAGCCGTCTCGGCGCTCCTGGCAGACCTCACCCGCGACAGCGTGCGCACGACGGCGATGGCGATCCTGGGCGCGGGCATGGGCCTCGCCTTCATCGGCGCGCTGGTCGCAGGCCCGGTGGTGGCGGGCGTCATCGGCGTACCGGGCATCTTCAATGTCACTGGCGTGCTGGCCTTGTGCGCGATCCCCGTCGTGCTGTGGCTGGTACCGCCCGCGCCCAGGCCCCTCGCCAGCAATGCAGGCGTGATGACGGTGCTGCGTGACCCGCAATTACTGAGGCTGGATGGCGGCATCCTGCTGCTGCACGCCCTGCTCACGGGCCTGTTCATCGCCGCACCGTTTGCGATTAGCGACACCCTGCACCTGCCGAGCGAGCTGCACTGGCAGCTCTACTTGCCCGTGCTGATCGTCAGCATCCTGCCCGTGTTCCCGCTCGTGAAGCGAGCTGAACAACGCGGGGAAGTGCGTGGACTGTTCCTGACCATGATCGCAACACTGGCCTTGAGCCTCGCCCTGCTCTCGGCACTGCACACCCAGGCCGTCGGCCTCATCGTGGCGATGGGGCTCTACTTCATCGCCTTCAACTGTCTCGAAGGCATGCTGCCCTCGCTCATCTCCCGCCGGGCGCCGCCGGATCGTCGCGGTGCGGCCCTGGGCGTGTATTCCAGCGCGCAATTCTTAGGCCCCATGCTCGGCGGCAGTCTCATCGGCGCCGTGAAGGGCCATTGGGGATTGAGTGCCGCTTTCGCCATTGCCAGCCTGCTGCCGCTCATTTGGCTAACATTCGCCGTCCAGCTCGCAGCACCCAGCGCGCGCGCACCACTCACCACTAAATAAAGGGGACTCTCATGGCCCGTGGCGTCAACAAAGTCATTCTCATCGGCAACCTCGGCAAAGACCCTGAGGTCAAGTTCTTTCCCAACGGCGACGCCTTCTGCAACTGCACCGTCGCCACCAGCGAGAGCTGGAACGACAAGCAATCGGGCGAGAAGAAAGAGCGCACCGAGTGGCACAACGTGGTGTTCACCAAGAAGCTCGCCGAGATCGTTGGCCAGTACTTGAAGAAGGGCAGCAAGGTCTACGTCGAAGGCAGCTTGCGCACCCGCAAGTGGGAGAAGGACGGCCAGGACCGCTACACCACCGAGATCGTCGTGCAGGACATGCAGATGCTCGATGGCAAGGGCGGTGGCGGTGACAGCTCTGGCGGCGAAAGCGGTGGCTACAGCCGCAGTTCCAGCTACAGCGAGAAAAGCAGCAGCAGCTCGCGCCCGCAGAGCGCGCCCCAGCGCAGTGCCCCGCAGCCGGCACCGATGGATGACAGCGGATTCAGCGACGACGACATCCCTTTTTAACGGATGAAGCCCTAAGCTCAGGGCATGGATTCGGTCACCCAACTGCTCGGACGTGCCTCTGCCGGTGATGCCACGGCCGTGCAGCAGTTGTTCGCCGCGCTCTACCCGGACATCCGCCGCATCGCCCGCGCGCGGCTGGCCGAGGCTGGTGGGGTGACGGGCTTGAACACCACGGCGCTTGTCCACGAAGGCTTCTTGAAGATGGCTGCGAACGAGGGCCTGCAAGGCCAGCAGCGCGTGCAGTTTTTCGCCTACGTCGGCCGCGCGCTGCGCAGCGTGGTGCTAGACCACGTGCGCGCGCAGGCGGCCGAGAAACGCGGCGGTGGCTTGCATATGGTCACGCTCTCGCACGCCGATGAAGCCGTGCAAGACACCCCGCTCGGCCCTGATCTCGCCCTGCTCGATGCCGCCATCGGCCGCATGAGAGAAATCGACGAAGACTTGAGCCAGACCGTCGAGATGCATTTTTTCACCGGCATGACCATCGTCGAGATCGCCGAGGCGCGCGAGGTTTCCACCCGCACGGTGGATCGTGATCTGAAGAAAGCCCGGCTGCTGCTGGCTGAGTTGCTCGACTCCTGAGCGTACTCATGAGACGTGTCGTGATCGCCATCACAAAGCGTCTATGAGCACATGAGCACTCCGCACCAGCCCGCCGCGTCGCCGGGCGTGATCACCCGCGAACACTGGGCGCGCCATTCCGTCCTGCTCGACGAGGCGCTTGATCTCGATGTGCCTGCGCGCGCCGCCTGGCTCGCTGACCTCGCCACGCGCGACGCCCCCGCCGCCGAGGCCGTGAGCCGCCTGCTGGCGCGCGAAACTCCGCCCCTTGCCGATGCCCTGCTCACCACCCATGGCAGCAGCCCGGCGCGGCAGGGTTTCGAGTCGCTGCTGCAAGCGGTGCTGACTGGCGAAGAAACACCCGATGCAACCACACCGGGACAGTCCTTCGGCCCCTGGCAGGTCAGCCGCAAGCTGGGGGTGGGCGGCATGGGCGAGGTCTGGCTGGCCTCGCGCGCCGATGCGCTCTACGAGGGGCAGGCGGCCATCAAGCTGCTGCGCAACACCGGCGATCCCAGCCGCCTCGCAGGCCGCTTTGCGCGCGAGCGCCAGGCGCTGGCAAGGCTGATCCACCCCGGCATTGCCCGGCTGCTCGATGCCGGCGTGCAGGGCGGCCAAACCTATCTGGTGCTCGACTACGTGCGCGGCCAGCCGCTGCTCGACCATGTCCGCGCGCTGGCTCCCACGGTATCGCGGCGCGTGCAGCTCACGCTCGCCGTGGGTCGCGCGCTGGAATATGCGCATGGGCGGCTGATCGTGCACCGCGACATCAAGCCCAGCAACGTGATGGTGACGGCCGAAGGCGAGGTGAAGCTGCTCGACTTCGGCATCGCCAGCCTGCTCGACGACGAGCACGGCAGCGATACTTCGCTGACGGGCTTGTATGGCCGTGGCCTTACGCTCGACTACGCGGCACCGGAGCAGATCACCGGCGAGCCGACGGGGGTGGCCTGCGATGTGTTCTCGCTCGGCGTGCTGCTGTTCGAGCTGCTCAGCGGCACGCGGCCGTTCAAGGGTGAGCAGCCGGGCCGGGCCGCGCTCGAACACGCGGTGCTGCACCAGGATGCGCCGCGACTTTCCAGAGCCATCACCACGGCACTGCCCCCCGACGCCGCAGCGGGTGCAAGGCCGGTGGATGCGCGCGCGGTGCGCGGCGATCTGGAGTCCATCGTCGCCAAGGCCCTGCGCAAGGCACCGCAAGATCGCTACCCGACCATGGCCGCCTTCATGGCCGACCTCGAACGCTGGCTGGAACACCGGCCGGTCTCTGCCGCGCCGGATGACTGGCGCTACCGCAGCCGCCTGTGGCTGCGCCGCAACCGCGTGGTGGCGGCGCTTTCCGGGGTGATCGTGGCCTCGCTGGTGGCAGGGCTTGGCGTCTCACTGGCGCAGACGCGGCGTGCGCTCAAGGCCGAAGCGGAGGCGGAGAAACAGGCCGAGCAGGCCGAGCTGCGCCGCGTATTCGCCTTCGATCTTTTGCAAGGCACCGATGCCGCCATCGTCGGTGCGGCGGCCATCGACGCCGCGAGCCTGAAGATGCTCGATCTCGCCGCCTCGCGCGTCGATGAGAACTTCAAGAACTCGCCGCTGCTTGCCGCCGAGATGAAGAGCGAGATCGCGGTGATCTACTACAACCGCGGCCTCTACGATCAAGCCTTGCTCATCTCGCAGCAGGCTTTGGCGCTCTATCAGAAAGCGCCCGCGCAGCCGGTGCAGCTGGTGCGGGGCTGGTATGACCTGGGCGACAACCAGAAGGCGCTCGGCGCGCTGGCGGAGGCTGAGAAAGCCTATCTCGAAGCCATCCGCATCGGCCATGAAAACCCCATGCCGGACTACCCCGACAACAAGCCCTTTTTCATGGCGCTGGCGAGCCTGGGCGATGTGCGCCGCCAGCTCGGCCGCTTCGATGAGGCGCTGCCGCCCTTGCAGGAGGCGGTGCAGCTGCTGGCAGTGAACCCCGGCGTCGAAGACTCGCGCACTCTCGAATTGCAGATGACCCTGGGCCGCGTCTATCGCACGGCGGAACGCTTCGACGAGGCCCTGAAGATTCACCAGAGCAGTATGAGCCTGCGCGAGCAGAAGCAGCTTGGCGAGTCGCATCATCTGGCCAGCGACCTGCTCGAAGTGGGCCGCGTGCTGCTGGCACTGGGCCGCTACAGCGAGGCGCTGACCGCGTTCGAGAAGGCCTACCGTATTTATGCCGTGGCACTGGGCGAGGACCATCCCAACTGCCACTACCTGCTCACCTTCCAGGGTGAGGCGCTGATGGGCGATGGCCGCTATCTAGAAGCCGAAAAGCGCCTGCGCGAATCGCTGCGCCTGCGCGCCACCGAGCCGCAGGGCGGCGCGCTCACCTTCAACACCCGCTGGCGGCTGGCGATGAATGCGCTGGCGCGTGGGGACTTGAATGAGGCCGAGACAGAGGCGCGAACGTATCTCACCGCCGAGCGCGCCAACACCGGCGAGCGCAGCACCTTCACCTCGCATGGCATGGAGGTGCTGGCCGAGGTGCTGGGTGCGAAGGGCGAATACGCGGAAGCGGAGACCCTGCTGCGGCAGGCCTTGCTCATCGCGCAGGAAAAAATGCCCGCCCCCAGCGTGGTCGTGGGCCGCACCCAGATGCGTCTCGCGCGGGTGCTGAGCGCGCGTGGCCAGCACGCCGAGGCACTGGCGATGGCCCGGCTCGCCATCGACAATCTGCATCGCAAGGTGGGCGATGCGCATGTGCTCAGCGCCGAGGCGCTCACCACCCTGGGCCGCGCGCAGATGGCAGCCGGTTCGGCGGCGGAGGCACTCGCCACCCTGCAAGTCGCCGTCAGCCGCATGCGCACGGCATACCGCCAGGGCCATCCACGCATTGCCGATGTGCTCATCGCCCAGGCGCAGGCGCTCAAGGCGCTGGGCCGTGAGCCTGAGGCACAGCCCCTGCAACAAGAAGCGCAGCAGATTCTCGACCCGCAGAAGCGCACATGATGTCCGCCGAACACTGGCGACGCTGGTCGGCCTTGCTCGACGAGGTGCTCGATCTCGATGCGCCTGCGCGCGCACCCTGGCTGGCTGCCCTCGCCGCGCGCGACGCCGCCGCCGCCAGCGCAGTGCAACGCCTGCTGGCGCGCGAGGCGGAGACTGCGAGCACGACCATCAGCGACCTGCTGCGGCTCGAAACCAGCAGCCCTGGGCGAGGACAGTTCGAGTCCACCCTGCTGAGCGTGCTGACGCGCGAAGAAACCAGCGATGCCGCCCAGACCGGCCAGTCCTTCGGCCCCTGGCAGGTGAGCCGCAAGCTCGGTACGGGCGGCATGGGCGAGGTCTGGCTCGCCGAGCGCGCCGATGCGCTCTACGAAGGCAAGGCTGCGATCAAGCTGCTGCGCGCGAGTGGCGACACCACCCGACTCACCGCGCGCTTCAGCCGCGAGCGGCAGGCACTCGCACGCCTCGCCCACCCTGGCATCGCGCGGCTGCTGGATGCGGGCATCGCCGGCAGCCAGCCCTATCTCGTACTCGAATACGTGCGCGGCACGCCGCTGCCCGAGTACGCCGCCGCTCGCGCGACCACGCTGATGCAGCGCGTGCAGCTGGCACTCGCCATTGGCCGCGCAGTGGAATACGCACATGGGCGGCTGATCGTCCACCGCGACTTGAAGCCCAGCAATGTGCTGGTGACGGCCGAGGGCGAGGTGAAGCTGCTCGACTTCGGCATCGCCAGCCTCATCGACGAGGAGCACACAGACGAAACCTCGCTCACTGGCCTCTATGGCCGCGGCCTCACGCTCGATTACGCGGCCCCCGAACAAATCGCCGGCGAACACACCGGCGTCGGGGCGGATGTGTTCTCGCTGGGTGTGATGCTGTTCGAGCTGCTCACCGGCGAGCGGCCGTTCAAGCCTGCCAAGGCAGGCCGCGCCGCGCTCGAACACGCGGTGCTGCACCAGGCCACGCCCAAGCCGTCGAGCCGCACGAAAGGCATACGGGCCGATCTCGACGCAGTGGTCGTCAAGGCGCTGCAAAAATCACCGGAGGATCGCTACCCAACGATGGCCGCGTTCGTCGCCGACCTCGAACGCTGGATCGAACACCGCCCCGTGCTCGCCGCACAAGGCAACTGGCGGCGCGACACCGCGCTGTGGCTGCGGCGCAACCGGCTCGCCGCAGGCTTGAGCGCGGCGGTCATCGTTTCGCTGGTGGCGGGCCTGAGCGCCGCACTCTGGCAGTCGCGCGAGGCGCAGGCGGCGGCGGCGCGGGCCGAACAGCAGGCGAAGCGCGCGACCGCAATGAGCCGTTTCATGGTGGATCTGTTCCGCGCCGCAGACCCCGAAAAGACCAAGGGTGCAGCGCTCACTGCGCTCGACCTGCTCGATGCCGGTGCTACGAAGCTGATCGCGGTCGCCGCTGAGGACGACGAGTTCCGGGCCGAGATCGGTGCCGCACTCGGCGACACCTATGTGTCGCTCACGCGCCCCGACAAGGGCCTGCCGGTATTGCAGCGCGCAGTCGAGAGCGCGGTGGCGGCGTATGGCCCCAGCGATGTGCGCACTGCGCGTCTGCAAAGCGTGCTGGCGCTGGCCGAGATGCAAAACGAGCAGTATCCCGAATCCGCCAGGCGCTACGCCGCCGCGATGCCCCTCCTCGATGCCGCAGGTCTGGGTGACGCCGAAGACACCCTGATCGCCCGCGCCAACTGGGGCTATGCCACCGCCAAGTCCGGCGATTTCGACGCGGCGATGCTCATCCACACCGAGAGCGAGCGCCGCGCGCTGGCGCGCTACGGCGACCAGAGCTGGGCCTACGCAGACGCCGTCAACAACACCGGCACCTATTACTCGATCCGCAGCGAGTGGGCGAAGGCGCGTGATCTGTTTCTCTCCATCGAGCCCATCACGCTGAGGCCACCAGTGGGCAGGCTGCAAGACGCGCTGACGATGCGCATGAATCTCGCCAACAGCCTCGCCCGTACCGGTGAGATGCGCGAGACGCTCAAGCGCCAGCCGCAGATCGTGGCGGATTTCACCACGCTGATCGGTGCCGAGGGCAACCAGACGCTCGTCGCACGCTGGTTTCTGGGCGACACCTACAAGCGGCTTGGGCAGTACGAAAATTGTGCTGATGAATACACAGGTCTGGCCGAGGTGCGCACGCGCATCTCCGGCGCCGCCCACCCACTGACGGTGGACGTGGTCTCGAAAGTGGCGATCTGCCGCCGCCAGACCGGCGAGCTGGACTTAAGCCGCGACTACGAGCAGCGCGCGCTCGCCGCACTCACGACCAAGGACGACCCGCCGCAGCGCACGACACTGCGCACCGTTTCCACCCTCGCCAACCTGGCAGCCGATCGTGGCGATGTCGTCGGCCTCGACCCGATGCTCGCCCGCATCCGCGCGCTCATGGCCGCACTCAAGCTGCAAGGCCGCGACGACCGCATCTACGAGGCGATGCTCGGTGCGCACCGGGAGCTGCTGCGCGACGACCCTGTCGCTGCACTGGCGAGTGTCGAAAACGCGCGCCGCGAGGCCCCAAGCTCGATGCAGTATCTGCATCCCGAAGCCCATTACGCCTACGTACTCGCGCTCGCTGGAAAGCACGCAGAAGCCAGCGCGCAGCTGGCGAAAACGCGTGCGCTGGCCACCACGCAGTTCGAGCCGGGCTTTCAGCTCTTCGCCGTGCTCGACTATGTCGAGAGCCTCATTCCCGGCAGTGCGACGGCCACGCCGCAAGGCCGCGCCGCGGCTCTGCGGGCACTGGCTGCGGCCTACCCGGTGCCGGTGAAGCTGCCGCTGTCGCCGATCTGGTTTGGCCTGGGCTAGCTCAGAGGTCTGTCATCTGCCAGAGCGGCACCCCGATGAAGCCCGCGAGTGCGACCGCATCGGCCTCGATCTGCTCACGGCGGCTGTGGTCCAGCAGGTTGGTTCTCTGGCCGCCCGAGTGCACCAGGTTCAGCTCGTAGCTCAGGAAGCGACGGCTGTCCTTGCCGCTGCCCGTGACCATCTTGGTGATGAGCTGTAGCGCGCCCACGTCACTGAGCAACCGCGGCGGCTCCCGGTTGCCCTCGGGTGGTGTCAGGCGGTAGCGCCGTGCGGGGTAGATGCGATTGCAGGTCTGGTCGAGTTGCACCGTGTCGAAGCTCGCCCAGAGGCCGCGTGCGCCCATCCAGAGTGCGAAGCTGCCCATCGCCAGCAGGAACAGCGCCGGCAACAGCTCGCCCTCCTCGCCCACGAGCGGGATGAAGCGTGAAATCACCACCACGCCAATCGCGAGCGGCAGCAGCGGCAGCAGCCCCGTCCAGCGCCCGTACTGCAGCGACCAGCAGCGCGGGTTGCTCTTCACCAGCTTGCGGTCGCCGGTGTCGCTCTGCCGCCGGTTGAGCGGCGTCCACGCGGTCTGCTGCGCCAGCGGTGAGGCCACACCATTGACGGCACGGCCCTGGCGGTCGAACTGCTTTGCGGGCATCGCGTCCATCCGGTTTCTCCCAGCGCGCAGGAAGCGGCTTGTGGTGGCATAGACGGCATCGGCGGACGAACACGACAAGGCCCGCGCGGATCTGCCCGTCGCCGCCTTTCGCAGGCGCGGCCTGTCGTGTTTGCCACTGCGACCGCGTCTGTGTAGGCAGGACCGCCATTGCGTCCAGCATCCAGAAGGGGAAGGCAGATGAACATCAGGGACGATCGTCAGGCAGGGCGCGGCTTTTCACTCGCCAGCACCACGGCAGCAGTGATGGCGCTGAGCTTCATGGCCGCCAGCCCGCGCGCCGAGGCCTATGTGCCGGGCGTGAGCGAGGCCTGGGATTGCGCGCAGGCCGTCGGCAAGGGTCTGTGGGTGGGCACTGAGCTGGGCGTGAAAGCACTGGGCTTCGTCTCGGGCCAGCCGCAGTGCATCGCCAAGTTCGGCGACATCCCCAGCATCGCGGGCATGGCGGCGGTGGTCGGCATCGCCAACGCGGGCGTACTGCCCAAGCACCAGCCGGCCTGCGAGGACCTGATCTACGAGGTGGCCGCCAGCCCCATCGCCACGGGCCTCGCGGCCATCCCGATCTTGCCCACGCCATTGAAGAACCAGCTGTACGAGATTGCCAAAGGCAACCTCAAGGGCGAGACGATCAAGATCATCCCCGGCCTGGAGTTCGCCACTGGCGCGCTCAGCTGCGGCTGCGGCCTGACCGATGCAGGCTTGACGGTCGATACCGTCAAACAGGTGATGGGTGTGGCCGACGACATCGGCAACCAGTGCGGCGGGCCGGTGTGGGATGGCGCGAAGAAAATCGTCGGTGCGGCGATTGGCGTGCTGCTCAACCCGGGCGATGCGATTCTCGATGGCGTCAACGCGCTCGGTGATTTCTTCTCGGGTGAGTCGAAGAACATGAGCACACCGGCCTACTTCGCCATCTACTTTGCCAGCGACGTGAGCTACTACGCGGGCTATCTCTCGGAGTTCCGCGACTACACACCCAAGGGCAGCGACTACTACTGGCCCAACCCCGAGAAGAGCACCTGGGGATCGGTGGCGGGCAAGGAGGCGGCCTGCGTCGATTACTTCAAGAACCACACGCTGGCGGAGGACCATGCCATCAAGCTCTGCGCCGACATGGTGCAGGGCACGCAGCGCACCAGCGACCCCACCTTTGTCGAGAACGGCCTCTTGCAGCGCGTGCAGCAGCGCCTGTTCGAGTATGCGGTGGTCGAGGCCGTGCGCTATCGCCAGCAGGGCCTGATGAACGGCCCGGCGCTGCAACTCGATGTGCCGCCCGATGTGCCGCCGCAGTACTTCGGCAACCTGCGTCCGCCAGCCGTGGGCAAGGTGTTTGGCTACATCCACAACGTCAACCACACCGAGGGCGCGCAGTTTGCCGCCACCACCGTCGGCAGCAAGGCGCTACGCATGTGGGATCAGTTGAAGCCCAAGGGGCCGGGCAACGCAGCGAACTTCAACCCGCAGAGCGCCGGCAACATCGCGCGCCAGCAGGCGCAGCAGGCGGTGAAGATGGCCGAGCAGTCCATCGGCAACATCGAGGCCGCGATCCGGCTCGAAGCGCAGCTGATGGTGCCGGGCGCGGTGGCCTATGGCCGCAAGATGGTGGCGCAGAGCAAGGCCTTGAGCGATTCGATCGCGCAGGGCCGCGCAGAGGCCGAGAAGTTGGAGATGGCCAAGGCGCAGGGCAAGTGCGGCTACGCAAAGGGCCAGGCGGCGTGGGCGCAGTGCCACAAGGCGGTGGCGCAGACCATCCTCGACTGCCGCACGCAGAGCTACCAGTGGCTGACGACCGGCGGCGACTTCGAGAGCTCGAAGTACAAGAACGGCGATGCCGCCATTCGCGCCTCCTGCGGCAAGGAACTCGCTGGGCATTACGCGGCAGCACCCAATGCCATCGCCTACAACGAGTACCAGTTCGGCAAGGGCGGCGGCAACAAGCTGTTGAATGCGACCGGCCTCGTCGCCCAGCGCAGCCTTGCCAAGGGCTTGAAGCTGACGCCCAACCCCGTGATCAAGATGATCGACCCGCGCCTAGGTGCCGGCGTGGGTGCTGGCGCTCAGCGCGGTGACTACCGCCGCGGCAGCGCGGGCGCTGCGGCCAACGGCAATACAGCCGTGCAGAACTACGACCGTCGCAACGCGCCCGGAAACGTCGGCACGCAGGTCGCACCGCGTGTGGAGCAGCGGCGTGACATCGGTGGGTCTGCCGGCAACGGCAATACGGCGGTGCAGAACTACGACCCCCGCAACGCACCGGGCAACGTCGGCACTCAGGTCGCACCGCCGTTCGAGCAGCAGCGCGACATCGACGCCACTCCGCCCGAACCCAACCCTGCGGCACAGTGCGCGGCGATCCACAACACGGCAGACCGGCTGCGCTGCGAGCAGGCCGCCACCGGCCAGCCGACGGCCCAGCCGCCGAGAGGCAATCGCATACCGCCGATGCGTCGCTGAAAGGCCCCCTCGAAACCGGATCATTGCCATGTCGCCCCACCCCATCGCCACCCACTTTCCAGGCAGCCATTGGCTGAGCTTTCGTATGGCCATCGCCCTGCTCGCCTGCCTGTTCGGCACGGCCGCAGAGGCGCAGCTGGAACCCATCGACGCGCCGGTGAGCTTCAGCGCCGCACCGGCCATCGCGGTGCCTGGCACGCCCGTGCTGTTGAAGGGCCGCACGCCCTTCGTCACCGATCCGCCGGGTGAGGTGAGCCTGCAAATCAGCCCGCCTGCCAGCGATGGCGGCGATGCCGATGGCACGCCGGTGACCGTGACGGCCCCGCTCGACAAGGACGGCAACTACAGCCTGAGCTACACCGATACCGAGGTGATGGGCGAGTACCGCATCGTGGTCACCGCACCCGATGGCAAGGGCAGCAGCACGGGCAAGTTCGCGGTGCTGCTGATGAGCGGCGAGAAGATGGCCGAGCAGGTGACTGGCACGGTCTACCAGGGCTACAAGGAGACCTTCGTGGCTGCCGAACTGGCACTCGACGGCGCAGCGGAAATCCTCCGAAGCCTGCCGCCCTCACCTGAAAAGGACGAGGCGCTCGGCAAGCTCGAACCGCTCAAGGGCGAGCTGGAAAATATCCGGAAGGACGCTGCGGCTGGTGCTTTGGCGCTGGGCGAGTTTGCGAAAGCCGTGGCTGACCCCGGCACGACGGGCGCGCCGAAAAAGCCGGTCGAGGATGGCTTCAAGGAGGTGCTCGCGCCGGTGCTGGAAGCCGCTGTGGAAATGAAAACCCAGTCGCGCGCGCAGCAGGTGCAGATCAATCAACGCCTTGCCGATAGCCGTGCGGCCAGCGACCAGTGCGCCAAGCTCGATACCGCCGTCGAGCTGCTCACGCTCGCCTCCAACGCCATCAACTTCACCGAGATTCCAAAGGCCGTCATCAGCAAACTGCTGGGCTACACGCCGCCGGTCAAGCCAGGCGGCGCCGGCAGCGAAATTGCGGGTGGCGCGCTGTACTACGCCAAAAAAGCCAGCACTGGTTTGGGCATCGAGGCCGCGAAAGAAGTGGTGGGCATGCAGGCTGGTTCGGTGATTAAAAGCCCCGCCACCATCATGGCCGGCATCGTGGTGGATACCACCAAGTTCGTGGCCAAGCATCTCTACCAAAAATCCTGCACGCGCTTCGAGGGGCCGTTCAGCGGCAAGCTGACCACGGCGCTGAAACACGAGGGCCAGCAGTACTGGAAGTACTCGCTGAAGGTGAAAGGCAAGCTGATTCTGAGCGCGCCAAAAGGTGCCACCGTCACTCTGATGAAAGGCCGCTTCGAGGGGCTGGTGACGGAATACGCCGTCGATCAGGACGTGGTGAATGTGTTCGCGCCCAAGCTCAGGACGCAGCTCGTGTACGAGCGTCTGATCGTGCCGCCGCTGCTCGGCAACCTGGCCTCGGCCGAATCGTTGGGCAGTTTCTATAACCAGCTCATTCCCAACTCGTTCTACCTGCCGGTGGTGGCCCAGCGCGAGAGCGACAAGATCACGCTCAACATCACCGAGGGCGGCATGGTGGGGCTGCCCGCCAGCTACAACCGCGCGCAGATTTTTCTGGTGTTCATGAGCATGATGATCCCGGAGCTGGTGCATCAGACGGTGCCGATGCAAAGCCCAGAATTTCTGATGACACGGGCGATGAAGAAGAACGCGGTGTTCGAGATCAAGACCGTGGGTGACCAGCAGACGTTCTCGCGCACCTTCGACCGCGAGGTGGAACCCGACGGTGAGGTGAAGGTGACGTTTCACGCCGACGTAAAAGCTTGTGCGCCCAAGTGCACCAAGTAGGACCATGACCATGAAAACGCTCTGCGCCCTGGTCTGCATCGCCCTCTCTGCAAGCCTGCCTGTGCGGGCGCAGGACACGGCCATCCCGCTCACAAAGGGTCTGGTCTACGTGTACTCCGGCCACAATGACACGGTGGATTGGGAGAACCTCATCACCATCACCGAGCTCACCGCGGCCGAGGTGACCTTTGGCGTGGCCTGGTACCACGAGGGCAAGCTCACCGGCCGCAACAGCCGCCGCGTGCGGCTGGAAGACATGGCCAGCGCGCGCCGCAGCAACGACATTTTTCAGGTGGGCGATGGCAGCATTTTCCCCGGCTCGACCATGTCGAATATCTCCACCCTGCTGCTGCAAGAGTTGAAGGACAAGGGCAGTGCCGCCGTGGTTCTCGGTACTGTGCCGGCGGGCGACAAGGGTGGCTTCGGCCTGAGCGGGCGCAAGTTCTATCGCGGCGAGATCAAGCGCGTGGCTAGCGAGCCGATCAGCGTGCTGGTCAACGGCGTAAAGCGCGCGCTGCCGAGCATCCACACACGCGGCGTGCTCGAAGTCGGTGGCGACCAGATCAATGTCGAGGACTGGTGGTTCGACAACCCGGCCTTCCCGCTCAACCTCAGGGTGACGCAGACCAATGGCCGACAGTCGCAGATCATCCGCATCGACTACCCCGATGCAAAGGTCGAAGCCGCACTGAAGACCACGCTTGCGAGCCCCGCCTGCCGTGCCGAGCTGCATGGCATCTACTTCAATACGGGCAGCGCGTTCCTGCTGCCGCAATCCGATGCCACGGTGCAGCAGGTCGCGGCGTTGCTCAAGGCCAATGCGGGATGGAAGATCACCGTCGAAGGCCACACCGACAACATCGGCACGGCGGCGGCGAATCTCGATCTCTCGCAGCGTCGCGCCGAGGCCGTGCGGGCTGCGCTGGTGAGCGCGGGGGTCTCTCCCTCGCAGCTCAGCGTCAAGGGCTTTGGCCTGAGCAAGCCCATCGACAGCAACGCCACGCTCGAAGGCCGCGCGCGCAACCGCCGCGTCGAGCTGGCACGCGCCTGCGCGAAGTAATCCCCTCATCCACCAGGAAGCCCCATGCGCCAGCTCTCACTCATTGTCCTCGCCGCCAGCGGCCTGTTCATCACCGCCTGCGGCCAGAAGCCTGCCGAACCGGCCGCTGCGTCGGCCCCCGCGACCAAGGCCGCACTCGATGGCAACGACCCCTGCCGCCTGCTCAGTGCGGCCGAAGCCGAGGCTGTGCTGGCAGCACCCTTGGCGGTCGCGCCCTACCGCAGCTACGGCGGCATCGGTGATCGCGCAGGCCTGCCGCTGGAGGGCAGCGATGTGTGCTGGTACGAGGCGGGCAATCGCAGAAACCTGAGCGTGACGCTCACCCGCAGCAATGGCGGCTCGGTGATGAAGGGCGTGGGGCAAGTGACCGACACGGTCGAGAAGAACACCAAAGCTAAGTTTCAGGACGGCACCGAGTTGGCCGGCGAGTGGGACGAGGCGAAGGTGATGAATGGCACCAGCTTCATGGCCCTGCGCGGTGACTCGCTGGTGGAGATCGACACCGGCGGCAGCGAGGCGACCCCGGCGCAAATTGGCAGCCTGGCCGATGCGGCGATCAAGCGGCTCGAAGCACCGTTGCCGTACGACAGCAGCTTGAGCTTCAAGGCCGCCGAAGCCTTCTACGCCAAGCGCCCCGCCAGCGGCGACCCTTGCAGCCTGTTGAGCAAGGCCGATGTCGAGGCGGTGCTGGGCGGCGCGGTGCAGGGTGAGCCTCAAGCCAACAGCAGCGGCGACGAATGCATCTACACCTATGCCACGACGCGCAACGGGCTTCAGAAGGCCGGCGACCAGGGCAAGATTCCGAAAGGCACGCTCAGCGACGAGGAGATGAAGATGATGAGCGAGTTCATGGGCGCGCTCGGTGGATCGGCCGCCATCGGCGATGCCGCACCAGGAGCCACCGCCACCGACACGCTGGTGCTCAACGTCGAGTGGCGCAATGGCTACCGCCTGTATCGCGTCAGCAACCAGATGATGGGCAGCATGGGCGCGGGCTTGGGCGCTGAGATGGGTGCCGCTGAGCGCAAGGCGCTCGGCAGCAGCAGCGCGCTCACTGGCCCCTGGGATCACGCGCAACTCTCGAAGGTGCAGTTCAGCAGCGTCAGGAGCGATGTGCAGATCAACTTGAGGCCTGCGACGCTCAAGCCAGAGCAGTACGCCGCGCTGATGACCCGCGCCTACGAGAAGGCATTGAAGTAGACCACGCGCACTAAAAAGCGCGCCGGGGCGATGACCCCGGCGCGCTTTATTCGCGTCTCAATCTTTCGAGTGCTTGGTAAAGAACTGAATGTCGCTGCCGAGGTTCTGCATCGATTGCCCATTGGGCGCATACGGCCAGGCGCGGAACTGCACCAGCTGTTGCGAGCTCACGTTGGGGTTGGTAGTGAACTCGACGAACGCGCTGAAATAGCTGCGATTGGGGAAGTTCGGGTCTTGCTGCATTGGGAAGGGCTTGGTGATCTGGTTGCTGGTGACCGTGGTCGGGCTGCTCCAGGGGCCGATGTCGCAGCAGACCCAACCCTGCTCCAGATGCGCCTTGTCGATCGACACCCGAAACGTCGTGCGGTAGCGGCCATTGGGCTGCCTGGCGGCGGCAATGCTGTTGGCATCGGGCGACAGGAAGGTGAGCTTGGGCGGGCCGATATCCGCCGGTGGCAGCGGGCGGTCGCCGCGCATGATCTGCGGCTTTTTCGGGCCATTGGGCGATACGGCATTGCCGCGATCCTGCAGCAGGCGCGGCTGGGTTTTCATCGAGTCCTGGGCCATGGCAGGTGCGGCTATGAGGGCAGCGGCGCAAAGCGCCAGGGCGTGCAGGCTTGAGGGTTTCAGGGTGCGGGTCATCGGGTGCTCCTCGATACATTGGGGGGTGATGTGCATCGCCCTTGGCGATTGGCGAGGGCTACTCCCATAGACGCGCTGCGAGCAGCGATCACGACAACCAAGGCAGCAGGCTGCACGGGGCATGTCCTGTTGTCTGTCGGCTCTGCGTTTGGGGAATGAGGTTTTGCGGCCTGATCAAGAAAAGTTGTCGTGTTGGGTCGCCAATCGCGTCTTAACCAGTAGCCGCACCACGGCGATCACTTGAGGACACCCCATGCACACACTCCGCATCCTGAAAACCGCCACTGCCGCGGCCCTGCTCGCCAGTGCCTTTGCCGCTGAGGCCGCTGCAGTGCCAAACGGCTGCCAGCGCGTGAGTGGTGAAGAGGGCGGCGACGAGCAGTACTTCGGCAGCGATGCGCAGGGCATACCGATCTACTGTGCTGCGGGCAGCGCCCAGAACGGTACGCCGATGCCGCGTGGCAGTGACGCCAGCGGGGCGGTGCCTGTATCGCCGTACGGCAGCCCGGCCCAGGGCTACAACGATGCGGCCTCGCAGGCGGGCGGCGGCTATGGGCAGGGCAGCAGTGCCTATCCGCAGGTGGATTACGGCCAGGGCGCTGCGGGCTACCCACCGGCACAGAGCGGCGGCTGGCAGGGCAGCGGCCAGCAGGGTGCGGGCGGCTATGGCGGCGGCAGTGCCGGCGGTGCTTATGGCAGTGGCGCGGGCGGCTACGGCGGCAGCACTGGCGGCTACGGTGGTGCCAGCGCCGGTGGCATTCAGGGCGGCAGCTTCAAGGGCGGCGCGTACTCGCAGAATAATGGCGCAAGTGGTGCAGGCAGCAATCCGTACGCCACTGGCAATGCCTTCGTGAAACGCCCCAAGAAATGCAAAACCAACTGCCCGCCCGCTGGCGCGCCGGTAGATCAGACCGGCTACGGTCAAGGCGGCGGCTATGGCGACCAGACTGGCTACGGGCCGGGCGCTGGCTACAGCGACCCGGCATATGGCAGCGATGCCGCAGGTAGCAGCGGAGGGCCTTCTTCAAGCCAGGGCAACGAACCCGCCACCGGCGCTGGGGCCTGGGCCGGTGCGAGCGCCAATGACCACAACCATGTGCCGGTCGATACCCCGCCGTTTGGTGATGGCACCAGCAACGCGGGGCTGGATGAGCCCGCACCGACGCCACCGGTCGCACAGTCGCTCGGCGGCCCTCTCGACGGCAGCGGTATTCAGCCCGCCAAGATCGACCCCAACCAGCTGAAAAAGCCGCCAGTGGCGACGCAGCCGTTTCAACCCGGCGACCAGCCGATGCCGAAGCTGCCGGGCGGCCTGCTGGAGCCTCTGGAAGAACCCAAGCAGCCCGCCTTGGTGCAGGAGCTGCCGAAGCAGCCACCTGGCAGCACGCAGCCTGCCACGCTGATCGACATCAGGCCCGGCGTTGCGGTTGGTGGCAGTGCGGCGATTGAAGCCGCCAAGAAAAAGAAGAAGCCGCCCACCGTCGTGCAGTGGCCCAAGCCCTGATCCACAACCTTTCTGATCCCCTGACTTCAACGGAGCACCGCCCATGAACCACCACCCTGTTTCGCTGCGCCGCAGCGCCACCGCCGCCCTTGCCCTGCTGCTGGGCTTGAGCCTGCCGCACACCACGATGGCGGCCAGCAAGCCCAAGGTCGATGACAGCGAAACCTCGCAGGCGCTCGAAGAGGCCGGCGTGCCGCGCATCAAGCGCAAGGTCTCGGTCACGGTGTACGAGGTGCGCAGCGGCGTCGATGAAATTAACGTGCGCGCCGCCACCGAGATGTTCACCACGGCACTCGTGAAGAGCCGCCGCTTTCGCGTGGTGGAACGCAGCAACATGAATGCGGGGCTGGCCACCGAGCACCAGCTCAACAGCAGCGGGGCCACCACCGGCAACGTCGCCGAGAAGCAGCTGCGCGGCGCACAGCTCATTTTCGAGGCGGTGATCTCGGAGGCCAATGCCGACGGCGGCGGCAGTGACGGCGGCATCTCGATTGCCGGCATGACCTTTGGCGGCAACAAGAGCAAGGGCAGCATCGGTATGGATGTGCGCGTGCTCGACGCCGGTAACGGCGATGTGCTCGACGCGGTCAACGTCAGCAAGGATCTTTCCTCCGGCGGCTTCAACATCAGCGGCATTGGCGCGGCGGTCGATACCGTGATCGGTGCCACCGGCGGCCGCGGCCTGGGCGAGTTCACGCCCGATGGCGGCGCCTCCGTGAGCAGCAACGAGAGCGTGGACAAGGCCGTGCGCTCACTCATCGAGCTGGCGGTGAAAGAGCTTTCGGGCCGCTCCTCAGAGTGGTTTGAATAAGTCATGCGCACCGCATTGCTGGCCGCAAGTTGCCTGTTTGCCATCGCCCCACTGTGGGCGCTCGCCCCGACCTCGCAAGAGGCAAGCACGGTGGAGGCGAGCACCGAGCAAGCCCCTGGCGCCCCAGGCTGGGATGGTCGTCTGCCACTGCCCGTGTATGCAGCGCCTGATGCCTACGGCGATGACCGCTATGGCGGCGGCTACGGCGGTGGTGGCAATGTGAACGTGTTCATCGACAACAGCATCCACCTCGGTGGCCGCTATCGCCTGGGTGGATCGGATTATTCTCGCCACGAATGCAGCGGTTACGACCTCTCGCGCGGCGGCAATCGCACCGGGCTGGCGCGCACGGGCGGCTACATCAGCGGCGGCACCTACCAGAGCGGCCCGCGCTGCCGCGATGCCTACCCCGGCCTGCCCCTGCGGCCCCTGCCATATGGCAACGGCGGCTATCCGCCCGCGCAGTACTACGCACCGGCGCTCGGCGCTCGCTGAAGAAAATAGTTTGGTGCCGCCTGTCGTGATGAGGCACGGCGTGGCGTCTTTACCAGTAGCGGGATTCGCCCCGCGCTGCCCTCGAAGGACGCCGCCATGCCCACCCGCGCCACTCTGCCCGCACTCGCTGCCCTGCTGATCGCCACCGCCGCCCACGCCCAGCCCGAGACCAGGGCCGGCGAATACGCCTACAGCGTCAAGGTGAAAATGATGGGCATGAGCATGCCCGCCATCGACTTCAAGCAATGCGTCACCGCCAAGGACATTGCCGACGGTAAGGCCTATGTCAACACCGAGAAGCAGGCCGATTGCGCAGACGTCAAACTGGCCTGGAGCGGCAATGATTTCACCGTGGAAAGTGCTTGCAAAAACCCCGACCGCACCATGAAAGGCAAGGGCTCTGCGACTGCCGAAAATTTTGATTTGACGATGGATGTGGTGATGGGCGGCGGCATGCCGATGACGCAGAAGCAGACCGTGAGCGCCAAGCGCATCGGCGATTGCGGGAGCAAGCCGTGAGGCTCATGCGACCGGCTTGCACGCTGAGCTCGGCAACCCTGCTCATGGCCTGCGCTGCGGCACCGGTCGTAATGGAACCGGCGGCAGCATCGGCAGCGCCAGTCATGGAAGCGCCCGCACCCACGGCGCAGCCTGCCTTGGCTGCCCAGCCCGCACCCGCAGCACAGCCCTTACCCCCACTGCCCAAACCCCAAAATACCCGCTGCGGCTCGCGCCCTGGCGCGCCGAAGCTGCGGTGCTGAAGCCCTTTCAGGAGAATTCCGATGCGTACGACTCACCCACTGCATTTGCTGGCGGCAGCTGCACTCGTCATGGCCTTCAGCAGTGCCTGCTCGAAGCCTGCGAGCGAGAGCACGCCCAAGACCGTCGCCGCGACGAGTAGCGCCTTCACGCCCGACCTGAGTGACGACTACTGCAAGCTGCTGCCGCCAGAGCGCATTGCCGAATACCAGGCCGCGCACGATGCGTTCAGCAGCGAGGCCGGGTTGGTGCCGCAATTCGAGAAGGGCCACTCGTTCAAGGACGGCGACAGCATCCAGTTCCAGTGGGGCCAGGCCGCGACGCAGAACCTCAACATCACAGTCACGGTGTTGCGCAACTGCAGCATGCGCGGGCTGATGAACGACAACCTCTACGAAACGCCCCCGGGCAGCGGCGTGGTGGCAGTGCCTTTGCAGATCAGCGGCGGAGGCAGCAGCTATCCCGATGGCAGCCCCGCACTGGTGGAAGTGAGCCGCACCGAGATCGTCGACGCCGCTGCGATGAAGGCGAAGACCACCATCATCGGCCGCTACACCGTGCGCGTCACCGGCCCCAAAAGCTAGCCTGCCAGGGGCACGCGCGACGCCATCACTCCCGAAGCCAGAGGGCTCAACATGCACCAGAACATTCTCAGCGCATTGCTTGGCAGCTTGCTGATCTGCACGAGCTTCACCGCCCACGCGACAGAGGTGCCCAGCAAAGACGCCAAGGGCTTGAAAGAGCCGGCCGGTGTCGCGCGCTACACCGGCTCGGTGCTGTTCGCGCTCGATACCGTCGATTACGACGAGATCAAGGCACCCGTTTCACCTGCTGCCTACACGGGTGTCAGCTCGCACGTCGCAGCACCCAAAAACGTCGAGGCCAGCGGCCAGCGTTGGCGGCTGCATTACAAGCTGCCTGACGGCCGCTCGCCGCTGGAAGTGGTGCGTAACTACCAGCAGCAGTTCAAGGACAAGGGCTACACCGCGCTCTACGACTGCGCCGGCGATGGCTGTGGCGATCGCACCGGCGAATACGATGGCGGCAGCAGCGATTCCTTCGTCAATTTGATCTACCCCCGCAGCGACTACGCCAAGCTCGAAGAAGGCTCGCCCATCACCTGCACCGGTGGCCCCTTCATTGCAGACCTGCGCTACGCCGTGCTCAAGAACGAGAAGAGCGGCGAGCTCGTCGCGCTCATGACGCATCGCGCCGGCGATGTATCGAACCGCTGCCCTGCCGAGGAGTGGAAGAAGCATCTCTACGCGACCGTGGTTTACGTCAAGCCGAAAGCAATGGAAGCGAAGATGGAAACCATTGACGCCAGCGTGATGAGCAAGGCCATGAGCGAGACCGGCCGCATCGCTCTCTACGGCATCCTGTTCGACACCGCCTCCGCGACCATCAAGTCCGAGAGCAAGAGCTCGCTCGACGAGATTGGCAAGCTGCTCAAGAGCGGACCCAAGCTGACACTGCACATCGTCGGCCACACCGATGGACAGGGCGCGCTCGCCGCCAACTTCGACCTCTCCAAACGCCGCGCAGAAGCTGTGAAAGCTGCGCTTGTGAAGGACTACGGCATTGCGGCCGCCCGCGTCACCGCCAATGGTGTTGCCAGCTTGGCACCCGTTGCGCCCAACACCAGCGAGGAAGGCCGGGCCAAGAACCGGCGGGTCGAGCTGGTGCCGTTCTGACGATCTGGCATTGGGTTTTACAGCTGGATCGGCGAGCATTGGCATCTCCCACGCCACCGACTCAAGCCGCATGAAAGCCATCGTCTGCACCACTCTGGGCGGCCCCGAGCTGCTGCAACTGCAAGAAGTTCCTTCCGCCGCGCTGCGCCCTCGTGAAGTGCGCGTGAAGGTTGCGAGTGCGGGCGTGAACTTCCCAGACTCCTTGCAGATCGCCGGCAAGTATCAGATGAAGCTCAATCCCCCCTTCACACCTGGTGCGGAAGTGGCGGGCGTGGTGACGGAAATCGGAACGAGCGTGACGCGCCTGAAAGTGGGCGATGCCGTCGCGGCCTTCGTCCCTTTCGGCGGTTATGCCGAGGAATGCGTGGTGGCGGCCGACATGGCGCTGGTGCTGCCCTCCGGATTCGACCCCGCCAATGCCGGTGGCTTTCCGCTCGTCTATGGCACCACGCTGCACGCGCTGAAACAGCGTGGGCAACTCAAGGCTGGCGAGACGCTGCTGGTGCTCGGCGCTGCCGGCGGTGTGGGCCTCGCCGCCGTGCAACTGGGCAAATTGATGGGCGCGCGCGTGATTGCTGCGGCCTCATCGCCAGAGAAGTTGGCGCTCTGCACTGCGCAGGGTGCTGATGCGGTGATCGACTACTCGAAGGAGTCATTGAAAGACGCCATCAAGACCCTGACCAAGGGCAATGGCGCGGATGTGATCTACGACCCGGTGGGCGGCGCGCTCGGTGAGGAATGCCTGAGCTGCATCGCCTGGAACGGCCGCTACCTGGTGATCGGCTTTGCCGCCGGCCCCATACCCAATCTCGCCGCCAACCGCCTGCTGCTCAAGGGCGCAAGCGCGGTCGGCGTGTTCTGGGGTGCGTTCACCGCGCGTGAACCGCAGGCGAATGCCGACAACTTCGCGCAGCTGTTCGACTGGGTGCAGCAGGGCCAGCTCAAGCCGCACATCTCCAAACGCTATGCGCTGGCCGATGCGCCGCAGGCCCTGCGGGACATGATGGATCGCAAGGTCACGGGCAAGATCGTGCTGATGCCTTGATAAACTAGCGGCATGTTCAAAACCATTCTCGTCGTCTGCACCGGCAACATCTGCCGCAGCCCCATCGCCGAAGGCCTCTTGAAGGCAGCACTCCCCGGCAAGACGGTGTTCTCGGCGGGCACCATGGCGATGGTGGGCGATGGCGCTGACCCGCTCTCCATCGAAGTGAGTGCGGCCAACACGCTCGATATCGCCAGTCATCGCGCGCAGCAGCTCACCCTGCCGATGCTGCAAGCCGCCGACCTGGTGCTCACACTCGACGCGACGCACAACGACTGGATCAACCGCCGCTATCCGCAGTTTCGCGGCAAGGTGCACAAGCTCGGCAAGTGGCAGCAGGATGCCGATGTGCCAGACCCCTACCGCAGGCCCAGGGCACAGTTCGAGAGCGCCTACGCGCAGATGCAATCGCAAGTGCAGGACTGGGTGACGAAGATCAAATAGCCGTTTCTCTATAATCCGCGCCCATTCCGCCACAGCCCCGGTCTATCCACCGCGAACGCTGCCATGAACACACCTCTCGAACCTGCTGCGCCTGCGTCCTCCGACAAGAAGGTTTTTGTCATCAGCTGGGGCTGCCAGATGAACAGCTACGACGCCGACAAAATGGTGGCCGTGCTCGGTGCCTCTCACGGCTACACCCGCACCCAGAACGCCGACGAGGCGGATATGTTGCTGCTCAACACCTGCTCGGTGCGCGAGCGTGCGCAGGAAAAAGTGTTCAGCGAACTGGGCCGCTGGCGCGCGTGGAAAGACGCCAATCCCAATCGCGTGATTGGTGTCGGCGGTTGCGTCGCCTCGCAAGAAGGGGACGCACTGGTCAAGCGCGCGCCGCAGATCGACATGATCTTTGGCCCGCAGACGCTGCATCGCCTGCCGCAACTCCTCGACAAGACCCGCAGCACGCGCCGCACGGCGGTGGATGTGAGCTTCCCTGAAATCGAGAAGTTCGATCACCTGCCGGCACCGCGAGCTGAGGGTGCGACGGCCTTCGTGAGCATCATGGAAGGCTGCTCGAAGTACTGCACCTTCTGCATCGTTCCCTACACCCGTGGGCCTGAAGTGAATCGCCCGCTCGACGATGTGCTGGTGGAGTGCTTGCGGCTGGCCGAACAGGGCGTGAAGGAACTCACGCTCTTGGGCCAGAACGTCAATGCCTATCGCGGCCGCATGGGCGATACGGGGGACGTCTGCGACCTGGCGCTGCTGATCCACTACATCGCCCAGATCGACGGCATCGAGCGCATCCACTACACCACCAGCCACCCGGCCGAGTTCACCGACGCACTGGCGGATGCCTTTGCCGAAGAGCCCAAGCTCGCCAGCTATCTGCACCTGCCGGTGCAGCACGGTGCGGATCGTATTCTCGGCGCGATGAAGCGTGGCTACACCCGTGCGCAGTACCTCGAAAAAATCCGCCGCGTGCGCGCGGCGCGGCCCGACCTCTCTCTCTCCACCGATCTCATCATCGGTTTCCCCGGCGAGAACGAGCTGGACTTTGCGGCCACACTCGAAGCCATCGAGCTGGCGGGCTTCGACTTCGCCTACAGCTTCAACTACTCGCCGCGCCCCGGCACCCCCGCAGCCAATCTGAAAGACAACGTGCCGCAGGATGTGAAAGACAAGCGCCTGGCACTGGTTCAGGCGCGCATCAAGCAGCAGGACGATGCCTACAAGCGCAGCATGGTCGGCACCACGCAAAGGGTGCTGGTGGAGCGCGCCTCCAAGCGCGGTGGTGGCCAGGTGGCAGGGCGCGCGGCCAACAACCGCACGGTGAACTTCGACGGCGAGACCGCGCTGATCGGGCAGTTCGTCGAGGTTCGTATCACCGAGGCGATGAACAACTCCTTGCAGGGTGTGCGCCTCTGCGCGGCGTCGTGAGCGCCATCCACATCCAGCGTGTCGTGCCCGCAGCGGGCATTCCCAGTGCCGTCAGCCTGCGCGCCTGGGCTGAAACGGCGCGTGGCAAAAAGCGTGGCGAGATCACCCTGCGCATCGTGACCACCGCCGAGGGCCGCACCCTCAACCGCGACTGGCGCGGCCGCGACTATGCAACCAATGTGCTCTCCTTCCCCATGCAGGAGCCGCACTACCTCGGCGATATCGTCATCTGCGCCGAAGTGGTGGCGCGTGAAGCGGCAGAGCAGCTCAAGACACCGCGCGCGCACTGGGCGCACATGGTCGTGCATGGCGTGCTGCACCTCATGGGCCATGACCACATCGCCGACGACGAGGCAGAAAGGATGGAAGCCATCGAACGCAAACTGCTGGCAACGCTGGGATTTGCCGACCCTTATCTGCCTGTCATCCGCTGAGCAGCGGCTTGCGGGTAAACTACACCTCCAACCACGACGCCCACACGCCCGCGATCAGCTCATAAGCGGAACGTGCGCACGCCATGAACGACGGCCCCAGTAGTACCGAAACCGAACCCGAAGAAGCGCACTCCCCCTGGTGGCGGCGCCTGACCAGCCGCCTGATCGGTGGCCCGCGCACCCGCGAAGACCTCAAGGAGCTGCTGGAGGGCGCGCAGGAGGACGGCCTCGTCGATGCCGACGCCGCCCGCATGATCGAAGGCGTGTTCGAGACCCGCGAGCTGCAATCGCGCGACATCATGGTGCCGCGCGCGCAGATGACCTGCATCGAGCGCGAATGGCCGCTGGAGAAAATCCTCGCCACCGTCATCGAATCCGGCCACTCGCGCTATCCGATCATCGGCGACACCAAGGACGAGATCGTCGGCATTCTGCTCGCCAAGGACCTGCTGAGGTTCACCACGGCGGCGGCCACCTTTGACCTGATGCGGGTCATGCGCCCTGCGGTGTTCGTGCCGGAATCGAAGCGCGTCAACGTGCTGCTGAAGGACTTCAAGCGAAACCACCAGCACATGGCCATCGTCGCCGATGAATACGGTGGCGTCGGCGGGCTGGTCACCATCGAGGACATCCTGGAAACCATCGTCGGCGAGATCGACGACGAGCACGACGAGGCCGAGGGTGCGCACATCGTCAAGCAGGACGAGCGCCGCTATCTCGTCAACGCGCTCACGCCCATCGCCGAGTTCAACGACCAGTTCGAGTGCGAGTTCAGCGACGAGGAGTTCGACACCATCGGCGGCCTGGTGGTGCAGGAGTTCGGCCATATGCCGCGTCGCGGCGAGAGCATCAAGCTGGATCGCTTCCAGTTCAGCGTGCAGCGCGCCGACTCGCGCCGCGTGCAGCAGTTGCAAGTCTTGCTCGCGCAGGACTGATGCGTCTCTGGCTGCTGGCGGCGGTGTTGCTGGCGGCCTTGATCGCGCCCGCTCAGGCACAGCCGGACCATCGCGGCGAAGCCCTTCGCATCAGCCTGCTCACCTTCGCCCCCGGCAAGACCTACTGGCAACGCTTTGGCCACAACGCCATCCTGGTCGAGAACACCGCCACGGGGGCCAATGCCGTCTACAACTACGGCATGTTCGATTTCTTCCAGAAGAACTTCTTTCTCAACTTCGCGCGCGGCCACATGGTGTACCGGCTGGATGTGGACACGCTCGACCGTACGCTACGGCTCTATGCCAGCGAGGGCCGCTGGGTGTATCAGCAGGTGCTTGCGCTCGACGCGGCACAGCGCCTTCAAATGGCGCGGTTTCTCGAAACCAACGCGCGGCCAGAGAATGCGGAGTATCGCTACGACTACTTCCGCGACAACTGCTCCACCCGAGTGCGCGATGCCATCGACCGAGTGCTCGGTGGGACTCTCGTCGCCAGCCTCAAGTCACAGCCGGTCGCCGTCACCTATCGCCATGAGGCGACAAGGCTGATGCGGCCCATCCTGCCACTGGCTCTGGGCATGGACGCGATCATGGGGCCGGCGGGCGACACCGCCATCACCCGCCAAGAACAGAGTTTCGTGCCGGAAATGCTGATGCAGGCCGTCGCCGAGCAGCGTATCAATGGTCAGCCACTCGTCGCCGAGGCGCGCTATCTGCTGACGGATGCCAACAGTCCAGTCGCACCAGCTTTGCCCTTGCGCTGGGCTTGGACAGCCTTCGGTATCGGCCTCGCTTTCGCTGGCGCACTGGCGCTGCTGGGCCGCGCCGATGCGCGTGGGGCGCGCCTGGGCTTCGGCCTCATCGGCACCCTGATCCTGCTGACAATGGGCGTGTTCGGTTTTTTCATGCTGGCGGCATGGACGCTCACCGAGCACTGGTCGATGGCCGCCAACTGGAACCTGCTGCTGTTCTCGCCGCTGGCCTGGCTGTTGCTCCCTGCGGTGTGGCGCGGCAGCCCGCGGCTCAGCTCAGCTGCAATGCGCGGTCTCGCCTGGCTGATGCTGTTCGGCGCAGCACTAGGCTTGATCGGCCCTCAGCACAATCTGGCCTGGATAGCGCTCTGGCTGCCGATCCATCTCGCCCTTGCATACGGGCTGCTGCGCCGCAGCTAGCCGCTACACATCCCAGCCTGGATTCACCCGCCCCAGCCGCCGCAGCAAGCCCGGCCAGGTGAGCTGCCCACCCAGGCCCTTGGTCACCGCCGCCGACTGCGCGCCGATGTTGTCGAGAATGGGCTGCGGGATGGGCGTGAGCGCCGCACCACCCGACTGAGCCCGCACCTGGATCATGCAGGTCGTCTCGAACAGGTACATGAAGAGAAAGGCATCGGCGATGCTCGGCCCCACGGTCAGCAGGCCGTGGTTGCGCAGCATCAAAAAGTTGTTGCTGCCGAGATCGTTGACGAGGCGCGGCTTCTCGTCGGGGTTGAGTGCGACACCCTCGTAGTCGTGATAACCAAGGCTCGACAGAACGAACAAGGACTGCTGCGAGATGGGCAGCACACCACCGGACTGCGCCGACACCGCGATGCCGTTCAAGCAGTGCACATGCAGCACGCAGGCAGCGTCTTCGCGCGCGGCGTGGATGGCGCTATGGATCGTGAAGCCTGCCGGGTTGATGTAGTACGGCGTCTCGCCGACAGGCTTGCCGCTCAAGTCCACCTTCACCAGCGAGCTGGCGGTGATTTCCTCGAACATGAAGCCGTACGGGTTGATGAGGAAGTGGTGATCCGGGCCGGGGATGCGAGCCGAGATATGCGTGAAGACAAGGTCATCCCAACCGAACAGCTTCACCAGCCGGTAGGCTGCCGCGAGGTCGCAGCGCAGCTGCCATTCGGCAGGCGAAACCTTCTCGCGCACGCTGGCGAGGCTGGCATGGCCGGGGGCGTTGATGGGCAGGTTCATGCGAACTCCTCGTTCTTGTTTCGATGTGCTGCAAGGTGCCAGAGCCGCGTTGCGCTGTCGCGGCCATGGGCTAGATTTGCTGCATCGCCCGACGACGAGATCCCCATGCCAAGCCCCTACTTCACGCCTGCCACCTTCAAGTTCCTGAAAGCCCTCAAGGCCAACAACAACAAGGACTGGTTTGCCGCGCACAAGGCCGAATACGAAGCGGCAGTGAAGATACCCTGCCTCGCCTTCATCACTGATCTTGCCGCACCCTTGCAAAAGATCAGCTCGCAGATGATCGCCAACCCAAAACCCATCGGTGGCTCGCTGTTCCGCATCCACCGCGATGCACGTTTCAGCGCCGACAAGTCGCCCTACAAGACCCATGCGGGCATGAGCTTCTACCATGCGGCGACCAAGGCGACCGCACGCGCCGAAGGCGAGAACGCGATGATGGGCCGGCTCGATGCGCCGGGGTTCTATCTGCACATCGAGCCGGGCGAATGCTTCATTGGCGGCGGGCTGTGGCACCCGCAGTCCGACACCTTGAAGCGCGTGCGCGCCTACTTGGTGAGCAACCCGGCAAGCTGGAAGAAGGCCACGCAGAGCAAGCCCTTCACTAACTTTTTCACGCTGGAAGGCGACAGACTGCAACTCCCCCCGCAGGGTTATGACCCGGCGCACGAGCTGATCGCGGACCTGAAGCGCAAGGACTTCATCGGCAGCGCCAAACTCACGCAGGCGCAAGTGTGTTCCGACGAACTGCTGCCTCTCGCCATCGCGCACTACAAATCGCTCAGTCCGATGATCGACTGGCTTTGCGGTGCGATAGACCTCGATTTTTAAGCAGCATCACCGCGCAGCACGCGCACCTGCACTTCGAGGAACTCGGCCGTGACCAGCTCCGGCGGAATGGCTTCAGCCGCCACCAAACCGATCTCGGCGCGGAAGCGGCGCGGCAGGCGCGCACGGCGCAGGCGCGAATCCTGCTTGCTCCACATGCTGCCCCAGAGATTTTGCAGGGCAATCGGCACCACCGGAACCGGGTTGGTCGCAAGGATTTTCTCGATGCCGCCCTTGAACGGCTGGATGCTGCCATCCGGCGTCAGCCCGCCTTCGGGGAAGATGCCCACCAGTTCGCCGTTCTCCAAGGCATCGCGGATTGCGGAATAGGCTTTTTCGAGCAGGGCCGCATCTTCTTTCGCGGGCGCAATCGGGATGACGCGGGCGGCGCGGAACAAGAGGTTCATCACCGGCAGCTTGTAGATCTTGTGATACATCACGAAGCGTGGCGCGCGCGGCAGCAGGCCACCGATGAGCAGCGCATCGACGAAGCTCACATGGTTGCAGGCGATGATCACCGCCCCCTCGCGCGGAATGTGTTCGAAGCCCTCGGTGCGGATGCGGTACAGCACATGCACCAGCAGCCACACCACCAGTTGCAGCAGCCAGATGGGGATCTTCTGCGTCAGCAGCGCCCAGAGGTGCTTCAGAGCCTTCATCGAGCCCGCTTCACGCGCTCGTGGAAATCGAACAGGGCTTGCAGCACCAGGTCGGGCGCCTCCACCTGCGGGTAGTGTCCGATCCCGGGCAGCAGCACGATGTCCGGGTTGGGGATCAGCTCGTGATAGCGCGCCGCCATGTGCTCACCCGAGACCGGATCAACCTGTCCGTTGATGAGCCGCATCGGCACCTTGGTGAACTGCATGGCCGGCACCCAGCGACCGCGCTGGGCGATGCGCTCGTCGATGTAGCGGATCAGCTTCGGCATGATCCTCCTGCCGTCGTTGTGGCTGACGAGCTGCCAGAACGCCTTGCATTCCTGCGCATTGGGCTGAGTCTTGGGGCCGAAGATTTTCTGCATGCTCTCAGTGAGCTTTTCTTCTTTCATGAAGCCCACCATCAGCGGGCCCAGCGGCGAGCGCAGCAGCTTTTGCACCAGCAAGGGTCGATGCGTTTCCGGGAACAGGCCGCCGTTGAGATAGGCAATGGACTTGATGCGGATCGCGCCACGGCCCTCTTCGTGCATCGTGAGCAGCTCCTGCGCCACGCTCACGCCGTAGTCGTGGGCGAGCACGTGGATCTCGGTAAGCTGCTGGCGCGCGCAGAGCTTGGCGCAAAGCTCGGCCTGGTCGAGGATCGAATAGGGGTAATCGAAGGGCTTGGCGGAAAAACCGAAGCCGATCAAATCAGGTGCCAGCACGCGGTAACGCTGGGTCAGCGCGTCCCACATCCGGTAGAAGTCCCAGGAGGCCGTGGGAAAGCCGTGGATCAGCAGCAGTGGCGGTAGGCTGCCACCGCTGTCGCGGTAGAAAATCTCTTGCCCGTGGTGCGGAAAACTACGGCCGGACTGCCGCCATTCATCCGGTGACAACACGCCGAGAATCATCCCTTACTCCCAATCTTTATACGCAGCAGTGTGCCCGAACGCGCGGCCACTCCGCCAACGATCGCCAAGGTCATCAAGCCGCCGAACACGACGCTGGGCACCGCGCCCATAAAGCGGGCGGCCACACCACTCTCGAAAGCGCCGAGCTCGTTGGAGCAGGAGAGGAACACGCTGTTGACCGATTGCACCCGCCCGCGCAGATGATCCGGGGTGAACACCTGCAAAATGGTACCGCGGATGACGACGCTGACCGAGTCGAACGCACCGGTGAGGAACAATGCCAGGACCGAGAGCCAGAAGAACGGCGAGAGCGCGAACACGAGGGTTGCCACACCAAAGCCCGCCACGGCCAGCAGGAGATTGCGCCAGAGATGGCCGGTGGGCGGCAGATAGGCGCAGATGAACAGGGTCAGCATCGCTCCAATGGCGGGGGCGGCGCGCAGGATGCCCAGCTCCTCAGGCCCCACTTTCAGCACGTCTTCGACGAACACCGGCAGGATCGCCACCACACCGCCGAACAGCACCGAGAACAGGTCGAGCGAGATCGAGTACAGGATGATCGGCGTGCGACGGACGAAGGCCAGACCCTCGCGCAGCGACTCTGCCAGGCTCGACTGGGTTTCTGTCACTGCTGGCACGCCGCGAGGGCGGATGCCCGCAATCAGCGCAGCCGCGGCAGCGATGAGCAACAGTGTGCACAGCAAAGTGCCTTCGAGCCCGAACCAGGCGTAGAGCAGCCCGCCGGCAACCGGGCCGAGGATGGCACCACCCTGCCAGCCGGCCGAGGACCAGGTAGAGGCATTGGCGAACAATTCCCGAGGCACCAGAAACGACTTGAGTGAAGACGCGGCTGGCGAATAGAAGCCGCGTGCCAGACCGATCAGGGCAATGCTGGCGTAGATCGCCAGCAGCAGGGCACCCTGGGTCAGCCCGACACGCGTATTTTCGAGCGAGAGCCAGAGCAGCAGCAGCGTCGCAAGGACCATCACCGCCAGCGAGGCGAGCAGCAGGGTGCGCTTTTCGCGGCGATCTGCCAGATGCCCGCCCAGCAGTGCCACAGCAATGAAAGGCACGGCTTCGGCCAGGCCGATCAGGCCCAGCGTCAGCGGGTCGCGGGTCATCAGGTACAACTCGTAGGCAAGCGCAATTTCCTGCGCCAGCAGCGCGACCGTGAGGAGGAATATGGCCGTGATCAGTCGGCAGAACTCAGGGTGACGCAGCGCCGCATACGGCGATTCAGGGGCTGATGCGGACGCAATAGGGCGGCTCATGGCCGTTCATTGTCGGCTACCAGCGCACGGTCGAATAGGCTGATGCGTTGTTCGAGGGCTGGCGGTCGCGCGGGTGATGCCAGGGGATGAAACGCTCCGCAGCTTCACGCTGGCCCGCGAACTGGTCGAAGACGTAAATACCGGCATCGCTCGCACGCAAAAAGATGGCCGCATGCTTGCTGCCGCGGCTGCGGGATTTCTGCGGATAGCGGCCCTGCTTGAAGGTGGCAATCGCGGTGCCGGGCTTGACCTCCTCCCAGCTCGCCTTGAGCTTGCGACCCTCGCGCCACAACAGGGTGCGCGGCGCATCCATCAGGCTCTTGAGCAACTGCACGCATTCGGAGCGGCCACGCTTGTTCCGCACCACCGGCATGACGATTTTCTCGGATTCGGTCGGCAGCAGGCCATCGTAGACCTGCTCACTGGCGCCATCGCTCAGATGTGCCGAGGCTTGCGCCGTCAGCGTTGTTGCGCCGCCGCCCAAAAGCGCCAGCAGCAGCCATGTTTTCGCAATCCAGTTCATTCGACCTCTCGGACGTTTGGTGCTTTGTTAAGCATTTTGTGCGCCGCGAGAATCATCGAAGAGACCGTGACCTGAAGGATTATTCATTCACAGCAGCGGCTGCTCAATAGTAGTTTGCTGGGATATTCACAAATCGTAGCCCCCCGGTAAGTCAGCCGCCACTCAGAAAGGTTCAATCCTCGCCGGTAACGCCGCCCAGTTGCAGGGCCAGTTGATAGAGCTGCTGCCGTTTTTCACCGGTGAGCGTGGCGGCAATGCGCGCGGCCTTGGCGGGCGGAAGTTCGGTCAGCAGGGCGCGCATCAGGCTCTGTGCGTCGAATGTCGAGACCGTCCCACTGGCAGGTTGGCCGGCAACCACCAGCACGAACTCCCCACGCTGGCGGTTGCCATCCGCTCGCAGCCAATCCAGCAAGCCACCCGCCGGCAGCTGCACGCTCTGCTCGAACCGCTTGGTCAGCTCACGGCCGAGAAACACCCGGCGCTCGGCACCGACCGCGTCGGCCAGGTCTTCGGCGCATTCCAGAATGCGATGCGGGGCTTCGTAGATGACCCAGGTGCGGGACTCCATCGCCAGGGCCTGCAAGCGCGCGCGCCTCGGGCCGCTGCGCGCGGGCAGAAACCCGGCAAAGGTGAACTCGTCGGTCGGCAGGCCGGCAATCGAGAGTGCGGCCGTCACCGCGCAGGGGCCGGGCACGGTCATGACGGCGAGGCCAGCCTCTCGCGCCGCCCGCACCAGCGCATAGCCCGGGTCGGAGACCAGCGGAGTGCCCGCATCGCTGACCAGCGCCAGCGTGCGGCCGGATTGCAGCTGCGAGACCAGTTCCGCGGTGATTCTCGCCTCATTGTGCTCATGCAGGGCTTTCAAGGGCTTGCCGATGCCGAAGTGCGCCAGCAGCGGGCCGGTCATGCGGGTGTCTTCGGCGCAAATGGCATCCACCATGGAAAGCACCTGCTGCGCGCGCGGCGAAAGATCCCCCAGATTGCCGATGGGCGTGGCCACGACATAAAGGCATCCGGGGACCAGCGTTTCGGCTTCAGTGACTACGTTCATGAGCGGCGTTCGGGGGCTTGCATGCCATACTTTACGCATGTCTTCACGTACACTTTTGCCGACCGTCTTGGCGCTTTGCCTGCTCATCACCGGCGCTGCGAAGGCGCAATCCCCGGATATGCCCGACAGTGTGGCGGCTGCCAGCGAGCCTGCAAGCCTGCAAGCCGATCTGACCCAGCGCGCCGCCAGGCAGTTTGCGGCCGGGGATCTGGTCGGCGCGATCAATACGCATCTGATACTCGAAGCCGCCTTGACCGGCTCGGCGCGCAGCGCCAATCGGGACGCGCTTTGGCAAGCTTTGAACCGCCTGCCGGCGGGCACCGATTTCACGGCGGTGGCCGAACCTGTCGCGCGCGGCTGGGTCGAGCTGATGCAGCTGGCCACCAGCGGCGCACCACTGGCCGCCTATGAGGACTGGCGAGGCCGCCATCCGGATCATCCCGGTGAATCGCAGATCGCGGCAGGCTTGGTAACGGTCAGTAGCACCACGCCGTCGCGCGGTCGATCCCTTGCCTTGTTATTGCCGATGAGCGGACCGCTGGCGGCGGCAGCCAAGGCCATCAAGGCTGGTGCCGAAGCCGCTCAATCGCAGGCGAGTGGCGATGCCCCGGCGGTGTTCGTGCAAGACAGCAGCATCAGCCTCGACGCCGCCATTGCCGCCGCCGTGATGCAAGGTGCATCGGCACTGATCGGCCCCTTGCGGAAGGAGGATGTCGCCACCATGGCCGCCCGCAGCCCCGAACTGCCGACCATCTCACTGAATTACCTGGATGGGGGCCGCTTGCCGCCAGCCGGGCTGGTGCCATTCGGTTTGGCCCCTGAGGATGAGGCGCGTGCAGCAGCCCGGCACGCCGTTGGGGCAAGCCTGCTGCGCGCCGTGGTGCTTGCACAGGAAGGCGATTGGGGCCAGCGCGTCGCTGCGGCCTTCAAAAGCCATTTCGAGGCGAACGGCGGAACCGTGCTGGCAGAAGAGAGCTTCAAGTCCGGCACGGTCGATTTCACCGGCCAGCTCAAGCGTGTGCTGGGCATCGGCTATTCCGACGTGCGTGGCAAGCAGCTGGCGGCGGTCGGCATCAAGGCCGAGCTGCAACCGGTGCCGCGCGGCGACATCGATGTGGTGTATCTCGCCGCGCGCAGTGCACAGGCCAAGCTGATCTGGCCGCAGATGCGTTACCTGCGTGCGGGGCGCATCACCACCTACGCACCTGCAGCAGCCTCGGATGGCGGCAGCAAGGATCTCGGTCGGCTAATGGTCTGTGACGCGCCTTGGCGCATCGAAACCACCGGCGGTGTCGCCGCGCTGCGCGGGGTGCTGGCCGCCGTCAACCCACGCACCGCCGACGCGCAGCGCCTGTTTGCCTTGGGCTTCGACGCCTATGAATTGGCTCGCCGCCTGCTTGCTGGTGCCATCGTGCCGGGTGAGCAGACGCCCAGCCTGACCGGCTCGCTCGTGCTCGAATCCGATGGAGCCCTGCACCGCATGCTGGCCTGCACGCCGCTCTACGCACCGACGGATGCGGTGGATTCGGCCGAATGAAAAGATGAGCGCGCTGGCCGTCTTGAAGGCGCGCGCCGCCGCTCTTCTTGGAGCGGGCGCAGAGGCCCGTGCGGAGGCCTATCTGCTGAAACAGGGCCTGCTATTGGTGGCACGCAACTGGAGCTGTCATTACGGCGAGCTGGATGTGGTGATGTGTGATGACGAGACCTTGGTCGTCGTCGAGGTCAGGGCTCGCAGTACCCTCAGTTACGGCGGTGCTCTAGGGAGCATTACCGCTGGGAAACGGGGGCGGTTGATGCGCACCGTGCAGGCTTTCCAGCAAGCGCACCCGCAATGGCAGGACGCACCGGTCCGCTTCGATGTCATTTGTTTCGAGGCTGATGGCCAGGGTCGTTGGCTCAAGGATGCCTTCGATACCGATACCTCGTCATGAGCCATGCGCCGCTGCCATCCGCCGCGTTGAGCGCGCTGCGCCAAGCCCTGGGTGACGCGGCCGTGCTCACAGATCCGGCGGATTGCCTTGCTTACAGCTACGACAACTCGCGCCGCATGGCGCAGCCGCAGGCGGTTGTCTTTGCGCTCTGTCACGACGATGTGGTTGCAGTGGTCCGCCTCTGCGGCCAGCACAGCATCCCACTGACCGTGCGCGGCCGTGGCACCAACACCACAGGGGCGGCCGTGCCCCTAGCCGGCGGCATCGTGCTTTCGCTGGAACGCATGAGCCGCATCCTGCGAATCTCCGCAGGTGACCGGTTGCTGGTCTGCGAGGCCGGCACCCTGAACAGCGACGTCCAGGCCGCTGCCGCAGAGTTTGGCCTGTTCTGGGCACCGGACCCCACCAGCGCCGGGTTTTCAACGATCGGCGGCAACCTCGCCTGCGGCGCGGGTGGGCCCAAGGCGGTCAAGTATGGGACTGCACGCGATGCCGTGCTGGGGCTGAAAGCTGTGGATGGCAAGGGCAGCACCCTGACCACCGGCGCATCCACCACCAAAAGCGTGGTGGGCTATGACTTGACGCGCCTGCTCATCGGCAGTGAAGGGACCTTGGCGATCATCACCGAGGCTACATTGAAGTTGTTGCCGAAGCCGACCCACAGGCAATTGATACGCGCGGCGTACTCGTCCGTACATGCCGCGGCCGATGCCGTGGCAAGGCTCATGTGCCAACCGCACACACCCTGTGCCCTGGAATTCATGGACGGCCAGGCCGTCCGGCTCGCCGAAAGCTATCGGCCAACTGGCATCCCCGCCTCGACCGGCGCACTGCTGCTGATCGAGGCGGATGGCGATAGCCAGAGTCTGCCAAGCGCATTGGCGGCGATCAAGGTTGCCGCCAGCGGCGATGGTCTGATCGAGTTCCGCAGCGCGCAATCCATCTCAGAAGTCGAAACTCTCTGGGCCTGCCGTAAGGCACTTTCGCCCAGCCTGCGGCAATTGGCCCCCAAAAAAGTCAATGAAGACGTCGCTGTGCCAGTGACGCGCCTGACCGAGTTGATCGACGGCGTGCAAGACATATCCGCACAACACGGCCTTTTGATCGTCTGCTTCGGCCACGCTGGCAACGGCAACATCCACGTCAACATCTTGGCCAACCCGGATGAGCCCACGCAAGCAGCAAGAATTGAACCCTGCTTGCGTGCCGTGTTCTCGCTGGTGCTATCACTCCAAGGTACGATCAGCGGGGAACATGGCGTTGGAATCGACAAACGTGACTATGTCGCCTTGGAGATCGACGCCGAGACCTTGGCGGCGATGCATGCGATCAAGGCTGTATTCGACCCTCTGGGCATATTGAATCCCGGAAAAACCCTGCCGAGGCCAGAATAATCAGTCGTCTCTGAAGAATTCAGTTTTCACGCAGCACTGAGCACGAGGCCTGTATTT
>JAZKHC010000045.1:0-12121 GCA_040385605.1 Pseudomonadota bacterium
ATGAGAGGCTGCAAAAAACCTAACTGCGTGTCCGGGGAAGAAGGGGAAGCTCATCACTCAGTGTGCTGACCTTGGACAGCAGCTTTTTGTGTGTTGAGAGTTGCTGGCGGATTTCTTGCAGCAAGGCAATCACGGGGGCAGATTCATGCTGATAACGCCAAGCCTCAAACCATACCGTGACAACGTGCGGAGCCTTCACCTCGTTGTCGAGGTCCGTCTGCAGTTGCTGCAAGAAGCTGGTCTTACCAGCTCCCCAGTCACCATGCACGCCGAATACCAAAGGTAGCTTGTCCGGCTTGCTGATTTGATCGAATAACAGCGCCTTCAATCGATCGCGATTCAACAGGTCTATTGTCGCCGGATGATCGTTATGCAGATTACTCATTACTCCCCTCCCCTTCGTCACGGTAGCTTCACTTAAGTCATTGCAGTGAGCCTCTATACTCGCGCCGCCATTTTACGAACAAACGATCACTCAAGCCCCCATGTCACTCGACAACACCTGGTTCACCGAAGCCATCGAAGCCACCGGCACCGCCTTCTCGCTCAAGGGCAAGAAGCTGCACAGCGAGCAGACGCCGTACCAGCAGATCGAAATCTGGCAGACCGAGACCTTCGGCAAGCTGATGACCATCGACGGCTGCACGATGGTGTCGACCCGCGACAACTTTCTGTATCACGAGATGATGAGCCACCCGGCGCTCAACTCGCACCCCAACCCCGAGACGGTGGTGATCGTCGGCGGCGGCGACTGCGGCACGCTACGCGAGGTGCTCAAGCACAGCGAAGTGAAGAGCGCGACGCAGGTCGAGATCGACGAGCGCGTGACGCGCCTTTCCGAAATCCACTTCCCCGAACTCTGCGACAAGAACAGCGATCCGCGTGCGACGCTGTTCTTCGGCGATGGCATTGCCTGGATGAAGGAAGCGACGCCAGGCTCCATCGACGTCATCATCATCGACTCGACCGACCCGGTCGGCCCGGCCGAAGGCCTATTCGGCAAGAAGTTCTATCTCGATTGCATCAAGGCACTGAAGCCCAACGGCATGCTGGTGCAGCAGTCGGAATCACCCCTGTTGCACCTTGAACTCATCAAGGAAATGCACGCGGCGATGAAGGACGCAGGCTTTGCCGAGACGACGATGCTGCACTTCCCGCAAGTCATCTACCCCAGCGGCTGGTGGAGCGGCTCGATTGCGTTCAAGCAGAAGGGCAGCAAGGTCTCACGACTCGACAAGGCCGACGATCTCGACACGCAGTTTTACAACCGCGACACCCATGCGGGTGCCTTCGCGCTGCCGACCTACGTGAAAAAGGCGATCGCCTAGTAATCCCGGCGCGGGCTCGCATAGGGGTCTTCAGCCACCGCGAAAGGCACCTTGCGGCCCACCAGCGCTTCGAGCGTCATCAGTTCAAGGTCGCTGTGATTGAAGAACGGCGCGGGCTGCATGCAGCGATCCTGCACCGGATCCCGATAGAGAAACATCGGCGCGTCGTGGTGCCTGGTGGTGAGCACCTGGCTCTCCTCAGGCCGTGACAGCGGCGTGAGCGCGGCAGTGCCGTAGCAGAGGCAGACGTAACTCTTGTCGGCATCGGCCTCGGCATATACCCCCGTGCCGCGAATGCCAATGGTCGCCACAGGCATATGGATTTCATAGACATCGTCGCGCTTGCCGAACACGCTCAGCATCGCGCCGCTGACCAGGCGGAAGAAGCTGCGTGCTGCACCCGCCGCACCGCCAATCTCGACCCGGCTGCGGGGGCGGATGATCAGCGCATCGCTGCCGATCACGCCCACCAGCTTGCCGTCGCTGTCAGTCTCGATCACGTCACCGGGCTTGATCACGGTGTCGCGGCTGGCGCGCTGGCCGTTGACACGCACGCGGCCGTCGATCTCAAAAATGCTTTTGCCGACGGGCAGCTTGCGCGGCACCGCGCCGAAGGTATCGGCCTGCACCCAGCCCGAACCACCCACCAGGGCACCGGCGGCGAGCGCGCGCAACAGCAGGCGGCGGCGCGGGTCAGACTCGAAATCACCGCCGATGAAACCACGCTCTTGCTCGATCAAAAATTTTCTCCGCTAATCTGGCTCGCTCCAAACAGCATAGGGGATGCGATGAGGGCATTGATGCGACTTGCAGCACTTTGCCTGCTGCTGCCACTGCATGCTGTGGGCGCGCCGCCGGTGACGCTGGTGGATGTCGCCATGGGGCGCGACGACAACATCCAGGCCGCGCGCGATGGCCTGCCGCGCGATACCGAAACCTGGTTGCAGGCCGGCATCAGCAGTTCATTCAGCGAGGTGCTGGACGATAGCCTCTCGCTGCGTCTCGTCGGCCGGCTCGATGGCCGCCTGCACGCTGAAACCGAAGGCCTCAACGAGATCACCGCCGGTGTCGATGGGCAGCTGCTGCTGAGGCCGGGACGCAGTTTCCACACGCCCGTGCTGGGCGTTTCGCTCGGCATTGGGGCTAGTGAGTTCCAGAGTGATCTGCGCGATGCCAAAGAGGCACGCACGCGGCTCTGGCTGGTTCAAGCACTCACCACCCGGCTGGCCGCGCGCGGCAGCCTGTTCGCCAGCTGGCGCGGCAGCGACAGCCGGGTGTTCGATGCCAACACCCAAGGCGGCGAGCTGGCGCTGGACTGGCAGGCCGACACCCCGCTCGCCTTGAGCCTCGGCTACCAGTACCGCGAGGGCCGCGTGGTCTCCATCGGCATGCCCAATGCCGCTCTGCGTGCCAATGCGGTGGCGATCGAAGACGATGATGCGTTTGCCGGGCTGATGGTTTTCAGCTTCCCGGCGCAGACTCACATCGGCTTTGTCACCGCCAGCTATGTGCTCACCCCACAGCTCTCGCTGGATGCGACCCTGCGCTACATCGAATCAGACAGCCGCTTCGGCAGCAGCTACCACCGGTGGCTTGGCCTCACGGGGCTGGTGCTGCGGTTTTGAGTGCTTCCTGCCGGCGCAGCTCGGCGCGCGCCTCCACCAGCAAATACTGCGCGGCCAGCGGCCGGCAGTAACGTTTGCTTTGCTCCCTGAGCTGCGCAATTTCGAGCGCCACCTGGTTGTCGCTCAAGCGGTACTGGTTGCCGGCGGGGTCGTTGCCGAACACGGCACGCGCCACGGCGTAGCTGCTGCCGCGCTCATTGAGGTCACGGCATTGCTCGGCCACCTCGCGCACGAAATCCTCAGGCACCGTGGCGCGCGCATCCGCAGCCACCGCATTGCGGGCGATGCTGGCGCGGGTGAGGCGCTCGGCAAGCAGGCTCTGGTCGTCGTAGCGGACGATACCGTTGCGGTCCACCCACTTGAACACGCCGCCCGCTGCCTGCGCCGCGCCGCACAGCAGCAGCGCGCAAGCCAGCGGCAGCAAGCGCGAGCGGCGCTCAGCGTAGGGACGCATTGCCCGTGTCGATCACGCCCGGCTGGCTGCAAGCGGTCTCTGCCGCCTGCTCGCTGCGGTCGATCAGCTGCTGACGCTCGGCCGCCGTGTAGGTGCGGCTGCGGCCGAGGTGGTCGGTCTCGTTGATGTCGGCCGAGCTTTTATAGAGCGCGACCTGGTCCCTGCGGCGCTGGCAGTCCAGCTGGCGGGCGGCGGCATCGGGAGCATCCTTCGGCGTGGCGGTGATGCTGCTGCCCGGCTTCACCTGCACCTGTTCACCCTTTTCGGATTTCACATCGCTGTAATGAGCGCGCCCCTTGTCATCGACCCAGCGATAGGTCTTTTCACCAGCCTGCGCGGCGCTCAGACACAGCAGGCCCAGGGCCGCCGAAACAACGGCAAGAGGCAAGGCGGGACGCATGGTGGGCTCCTCAAATGCAGGGATGCAGTTGCGACCGAGTCTATCCCCTGTGCCTACAATCGGCCATGCGCCTACGCCTCGTCGCCATCCTCGTCGTGCTTGCCAGCGTCATCGCCGCTTGGCAGGCCGAGACACGAGCCGAGCTGCGCCAGCGGCTGATGCTGCGCTCGCTCGCGGCGCAGCTCGCCCCATTGGGCGCGCTGGCGTACGGGCAGACCAGCGCGCACTTCTGGGGCAGTGGCGAAATCAGCGAGCTGCGCTTTGTGTACAGCGATGGGCCGCTTGCTGGCCATGCCCTGCACATCCCCAGGCTCAGTTACCGCCGCTGGCAGGACGGCAGCCGATGGCCCGCTCGCTTCGAGCTGCACTTCGACACCGCCATCCTGCCGCTCGCCGCGCCCTGGCCCGGCCGCGCCAGCGGCACGGTGGACTGGCTATACCGCGAATCGGATGGCGCGCTCGATCTGCGCTTCTCGCTTGACGCGCCGAAAGCCGCCAGCGTGCAGGGCTCCGTGGCGCTACGGCTTGCCAAACCCGCCGAGCTGGCGGGTGCGACCCTGCGATCCGCAGGCTTGAGCTACCGCGATCAGGGCCTCGCACAGGGCGAGCGTGCCGCACTCGCCCTGCGGCTCGGAGCCGACCCTCAGAACGCCAATGCCGCGCTGGCCGAAGCCATTGCCCAGTGGCTGCAAGCGCAAGGCCTGCCGCCGACTGCCGAAGTGCGGCAGGCGCTCGCAGACTTCGCGCGCGATCCGCTGGCACTGACCATCCGGCTAGACCCTCCCGGCCCCCTGCGCCCCGACACCTTGCCGCTGTTCGCCCCGGCGGATCGCCTCATCGCGCTGGGCATGCGCCTGTCAGCGGATTAATCTGGCCCCGCCATGAAAGCGCGCACGCCCAAAAACCGCAGCCACATCGAACGCGAAGAACCGCAGCGCCTGCGCTTTGCCGCCGAAATCCCCGGCGGCGCGCACGGCCCGCTGTGGAAGATCAATGTCGAAGCCCTGAGCGAACCAGCGCCCGGCGGCGGCGAGCGCCTGCGGCTGCGCGCCCATGTGCAGACCAATCTCGCCAGCGCCGTCAAACCCGCGCTGGCCGCACTCGGCGAGCGCACGCTCGCGCGCCTGCCCGCCCCCGCCGCCCAGGCCACCACCGCGCTCGCCCCGGTGATGCAAGAGGCCAGCCGCTGGCTCGGCGACTGGGCACAGGCACGCGCCCAGCAGCTTGCCCCACGCCTCTCGCGCTGGGCCGCACCGCTCTTGCGCAACGACCTCAACACCTGGTTCGAGCTGCACGCCTCGACAGCCCCCCTGGTGCAGGGTGCCAAGGCGCTGCTGCCCCACGCCGAAAAACTCTCGCAGCTCGGCATCACCCCCAATCTCGGGCCCAACGCACCGGCGGTGCAGAACTGGCAGGGGCGCATCGGCGACGAGATGGCGCAGGTCTCGCTGCTGCGCATGGACGACACGCAGCTGCCCGAGAATCTGCGTGCGCAACTGGGCGGCACGCCGTTTCAGATTGCGGCGGCGGTGGTGAATGTGGTGGGGCGCAAGGCGTAAGCTTTTTGTCGCCTAGTTTGTTTTTCTAAGGGGATGCTGGTGATACGTCATCTAAGAAAAGGACAGTCCAGTGTGTATCTCCAATATGCCAGTGGGGGAGACACAATTGGTGCAGACCAGTTTCAGGTAGAGCTCATTAACGGCGTTGCAGTTATTCGCTGTCAGCTTCGGCCTGTAGATGAGAATCAGAAAATTGACGCGCGGCGATTGTTGGACGAAAAACTAACGGGGTTACAGCTGCACGATGATTTCATCATTGAGGGACTTGCCAAGTTTCTGGATCAGAAAAGTGCGCTTTTGTGCGGCCTGCAACTTGAGATCACTGCCAACAAACTGATCTACAAGAACACTGTCACGCTCGAATCACTAGAGCCAGCCTTCCTCTCTTTGATAGTGACGTAGCCCGGATGCAATCCGGAGCTTCTATTGGGGCCTGCGCAAGTCCCGGATTGCATCCGGGCTACTGAGAACACCCACAAAAAAGCCGGGCAACGCCCGGCTTTTTCATTGCAGCAATCAACTCAACCCCTGACGGTGCTCACCCCGAGCTTGTCGAGCGTATCCATCGTCAAGCCACCAGTGGCCAGCCCATTAGCGGTCTGAAAGCCGCGGATGGCAGCCGAAGTCTCAGGCCCGATCACGCCGTCGATCTTGCCGGGGTTGAAGCCCTTGGCGAGCAGGGCGCGCTGGATCTCCTGCACGATGCCGGGGGTGGTGTTGGTCTGGCAGAGGATGCTCTTCCACTCCGCCTTGCCCTCGCTCACCAGCACCTGGCTCGCCACCGTCTGGTATTCGGCGGGGATGGGGATGCGCTTCTCTTCGGCGGGCGTGGCCTGCTTGAGCGTCTTGACGATCTTGTACTCGGCAGGCGTCTCCACCTCACGCACTTCGGCGGGCTTCAACAGCTCCTGGCGCTTGATGGTGCCGTATTCGGCAGGCACCGGGATGCGCCGGACCTCGGCGGGGCTCGCCACCACGCGCTTCTTGATGGTGCGAAACTCGGCGGGCACGGTGACCAGGCACATGATCTCGCCGGTAAGGCCGTCGTACTTCTCGATCGGGCCGCGGCCTTTCTTCCACGCCGTGGTGGCGGGCTTGATCAGCTGGGTTTCTTCCACCTCTTTGAACACGGCGGGAATCTGCTCGATCTTCTCGGAGGCGGGCTTGGTGACCACAGCTTCTTCAACCGTCTTGTAGACGGCCGGGATGATCTCGACGATCTTCTTGCCGGCCGGTTTCACCAGCACTTTTTCTTCCACCACTTCAAAGGTGGCGGGGATGATCTCGATGCGCTCGGTCTCGGCCTTCGCCAGCATCTTCTCGCTGCGGGTCTCGAACTTGGGCGGGTTCACCACGCGGGCATAGCACTCGCCCGGCTTGGCGTTGATGGGGAAGCTCTGGCTGGCCGAGAGTGCTGCGGGCTCCACCGGCGCGGGCGGCGGCGGGGGCAGGCCGGTGACGGTGCCCACCTGGGTCACGCCATCGGGTGCCAGCACACGGTAGCCACCGGTGTTGTCAGCTTCGATCGACATCGGGGTGTCACTGGGCGGCAGGGGCAGCGGCTTGGGCGTGGAGGCGCAGGCGGTGAGCAGGGCGCAAGCGGCTGCAAGGGCCGTAAGGCGGAGGTTCGGCATGGGTGACTCCCTTTTTGTGACGGTTTCAGGCCGGTGCCACTTGCGATACCCGTACGGGTCTTTGCAAAAACTGCAAGCACAATGCCGACCACAATATGCTTTGGAGTGTAACGTCGGGTGCGTGACAATTCACCCAGACTTTATTGCCCATTCGCCGGAGTAGACCGCCTTGGCTGCACCTGACCGCCGTAGCCGCAGCCGCGAAATCTGGGCACTGTCACTGCCGATCATCGGCGGCATGACCTCGCAGAACATCCTCAACCTCGTTGATACCGCGATGGTCGGCCAGCTCGGCCCGGCGGCACTCGCCGGTGTGGGGCTTTCGAGCTTCATCAACTTCATGGCGATGGCGGCGGTCACGGGCTTGTCGGTGGCGGTGCAGGCCATCGCCGCGCGGCGCGTGGGCGAGGGACGGCTGGATGAGGCCGCGATCCCCCTCAATGGCGGCTTGCTGCTCTCGCTCCTGATCGGCATCCCGATCTCGGTGCTGCTGATCTGCATCGCACCCTGGCTCTTCGCCAAGCTCAATCCTGATCCCGCCGTGGCGGAGGCCGGCGTGCCGTACTTGCAGATGCGCCTGCTCTCGGTGTTCGCACTCGGCATGAACTTCAGCTTCCGCGGCTACTGGAGTGCGGTGAAACGCACGCAGCTCTACATGGGCACGCTGATCTGGATGCACACGCTCAACATCGGCCTCAACTACTGCCTCATCTTCGGCAAGTTCGGCCTGCCCGCCATGGGCACCATGGGCGCGGGCCTGGGCACCACCATCTCGCTCTGCATCGGCACCGCCACCTACTTCTGGCTCGCACGCAAGCACGCGGGCGACGCCGGATTCCTGAAGCGCCGCCCCTCGCGCCTGGAACTCAAGGCCCAGCTCAAGCTCGGTGTGCCGGCCATGGCGCAGCAGCTCTTGTTCGCGGCGGGTTTCGTGATGCTGTTCTGGATCGTCGGCCAGATCGGCACCAGCGAGCTGGCCGCCGCAAATGTCCTCGTGAACATCACCCTCGTCACCGTGCTGCCGGGCATGGGCTTTGGCCTGGCCGCCGCCACGCTCGCTGGCCAGGCCCTGGGGCGCAAAGACGCCGAAGACGCCTACCGCTGGATGTGGGATGTGTTCCGCCAGAGCATCTATCTGCTCACGCCGTTCGCGCTGGCATTCATCTTCGTCCCCGGCTTCATCCTCGCCCCGTTTCTCAAAACCCCGGAGCTGGTGGAGCTTGCCAGGCTGCCGCTGCAACTGATCGGCATCACGGTGATCGGCGATGCGCTGGGCATGATCCTGATGAACACCATGCTGGGTGTAGGGGCCACCCGCACGGTGCTGATCGTGGCGGTGGGCATGCAGTGGGTGTTGTTCCTGCCACTCGCCTATCTGCTCGGGCCGGTGTGGGGCTTGGGCCTCAACGCCGTGTGGTTCGCCATGATCGCCTACCGCGGCATCCAGGCCGGCATTTTCGTGGCGCTGTGGCGGCGGCGCGACTGGGTGCGCATCAAGCTCTGAGAGTTGATTTTCTCGCGCTGGCTTCATGGCTTCGTCATGGCCGGGTCATGGCCCGGACTTAGAGTGCGGCCCTGCTCCAGTTCGAGATTCGCCATGCGCCTGCTTGCCACCCTGCCCCTGCTGATCGGCCTGGCCGCCTGCGGTGATTCGCCACGTGATTTGCAAGCGCCGCAGCCCACGCCGCAACCGCCTGCCACACCCGCCCCGACGCCTGCGCCAACACCTGTTCCCGCCCCTGCACCCGTGCCGGTGCCAGTCCCCACACCCGTGCCAATGCCCGTCGCCAAGGTCTGCGAAAACTACGGCGGCCCTGAGCTTTCAACACTCAAGGCCTACGAGGGGCTGATGCACGAGCACTCCTCGTATTCGGATGGCGACCCGCTGTCGATCCCCGCCGACTACTTCCGCATCGCCGATCTCTCCAGCTATTCCTTCGTCGGCAGCTCCGAGCACTCGGACACCCTCGATGCCGGCAACTTCCTGGCCCTGCACGCGAGCTGCACGCCGGGCGATGACGCCTTTGATCCCGCGTCGGTCGAGTACTGCTTCCTCAATCCCACCGCCGACAATCTCGTCAAGTGGGCATCAACCGCGACACAGGCGGGCAATGCCAGCAACGACCACTTCCTGGCCATCCGCGGCTTCGAGTGGACCAGCGATGTGTTCGGCCACATCAATGTCTACTTCTCCACCAATTTCACCAATGCCAAGACTGACGGCGGCTATGCGGTGACGATGGAGACTTTCTGGGACTGGTTCACCCGCGACCCCGCCACGCCGGGCCTCGGCGGTTCTGCCACCAGCACGCTCATCAACGGCGGTGCGGGTGTGCCCTTCGGCGGCGGCAGCGATGGCCTGGCGCACTTCAACCACCCACACGACAAGTGCCAGACCAAGAACGACCCCAGCGGAGCGACGACAGGCCTCTGCGACTGGAACGACTACGAGTACATCCCCGCCGCCGCCGAGCGCCTATTCGGCATGGAGCTGTACAACGACAGCAACCGCGACGATCGCTACGAAAGCTATTACGCCCGCGCGCTGGACAAGGGCTGGCATCTCTCGCCCATCGGATCGGAGGACGAGCACTTCGGCAAATACGCGGTGGAAGAACACCCCAAGACCGTGACGCTGGCGCAAGGCCTGACCACCGACGACTTCAAGGCCGCCTGGCTCGCACGCCGCAACTATGCGCTCTCACCCGGCCAGCACCTGCGCGCCGCGCTCACCGCCGACCAGGATCATCCGATGGGTTCGACGCTGCGCTGCGCTGCAGGCAAGACCGTGCCGCTCGATGTGGCGATGACGCAGAAGGACGGCTCTGCCTTTGAAGGCGAATACCGCCTGTTCAGCAACGGCGGCGAGCAGATCGCTGTGGTCAAGGGCAGCAAGGCGCACTTCGAGCTGCCGGTGCCTGCGGTCGGGCAGCCCGAACGCTGGTACTACGTGCGCGTGCATGGCGGTGCAGAGAACAAATCGGTGGCTTACCTGGCTCCCGTCTGGATCAGGGCCAAGTAAAAACGTCTCACTGCGACACACACGAAAACGGGGCCTTGCGGCCCCGTTTTTTTGACTCGACGAGCATTTACATCCGTTCGAGGTTCACGCCGTTCACCCGCACGCGAGTGCCACTGCTGACGGTGGTGGCATCGGCCACCCGCACGGTGCGGCTGCCACCGTTGTCCATGCGCACGGTCACGTCATAGACAGTGTCGGCGCGGATGTACTTCTCGGCCTGGTTGCCGGCGTAGGCACCACCAATCGCACCAACCACCTTGGCGACGTCGGTACCCTTGCCATCACCCACCTGGTTGCCGGCGGCGATGCCGGCGATGGCACCTGCGACCGCGCCCATGCCGGTGCCCTTGCCCTTCACCTTGACCTCGGTGATGGCGGTGATGGTGCCGCAGTCCTGGCAGACCGGGGCAGCAGCCGGTGCCGGACGAGCCTCGGTGTAGCTGCTCGAAGGCTTGCTGGCAGCGACCTGACGCTCGGCAGCGGCAGCGCGCTTCTTGGCGGCAGCGGCTTCACGCTCGGCAGCGGCGGCGCGGTCCTGCGCGGTCTGCAACTTGGCAGCGGCGGCAGCCTGTTCGGAATCCGCATTGGCCTTGGCTTCGGCAGCAGCCTTCTCGGCTTCGGCGGTTTCGAGCGCCTTCTGCGCGGTTTCGGCGCGGACGGCGGCCTCTTCAGCCTTCTGGGTCGCTTCGATCAGCTGCTGGGCAGCGACTTCGTTGGCGCTTTCGGGCTTGGGCGAGCAGGCGGCGAGCATGACGCCAGCGAGGGCGGCAGCCATCAGGAACTTGGATTTGGGAAGATTTTTGTTGGTGCTCATGGGGAACTCCGGGGACACTGGGGATGCTGTGGGACAAGAAAACTGAACAGAGGTGATGACATCCGCATGCTCGGTTCAGCCGCTGAATCCATTCTGAACTGGCTGCATCTGCCGAACGCGCGACACCTTCACGCGCCGACAAGCGTGATGGCCATCACGATACTGGGTGGCCGGCTCACCCTTGCTGCAAAAAACTTTCCATCGCTCAGCCGTGGGTGCCGACCACGTGACTGCGGGTATCGAGAAACTTCACCTCGGGAAAGCGCTCCTGCGCCATCGCCAGGTTGACTCCCGAGGAGGCGAGATACACCAGCGTGCCGTAGTGGTCCCGTGCCATGCGCACCTCGTTCTTGTCGATGAACTCCTGGAGCTTCTTCTCGTCAGCGCACTGCACCCAGCGCGCGCAATGGACATTGATCGGCTCGAAGGCGGAGGCGACGCTGTACTCGTCCTGCAGGCGGTACTGCACCACGTCGAACTGCAAGGTGCCAACCGCACCCAGGATGATGTCGTTGTTGATGAGCGGGCGAAACACCTGGGTCGCGCCTTCTTCACACAGCTGATCCAGCCCCTTGTTGAGCTGCTTGGCCTTGAGCGGGTCTTTCAGGATCACGCGGCGGAACAGGTCGGGCGCGAAGGTCGGGATGCCGGTGAAGCGCAGCATCTCGCCTTCCGAGAACGAATCGCCAATCGCAATCGTGCCGTGGTTGTGCAGGCCGATGATGTCGCCGGGGAAGGCCTCTTCCACCGTCTCGCGGTCAGCCGCCATGAAGGTGAGCGCGTTGCTGACCCGCACCGGTCCATTGAGCCGCACGCTGTGCAGCAACATGCCCTTGCGGTACACGCCGCTGCACACGCGCAGAAACGCCACGCGGTCGCGGTGCTTCGGGTCCATGTTCGCCTGGATCTTGAACACGAAGCCGGTGAACTTGTCGTGCAGCGGCAGCACCTCGCGCTCGATGCCGTTGAACTCCGCGTTGCGTGGCTGCGGCGGCGGCGCCCAGTCGGTGAAGCCGTTGAGCAGTTCGCGCACGCCGAAGTTGTTGATGGCGGCACCGAAGAACACTGGCGTCTGCTTGGCGGCGCGGTATTGCTCTAGATCGAAACCATTGCCGGCCATCGAGACCAGATCAATCTCGTCGAGCAGGGTCTGGTAGACACCCTCGAACCGCTCGGCGAGACCGGGCGCGCGCAGGCCGTCGATGGTCTCGATCTCGCTCACCCGGTGTTTGTCGCCGCTGTAGAGATAGAAGCGGTCTTCGAGCAGGTGATACACGCCCTTGAA
>JAZKHC010000046.1:0-13111 GCA_040385605.1 Pseudomonadota bacterium
TGAGTTTCGATCTAGCTTTTTGAGCTTCTCGATACTCTCTTGTTGCTTTGGCCTATGCCAAAACCGAGAGCATCCACACAAATTACTTGTCTTTTTTGTTAATGATCTGGCTTCTTCGTCTGCCGTTTTTTGCGGCGTCCGTGTCAGCGGGGAGGCGAATAATAGCGCCTATTCGAGGAGCGTCAACACAGAGTTGCAATGAAGTTGTTAAGCAATTGTTTTGAAACGATTTCTTGTCTTATTTTCGCCGGAAGGGAGGCAAAAAAACGCGCCACTGGTGGCTGATAAATAAGCAAAATAGGGCGGTTTTTGCGGGTGCCGTTCATTCCCGCCCCTTCATCCCACGTTATCCAGCCTCAAATCGACCCTAACGAAGCGTCTAGCCCCCACTTGCAACAAATAGTGCTGGCCAGGGAGCAGGCTCAAGCCACGGTCTTCGACCTTCTGTTGCTCGATGCGCACGGCGCGCTGGTCAATCAAGCGGCCCGCTTCTGAGGTAGACGGCGCCAAGCCTGCCTCTTTAAGGATACGAACCAGCGGCAGGCCACCTGCGGGCGCTGCCAGGACGATCTCAGGAATGTTGTCTGGCAACGCACCTTTAGAGAACTGCGCGCTGAACTGGGCGCGAGCTGCCTCACCGGCTCCCGCGCCATGAAAGCGATCCACCAGCTCAGCGCCCAGAGTCATCTTGATGTCGCGTGGATTGGCCCCGGCCTCGATTGCCAGCTTGAACCCGCTGATCTCTGCCAGCGGTATGAACGACAGGAGCTCGAAGTAGCGCCACATCAAAGTGTCGGAGATCGACATGATCTTGCCGAACATCTCCTTGGGCGCCTCAGACACGCCTATGTAGTTGCCGAGCGATTTGCTCATCTTGTTGACGCCATCCAATCCCTCAAGAATCGGCGAGGTCATGATGATCTGCGGACGCTGGCCATGCGCCACCTGCAGATGCCGCCCCATCAAGAGGTTGAACTTCTGGTCCGTGCCGCCAAGCTCCACATCGGCCTTGAGTGCCACTGAGTCGTACCCCTGCAACAAGGGATACAGGAACTCATGCACCGCAATCGGCTGCTGAGCCGCATATCGCTTGCTGAAGTCATCGCGCTCCAACATGCGCGCCACGGTGTGCTGGGCGGCCAAGCGGATCATGCCCTCCGCGCCGAGCTTGTCCAGCCATTCACTGTTGAAGGCGATGGTGGTCTTTTCCGGGTCGAGGATCTTGAACACCTGTTCCTTATACGTCTCGGCGTTCGCCAGCACGTCTTCACGGGTGAGCGGCTTGCGGGTTTCGTTCTTGCCCGTGGGGTCGCCGATCATTCCGGTGAAGTCCCCGATGAGGAAGATCGCCTCATGCCCAGCCTCCTGAAAGGCACGCAACTTGTTTAACAAAAGCGTGTGACCCAGGTGCAGATCTTTTGCAGTCGGATCAAAGCCTGCCTTCACTTTGAGGGTGAGACCTTTGTCTTTTGCTTCCCGCAAACGGGCTTCAAACTCTTTTGCGGGCAGTATTTCGTCACTGCCCCGGCTCAATTCGGCGATGCTGGCCTCGAAACTCATGTTGTTGTCGGTACGCTCTGGGCTTGATGTGGGAGTGGAGGATTGGCCCAGAACCGCTTGCAAACGTTGAAAATCTATGTTTTCTTACTTGCATCTACGGCGAGGCACCATTCTTATAACCATTAAAGAACCCGCCCAAGAGCGCACTGATCACCACATTGCTGCGCTTTTTTGCAGACTAAACGGTTGAAAAATGAAAATTGATTATATTCCAGCCGCTACTGCGGCTCGTTGGCGCAAACGCAGAGTGATCTTGGTAGCGGCGCTTTGCGCCACCGTTGGCGCAGGCGCATTGCAACTAATGGCCTTCGGCAATCCTGCGGTGGCTGGCAACGCGGCTTCATCTGCGCTGCTTCCGTTCTCAGACAAGCTGCTTTCGACCACACAGCCGCCAACACGGCCTGCATCGGTCGGCAGCAGCGATTTCGACGGCATCATAGAAACTGCCGTCAGCGACGCATTGAAGGTGCCTGAAGCCAGCCAGTGGTCGACGATTTCGGTCAAGCCCGGACAAAACCTGTCAGTGATCTTCGAGGCTTTGGGGCTGGCGCACGACGAAGTGGCCGACCTGCTCTCCCTCGGCAGCGAAGTCCAACGCCTTAAAAAAATTAAATCCGGTGACGAGCTGCACGTCCGCGTCGAAGACGACCGGCTGGCAGGCCTGACCTACGCACTGGATGAACGCCGCACCCTGGAAATCCGTCGCGGCGACCGTGGCCTGGAGGCGGTGACGCTGACCGCCGAAATCGAGCACCGTCAGACCACGGCGAGCGGCAGCATTACCGATTCTTTGTTTGTCGACGGGCGCCGCGCCAAGCTCAGCAGCCGACTGATCATGTCGTTTGCTGACATCTTCGGCTACGACATCGACTTCGCGCAGGACCTGCATGCGGGCGACCATTTTTCCGTCGTCTACGAACAGCTTTACAAGAACGGCAAGAAACTGAGAGATGGCGACATCCTCGCCGCCGAGTTCGTCTCGCAGGGCCAGCGTTATCGCGCCGTGCGTTTCACCGCGCCGGACGGCAACACTGCCTACTACACGCCCAACGGCCAGTCGCTGCGCAAGGCTTTCATCCGCACGCCGGTGGATTTCGCGCGCATCTCCTCGCCCTTCAACCTCCGTCGCCTGCATCCCATCCTGCACACGATCCGCGCCCACAAGGGCGTTGATTACGCGGCAGGCACCGGCACACCGATCAAGGCGACCGGCGATGGCAAGATCAGTTTCAAAGGGGCGAAGAATGGCTATGGCAACGTTATTGCCATCAACCACGGAGCCGGTGTCGAAACGCTCTATGCGCATTTGTCACGCTTCCGCTCTGGCATGAGCAATGGCAGCCGCGTGCGTCAGGGCCAGGTGATCGGCTACGTCGGCAAATCCGGGCTCGCCACCGCACCGCATCTGCACTACGAGTTCCGCATCAACGGCATCCACAAGAACCCGATCACTGTGCCGCTGCCACGCGCCAACCCGGTGTCGCCCCGCCACATGGCCGCATTCCGCTCGCAGTCGAGCCCGCTGATGGCGGCGCTTGATCAGACCAGCACCAAGCTGGCCAGCGTGAAGACACGCTCATCCAAACGTTGAACGCTCGCAGCTGATCTGCAGTGGAGCGTTACATTGGCTTGATGTCAGGCACCAGTGCCGATGGAGTCGATGCCGTCGTTGCTGAGTTTGTGCAGGGTCGCTTTCGACGGTTGGTGGCGACACACCATTCCGCGCATCCCGCTGATTTGCGCGGGGCGCTGCTCGCTTTGGGGCGTGACTCTCAGGCACAGGTCCCACTCTCGACACTTGCCAGTCTCGACGTGGCGATTGCCCGGCAATTCGCAGCCGCTGCTTTGGCGGTCATGCAGGCATCCGGTTTCAAGGCCAAAGACATTCGCGCTGTGGGCAGTCATGGGCAAACCGTTTTCCATGAGCCGAAGCGGCTTGGCAGCAGTCTCCAGCTGGGCGACCCCAATCACATCGCAGTTCTGACCGGTCTACCCGTGGTCGCCGACTTCCGCCGCATGGATATCGCACTCGGCGGCGAAGGGGCTCCCTTGGTGCCCGCCTTTCATGCCGCTATTTTTTCTGATGCCCTGCCAACAGCCGTGGTGAACATCGGCGGGATCGCCAATGTCACCCTGCTGCCCGGCACATCCGGGGGTGTTGCCCGCGGGCACGACTGTGGCCCAGGCAATGCCTTGATGGACGAGTGGGTGACGCACCATTTGGGAACTCCCTACGATCAGCAGGGCCGCTTTGCCGCAGAGGGCAAGATCCTGCCGGCGCTGCTCTCCGCTTGGCTTTCGGAATCCTATTTCGCGCTCGCGCCGCCAAAGAGCACCGGGCGCGCCCTGTTCAATCTCGAATGGGCCAACGCTCTGGTCAAAGGTGGTCTTGCGCAGTTCCTTCCTGCCGACGTGCAGGCCAGCCTGTGTGAACTCACGGCGAGGACGATCTGCGAGGCCATCCCCAACAGCACCCGGCGCGTGCTGGTCTGTGGCGGGGGCGCATTCAATGCCCATCTGATGCACCGCGTCGAAGCGCTGCTGCCATCCGCAACGGTCGCCTCCACTGAAAGCGCAGGGCTCGCACCGCAGTGGGTGGAGGCAGCGGCGTTTGCCTGGCTGGCGCATCAGCGCATCCATCAACTGCCGGGCAACCTGCCCAGCGTCACTGGTGCCAGCCGTCTGGCCGTGCTCGGCGGGCTCTACGGTTAAACCGTGAACGACGAGCCGCAGCCGCAGGTCGTGGTGGCGTTGGGGTTGCGGATGACGAACTGCGCGCCCTCAGCGGACTCCTTGTAGTCGATTTCCGCCCCTTCGAGGTATTGCAGGCTCATCGGATCGACCACCAGTGTCACACCCTGGTTGGCCACCGTGGTGTCGTCCTCGGCCGCCTTTTGGTCGAAGTTGAAACCGTACTTGAAGCCCGAGCAGCCGCCGCCGGTGACGAACACCCGCAAGACCTGGTCGGGATTGTCCTCCTCGGCCAGCAACTCTTTTACCTTCAGCGCAGCGGAGTCGCAGAACACCAGCGTTGGGGCCAGCTCCTGCGGCTTGTAGCGCGAAACGCCCTGCATGCCAGCGCCCATCTCAGTATTAGATTCCATTACGACTCTCCTGCTTCAAGATACCAACATCATCGGGGCACCCAGTGCCCGATCAAGCCGCCTTGGCGACCTTTGAATCGACATCGCTCTTGACGTGGGTGATGGCACTGACGGTTTCGGTGCCCTCATAGACCAGCTGACCGTTCACCAGCGCACCGGCCTCCATCTGCAAGACGCGGTAGCGCACATCGCCCACGATGCGTGCCTTGGCCCCCAGCGTCAGGCGTTCAGTGGTGCGCACCTCGCCGACGATGCGGCCATTCACCACCACATTGGAAACTTTGACGTTGCCCTCGATGATCCCCGCCTCGGCCACCGAGAGCGTGGAGGCCTTGTCGCTGGCCGCCAGCACATTGCCCTTGATGCGGCCCTCGACATGCAAGCCGCCCGAGAACGTGACATCGCCGTTGATCTCGGTCTGACGTCCGATGAGGGTATCCATTGCCGCTCCTTTTGCGGGTGCCGGGCCCGATGAAAAACCTTTAATCACTGCTGCGCTCCTGGGATTCGATATTGGCCCACTCGTACTGGTTGACGACGGTGGGGCGATCATCGGCGGGGTTCAGCGAAACCACGACCTTCAAGGGCTTGAAACCCTGAGGCAGCTTGAACTCGCCGGAAAACTCCTCGAAATACTTGAAGGAAAATACCAGATTCTTCTCGCCTGCCGTGATCAGGCTGTTGAGGGCGTAGCCCTGCGGCTTGCCGCCCAGCACACCTTCGATGCGCACCTGGGCCGAGCCCGCGATGCGGCTCTCTTCGCGCACGGACTGGATCAGCACCATCTCGTAGTGCCATTGGCCACCCTTTTTGCGTACCTTGAACTCCTGCACGCGCACACCGGCCTTGGTCTCGTTGGGCGAGGCGATGCCGCGGTAGAAGGCCAGCTGTTCGCGCAGGGTGCCGGCCTCTGCCTCGAGCTTGCCGAGCGTGGCCTTGATGCTGTTGCAGGCATTGCCGTCGATGGTCTGCGCCTGCTGCGCGTAGGCCAGGTCATCCCTGAGCTTGCTGATCTCGCTTTTGGCGGCACGCAGCTGCTGTCCCAGCTCGCGGCGCTCCTGCATCAAGCGGTCGCGCTCGCTGGTCGCCTTCTCGAAATCCGCCACCGTGCTCTGCCGGGTGTAGCGGTAGAGCGCGAAGCCGGCAAGCAGTAGAGCGGCCGCCACCAGGACGGTAATCCAGGTGCGCTGCCAGGGTCGATGCTGGCGGATGATGATGCGGTGGTCGGCCATCTCAGGGGGCCAGGCCGGGCGCGAGCAGAGCCGTCGTTTCGGGCTGGCCGAACATGAGGTTGAAGCACTGCACCGCCTGGCCCGCAGCACCCTTCACCAGATTGTCGATCACGCTCAGCACTACCACCGTTTCGCCATCGGGCGCTAAGTGCGGCGAGAGTCGGCAGACGTTGCCGCCGCGCACACTTCGCGTTTCCGGATGCTCTCCCTTCGGCAGCACATCCACGAAGGGCTCTCCGCGATAGCGATCGGCAAACAGCTGGTGCAGATCGATGCCGGTTTTGCTCAGGCGCGCATACACGGTTGCATGGATACCGCGATTCATCGGCACTAGATGCGGCACGAAGGTGATGCCGACGTGTGCCTTCGCCATCCACGCCAGGCCCTGCTGGATTTCCGGCAGATGCCGATGACCAGGCACGCCGTATGCTTTGAAGCTCTCGGCCACCTCGCTGAACAAGGAGCCGATCTTCGCCTCGCGGCCTGCGCCGGTGACGCCGGATTTGCAGTCCGCGATGATCCCCCGAGTTTCGATCACACCCGCTTCGAGCAGGGGTGCCAAGGCCAGCTGCACAGCGGTGGGATAGCAGCCTGGTCCGGCCGTGAGGCGCGCCTTGCCGATCTCGGCACGGTGCAACTCGGGGATGCCGTAGGCGGCCTCCGCCAGCGCATCAAGCGCGGTGTGCTCGTGGGCGTACCACTTGGCGTAGGCCTCCGGGTCGCGCAGGCGGAAGTCCGCCGAGAGATCAATGACCTTCACCCCGGCTGCCAGCAGCGCAGGCACCATCTGTATGGCCGTGCCGTGCGGCGTGGCAAAAAATACCGCCTGGCATTGCGCAAGACGCTCAGCGTCAGGAGCCTCGAACAGCGCATCGCAAAACCCACGCAGGGCAGGAAACATAGCATCCGCGCGCTTGCCGGCTTCCTGCCGCGAGGTGAGCACCTTCACCCTGGCGGCGGGGTGCTGCGCCAACAGCCGCAGCAATTCCGTGCCGGTGTAGCCGGTGCCGCCAACAATTCCGATGTCGATCATGTGAGGTGCGCAGAGTCCGCAGAGGGCTGCGATGATACAGGCCACACTTTCGACCGACTCATCCCATGCTCTGGCTCAAGGCAATCCACGTCATCTTCGTCGTCAGCTGGTTCGCTGGCCTGCTGTATCTGCCGCGTCTGTTCGTCTATCACACCGAGGCGCAGGGCGAGATCGAGCACAACCGTTTCTGCGTGATGGAGAAAAAGCTCTACGCCATCGCGCTGATCGGCATGATCGGCACCTGGATTTTTGGTATCGCCACCCTGCTTTCGGCCGATACGGCCTACGCCAAGGCCGCGTACTGGGGCATGGGCTGGCTGCACGCCAAGCTGCTGCTGGTGGTTGCCCTCTCCGGCTATCAGGGCTGGATGAAAACCCGCGTGCGCGCCTTTGCCGCCCGCAAGAACGACAAGAGTGCAAAATTCTATCGCATCGCCAACGAAGTGCCGGCAGTGATTCTCATCGGGGTGGTGATTCTGGTGATCGTCAAACCGTTCTAAAGCTTCACCCGCCCGCAAAAAAGGCCGTATCGAGCGGCCTTTTTTGTGGGTGCAGTGCTTTAGGAGTGCGAAGGCATTTCGATCTGCGACTGGCAGTAGTTCTGTACACCGATGGTCTCGATGATCTTGAGCTGCTCCTCGATGAAATCGATGTGCTCTTCCTCGCTTTCCTGGATTTTCACCAGCAGCTCGCGGGTGACGTAGTCCTTCACCACTTCGCAGTGGGCGATGGCATCGCGGTAGAGCGGGTGGGCTTGCAGCTCCAGCTTCAGGTCGCAGCGCAGCACTTCTTCGACGTTTTCGCCGATGAAGAGCTTGCCGAGGTCTTGCAGGTTGGGCAGGCCTTCGAGGAACAGGATGCGCGCGATGATCTTGTCCGCGTGCTTCATCTCGTCGATGGACTCGTGGTACTCGTGCGCACCGAGCTTTTTCAGGCCCCAGTTCTGCAACATGCGGGCGTGCAGAAAATACTGGTTGATCGCCGTCAGCTCGTTCTTGAGCGCGGCGTTGAGATACTCGAGGACTTTGGCGTCGCCTTGCATGGCTTGCTCCGGGGGCTGGCTGGATTTCGGGCGCAAGACTACAGGCCACGAGTCAGTGCGGCAAGTAATTGTTTTATTTAATGATTTGACTGATTTTGCGTGCGATTCGCAACACGCTTACGGTGGCTTCAGGCTGCCGCAGCGACTGGCATGAAGTGGTGCTGCGCATTCTGCCGAGCCAGGGCATCCATCAGCACCCGGCGCGCATCCGGTACGCACTTGCCGCAGCAGCTGCCGAGGCCGGTCATGTCCTTCAGGTCTTTCAGACGACGCACGCCCTGCTCCACCGAACGCTCGATGCGCTTGTCGGAAACGGCCTTGCAGACGCAGATATACATGGATGGATTCACTCGCGGGCGACCTTGCGTGGCCGCGACACAGATGCTCCTGCAAATGCGAATGATTGTCAATGTTCCGCGTTTGACGGCGTACTACCCTGGTGCGGATTGGGCTGGGCGACACCCGCCTGCGCGGCCAGTTCTTGAAGTGCCTGCACATATACGGCGCGCTTGAAGGCGATCACCTTCTGCACAGGCAGCCAGTAATCCACCCACTGCCAGCCGTCGAACTCTGGCGTGGCATTCGCATCGAGCTGCACCTTGCTTTCATCGACCAGCAGGCGCAGCAGGAACCAGCGTTGGGTCTGGCCGATGCACAGCGGCTTGTTGCCGCGCCGCACCAGATGCTTGGGCAGGCGGTAGCGCAGCCAATCCTGGGTGACGCCTATCAGTTCGACGTGTTGGGGCTTCAGGCCCAGCTCTTCTTCCAGCTCGCGGTAGCAGGCCTGCTCGGGCGTTTCACCGCGCTTGATGCCGCCCTGCGGAAACTGCCAGGCGTCCTGCCCGATACGCTTCGCCAGCAGCACCTGGCCCACAGCCGTGGGATGCAGCACGATGATGCCCACGTTAGGTCGATAGCCATCCGCGTCAATCATGGGGCGTGTTCACGGTTAAATGGTGACTGCGGCGGAAGCCGTTTTGGGGCATTGCAATGAAGCAAGTGTGCGCGATAGCGGGCCTATCGAAACGCTTGCTGACGCCTCAGTGCCCCAAAGCGTTTGGCCTAAGCGGGCATGACTCAATGTCATGCCCGACAGAAAGCCAAACGCTCCCGCCCCGAAGGGTTGCTGGCCAAAAAGCCGCCATGCCGCGTTACGCACCTTGCGAATGCAACAAGCATTCGCTGCGGCACGTGCCTTGCGTGGCGGCTTTTTGGTCAGCAACGCAGCGATCATTTAGCCATCAACATACCCTTAAGCGCCTTGTTATTGTTGTTGCCACGATCTTTCCACATCCACCGCGCCAGCAGCAATGCGACGCGCCCCAAGCCAGCTGAAATACATGCGCCTCGCCGTTTTTGACCTCGACCACACGTTGCTGGCCGCCGACAGTGATTTTCTCTGGGGCCAGTTTCTCTGCGATGAAGGCCTGGTGGATCGCGCCCACTACGCGGCGCGCAACGCCCAGTTCTACGCCGACTATTCGGCCGGCACGCTCGACATCGCCGCGTTCTACGATTTTTCGCTTGCCCCGCTCACGCAGAAATCCATCGCGGAATGGCAGCCCCTGCGCACGCGGTTCGTGACCGAGATCATCACGCCCAGGATCGCCCCGCTCGCACCCGCACTGCTCGAACGCCACCGCATGGCGGGCGACACCCTGCTGATCACCACCGCCACCCACAGCTTCATCACCGAGCCGATTGCGGCACTGCTCGGCATCGAACATCTGCTCGCCACCGAGCCGGAAGTGCTCGACGGCCGCCACACCGGCAGGCTGCTGCGCGCCAATTTCCAGGCTGGCAAGGTCGAGCGGCTGCGCGAGTGGATGCACGAGCACGATGCGGGGGCAGCACACCTCACCGCCTACTCGGATTCGCGCAACGACCTGCCGCTACTGGAGTTCGCGCACACGGCCGTGGCCGTCGATCCCGATCCGGTGCTGCGCGCCGAAGCGGTGCGGCGCGGCTGGCAGGTGCTGTCCCTGCGCACAGCACCTGTAATGGCAAGTTGAGCGGCCTTAAGGCTCCAGCCGCTCGATGCGCCACCCCGCTGCTGCGCGCATGAAGCGCAGGCGGTCATGTAGACGGTTGTCGCGCCCCTGCCAGAACTCGACGCGATCCGGCGTCAGCGCATAGCCGCCCCAGAACGGCGGCAATGGCACCACGGCCTCAGCGAATCGCTGTTCGTTGACGGCCAGCCGCGCATCCAACGTGGCGCGCGAATCCACCACTTGTGATTGCGCAGAGGTCCACGCGCCGACCTGCGAACCGCGATGGCGCGAGTGGAAGTACTCGGTCGATGCCTCAGCATCGAGCTTCGCAATGCGCCCCTCGAATCGCACGCTGCGCTCCAGCTGGTCCCACCAGAACGTCGCGGCCGCGTACGGATTGACGGCCAGCTCAGCACCCTTGCGCGACTCGTAGTTGGTGAAAAACCGCAGCGCGCCATCCTGCACGCCGCGCATCAGCACCACCCGCGCCGATGGGCGGCCGTCAACCCCCACCGTCGCCAGTGTCATCGCCGTCGGCTCGATCATGCCGATTGCCTTGGCATCGGCCAGCCAGGCTGCAAACTGCGCGAGTGGATCACGCAGCACATCGGCTTCGACCAGGGGCGGGTTCTTGGTGTACTGCGCCATGCGCTGAAAACCTCATTCGATTGCTAGGATTCGACGCACACCATAACGACTTGCCGGAGCGAGACCAATGAGCACTGCCATCCCCGCCACCTTCCGCGCGCTGCGCGTGCATGCCGAGGGCGGCCAGCATCGCGTGGCAATCGAACGGATCAGCCTCGACGACCTCTCGCCCGGCAACGTGGTGATCCGCGTCGCCTACAGCGGCATCAACTACAAGGACGCGCTCGCCGTCACCGGCAAGGGCAGGATTCTGCGCGGCAGCCCTCGCATCCCCGGCATCGACCTCGCAGGCCATGTGGTCAGCAGCGAAGATGCACGCTACAAGCCCGGTGATGCCGTGCTCGTCACCGGTTGCAACATCGGCGAGCAGATCGACGGCGGCTACAGCGAATACGCTCGCCTGCCTGCGGATGCTCTGGTCGCGTTGCCCTCAGGCCTCACGCTCGAAGAGGCCATGGCCATCGGCACCGCTGGCTTTACTGCGGCCTTGGCACTGCAACGCATGCTCGACAACCACCAGAACACGACAATGGGCAGCATCCTCGTCACCGGGGCCACTGGGGGCGTCGGCGGCATCGCGCTCAGCATTTTCAAGGCGCATGGCTTCAAGACGGCCGCACTCACCGGCAAGCCGCAAGCTGCCGAATACCTTCACTCCATCGGCGCGGATGAAGTGATTGATCGTCAGTCGGTCATCATGGGCAGCAAGCCGCTCGAAGGTGCGCTGTGGGGGGGCGCGGTCGACAACCTCGGCGGCGACACCCTCGCCTGGCTCACCCGCACCGTCAAGCCCTGGGGCAACATCGCCAGCATCGGCTTGGCGCAGGCGCACACGCTCAACACCACGGTGATGCCGTTTTTGCTGCGCGGGGTTTCAATTCTCGGCATCCACTCCGTCGAGTGCCCCCGCGCCTGGCGGCTGGAATTGTGGAAACACCTGAGTACGGACTGGAAACCCCTAGGCCTGCTCAGCCGGATTGCCACCCGCACCGTCACGCTCGACGATCTCACCACCGTGTGTGAGGAATACATCGCGGGCAGCGTGACCGGCCGCACCCTGGTCAAACTCGCTGCCGGGTGAGTCGCCGTCGCTGCATCAACAGATACGCCGCCGGGATCACGAACATCGACAGCAAGGGTGCCGTGATCATGCCGCCGATCATCGGCGCTGCGATGCGCTGCATCACCTCGCTGCCGGCGCCGACGCCCCAGAACAGCGGCAGCAGGCCCATGATGATGACCGCGACGGTCATGGCCTTGGGTCGCACCCGCAGCACCGCGCCTTCGACGATGGCGTCTTCGAGATCATCTACCGTGTGGAGCGCGCCGCGTTGCTCACGCTCGGCGACGGCCTGTTGCAGGTAGATCAGCATGATCACGCCGAACTCGGCCGCCACACCGGCAAGCGCGATGAAGCCGACGCCACTGGCGATCGACAGGTTATGGCCCAGGCCATAGATGAGCCACAGGCCGCCGATGAGTGCAAAGGGGAGTGTGGCCATGATCAGCAGCGCCTCGCCGAAGTGGCGGAAGGTCAGATACAGCAGCAGGAAGATGATCGCGAGCGTGAATGGCACCACCAGCTCGAGTCGCTTGGCCGCACGTTCCAGGTACTCGAACTGCCCGGACCAGGCGATGCTGTAACCAGCCGGCAGCGTCACCTGCTCGGCCACTGCGCGCTTGGCCTCGGCCACGAAGCCGCCGAGATCGCGGCCCCGAATATCGACGTAGACCCAGCCATTCGGCCGCGCGTTTTCGCTCTTGATCATCGGTGGACCGTCGGTGATCTTGATCTCGGCGATCTGGCCGAGCGTTACCGTCGCACCGCGCATCGTCACGATGGGCAGCTCGCGCAGGTCGGTGAGCGAGTCGCGCAGCTCGCGCGGGTAGCGCAGGTTGATGGGGAAGCGTTGCAGACCCTCCACCGTCTCGCCGATGTTCTCGCCGCCGATGGCGAGTGCGACGATGCGCTGCACGTCGGCGATGGAAAGCCCAAGCCGCGCCGCCGCAATGCGATCCGGCTCGATGTCGATGTAGCGGCCACCCGACACGCGCTCGGAGAACGCCGAGGACGTGCCGGGCACGGTCTTCATCACCCGCTCCACCTCGCTGCCGATGCGCTCGATCTCGCGCAAATCCGGTCCCGCGATCTTCACGCCGACCGGCGACTTGATGCCGGTGGCGAGCATGTCGATGCGGTTGCGGATGGGATTGACCCAGACGTTGCCCATGCCCGGAATCTTCAGGGCCGCGTCCATCTCCTCGATCAGCTTGGCGGTTGTCATGCCCTCGCGCCACTCGCTTTGATCCTTGAGCTGCACGGTGGTCTCCACCATCTCCAGCGGCGCGGGGTCGGTGGCGGTTTCGGCGCGGCCGATCTTGCCAAACACCCGCTTCACCTCGGGGAAGGTTTTAAGTATCCGGTCGGTCTGCTGCAGGATCTCCGCGCCCTTGCCGACTGCGAGGCCGGGTAGTGCCGTGGGCATGTAGAGCAGATCGCC
>JAZKHC010000047.1:0-5040 GCA_040385605.1 Pseudomonadota bacterium
TCTTTGGCATCACGGTGCTGCTCGTGTGGTTCGTGCTCGCCTGGTACATGGGCTCGTTCGTGGTGGCGCTCTACCCACTGAGCTGCGGTCTGCTGGCCGTGGTGTGGGAGCTTGGCATCCTGCATCTCGCAGGTTATGCGCTCGATCCTTTCGCCATCCTGGTGCCCTTTCTGGTGCTGGCAATTAGTGTGAGCCACGGCATCCAGATCACCAGTTTCTGGCTGCTCGAAGTGGCAGATCGCGGCCTCAACAGTTTCGACGCCTCACGCGCCACCTATCGCCGTCTGGTCATCCCCGGCATCACCGCGCTGGTGACCAATGTGATCGGCTTCGGCACGATTTTGCTGATTCCCATCGGCATCGTGCAGGAGATGGCGATCAACGCCATGTTTGGTTTGCTGGCGGTGATCGTCTGCAAGAAGATTCTGCTGCCCTGCCTGCTCTCATACGCCAAGCTGCCTGACCCGGAGCGTTTCCGCGCCTTTCAGCGCCGCCGCGACGAGCGCCTGAAACCCTTGTGGTGGAGCTTCTCCGCACTCACCAATAAGGGGATGGCCGTAGGCGTGCTGATAGTGCTGGCTCTGGCCTCGGCCGGTGCCTTGACGGTCGCCAAAGACTTGCAGATTGGCGAGCTGCACGAGGGCGTGCCGGCACTCAAGCCCGACTCCCGCTACAACCAGGACTCAGCCTTCGTCTCGAAGAACTACGCCATCGGTGTGGACATTTTGCAGATCTACGCCGAAACCAAGAAGAACGGCTGCATCGACTATGCCGTGATGAACCAGATCGACCGCTTCGGCTGGTACATGCAGGGCGTACCGGGCATCGTCTCCACGGTCTCGATGCCGATCATGGACAAGGTGGTGTGGAACAAGATGAACGAGAGCAATCCGCGCTGGTCGCAGCTGCCACGCTCCGAGGATGGCCTCATCCTCGCCGGCCAGCAGTTCACCACCTCCACTGGCCTGCTCAACGAAGATTGCAGCGTGATGCCGACGTACCTGTTCACCGCCGACCATCGCGCCACCACCATCGACGGCATCCTCACCGCCATCAAGATCTACAACGCCGAGCTGGGGGCCGACAGCCCGGTGAAGTTCACGCTCGCGGGCGGCAACGTCGGCGTGATGGCGGCCACCAACGAGGTGATTGCAGAGACCGAGTTCAAGGTGCTGTTCTGGCTGTTCGCGGCGATCATCATCTGCGTGTATGCGAGCTTTAGAGGCATCACCGGCATCATCTGCATCGTGGTGCCGCTCGCTGCCGTGTCGGTATTCACCTACGCGATCATGGTCTGGCTCGGCATCGGCCAGACGGTGGCCACACTCCCTGTCGCAGCATTCGCGGCGGGCATCGGCGTGGACTACGGCATCTACATCTACAGCGTGCTCGAAGAGAACGTGAAGATGAAGGGCATGGCCCTGCGCGAGGCCTACGCCGACACCCTGCACCAGACCGGCAAGGCGGTGGTGGTGACCGCCATCGCACTCTCGGCAAGTGTCGCGACCTGGGTGCTGTCTGATCTTCAGTTCCAGATCGACATGGGCATTTTGCTCACCATCATGTTCCTCGCCAATGCCGTCGCTGCCCTCGTCATGCTGCCCGCCTTTGCGAGTCTGTTGATGAAGGCACCCGCGAAACCGCTCACCACTCCGGCCCACGCATGAACAAGCTCTCTCTCATCGCTTTCACTGCGCTGGCCTTTGCACAGGCCACGCCCGTCTTCGCCGAAATCACCGGGCCGAAACCGCTGCCCGCGCTCATCAGCCCCAAAGCCACCGAGGGCTTGCTGCTGGGGCTGGCCGCTGCGGGGACGAGCCGTATTGCCGTGGGCGGCAATGGGGTGATTCTGCGCGCGGCAGACGGCAAGGTTTTCGAGCAGGTGGCGAGCCCGGTGGACATCACGCTCACCGGCCTCGCCTTCGCCGATGCCCGCCACGGCTGGGCGGTGGGCCACGACGGCGCGATTCTGCACAGCGCCGATGCCGGTGCAAGCTGGGCCTTGCAGAACTGGCAGCCGGATCAAAACGCGCCGCTATTTGCCGTGCTGCCGCTGAGTGCACAGCAGGTCATCACCGTCGGCGCGTTCGGCACCATCAAGAGCAGCACAGATGGCGGCAAGAGCTGGGCTGATCTCGACGCGCCCGCCATTAACAGCGAGAAATACCACCTCAACGCCATCGCGAAATTGCGCGATGGCCGCATCGCCGTCGTCGGTGAGCGTGGCTTGGTGGGGCTTTCCAGTGACGGGCGGGAGTGGCAGCGCATCGCCCTGCCATACGAGGGCTCGCTGTTCGGCGTGCTGCCACTCGGTGAGCGCGGCGTGGTGGTGTTCGGCATGCGCGGCAATGTCTATATCTCCGACGCGCCCGAAACCGGGCAGTGGACGAAGGTCGAGACCGGCACCACGTCGAGCCTCTTCGCCGGTGCGCTGTCGGGCGAGGACACCATCCTGGTCGGTGCCGATGGGGTGATCCTCCGCATCAGCGGCAGCCAGCGGAAATCCTCGCTCATCAATGCCGAGGGCCTGAGCCGTGATCAAGTCTTCGCAGCGATCCAGATCAACAGCCAGACGATGCTCGTGGGCGGCGACAAGGGCGTCTTGAAGCTGGCACCTCCACGGCAATAAAACAGCTGACGTCATCCATTCTTGGGGTCTACGAAGCTAGGCCCTTTTGTTATTTGCGCAGGAGTCAGCCATGCAGGATCTCGTCTCACTGAACAAGCAGGCCATCGCTACCTCGAAGGACTACACCGGCGAGCTGGCCTGGCCAACCGTTGCGCTGGCGCTGGGCGTGATCGCAGCCTTCATCGCCAATCTCTGGCTGTTCGTCGCAGACATCATGCCGCTGTGGGCAGCGATCGCGGCCTATGCCGTGCTCACCTACATGTCGTACACGCCGCTGCATGAGGCGGCGCACGGCAACATCCACGGCAGCCACGACCGGCTGCAATGGTTGAACGACCTCTGCGGCTACCTGGTGGCACCGTTGATCATGGTCCCCTTCTCCACGCACCGGGTGGAGCACTTCACGCACCATCGCTACACCAATCAGCCGGATAAAGACCCAGACCACGTCGTCAGCGGCATGCGTCATGGGTTTCTGGGCTTCATCGTTCATGGCATACGCTTTTTGTGGGTGCAGAACACCTTTCTGTTTCGCGACTACTGGCCGACGGCGCCCTTGCGTGAGCGCGCCGCCTACGTGGCGGAAGTGACCTTCGCGCTGGGCTGGCGACTGGCCTTTGCGCTCGCGGTGGCGCGGTTGGATGTCGTGTTGCTGCTGGTAGTGGGTTACTTGGGCGGCGCGTTCTTCACGGCGTATTGGTTCGCCTATCGGCCGCACCATCCCTATGAGGAGGCAGCGCGCTACCGCAACACCAACAGCCTGCTCATGCCCAGCTGGATGAAACCGCTGGAGTGGTTCTGGCTCGGCCAAAACCTGCACTCGGTGCACCACTTGTTTCCGCGCGTGCCGTTCTACCGCTATCACGCGCTGCACCGGCGCATCGAGCCAGCCATGCGCGCTCATGGCACGACGATGATCGGGATCTTCAGCCGCCAGCCGATTCCACCCAAGCTCTGAGACGGTCATTGATCTAGCGGAGACTGCGGCGATGGCCTTTTACGAAAACCAGATACTGCCGCTGCTGATTGACTGTGCCTGCGGCATGAAGGCCGTGCGACGCGAGCGCGCAAAGCTGATCGCTGGTGGCTTCACCATCGGTGACATGCAGCAGCAGTATCTCAAAGGGCCGAGGCCAATGACCTGGGTCAGCAGTGGCTGGGCGAGCAAGGCTTAGCGGCCTCGACGCGGCTGGCCCCGACGGCAGGCCTCGATGAGATACAGGAGGTCAGTCAGCACTGCACAGGGCGCTTCTTCCGTAACACTAGATGCGAAGCAGCTAGCCAACTTCCTATTGCTGATGCGTGGGAGTGCAGCCTCTTTCGATGAGACGATTCGGCACGCCGACGATTCGCTTGGCGTTTCATTGGGCTCTTAAGGCGAGCTCAGGCATACGACGTTGCAACTTCTCACTCATTCGCGGACAGCGACTGTTATTCGGATCGGGAGGACCACGACCGGCCGGTTCTGGCACGTTCTCGACGGTCACGAGAGGCAAGTGCAGCCCTAACAATACTCAACCTGCGTCTCTTACACGGCCCCCCTTGAGCTCCGCGAACACCCGGTACCTCCATGCTGAGCAATCTCGCTCACGGCAACAATGGAGGCCAAAATGTTCAAGAAAATCGTTGTGAAAGTGGTGCTAGTCGACTGCGGACGCAACAGCGCTGGTGAGCTGGTTCATGAAATCAGTGTGGTTGATCCAATGCACGTTCCTGGCGAAGTTGCACTCGCAAAAACGTGGAAAACGTTCGACTCGTCGAAGCTGGCTAGTCAGTTCAAGGAGCAGCTACAGATCGAACTGGATGCCCTGCTCAATACTGATATCGACAGGGATCACGATCACAGTCTTTACAGGGCCGCTCTGCTGACGTTCTAAGCTTGCGTGGTCGACGTTACTACCCCAGAACCCCCGAAGCGCTTTGCTTCGGGGGTTTCTTTTTTGCTCGCGACAACTAAACAGCTTTGCGGGAGAGCAGCGCGGCGCTATCCAACTTGAAGGCAGCCGTCAGGCTTTCGATGGTGTCGACAGAGGCTGCAACCTTCGCTGCCTCGATGCGGCTGATGTAGACCTGCGTGAGTCCAGCAGCCTCGGCGAGCATTTCCTGTGACCACTGCCGCTCGAGACGAGCAGCACGAACATTCTCGGCCAGTAGAGCTCTGAATGCGCTGCGCCGAACAGGTTTTGACATGCCGTGAGGGTTGCCCCTCAAGCGTTCAACATCTATAAACGATCGTTTATAATTAGCGCTGTAATTTCAGCGTGCTGCGCATCGAATCAGTTAGGTCAACAGATTCCAAGAAATCCTGTTGAGCAGGGCCTCTGACGACGCAGCGTATGCACATCAAAAAGGGGGAATGAATCGCCCCGGGATTTGTGGAGGCTCCATCACTTGAGAGAATGGAGCCATGA
>JAZKHC010000048.1:0-16647 GCA_040385605.1 Pseudomonadota bacterium
GAGCATCGCAGGGTAGTGCCGAAGGCACCGCCGTATCAGGGTGTGCTTTTCTTTGCTTACTTTCTTTTGCACAAGCAAAAGAAAGTAAGTCGCCCAACAGGCGAAACAAAACCTCAGAGCCAAGTGAAGCCAGCCGAGCGCGCAGCGCGACTAGCGAAAGCGATGGGCCTCGCCATCGCAGCAAGCGCAGCCATCACAACCGCAGCACAAGCCAGCGAAACCGGCCATGCAGCAGCGCGCAGCTACCAGGCGACACCGGCAGCGCCCATCAACCAATCGACAGAAGAAGCGAAAGCAAAGTCCGCCGGCTGCACCAGCTGCCACACCGACACCGATCAACTCTCGATGCACGCCAACCCTGGCGTGGTGCTCGGCTGCACCGACTGCCACGGCGGCGATGCGAAAGTCCCACTGCCGCAGGGCAGCACGCGGCCGGAGCTGGCCTACACCAAGGCGATGGACTCGGCCCACGTGCTACCGCTCTGGCCTGCGTCATGGAAAGGCAGCGCGAATCCGAAATCCAACTTCACGCAGATCAACCGCGAATCGCCGGAGTTCATCCGCTTCGTCAATCCCGGCGACTACCGCGTGGCGGACCTAGCCTGCGGTGCCTGCCACCAGCCGGTGATCGAGGCGAGCCGCCGCAGCCTGATGAGTACGGCCGCGATGTTCTGGGAGGGGGCGAGTTACAACAACGGCATCCTGCCGATGAAGCGCAGCGTGCTGGGCGAGAGCTATGCGCGGGCGGGCCGGCCGGTGGCCTTCCCCGACAACACCATGCTGCCGCTGAAGAGCGCGCTGCTCGACCGCATCGAAGACCAGACCGGCCCACGGCCGGAGGCTGCACTCACCTATCTGCCCGCCACCATCAGCAACCCGGTGGCGGTGGACGAGAACATGGTGAAGAAGGGAATCATCCAGACGCTCTATCCCCTGCCCGCTTGGGAGGTCACGCCACCCGGCGACGTGTTCCGCGTGTTCGAGCGCGGTGGGCGCAACATCAATTCGATCTTTCCGGAGACCGGCCTGCCCAACTCTTTGGGCCTGATCCAAAGGCTCGAAGAACCGGGCCGCCCGGACTTGAAGCAATCCAATCGCGGCCCCGGTACCGGCAATCGCATAGCGGTGCCGGTGCTCAACCTGCACAAGACCCGCCTCAACGACCCCTTTCTCTGGTTCCTGGGCACCAACGATCAGCCGGGTGATTACCGCAGCTCCGGGTGTACCGCCTGCCATGTGGTCTACGCCAACGACCGCGAGCCGAAGCACTCCGGGCCGTATGCGAAGTTCGGGCATGGCGGCACGACGCAGACCAAGGACCCGACCATCCCCCGCAACGAGCCGGGGCACCCGCTGCAACATGCCTTCACGCGCGCCATCCCCACCGCGCAGTGCATGACCTGCCACATGCACCAGCCCAACATGTTCATGAACTCCATGCTCGGCTACACGATGTGGGACTACGAGTCCGATGCGCCGCGCATGTGGCCGGAAAAGCAGAAGTATCCGACCGATGCCGAGATTCGCAGCATCAACGAGCGCAACCCTGAAGAAGCGGCGACGCGCGGCCTCTGGGGCGACCTCGATTTTCTCTCGAAGGTCTGGGACAAGAACCCGGAGATGAAGGACACCCAGTTCGCCGACTACCACGGCCACGGCTGGAACTTTCGCGCCGTCTACAAGCGCGACAAGAAGGGCAATCTGCTCGACGCAGAGGGTGCGAAGGTCGCCGACGACGATCCTCAGAAGTTCAAGAAGTCGGTGCATCTGTCGAGCATCCATGTCGACAAGGGCATGCAGTGCGTGGACTGCCACTTCTCGCAGGACATGCACGGCAACGGCCATATCGCAGGCGAAGTGGCGCAAGCCATCGAGATCGAATGCCAGGATTGCCACGGCACAGTGGACCGCTATCCGACGCTGAAAACCAGCGGCCCCGCCGCACCGCCCGGCGGCACCGACATGGCGAACAAGCGCGTGCAGGATGGGCGGCTCAGATTCGAGTGGATCGGCGGCAAGCTCTGGCAGCGCAGCAGCGTCACGCCGGGCATGGAGTGGGAAATCCATCTGGTGAAGAACTCGGTCACGCCGGGCAACGCGCACTACAACGAGAAGGCTGCACGCGCCAAGCTGATGGCGCGCGACACCAGCAACTTCAGCTACGGCCGCAATGTGAAGCCCGCAGATCGCGCGCATCAGGATGAGGAGATCATGTGCGTCACCTGCCACAGCTCCTGGACCACGAGCTGCTTCGGCTGCCACCTGCCCATCGAGGCGAACTGGAAGACCGATCGCAAGCACTTCGAGGGCGGCGAGACGCGCAACTACGCCACCTACAACCCGCAGGTGGCACGCGATGATTTCTTCATGCTCGGCAAGCATGGTGAGGTGAAGGGCAACCGCGTCGCTCCCATCCGCTCGTCGTCGGCGCTGGTGCTGTCGTCCACCAACACCAGCCGCGAGAAGATCTACATCCAGCAGCCGCCGGTGTCCTCCGGCGGCTTCTCCAGCCAGGCTTTTGCACCGCACTACCCGCACACCGAGCGCACCACCGAGACCAAGACCTGCTCGGATTGCCACCTGTCGCAAGCCAACGACAACAACGCCTGGATGGCCTCGCTGCTGGGCCAGGGCACCAACTTCGTCAATTTCATTGGCTACAACGCCTGGGCCGGTGGCAGTGAGGGCATTGCAGCGGTGCAAGTGACGGAATGGAACGAACCGCAGGCGGTGATCGGCAGCTATTTGCACCGCTACGCCTACCCGGACTGGTATGCGGCGCACGAGGCGCGCAAGCGCACGCTCACCACCGCGCATGAAAACGGCAGCGGCGAGCCGGTGCGCTGCCTGCAACTGCGCGGCGAGTACTTGTATGCCGCCGAGGGTAGCGATGGCATGCAGGCCTACGACGCCGCGAGCATCGCCAACAAGGGCTTCAGCCAGCGGCTCATCACTGCACCGTTCTCGCCGCTCGGCCATGACACGCAAGTGAAGTCCAAAGACGCGCGCTGTGTGGTGCTGCCGACCAACCAGCCGATCAACCCGCTGCGCAATGCCGATGCGAAGCTGCGTGAGCAGAATCAGGAGCAGGCCATGCACCCGCTCTATCACTACGCGCTGATTGCGGATGCGGTGGAGGGTCTCATCCTCGTCAACGTCGATACCCTGCAAGACGGCGAGCCGCGCAACAACAAGCTGAGCCGCGCGCTCACCTGGAACGCCGACAGCGTGCTGAAAGGCGCGCGCCATCTCGCCATCGCCGGCACGCGCGTCTACGTCATCGCCGATGCGGGACTGGTGGTGCTCGACCTCGACACACCGCTGCAACCGAAGCTCGTCGGCATCACGGCGATGAGTGATGCCCGCAGCATCGCGGTGCAGTTCCGCTATGCCTTCGTGACCACGGCGCGCGGGCTGGAAGTATTCGACATCACCGTACCCGCGCAGCCGGTTGCGAAGGCACTGCTGCCGATGGCCGATGCGCGCCGCGTCTATGTCGCGCGCACTTACGCTTATGTCGCAGCCGGTGCCGAGGGCCTGGTGGTGGTTGATGTGCAGAGCCCCGAACAGCCCAGCGTGCTCATCCGCACCACGGCAGATGGCAAATTGAAGGGCGCGAACGATGTGGTGGTCGGCTCCACCAATGCCAGTCTCTTCGCCTATGTGGCGGACGAGAGCGGCCTGCACGTGCTGCAACTCACCGCACCCGATACCCAGCCCAAGTTCTACGGCTTTTCGCCGGAACCGAAGCCAACCTGGATTTCGCACTGGCCGAGCAGCAAGCCCCTGCTCGCCCTCAGCAAGGGCCTCGATAGAGACCGTGCTGTCGATGAAACCGGGAACCAGATCGCAGTTTTTGGCCGAATCGGCTCTCGCCCCTTCAACCAGCGCGAGATGGAGGGATTATTTTTAGACGTCGATGGCAAACCCTGGTTTGTCAGCGATGAAGCGGGGACAAGGAAGTAGTCATCACGCAGTACCGGGAGAGCACCATGCAGCATCCAGCTTCCAAGGCAGGTCCGGCCGTCAGAAAGTGGATGGCAGCAGCGGTATTGCTGTTCACGGCCACAACCGTTAGCGCTGCCGATCACGCCGACGCCCCACGCTCCACCACCGATCCTTCCACCGACATCACCGATGTCTTCATCTTCCGCGACGGCGGCAAGATGGTCGGCGCGATCTGCTTCGGCGGTGCGCCCGTGCCGCGTGCGCGGGTGGATGGCCCGACCGGGCGTTTCGACCCCGATGCGCTCTTCATCTACAACATCGACCTCGATGGCGATGCCAAGCCCGAGTACGAAATCCTGATGCGCTTCGGCCGTAATTCAAAGGGCGAGGCGGGCGTGCAATTCGAGGACTTGCCAGGTGCGGGTGCCAAGTTTGTTGCAGGACCAGTCGAGCGCGTGCTGGCCTCACCCACAGGCCTCAGGGCTTATGCAGGCCTGCGCGACGATCCCTTCTTCTTCGACTTCGAGGGCTTCACCGCTACCCTCGGCAGCTTCAACAGCACCGACAAGCCCAAGGGCCAGCTGATGTTCGACACCCGCCGCGATTCCTTCTCGCGTCGCAATCTCACCGCCCTGGTGTTCGAGATGGACCCCAGCCTCATCGTTGCCCGCCCAGGCAGCAACAGCAACAAGCTGATCCGGGTCTGGGCCTCGGGCGAACGCTTGATCAAGTAAGGAGCCGCCATGAACATTCACACTCTTTCGCGCGGCAGCCTGAGCCTTGCTGCCAGCTTGATCCTCACTGCCTGCAGCGGTGGGGGCGGCGGCGGCAGCAGCACTGTCACGCCGCCACCCCAGGCACCAGTGGCTGATTCCTTCGTGTTCCAGACCTTCCCCAAAACTGCCTACGGCCGCTTCGACCGCATGGGCCAGCCGGTGGTCGCCACGGTGCTGCTGCTGACCAAGGACAAGGACCAGTTCAACGGCAGCGATCCGAACCAGGACGGTGACTACGCCGCCTTGATGACCCAGCGCCTCGAACAACTCCATGTCGGGCTTGACGACGCGATCATTGCGCAGGGTCTCGCCGTCTGCCCGACCGATGTATGCCTCAGGCAGGTAATCGGCAAGATCATCCCCGACACCCTGCAGCTCGACCTCTCGCAGCCGGACGGCTTCCCCAACGGGCGGCGCTTCGAGGACCCGACGGTGGATCGCATCCTGTCGATGGCGCTGCTCGACCTCACCACGCCGGGCACCTGCGGTAGCGGCCCTGCACGGTGTTCTCATTCGAGCAACTGCCGACCAACCCGACGCGCAACGAGTCGCCGTTTCTGGCGCAGTTTCCGTTTCTCGCCGCGGCACATCCGCCGCCGTGAAGCCAGCGTTGTTGGTGCTGGTCGCAGCACTCGCCGCAGCCTGCCAGAAAGCGCCGTCACCATTGGCAAGCCCCAGCGTCGTGATGGCTGCCGCGCCGGTATCGGTTGCGAGTTACGAGGATGAGCGCCGCGCTGCCGAACAGGCCGTGCGAGATGTGCAGGCCGCCATCGCGCTTGGGCCCGTGGTGTGGCCGCAATGGGCCAATCTCGCCGAAGCGCAGCGCGGCTTGGCGCAGCTCACTGGCGACTACCGTCTTTACAGCGAGGCGGAGCAGTCACTTGCCAAGGCCTTCGCGCTGGCAGGCAGCAAGGGCGGGCCGTATCTGGCGCGCGCGCGATTCAATGTCGGCGTGCATCGGCTGGATCGCGTCGAGGCCGATCTTGACCGTGCCGCCGCCGAGAACGATCCCGACCTCACCGCCATCCTTGCTCTGCGGGCTGATCTCGCTTTCTATCGCGGCCATTACCAAGAGGCTTTGCTGGGTTATCGCAGGGTGCTTGAGCGCCGCGAAGACCTGCCCAGCCTGGTGCGCCTCGCACTCTGGCATGCGCGCATGGGGCACCTCAGTGAAGCACTGGCATTGCTCGACCGTGCCGAGGCGATCCACCACGGCGACTCGCAGCACCCGCGCGCCTTCCTGGCCCTGCAACGTGGGCTGATCGAGCTCGACCGTGGCCGCTGGGATTTGGCACTCGCCCACTACCACCACGCGCTGCGGCTGTTGCCGGGCTGGTGGCAGGCAGCCGAGCACATCGCCGAAATCCATGCCCTGCAAGGTGATGCCGAAACCGCGAGGCGCGAGTACAGCGCGGTCATCCGCGACACTGACCGCCCCGAGTTCATGGATGCACTGGCAAGGCTAGAGCGCGAACGTGGCGACGAGGCCGCCGCGCAGGGCTGGATCGCCAAAGCACGCAAGCTCTACGACGCGAGGCTGGCGACACTGCCCGAAGCCGCCTATGGACATGGGCTGGATCACTTCCTGCAATTCGGCACCCCCTCAGAAGCCCTGGCGCTGGCCCGCAAGAACCACGCACTGCGACCCAACGGCGAATCGCAGGTGCCGCTCGCCGATGCCCTGCTGCGCGCGGGCGATGTACGCGAAGCCGAGACGGTGATGCGCATCGCACTCGCCAGTGGCTGGCAGACTGCCAAGCTGCATGCTGCCGCCGCGCGCGTGTTTGCCGTCGCTGGACGTGCAGGCGAATCTGCACAGCAGCGTGCGCTTGCCAAGGCATTGAATCCCAGGGCGGCGCAGCAATATGGACTGCCGGAGCCAGCACCCCGATAGCCCTTAAAATGCGGGCCACTCCACAAGGCCAAGAACCCGCCATGACCAAGCTCGCCGAAAAACGCTGTATCCCCTGCGAGGGCAAGACCCCGCCGCTGCCGGTGGCCGAGGCCGAGCTGCTGAAGAAGGAACTGCGTGCCGAGTGGGAGTTCGCGGACGAGGGCCGCAAGCTCGCCGCGACCTTCCAGTTCAAGAATTACTACCACACCACTGCCTTCGTGAATGCCGCGATCTACGTCGCCCACCGCGAAGACCACCACCCCGACATCACGTTTGGCTACAAGACGGTGTCGATGACCTGGTGGACGCACACGGCGAATGGTCTGACCGAAAACGATTTCATCTGCGCCGCCAAGGTGGATGCGCTGCTCAACGGCAAGTAGGCCGGGCATCAACGGCGGATTGACAGATTGACATTTGGTCGACGGCGGCTTGGTGATCGGCACGACCTGTGCTTACCATTGGCTTGTCTTGATTCCTGCGAAGGACCGCTGGGGGTCGTTTTAATCCCATAAGCCGGTTCGAGGTCCTTCATGTTCCAGACTCCAGTTACCCTGCGCCGCACCTGCGCGGCCTTCGCACTTGCCTGTGCCGCGTTCAGCGGCCCCGCCACTGCTCTCCTCGAAAACGGCGAGGCACCGCGCCAGACCGGGGATGCCGACTTCCGCCCCGGCGCACTCGCGCCCAGCACCGCCCAGCTCGCGCTGGTGCAGCAGCTAGGCGCCAACGCCAACTGGAACCGCTTCGGCACCGTGCATTCGATGATCCGCCACGGCGGCTATCTCGCCACCGGCCTCGGCGGCACGCCGGAGCAACAGGCGCGCTCCTTCATCAAGGCCAATGCCTCTCTGTTCCGTTTGAGCCCCGCCAGCGTCGATGCGCTGGAGCTGGTCAACGAGGGCATCACGCCCCACAACGCCGCGCGCGCCATGCTGTTCCGCCAGCGTTTCGGCGGCCTGCCCTCGGCGGTCGATGGCCTCATCACCGTCGGCGTGGTGGACGGCAAGGTTTATTACGTCTCCTCGTCTTCGGCGGGCGATCAGCCCTTGCCGGGTGCGGCCACGCTCTCGCCCCGCGAGGCCTGGTCGCGTGCCGCCGCCAACCTCGGCCGCCGCGTGCCGGCCACGGCTGTGCAGCAGGTGCTCGACCGCACCGCCACGCTCGGCTGGCACATGCTGGATGTGCAGGGCTTTGCCCAGCCGCAGCGCACGCGCCTGGTGGCGCTGCCGATGCCGGCTGGCGGCGTGCGTCAGGCCTACGAGACCATCGTGCTCGATGTGCATGCGTCGAACGTGCTGGCCTTCGTGAGCTTCGTCGATGCCGAGACCGGCGCGATATTGAAGCGCGAGAACCGTGTGGACTGGCAGGCTGCCGGCAACAACACCACGCCGTTCCAGGGTGCTTTTGCCGACGCCGCCAGCTGCGGTCCGCGCCATGATTTCGAGGTGGGCGATGGCATCAACCAGGTGCTCGTCGGCGCGGCCGCCGCGCAGCCCGCCAACGACATCTTGATCAACCTGTATTTCAACGGCTCGGTGGTCGCCTCCAACGATCTGCTCACGAGCCCCGAAACGCTGACTTACGCACCGACAGGCGGCGTGCCCACCGGCGCCTACCAGGCCGAGGTCTGCCCCTTCAGCGCCGCCCTGCCACCGTTGGACTACGCGGGCACCATCACCACCAGCGGCGCCAGTGCCGGTGGCACCTTCAACCTGCCGGGCTGGAAGTATTTCGGTGCCTATCCGCACAGCGACGGTGCCGATACCCGCCTCAATACCTGCTGGACCGAAAAGGGCAGCTGCGACTTCGTGGTCGGCAGCATCGCCTCGCGCTTCCCCTGGGATGTGGTGCAGACCGGCAATGCGCCGACCATGACCACGATGGGCAATAACGCCATCACCGCCGAGTCCTGGGGCAGCCCGCTGACGCCGTCCTCGATGTATCGCCCGGTCAGCCCGACGCGCGACTACAACTTTCCCTTCACCAACGTCTGGGCCAGCTCGAAGTGCGACCCGAGCAACCTGACGCCCACCGGCAACGACATCGACGCCTCGGTCGCGCAGCTGTTCGCCTCGCACAATCGCATGCACGACTGGTCGTACTTCCTCGGCTTCACCGAGCGCAACTTCAACCTGCAGTCGAGCAACTTCGGCCTTACCCCGCAGGCGCAGGAGAACGACCCTGAACTCGGCCAGGCGCAGGCCGGTGCGATCTCGGGCAATTTCGCCTCGCCGACCTTCTTCCAGGCTCCCGGGCGCAACAACGCCAACCAGGTCACGCTCAACGACGGCGTGCCCGGCATCACCAACCAGTACCTGTTCCAGCCTTTGCCTGGCGTCAACTATCCGCCCTGCGCGGATGCCAACTACGATATGAGCGTGGTCGGCCACGAGTACACCCATGCCATCACCAATCGCATGATCGGCGGGCCCGATTCCAACATCGGCGGCGACCAGGGTCGCGCGATGGGCGAGAGCTGGGGCGATCTCACCGCTACCGAGTACATGATGGAACTCGGCTACCTGCCGGTGGGCGATGCCAAACCCACCGCCCTCGGCGCCTATGCCACAGGCGACAAGGAGCGCGGCATCCGCAACTTTGCGTTCGACTCGAGCCCGCTCAACTACAGCAACATCGGCTACGACACGCCCGGTGTGCAGGTACATGCCGATGGCGAGATCTGGAGTGCCACCAACTGGGTGGTGCGCCAGGCACTGATCGACAAATACCAGAGCATATTTCCCTACAGCGACAGCAAGCGCCAGGTCGACTGCGCCAACGGCGTCTATGCCGCCGATGCCTGCCCCGGCAACCGTCGCTGGGTGCAGATGCAGTTCGATTCCTTCCTGCTGATGCCCGCCGCACCGTCGATGCTCGATGCCCGCGATGCCATGCTGGCCTCCGACCTGGCCCGCTTCAGCGGCGCCAACCAGAAGGAGATGTGGAAGGCCTTCGCCAGCCGTGGCATGGGCATTAACGCCCAGACCAATGGCGGCAGCGACGGTACGCCCACGCCCAACTTCGAGTCGCCGCTGGAAGCCCCGGCCACCTTGAAGTTCGTGCCCGTCGCAGGGGACGAAGGCAGCACGCCGGTGGTTGGTGCCAAGCTCTACGTCGGCCAGTTCGCCACCCGCACGCGCGCCATCGCCGACACCGACCCGGAAACCGTGGTGGACGCCACCGACGAGGCCACGATGCGTCGTACCTCCAACACGCTGGATACGGCGAAGATGGTGCCCGGCACCTACGACTTCATGGTCGAGGCCCCGGGCTTCGGCATCCACCGCTTCCCCGGCGTTGTGATCGCTGCAGGCAGCAACACCCTGCGCATCACCCTGCCCAGCAACTGGGCCTCGAAGACGCGCGGTGCGACCGCGGTCACTGGTGCGACCGACGCGGTGGATGCCGCAGCCGCCGAGTTGCTCATTGACGACACCGAGAACACCGGCGTGCGCTACGGCACCGAGGCACCAGTGGCCGGCAGCTACGCGATCATCACGCTCGCCGGTGGTCCGCGCAGCCTCTCCGGTGTCAACGTCAGCGCTGCCGCCGGCCCGCCGCCATCGGGCATCGAGCCCGTCGACCCGAAGCCCAGCAACTCTGGCCGCTACATCGCCTTGCGCCAGTTCGAGCTCCTGAGCTGCACCGGCACCTGTGCTGCGCCCGCAGACTTCACGAAGGTGATCTACACCAGCCCGGAGGATGCCTTCCCGGGCCGTCCGCTGCGCCCGACGCAACCAGACCTCAACATCCGCAGCTTCAGCTTTGCACCCGTGACGGCGAGCCACATCATGCTGCGCACGCTCACCAACCAGTGCACGGGCCAGCCGCTGTTCCAGGGCGACCAGGACAACGATCCGACGTTCAACACCGATTGCGTCTCCTATAGCCCGCCGCCGCAGTCGGGTGTCAACACCACCGACGCGCCCGAGGGGACCTACGTCAGCCCGGTCGCACCCGGCACGATTGCGCGCGCGGCGGAAATCCAGCTGTTCGGCTCGCCGGCTTCGGTGAAGGTGGAGAACGTGGGTGGTGGCAGCGCCGGGGGTGGGCAGATCGGCAGTCCGCCACCAGCCACTGTCAGTGGCGATGCGGCTGGTCGCTTCGGTGGCGGGGCGCTGGGCCTGGGCCTGCTGCTGCCGCTGCTGTTCGGCATCGGCCGTCGTCGCCGCATGGCCTGATTGAAGCTCGCAACAAAAAAGCCGGGGCATGCCCCGGCTTTTTTGTGTCTGATGGTTTTATTACTACAGCAACTGCCGCCCGGCAAAGGCGTGGTTGAGCGTGCCGCCATCGACGTATTCCAGCTCGCCGCCCATCGGCACGCCGTGGGCGATGCGGGTGACTTTCACGCTGCGCGCCTTGGCAAGTTCGGCGATGTAGTGGGCGGTCGCCTCACCCTCCACCGTCGGGTTGGTGGCGATGATGAGTTCGCGCACATCACCCTTCGAGAGCTGCTCGATCAGCAGTGAGAGGCCCAACTGTTCCGGCCCGATGCCATCGAGGGGCGAGAGCCGGCCCATGAGCACGAAGTAACGGCCGCGGTAGCCGGTGCCGCCTTCGATGGCGAGCAGGTCGGCCGGGTTCTCGACCACGCACAGTTGCCCCGTGTCATCGCGCCGCGCAGTGCAGAAGCCACAGTGATCCGGCTCGCAGAACATGCGCGTACGCGGGCACTGGTTGATGCCCTCCATCGCCTCGCTGACGCTGCGGGCAAGAAAGGCTGCGCCCTCGCGGTCGCGCTGCAAGAGATGCAGTGCCATGCGCTGCGCCGACTTGGGGCCAACGCCCGGCAGGCGGCGCAGGGCGTCGATCAAGCGGGTGAGTTTGGGGGAGTAGCTACTCATGGATTTTGGTTAGTGCGCTAGCAATGCCCGCATGAGCGTAGCGAGCGAAGGCAGTTTGCAGCCCGCCGGAGCGCAGCAAGCGGAGTGGCCTGGTGGCCATGAGCATTGCGAGCACCGCCGGGATGCAAAATGTCGAGCGCAGTAGCTCAGGCGGGCATTTCGCTACATCAAGCCGCCGAGGTTCATCCCCGGCGGCAGCTGCATGCCGGCGGTGGCGCTGCTCATCTTTGCGGCGCTGGCGGCTTCGATCTTCTGCGCGGCGTCGTTGATGGCGGCGGCGATGAGATCTTCCAGAAACTCCTTGTCTTCCGTCAGCGCATCCGGGCTGATCTCGACCTTCTTCGCCTGGTGCTTGCCGGTGAGCGTGACCTTGACCAGACCCGCGCCGGATTCGCCGGTGATCTCCATGCGGGCGACTTCATCCTGCAGGCGCTTGACGTTTTCCTGCATCTTCTGGGCTTGGGCGAGGATCTGTTGCATGGGGCCTTTCATGGGCACTCCTTTAATTGACTAGATGGATTTGATGGAACCCGCACGAATGCTGGCGCCGAAATGCTGCTGGAAGGCCTTGACCCGCTCGTCTTCGACAATCGCGGTCTCGGCGGCTTTCTGTTTCGCGTCCTGTGCGGCGATGGCGAGTGCTGCGGGCGTATCGAGCGCGCCGATGCCGACGTCAATTACCAAGTGGATGGGTGCCGAGAGCTGGATGCGCAAGGCCTCCTGCAACTCGCTGCGGCGCTCTTCGGTGAGCAGGTGCTTGTGCTTCACATCGAGCGTGAGGCGCAGGGCGTCGCCATCGCGCGAAGTCCACACCGCGTTGTAGGCGAGGGTCTTGGTGAGTCCCTTGAGTGCCAAGGCCTCGAGCCGCACGGCCCAGGGCGCACCAGCGGCCACCGGCTGCGGTGTGGGCACTGGCACGGCGATGGCGGGCAGCTCGATGCGCGGCTTGGCAGCGACCGGTGCGGGCGGTGCAAGGCTGGCCGTAGGAGAAGTGGCGGCTGGGCGTGCGGGTGCAGCGGCACCAGACGCACTCGTTGCAGGGCGCGCACTACCCACCGTTGCAGGCTGATCGGGTGGCTGATCGGGATGAAAGGCGAGCATGCGCAGCAGGCACATCTCGAAGCCCAGACGCGGCTCCGGAGCCCAGCCGAGGTCGCGGCGCCCGAGCACGGCGATCTGGTAATACAGCTGCAAATCCTCGGCCTTGAAGCGGCCATTCAGTGCGAGCAGGGCCTCGTCGTCGTCCTCGGTCTGCGCCTTCGGCAGCGCCAGCAGCATGGCGAGGCGTTGCAGCACGGTAGCGAGTTCGTTGAGCAGGGCTGCGTAGTCCGGGGCCTGCGCTTCCAGCTTCTGGATGCCTGCGAGCAGGGCGGTGCCATCGCGGGTGGTGAGCGCGGCCATCAGGTCATACAGCACGCGGCGGCCGGAGGTGCCGAGCATTTCTTCCACCGGCTCGCGCAGCAGCGTGCCGCCACCCGCAAAGGCAATGGCCTGATCGGTGAGCGAGAGCGCATCGCGCATTGAGCCGTCGGCTCCGCGTGCGATCTCGCTCACCGCACCGGGCTCGAAACCCTGCCCTTCTTCGGTCAGCACCTTGTTGATCTGCTCGCGGATGACACTGATCGGCAAGCGCTTCAAATTGAATTGCAGGCAGCGGCTCAGGATGGTGGCGAGCAGCTTCTGCGGGTCGGTAGTGGCGAGGATGAACTTCACTCGCGGCGGCGGTTCTTCCAGCGTCTTCAACAGCGCATTGAAGGCGCTCTTCGACAGCATGTGGACTTCGTCGATCAAATACACCTTGTAGCGGCCACGCACCGGCGCGTATTGGGCGTTGTCGATCACCACGCGCACGTCGTCCACGCCGGTGTTCGACGCGGCGTCGATTTCGAGTAGATCGACGAAGCGGCCCTGATCGACCTCCTTGCAACTGCCGCAGACCCCGCAGGGCTGCGAGGTCACGCCGGTTTCGCAGTTGAGGCCCTTGGCGATGATGCGCGCCAGTGTGGTCTTGCCGACCCCGCGCGTGCCGGTGAGCAGGATGGCCGGGTGCAGGCGATTCTGGTCCAGCGCATGGCACAGGGCCTTGGTGACGTGGCCCTGCCCCATCACGTCTTCAAAACGGCGCGGGCGGTATTTGCGGGCAAGGGCGAGGTAGCTCATGGCGGTAGTTTAGGGGTTGGAGGGCCGCGCGGCAGCCTCGCCTAAAATGCCCGGATGACGGCCACCACTAAACGCGCCCTGCTGATTGCCCTGCAAGTGCTGGTGCTCGCTGCCTTCGCGCTCGCCATCGAACACTGGTGGGGCTTTGCGCGCCTGCTGGCACCCTGGAGCCAGGTGCCACTCGAACTGGTCGCGGTGGTGGTGGTGGCCCAACTCATCAGCTATTCGCTGCGCGCCCTGCGCATCTACCTCGCCGAGCCGCGCATCCCGCGCGGCGCTTGGGGGCAATGCCTGCAACTGATTCTGCTCAACAATGCGCTCAATCTCATGCTACCCGCGCGCACTGGCGAAGCGAGTTTTCCGATCCTCATGCGGCGCTGGTTCGGCGTGCCGATGGCCGAGGGCGCAGGCACCCTGCTGTGGCTGCGCCTCCTGGACTTGAACGTGCTCGGTGTGCTGGCACTGCTCACTTTTGCACCGGCGCTGCTGCCCCTGCCCTTCGCGGTGTGGCTGATGCTGGCGCTGACCGCAGCGGTCATTCCGCTGCTGGCCCCGGTGCTGAATCGCCAGCTCTCGCAGCGGCTGAGCACCCACGAGGGCAAGGCCGCGAAGCTGCTGCAAATGGTGCTCGCCGGCATCCCGCAGCGGCCCGCGCAGGTGTTGCTCGATCTCGGCTTGAGCTGGTCCGCCTGGGGCATCAAGCTCGCCGCCCTCGCCGCGGTGTTCGCCGCCCTCGCACAGCTCTCGCTGGTGGCGGGATTGCTCGGCGCGATCGGTGGTGACCTCTCTACCGTGCTGCCCATCCACACGCCGGGTGGCTTCGGCACCTACGAGGCGGGCGTGATCGCCTTTGCCTCGCCGCTGGCCCCGCCCACGCCCGCGCTCTTGGCCGCTGCCGTCAACCTGCACATCCTCGTACTGGGCATCGCGCTCGCCGCCGGTGCCCTAGCCTGGCTCACCCAGCCGCGTATGAGAAAATCCGCTCTATGAACCAGCTCATCAATGCCCCGCGCCTCTCCGTCGTCATCCCAATGTACAAGGAGCAGGACAACGTCACGCCCATGCTCGAAGGCGTCCACAAGGGGCTTGCAGGCTACCCCGGCGAGTGGGAGCTGATCGTCGTCGATGACGGCTCCACCGACGATACCGGCCCGCGCCTGGTACGCGAAGCGGCGCAGTACGGCGCGCATGTGCGCGTGCTGCGCTTCGCCCGCAACCACGGCCAGACAGCCGCCATGCAGGCCGGCATCGACGCTGCGCGCGGCGAGATCATCGCCACGCTTGATGGCGACCTGCAGAACGACCCGGCCGATATCCCGAAACTCGTCGAGGAGATGCTCAAACGCGACCTCGATCTCATCCAGGGCAAGCGCGTCAACCGGCAGGACGCCGTGGTCTCGCGCAAGCTGCCGAGCAAGATCGCCAACCGCCTCATCGCCCGCATCACCGGTGTGAACCTCAGCGACTACGGCTGCTCGCTCAAGGTCTATCGCGCGCGCGTCATCAAGAAGGTGCGGCTCTACGGCGAGATGCACCGCTTCATCCCCGTGTGGGCGGCGATGGTGACCAGCCCGCACCGCATCGCCGAGATGCCCGTCGCCCACTACGCACGGCAGTTCGGCTCCAGCAAGTACGGGATCTCGCGCACCTTCCGCGTGATCTTGGACTTGCTCACCGTCTTCTTCTTCATGCGCTTTCAGGCGCGGCCCGGTCACTTCTTCGGCTCGATTGGTCTCGCCCTCGGCTTCGTCGGCGGCTCGCTGATGAGTTGGCTGCTGTTCGTCAAGTTCGGCCTCGGCGAGCCCATCGGCGGCAGACCCATGCTGATGGCCACCATCCTGCTGCTGGTGTTCTCGATGCAGTTCATCACCACCGGCATCGTGGCCGAGATGCTCGCCCGCATCTTCTACAAGGACATGCCGCGCGTCGCCCTGATCGACGAGGCCACCGACGATGGCTCGCCGCTGGGCTGGGCCGATGCAGCACAGCCTGCGACCGTGGTGATGCCGCTGCCGAAAGAATCTGCCGTCAAGGTCTAGCTTCAGCATGGCCCGTCAGCCGCGCGTCTACATCAGCCCGCTGCAACGCCTGCTCTTAAGGCTTGATCCCACTTATCTGTGGCTGACGCTGTTCGCCTTCGCCGGCTTCTGGCTCAACAGTTGGGCGGTGCCGCTGTTCGATCTCGACGAGGGCGCGTTCACGGCGGCGACGCGCGAGATGTTCGAGCGCGGCGACTTTTTGATGACCTATCTCGATGGCGCGCCGCGCTACGACAAGCCCATCCTCATCTACTGGCTGCAAGCCGCTTCGGTCAGCGTTTTTGGCTGGAGCGAGTTCGCCCTGCGGCTGCCCTCGATGCTCGCGGCGAGTGCCTGGATGTGGGTGGTGTATCGCTTCGTGCGCAAAGTCAGCGGCAGCAAGGACAAGGCGCTGTTCGCCGCTGGCAGCCTCGCCCTCTCGCCCGTGCCGGGCCTGATTGGCCACGCGGCGACGGCGGATGCACTGCTCAATCTTTTGCTGGCGCTGACGCTGCTGGATTTGTGGCGCTGGTTTGAATCCCCCACCAACAAGCGACTGCTGCTGGTCTATCTCTGGATCGGCCTCGCCCTGCTCACCAAAGGCCCGGTCGCGGTGGCGCTGCCGGTGATGGTGGTGCTGCCGTTTGCACTGCTCACCCGCCGCTGGCAAGACACGTTCAAGGCCGCGTTCTTCATCCCCGGCTGGCTGGTTACGCTGGCGGTGTTTCTGCCCTGGGCGGTGGCACTCACGCTGAAGGACGGCGGTGATTTCTTCCGCCATTTTCTGCTCGACCACAATGTCGGCCGCTTCAACCAGACGATGGAGAATCACGGCGGCAAGCTCTGGTATTACCTCGCTGCCCTGCCCTTGATCGTGCTGCCCTTCGCGGCCTGGTTGCCTGCGGTCTTCAAACAGGCCAAGTTTTGGAAAGTCGAGCCGCGCACGCTCTACCTGCTGCTCTGGTTCGGCGTGGTCTTCGTGCTGTTCAGCACCAGCAAGACCCAGC
>JAZKHC010000049.1:0-13897 GCA_040385605.1 Pseudomonadota bacterium
GACTGTCTGAGCGAAGCGAGTTCCGCAGCGCCCCCGAAAACCGAGCATCGCAGGGTAGTGCGAAGCACCGCCGTATCGGGTGTGTTTTTCTTTGGTTACTTTCTTTTGCACAAGCAAAAGAAAGTGACTCGCCCTTAGGCGAAACCGCACTCGATGCCAGTGCACTGCAAGCAGAGCGCGTCAGCGCGAAAGAGCGCAACAGAGACCTGGATTCCCGCCTGCGCGGGAATGACAGCAAATGAGTGAGCGCGAGCAGCAGAGTGAGTAAGTTCTTCATGGCGCGCTCAATAGGTCAACGTCACATTCGCCAGCAGCGAATAGGCGTCTTCATCCGGGAACAGTGCCTCGAAACCCGCACCGGGCAACAGCTGCGCATACGAGAGTCGCAGCACCGCGTTCTGGTTCTGGAACGGCCGCCAGATCAGCGCCGTCGATAAATCCCAACCAATCGACTTCGAGATGCCCCCCTGATTGCGCGCCACCTCCACCACCGTGGCGTCGGCAAACCAGAGGTGATTGAAATTGGTCGAGAGCCGGAGCTCCGGCGTCAGGTCGAAGTCGCCACCCACACCCAGCAGCATCGTGCCGGGATTAGTGAAATTGCTCTGCCCATGCTCCTTGCTCGTACGCAGATTGTTGAGCACGCCGTTGCGGGTCGACAGCGTTACGCCGCCGCCGCCGATCAGCGGCACGCCCTGGCGAATCCAGTAACTGGTGTCCGCACCCGCAAAGATCGGGTTCTCGAACACGGCATCGAAGCCATTGGCAGTGCTGTCGTACGGGTCGTCATCGCCGCTCGCCCACAGTGCGGAGACGCGCGCGCGAATCCAGTTGTAGTCGCGCGACCATTCGGTGGCGGCAAAGCCGGCAAGGATGTCGCGCGAGGCGTCCTTGAACACGCCGCGCGTCTCGCGCCCAACCGCCAGATAGCCGGAGACGGTGATGTTGTCGCGGCCGAAGTGACCATCGCCGTTCACACCCAGATACGTCACCTGATAGTTGCGCCCGCGCTCGGTACCGAGCGAGGCGGGGCGGGCCAAAAAGCCATTGCGGTCGAAGAAGAAATCACCACCCTCGCGGTTGCGGTTGTGGGCGATCAGCGCCTGCGACGTGAAGCCCAGCACCGGCCAGTCCTGCCGGTAGAGATTGGCGGCGAAGAGATCATCCTCGCGCGGCGTGCGGTTGATGGCGTTCAGGCCGCTGTTGGTGTCTTTCTCAAGCCGGCGCGCCCACAGCAGGTTGTACTGCCAGCGGTTGTTGTCGCGGGTGCCGAACAGACGGGCGGAGATCGGCAGGTCCTGGAACAGGAAGCCACGAAAATCCAGCGAGATGGGCTGGATGCCGAAGCGCATCGAGTCGAAGTCATAGCGATCGCTGACATTGCGCAGGTGGTAGTCGAGGAACAACTCCTGCATGCCGATGAAGGTTTCGCGCCGCGTGGTGGACTCGCGCGGATCAACCCGCAGCGCGCGGTTTTCCTGCACGTGCACGTGGTTGAAATTGAATACGGGTGTGATGTGAAACTCAATGTCCGGCGGGCGAAAGGTGGTGTCGCCTTTGAGATAGACGAGGCTCAGGATCACGCTTTGCAGAAAGGCGTTCTGGGTGTCGCCGCCGAAGATGCCGTTGGCCGCCGGGCGGTCCGGCGCTTGGGCGGCGACGGGCGTCGGGATGCTGCGCGGTTCGAACACGGTGTCGGAGATGGCGACCACCACCAGAAACTCGTCGTGGCCACGAATCGGCTTGTCGCCCTTGAGCGTGTTCTGCTCGTAGGGGTTGAGGATCTGGTCCTTCATCACGCCGAGGTTGCTGATCAGCCGCCAGCGGTCGGGCACCGGCGCGCCTTCGGTGGCCTGCCAGTTCTCGATGGGGCGCACGGGGGCGAGACCCGTGCGGGCGTTGGGGTCGGGCAGCGGCTCGGTGTTGGGCTTCGACGCGGGGCGGGTCTCGCGGTCGGGGCGGCGGCGCTCGGCGCTCACCGGGTCGATGGATGCCTTGGTAGGCCTGTCGATCACAGTCGGCTTTGCCGGACGCTCGGTCCAGAAGCCGTCATCAATGTCCTTGATCGTCTCGTCGATGGTGAGGCCCTGCGCCGCGGTGCTCAGCAGCACTGCGGCGAGGCCTGCGACGCGCAGGCTCACTTGTCTGCGCATGGTCGCTGCTCGTCGCTGTCGAGAAACGGCGCCTGCGGGCATTGCACGTAGCGAAGATTGATGCCGCCGCGCTGGAGCTTGTCCGCCCGCATCGCGGGCAGCGCGTTGCCAATCGCGCCACCCAGACGAACGCCCGCGTTGTGCAGACCGAGGAAGGCAATCATGTCGTCCTGGTCGATGCCATCGCCGGAAATGCCAATCGCGCCGACTAGCTGGCTGCCGCGATGGATCGGCACGCCACCCGCAAAAATCTGCAAGCCATTGCCGAGCCGGGACATGGTTGCCCCTGCGGGTGCGGGCATCTCGGTGCAGCTGCCGGGTGTGACGTCGCTGCCTGCGCCCAGCACGAAGCTGGCGTGCTTGATGATCGCGGAATTGGCGAGGTCGAATTGCAGGCCGGTGGAGAACACGCTCCAGCTGGCGATGGTTTTCGAGACCGGCCCATGCTCGCCGCCATCGGGTATGCCATCCGGAAAGTACGGCCGCGCGACATTGCCAATGCTGCGGTTGCCATAGGCGATGCCATCGGCCAGCGCCGTGGGCTGGTTGAAGAAGCTGCGATAGGCCGGCAGATAGGCCGCGATGCTAGCCGTCTCGCCACCGGCGAGGTATTGCGTGTCGGGCGTGGCGGCGAGGTCGGCAGCGGCAGCCGTGTTGCTGAAAAAAGCCACGCTGCGCGCCTTTTGCAGCGCCACGTCGGTGCCGAACAGCGGCGCATCGCGGGTGCGCACCATACCCAGCACCGCGCCGTGGGTGTCGGTAATGGCGATGGTTACGCGCGCCTGCGAAGACAGCGGCCTGCGGATCTGCGCGCGGGCGCGATTGGCGATTTTCAGCGCCTCTTCGAGCACGGTCTGCACTTCCGCGGCAGCGAGTGGTGCCGTGCTGCCCAGGCTCGCGGCATCGCTGCCGGGCTGGGGTGCAAAGCGTTCGGCATTGCTGGCATCGACCAGCACGAAGCCATCGAGTGCGGCGAGTGCTGGCTGGCTGGCGGGGCGGATGCCGGACTCGGCCAAGCCGAAGCGAGTGCCTGCTTTAAGGCTGCTGTCTCCCGTCGCCGTGTAGCCGCGCACGGGGAGCCGCTGGCCTGCGCTGCCATCGAGACTGGCGAAGCTGGGTGCAACAGCTGCGCTCATCAGCTGGCCTGCGCTCGCGTCGCTGTAGCGCAAGGTCTTGCCATCGACGGTGATGCGATCCGCACGGCGATCATCGGGTGGTTCAAAGCCCCGTTGTGCCGCGAGTGCGATCAGCTCGTCGAGATCGCTGTCGCTGTTGCGCACATCCAGATCAGCGCCATAAGTCGAGTCGGCAATCACGCCGACACCGCCAATCAGCACGCCATTGCGATACAGCGGGAAGCCGCCAGGATCCGCCGACAAACCCAGCGGGCTGCGCTGCGGCCCTACGCCGGGGCGGGTGCTGCCCAGGCGCTGCACGAGATCGGAACAGGCGAGCGATGAAAACTGCACGCCAAACAGCGGTCCGCCGGGCTGCCGGAACTCACCGGGATTGAAGAACTGCTGCACGATCTGGCTCGCCGTGCGGCTGCTGAAGGCATTGCCCTCGGTGGAGAGATAAGCCCCGGTAATGGCCTTGCTGATCGCGGTGAGGGAATCCGGAATCACGCTGATCCCCTCCAACCCGCCGGTGACGCCGCGCCCGGAGTCGATGGTGATGCTGGTATCGGCGCCCGTCATGCGGAACACGCCGAGCACATTGCCGACGCGATCCACCACCGCGATGGTGGCGCTGGCGTTGCGCGCCTGTGCTTCGGCCACACCTTGAGCGATCACACGCTCGACATCGCCCACTTCGAGTCGCGGCGGCAGCGGCTCGGCGCAGCTGCCGGTGCAGGGCGTGGCCGCGATGCCGCCACCGCCGCAGCCCTGCACCGTGAGCAGTGCGAAGACGAACATCAGCGCGCGCAGCGGATGGTTCACGGGGCCTTCTTCGCAGCGGGCTTAGACAGGCTGAGCGTGGCACTCGCCTCGAGGTGGTAGACGTGGCAGGACTGGCAGGGCGAGGCGGTTTCGGTCATCGCCCCGGTGTCGCCGTGGCAGTCGCGGCAGCTGTGGATGTCCGGCAGCAGCACGTCTTCGGAGTGCTTGGAGGTGGCACTGGCGTGGCAGCTCGCACAGGTTTCGGTCGCGTGGGCGCCGTGCGGGAAGGTCAGCGTGGTAAAGGCAGGCTGGGTGGTGGGCGCGACGGGGGCGATCTGCCAGCGGCGCGGCGTGTCGCCGGTTGCGGTGACGGCATGGCAGAGATAGCAGCTGCGCTTCTCGAACACGTCTGCGAGGGTCTTTTGCGCTTCGCCATCAGCCCAGGCGAGTGCGGCCTTGGCACGGTTGGGTGCGAGTGTTTCGCCAGGGCGGCGGCGCTCGCGCACTTCGGTCGGCGCGCCGGCGGTCATCACCCCGCCTGCCAAGGCGATGCGGGCGAAGTGGTCTTGCACCGACTGCACCACGCCTGACGGCTCGCCATGTGGCAGCAGGCGGTCGGGGTGCTGGGGGTCGAAGTCGAGACGGTGGCAGTCCGAGCAATGCGCCTCCATCGTCACCGGCAGAAAACTCGCGCGGTCTGTGGTGGGCGTGTGGCAGCCCGCGCACTCCAGCACGCGTTTGCCCTCCGGGGCGTCGATGCCTTTCGTGTCGAGATGCAGGTCGTGCGGGAACTTGAGGCCGGTGTCCTCGAACTTCGCCTCCGGCGTGCCCTGGCGCGCTTCGACCCAGACGAAAGGCTCCTTCGCACCCACAGCGGCCTTGCGCGTGAGCTTGAGCATGAACTCCGGATGCGCACTGCTGAAATCCTTCGTCGCCAGGCCGGGCTTGCCGGGCAGATCGGCAGGATCTGCGTGGCAGACCGTGCAGGCGGCGTTGGCGGTGGGGATCAAGCCGTGCGCGCCGTTGTGCTCGCGGTGGCAGTCGGTACATTGCTGCTCGGCAAAGGGATGCTGCTGTACCACCACGCGGCTCATGGCGTGGTCGCCGAGGTCGGCGTGGCAGCCCTTGCAGCTCGCATCTTGCACCCGCAGGAAGGGCTCCTGGTGGCAGACGCCGCAATCGGCGCTGAGCATCTGGTGGGCGTTGGAAAGAGGCCCTGAGTTCCAGACGATGTCGGGCTTCACATGCCGGTCTGGCACGGTGCTGCGCTCGGCAGCCACCTGTGCCGGTGGATGCTGGAAATGGTGCAGCAGCGGCAGCGCCAGCAGGGTGAGCGCCGCCAGCAGGAACAGCAGCCAGGACAAGCGTCGCCTCGACCAGCCGGTATCGGCGAGCGTGGTCTTGAAGGCCGCCTTGCGGGCGCTGCGCTCGGCGGACGCGGCGATGCGCTCCTGCACACTGAGCACCAGATCGAAGCCCGGCTGCGGCTTGCCGACGGTGAGCGAGTAGCGGCCGAAGTCGAGCACATCGCCGGCCTTCAGGCTATGGCTGGCCTGTGGGGTGCCGTTGACCTTCACACCCAGGCGTGCCTTGGCCTGCAGTCGCACGCTGCTGCCGAGCAGGCCCTGGTGCGGCAGCAACTCGGCATGCGCCAGCGCCAGCCTGAGATCCCCCAGCACGATGTCCTGGTCGCTGCCACGGCCGATCTTGAGCACGGGCACATCCAGCACCCGCTCGGTGGCGAGCGGGCTATCCGGTTCAATGGTGCGCAGCAGGATTTTCATGGTCTTCTCACCAGTAGAAGAAGACTGAAACGATGTGTGCGATGAGTGCTGCGATGAGCGCAAAGGTAAGCGGCACATGCAGCAACAGCCACACCTGCAAGCGTGTGTTCAAGGCGATGTCGCGGTTGATGCGCTGGGCCAGCGCGTTGCGTCGGCCGATCAGTTCCAGCAGTTGTTGCAGGCGCGGCAGCTCGGCAGCACTCCGGTCGGCATCGGCGAGCTGGTCGGCCATGAACATCACCGTGTTCTGCTGCATCGCGTTGGCATGGGCAGGCTTTTTCAGCAGCGCCTCGATGCGCTGTTGCAGGGCCTCGCGCGAGTCCTCGGAGCTGCGCAGCGGCTTGGGGCCATAGAGCTGGCGACGCAGGCCACCGCCGATCTGCACCTTCTCGATCGAGCCCACCACCTTGCGATGCACATCCTCGCCGAGTGGCTCGGCGAGCTTGAGCGCCTGCTCGTTCAAGTCCAGAAGTTCTTCGATCCAGGCATCGCGGGTCGAGCCCTGGCGCAGGCGGGCGCTCTCGAGCGGCAGCTTGGCGTAGACGACGAGGCCATAGATGCCCGACAGCACCACCAGGCACATCAGTGCGTAAGTGAGGGTGTGGACATTGAGCCCGAACTGGAAACCGGAGTGCAGGGTGGCGATGACGACCAGTGCGAAGCCGAGATACACATGCGCCGAGGTCCAGCCCTTGAGCGTGCCGAAGCGGGAGCGGTATCGGCGCTTGCGCACGCCGAGCCAGGCGAGAAACACGATCAGGCTCGCGGCAATACCGCCCAAGGTGTAGCCCAGCCAGCTGCCGCCATTGGGGCCATCGAGCGGCGTGTGCCAGACGTACGCCGCAATGCAGGCCGCGCACAGCAGCAAGGCAATCTTGGCCCAGCGGAACTGCCGATGCCGCATGAAGCCGGTGTGGATGGCATCGCGCTGCGCGCTGCGGCGGCGGGTGGTGGGCTGGCTCATGGCTGGCTGGTTTTGTTGAGGCTTAAGCTGCGCCCTGGCTGATCTGGATGAACTCTTCCGGTGACACACGGATCGCAGCCCCGGTCGGGCAGGCGCGCACGCAGGCCGGGCCGCCGCTCAAGTCCTTGCACATGTCGCATTTCACCGCCACCTTGCCGTTCGCCTGCTTGGCCTGGGTGAGGGCTTTCTTGCTGCGCGAACCGGGCTCGGTGCCGCCGAACAGGAGCCAGCTGACGAGGCTCGGTGGTTTCTCGCTGACCACGCCCATCTGGATCACGCCATAGGGGCAGTTCTTCTCGCAGTTGCCGCAGCCGATGCAGGCATCGGTGATGAACACCTCACCGTTGGGCGCGCGGCGGATCGCATCCGGCGGGCAGTCCTTCATGCAGTGCGGGTGTTCGCAGTGCCGGCATGAAGTCGGCACGTGCAGTTCGGCAAAGCTCGCACCCGCCTCGCGGTCGAGCCGCGAGATGCCGCCGTGGGTGTCGGCGCAGGCTTTCTCGCAGTGGTCGCAGGCCACGCACAGCGTCTCGTCGATCAAGAGCACATCGGTCGCCTCGCCGATGCCCTGCTGCATGAGGAACTGCACGATGCCCTGCTGCTGGCCCTTGCCCTGCGGGGCAGAGGCATTGGCCGCCACGCGGGATTTGAGCGTGGCACTGATCTGTCCGCGCAGCGCCGGGTGGTGCTTCAAAAGGGCAATGAAGGGGCCAGCTTCGAGGTGGATGGTCTCGGTGGCGATGGCAGCCTTCACCGTGGCGCTGCGCGGGGCACCGGTCAGCAGCGCCATCTCGCCCACGTACTGCCCGGCCGGCACGTAGGCGAGCACGATCTCCTTGCCGGCGATGTCTTGCGCCACCGTCACCGAACCCTTGCGGATCAGGTGCAGCCCGTCGCCGGCATCGCCGGCCTTGAACAGGATCTCGCCCGCCTTGTAGCGCCTGACCGAGGCGCTGGCGACGACCTCGCGCAGGGCCTCTGCGGAAAACCCCGGCGCGATCTTCGACTGGATGGCGCGGGTGAGAAAGGTTTCATCCAGTACCCGCTTCACGCCGGCGACGCTGGCGATCAGCTTGTTCATCGAGCGGCGCGGGGTCTCGACCAGCACGCAGCCTTCGCCCGCCAGTACGGTGGCGCTGCGGCGGCGGCCAGAGATCAGGCTCATCTCGCCAAAGAACTGCCCGGCTTCGAGCGGAATCAGCTCGCTCACATCGTCGGGCTTGGGTGCTATGAACACGCCGCCGTCGAGAATGCAGAAGAAGCTGTCGCTGTAGTCGTTGCGCTCGAAAATGGTTTCGCCCGCGCGTGGCACCCGCAACTCGCTGTCGAGCAGGAACTCGCGCAGCTGCAAGGGCGTGAGATGACTGAGGATCGGGATGCGCGCGCGGATGCGCTCGATGGTCTGCGGCACCGTGGCCCGGCTCGGCAGCTTTTCAAACTTCTTCGCCAACAGCGGCGCGTCGGCAGGGTCGGGGTTGCGGCCAGCGATGAACTCCACCACCTCCCAACCCTGATTCATCGCCTGCTTGATGAGCGGGAAGCCAGCCAGCGCGCCGATCACATACAGGCCGGACACATTACTTTCGTAATGTTCCGAGACCGCCGGCACCGCATTGGGGTCCTTGCTGGGGAAGACGATGCCGCAGGACTCGACGAAGGCACGTGGCGGGGTCGCACCCAGGCGCGCGATGACGCGGTGGCAGTCGATGGGTGCGGCACCCAGCGGAGCCGATAGTGTGATGACACCACGCTGCGGGCCGGTCGCCACGATGCTCGTCACGCCGGAGTTGCTCAACACCCGCACGCTGCCCTGCTCGATGGCCTTGAGGATCGCCTCTCTGTTGCCCTCGCGGGCGCGGTCGAAATCGTCGCGGCGGTTGACGATGGTGACGCTGTTCTGGCCTGAGAGTGCCAGCGCGTTTTCGATGGCTGCATCGCCCGCCCCGACGATGATGATGGTCTCGCGGCGGTATTCGTCCGGGTCGTCGAGCTGGTATTGCACCAGCCCGCAATCCTCGCCCTCGCAGCCCAGCTTGCGCGGGTTGCCTTGCAGGCCGATGGCGAGCACCACGTGTTCGGCCTGCACGGTCTCGCCATCGGCGAGTTTCAGGGTGAAGCCGCCCCGCGTGCCGCTGATGGCCTGCACCTCGGCGCGATGCCGCACATTGACCTTGAGCTTGGCGGCACTCGCATCCCAGGCCTTGAGAATCGCCTCGCGGCTGCCTGCCGCGAACGGCACCGACGCGCGCAGCGGCAGGGCGCCGGGCTCGGCCATCACATGCTTGCCCTTCTGGTAGCGGTGAATGGTGTGGGAGAGGTGCGCCTCGGCCTCCAGCAGCACATGCGAGATGCTCAGTTCGGCTGCGCGCGCAGCAGCAGCCAGGCCTGCAGGGCCTGAGCCGACGATGGCGATCGCATACTTGCCGCTCATAGGCTGGCTCCCTTGGTTTGTCGCTCCATATATATTCCTGATCTCGACTTCAAGACTACGCGACTTGCATCCTGCAATTGCGCAAGCCTATGTTCAGCTCGATGCAAAGGGCAACCCTGCCTCATCCCGCACCTGGAGTGATTCGTGACGTATTCGAGACTTTCATCCAGACGCCTGCCTGCCAGTCTGCTGATGGCAGTCCTGCTGTTCTGCATGACGGCGACCGGCGGTGCCGAAGACCCCCACCAAGGCGTGGCGAGCTGCGCAAGCAGCCTGTGCCACGGCGCCACCCAGCCACTGGGCAGGCATTCTATCCAGCAGGACGAGTACTTCATCTGGCAGCGGCAAGACCCGCACAGCCGCGCCTGGCAGACCCTGCACAAGCCACTCAGCCGCAAGATCGGCCAGATGCTCGGCCTCGACGCCGCCAGCGCACCGGCCTGCCTCGTCTGCCATGCCGGTACGGAATCAGCCGTCGGCGGCGCACCGCATCAACTCAGCGACGGCATCGGCTGTGAGAGCTGCCACGGCGGCAGCGCGCGCTGGCTGGCCGAGCACACGCGCCCCGGCTTGAGCCTCCAAGAAAAAGTCGCGCTCGGCATGCAGCCGCTCTGGCAGCGCGAAACCCGCGCAGCACTCTGCCTCGGCTGCCATCAGGGCGATGCCGCGCATCCCATCAGCCACGCGATGATGGCGGCGGGGCACCCGCGCCTGGTATTCGAGCTGGATACCTTCACCGCGCTGCAACCGCCGCACCACCGCCGCGATGCCGACTACGCCGCGCGCAAAGGCAGCTACCAACCTGCAAACGACTGGCTGGCCGGGCAGGCTGAGGCGGCTGAAATCCATTTGCAGGCGCTCGCCAGCGGCCGCTTCGCCAAGGGTCTGTTGCCGGAATGGACCGAGTTCGACTGCAGCGCCTGCCACCACCGCATGGATGCTGCCCGCGCACAGCCTGCGCGCATGCCCGGTGCAGAGCCCGGTGCAGTGCCCTTCGCCGATGCGCCGCAGCAGTTGCTCGCACTGTGGTTGGCAGCTGCGGCACCGGCCGAAGCTCTGGCCTGGCAGGCAGGACAAAAGCGGCTGCATGTCGCTCAGGCGCAAGGTCTTGAGGCCGTGCGCCTGGCCGCACAGCAGCAGCTCACCGCGCTGCGAACGCGCCTGCGCCCGCTGATCGCCAGTGAGGCATTGACGCCAGCCCAGCTGCGCAGCCTGCTGCGTGCGCTGGCGAGTGATGCCAGCCATCGACAGGCCGCGCTCAGCAACGAGCAGCGCGCGATGGCCTTCACCGTGCTCGCCGACGCGCTGCGCCTGCAAGGCGCAGCACTGCCGGGTGCTGCCAGCCGCGCAATCGAGTCGTACTACAAGTCAGTGCGCTCGGTGGATCAGTTCGACATCAAGCAGCACGCAACGGCACTCGATGCCGTCGCCAAGTCACTGCCCTAGCCGAGCGCCTCAGCCAAGTCGCGTCGCAAGTCCTCGACATCCTCCACGCCCACCGACAGCCGGCACAGCGTGTCACCGATGCCGAGTGCCGCGCGCTGCGCGGGCGGCACGCTGGCGTGGGTCATGATCGCCGGATGTTCGATCAGGCTCTCCACTCCGCCCAGTGATTCGGCGAGTGCGAACAGCTGCGTGCGTTCGAGGAAGCGGCGCGAGTCATCGAGATCGCCCTTGAGTTCGATGGAGATCATACCGCCGAAGCCGCGAGTCATCTGCCGCTTTGCCAGCGCATGCTGCGGGTGCGAGGCGAGGCCGGGGTAGTGGACGCGCGCGACCTTGGGGTGTTGCTCCAGCCACTCCGCGAGTGAAAGGGCGTTCTCGCAGTGGCGCTGCATGCGCAGCGCCAGCGTTTTCACGCCGCGCAGGGCGAGGTAGCTGTCGAACGGCCCCAGCACCGAGCCGATGGCGTTCTGCAAGAAGGTGATGCGCTCGGTCAGTGCTTCGTCGCTGCCGGTGACGAGCAGGCCGTTCACCACATCCGAGTGGCCACTGATGTATTTGGTGCCGCTGTGCATGACACCCGCAAAGCCATGCTCCAGCGGACGTTGCAGCCAGGGTGTTGCAAAGGTGTTGTCGGCCCAAGCCGGGATTTTATGCTCGGCGGCAATGGCACCGATCACGCTCAAGTCCGCGAGCTTCAACATCGGATTGGTGGGCGTCTCGACCCAGATCAGCTTCGTCTTCGGCGTGACGGCTGCCTCGATGTTTCTCGGCTCGCGCATGTCCACGAAGCTGAAGGTGAGGCCAGCCGAAGCAGCCCGCACGCGCGCGAAAAGGCGATAGCTGCCGCCATAGAGATCGTCGCTGGCGATGACATGCGCGCCGGGCTCCAGCGTATCGAGCAGGGTGGCGGTGGCGGCCAGGCCAGAGGCAAAGGCAAAGCCCTTCGCACCGCCTTCGAGATCGGCCACGCAACGCTCGTAGGCGTAGCGCGTCGGGTTGTGGCTGCGAGAGTACTCGTAGCCCTTGTGCACACCTGGCGACTCCTGCACATAGGTGGAGGAGAGCGACACGGGCGGCATGATCGCCCCGGTCGTGGGGTCGGGCGACTGGCCGGCGTGGATGCAGCGGGTAGCGAAATGCGGGTTGTCTTTCATGGGTCAGCCGAGCTGTTTGCGCAAATAGTTCAGGAGATCAATCTTGGTGATGAGGCCGACGAAACGGCCGTGATCCGCGACGACCGCAACCAGATCCTTCGCAAAGATCGGCAGCAGCTCGCTGATCGGTGCATCCGGTGCGATGGTGACGACGGTTGCGCACATCGCGCTCGACACCGGCTGCGCGAACCGGGTGGGATCGGCCTGCACGCTGAGCAGCACATCTGACTCATCGAGAATGCCCACCACCCACTCGCCCTCCATCACCGGCAGCTGGCTGACATCGAACAGTTTCATGCGGCGATAGGCCTGCAACAGGGTCTCGCTGGGTGCCAAGGTGGCCACACTGCCTTCCTGGTAGCGGCGCACGATGAGGTCGATGAGATTGCCCTGCTTTGGGCGGTCGAGCAGGCCCTGCTCGAACATCCAGAAGTCGTTGTACATCTTGGTGAGGTACTTGTTGCCCGAGTCGCAGATGAAAGTGACGACGCGCTTCGGTGCGGTCTGCTCGCGGCAATAGCGCAGGGCGGCGGCAACCAGCGTGCCGGTGGAGGAGCCACCCAGAATGCCCTCCTTGGCGAGCACCTCGCGCGCGGTGAAAAAGCTTTCGGCATCGCTGATCGCATACGCCTTCTTGGCATGGCGCAGCTCGCAGTTGGGCGGAATGAAATCCTCGCCGATGCCCTCCACCAGCCAGCTGCCCGGCACCACGACTTCGTTGCGCTCGATCAAGGGTTCGAGGATCGAGCCCTTGGGGTCGGCCAGCACCATCTGCACCTGGGGTGCTACGCGCTCGAAGTAGCGGCCGAGGCCCGTCAGCGTGCCGCCTGAGCCCACGCCCACCACCACCGCATCCAGCATGTGCTCCATCTGCGCCCAGATCTCCGGCCCGGTGGTGGCCTCGTGCGCGAAGGGGTTGGCGGGGTTGGCGAACTGGTTGACGTAGAAGCTGTTGGATATCTCTTTGGACAGGCGCTCGGCGATGTCCTGGTAATACTCGGGATGACCCTTGCCGACATCGCTGCGGGTGATGCGGCAATCGGCACCCAGCGCCCGCAGGTGCAGGATTTTTTCCTGCGCCATCTTGTCGGGGATGACGAGAATGAGCTTGTAGCCCTTCTGCGCCGCCACCAGCGCCAGTCCAAGCCCGGTATTGCCGGCTGTCGCCTCGATCAGCGTGCCGCCGGGCTTGATCTGGCCCAGGCGTTCGGCGGCTTCGATCATCGAAAGACCGATGCGGTCCTTGATCGAGCCGGTGGGGTTCTGGTTTTCGAGCTTGACGAACAGGCGGCAGGGGCCGGTGTCGAGGTTCTTAAGCTCCACCAGTGGCGTGTTGCCGATGGTGTTGAGCACGTGGCCGTCGCGGCGCATGGGCGGTTTCCAAAGTGGATATTGCGCGAGGCTAGCACGCAGCCAAGGGGCGACTGCTACCCTTTGCATCATCAACTGCCAACCTGATTTCGCAATGGCCTACAGCCCCCAAAACCTCGTCTGGATCGACCTCGAAATGACCGGTCTCGATCCTCAGCACGATCGCATCATCGAGATTGCCACGCTGGTCACAGACAAAGACTTGAACCTACTCGCTGAAGGCCCGGTGCTGGCGGTGCACCAGTCCGATGCGGTGCTGGGCATGATGGACGAGTGGAACCAGCGCACACATGGCCGCTCGGGCCTGGTGAAGCGCGTGAAGGAATCCACCTTGCTGGAGGCCGATGTCTCGCGCGCGACCATCGACTTCTTGCGGCAGTGGCTGCCCGCGCGCGCCTCGCCGATCTGCGGCAATTCGATCTGCCAGGACCGCCGCTTTCTGGCGCGCTGGATGCCGGAGCTGGAACGCTTCTTCCACTACCGCAATCTCGATGTCTCGACGGTGAAGGAGCTGGCTGCGCGCTGGGCGCCCGACACTCTGCGCAGGCTCAAGAAGGAAGCCTCACACCAGGCGCTGGATGATGTGCGCGAGTCGGTGGCCGAGCTGAGGCACTACCGCGCGGCATTGTTCCGCTGCTGATTTTATGTTGGCAATTTCAACTGAATCGCCCCGGTTTTCGTAGAGGCTCATTGGTTTGAGTCAGGCCGGGACGG
>JAZKHC010000050.1:0-8002 GCA_040385605.1 Pseudomonadota bacterium
TCAAGGACCTGCAGCGCCACCCCGCGCGCAGCGAAGACATCCTGCACCTCGACCTTTACCGCATCCTCGCCGACAAGCTGCTGCGCCGCGCTGTGCCCCTGCACTTCGTCGGCTACGAAGGCAGCCCCGGCATCAAGCTGGAAGGCGGCGTGCTGGAGCATCTGCACAACGAAGTGGAAGTCGAGTGCCTGCCCAAGGATCTGCCGGAGTTCATCGAGGTCGATTGCTCGGCCATGAAGCTCAACGACACCATCCACTTCTCGCAGCTCACCCTGCCTGAGGGCGTGAAGTCCACCGCCGTGATGCGCGGCAACGACGATGGCGTGATTGCCATCCATGCTCCCAAGGTCGCTGCTGAAGTGGTGGCCGAGCCCGGCGCTGCTGCCGATGTGCCCGCCGCCAACCAGAAGGTGGACCCCAAGGCCGCCGCTGCGGCCAAGGGTGGCAAGGCTGCCCCGGCTGCCGCCGCCAAGCCGGCTGCACCCGCCAAGAAGAAGTAGTCTTTCTTCCGCCGCATCTTGAATCCCGTCCGTCCATCACTGGCCGGGCGGGATTTTTCATTTGAGCCATGCCCACGCCTTCACAAATCCTCATCGCCGGCCTCGGCAACCCTGGCCCCGACTACGCACAGACCCGCCACAACGCGGGCTTCTGGTTTGCGGATGCCGTGGCGGATCGCTTCAAGGGCGTGTGGAAAGTGGACAGCAAGTTCTTCGGCGAGACCGCGCGAGTGAAGATCGAGGGCGTGGACGTGCTGCTGCTGAAGCCATCGACTTTCATGAATCGCAGCGGCCAGGCGGTGCAGGCGATGATGAACTTCTACAAGCTCACACCCGATGCCCTGCTGGCCGCTCACGACGAACTCGACATGCCGGCGGGCCAGATGCGCCTCAAGCTCGGCGGCGGTCACGGTGGCCACAATGGGCTGCGCGACATCCACAAGCCCCTGGGTGACGGCTACCGGCGCCTGCGCGTCGGCATCGGTCATCCGGGTGACAAGAACCTGGTGCTGAATTACGTGCTGGCGCGGCCCTCAAAGGCCGACGAACAGCTGATCCGCACCGGCATCGACAACGCCGTCAACGCCCTGCCCATCTGGCTTGCCCAGACCTGGGAGAAGGCGATGAACCAACTTCACACCGCTTAAGCAATCGAGAGAAACCATGGGCATCAAGTGCGGCATCGTCGGCCTCCCCAACGTCGGCAAATCCACCCTCTTCAACGCGCTCACCAACGCGCAGAACGCCGCGGCCGAGAACTATCCCTTCTGCACCATCGACCCCAACACCGGCATCGTGCCGGTGCCGGATCCGCGCATGGCCGCCCTCGCCGCCATCGTCAGCCCGCAGAAGATGCAGTACGCCACCGTCGAGTTCGTGGACATCGCCGGCCTCGTCGCCGGCGCCAGCAAGGGTGAGGGCCTGGGCAACCAGTTTCTCGCCCACATCCGCGAGACCGATGCGATTGCCCACGTCACCCGCTGCTTCATCAACGACGACATCATCCACGTCGCCAACAGCGTCGATCCGATCCGCGACATCGAGATCATCAACACCGAACTCGCCTTGGCTGATCTCGACAGCGTGACGAAAGCCATCGACCGCAACGCCAAGCTGGTGCGCGCCGGCAACAAGGAAGCCGCCGTCAAGCAGGAGCTGCTCCTCAAGCTGCAAGCACATTTGAACGAGGCCAAGGCCGTGCGCGCGATGGCACTGACTGCGGAGGAAAAGCTCGCCATCCGCGACATGATGCTCATCACCGCCAAGCCCGCGCTTTACATCGCCAATGTCGATGAGCCCGCGCTCAAGAACGGCAACGCCCTGCTCGACAAGGTAAAGGCCTATGCCGCTGCCGAGGGTGCTACGGTGGTGCCGGTGTGCGCCGCCATCGAGGCCGAAATCGGCCAGCTCGACGAGGCCGACAAGAAGAGCTTTCTCGAAGACCTGGGCCTCGAAGAGCCGGGCCTGAATCGCGTGATCCGTGCCGCCTATGAACTGCTTGGTCTACAGACCTACTTCACCGCCGGCGTGCAGGAAGTGCGCGCCTGGACCGTGAAAGTCGGTGCCACCGGCCCGCAGGCCGCAGGCGTGATTCACACCGACTTCGAGAAAGGCTTCATCCGCGCTGAAGTCATCGCCTACGCCGACTACATTCAGTACAACGGCGAAGCCGGTGCGAAGGAAGCCGGAAAATGGCGCCTGGAAGGCAAGGAATACATCGTCAAGGAAGGCGATGTGATGCACTTCCGCTTCAACGTCTAGTTTTCGCGCGGCCCGGCCGCCGTCACAGGAGTTGCCATGTCTGCCGAGCCTTCGCTGGTGCTGACCGAAACCCGCGGCGCGCTGCTGATCGTGAACATCAACCGTGCGCAAGCGCGCAATGCGGTGAATGGCCCCACGGCGGCGGCACTGGCCGAGGCCTTCCGAGCCTTCGAGGCCGACGACGCGCTCAAGGTCGCCATCCTGACGGGTGTCGGTGGGCAGTTCTGCGCAGGCGCCGACCTCAAGGCGGTCGCCAGTGGCGTGGCGGGTCAGGCCAACCGCATCGCGACAGATGGCGATGGCCCGATGGGGCCGAGCCGCATGCAGCTGACCAAGCCCGTCATCGCCGCCGTGGAAGGCTATTGCGTGGCAGGCGGGTTGGAGCTGGCGCTGTGGTGCGATCTGCGTGTGGCCGACACCACGGCCGTGTTCGGTGTGTTCTGCCGCCGCTTCGGTGTGCCGCTGATCGACGGCGGAACGGTGCGCCTGCCGCGCCTGATCGGTATGAGCCGGGCGCTCGACCTCATCCTCACCGGCCGCCCCGTCGCCGCCGACGAGGCCCTGCAGATGGGCCTCGCCAATCGCGTGGTGCCTGCGGGCGAGGCACTCGCCGCTGCCGAGCAGCTGGCCTTGCAGATTGCGGCCTTCCCCCAAGCCTGTATGCGGGGCGACCGCCAGAGTGCCTATCAGCAATGGGACATGGATGAGGCCGCAGCCATCGGCAACGAATTCGCCCACGGCATGCGAACCCTGCAAAGCGGCGAGACGCTGGCCGGCGCGGGGCGCTTCAGCAGTGGCGGCGGGAGGCATGGAGAGTTTTAGGCTTGCACTCGACGCCGCAGCCGGCTTTCCTTACACTTCGCGCCCCTGAAAAGCAGCGCTTCGGGGGCAATGACCATAGTGATGTAGCTCAGACGGTTAGAGCGAGGGATTCATAACCCCTAGGTCGGCGGTTCGATTCCGCCCATCACTACCATTCATTCCATGTTTCCTGCGCGCCTCCTGCGGCAGTACGATCATCACTGATCCGCGCGCACGGCCTGCCGGGCCCCAAAACAGCAACGGAAAACCGACATGCACTCCAAGCCGGTGCTGTCGCGCTGTTCTTGGCGATGAAAACATCGATTACCAGAAGCCCCGCAAGCAACAGCGCGACAACCGTCTGACTGTTTCGCTTGCTCGCCCGTCAGCCTCGTAGCAATTACGACTGCCAAACGGAGGCCGACGGTGTCATCGTTCAGCTCTGGCATTGGACATGCAGAAACAGCCAGAGCCATCGTCTCCACTTCTGAATTGCGCCTCCACCAGCCAACCATGAAACCTCAGACCCTGATTTCAGCCCTGTCTCTCTCGGCGCTCTTCTGGATTGGCGTGGCTTACATCGCGATACCGAAAACCTCGGTCGCCCAAGTCGGCGAACCCTGCGAACAGTCCATCAGCATCAATGGCGTCTGCCAGAACGCAGCAAAGTAAAGCGTTGCCGACTCTGGTCGGCGTCTCTGCTTCAAGTAGTCACTCCGCTTTCAATATCAAAATCCGCGCACTGCGCGGATTTTTTGTTTGGGCAGACCGGGCTATCTGGTTTGCGTGCCGATGGTGGCGAGCAGCTTCATCCACGGCAGCAGATGCGGCCCCAGCACGGCCTTGCCGGTCACCAGCAGGGCACAGGAAATATCCCGCTTCGGATCAGCCCAGCCGAGGATGTTCATGAAGCCGAGATGCCCGTATGCGCCCGTGGTGAACGGCCCATACAGGCTCATCGGCCCACCCATCATCATGCCCTCGCTGTAGTGCATGGGCAGCATCAGGGTCGCATCGGGGATCGGGTAGCCCACCGGCTTCACCGCGCGGGCGATGGTCTCGTTCTTGAGGATCGCCTTGCCGTTGTAGACACCGCCATCGAGCAGCATCTGGAAGAAGCGGCTGGTCTCCTCGGCAGTCGCATAGATGTTGCCGGCGGGAATCACCGCATCCATGAAGGCATCGGTGTTGCTGGCCGCCACCACTTCGCTGAAGGGCACGATCAGCGCCCGCTCCAATATCGGTGCGATGGGGAACATCACCGGCATGCCGGCAGCCGCGTTCTCGGCGACGTCACCGCGATACTGCGCTGGCAGGCCGTAGGTGAAGTGCTTCATGCCCAGCGGTTTGCGCAGTTTTTCCTCGTGATACGCCGTCATCGGCTTGCCGGTGATGCGCTGGATGATCTCGCCAATAACGAAGCCGCCGGTGATGGCGTGGTAGGCCACCATGCGCAGGCGGCCCACCTTGGCGTTGGCGATGTGGTCGCAGATCCAGTCCCAGTCGTTGAGTCTCTCGACCGCACGGTCGTGCTTTTCGAGCGCGATGCCGGGGATGCCGGCGCGGTGGCTCAGGATGTCGCGCACCGTGATCAGCGCCTTGCCCTTGCGGCCGAATGCCGGCCAGTAGCGGGCGACGGGGGCATCTAGCTCGATGCCGCCCTCCTCCGCCAGCTTGTGGGCGAGGATGGCGGTGACGGCCTTGCTGGCCGAGAACAGGCACACCGGGGTTTCCGGCTTGATCAGCACCTTCTCGGCATCACGGGCATCGATGGGCGCATTGCCTCGCGCATGGCCGATGGCGCGGTTGAGCACCAGCTTGCCGCGCTTGCGCAGTGCGAAGCTCATGGCGGGGTAGGCGCCGCTGCGATAGAGATTTTCGAGATCGGCGACGATCTTTTCGATCTGTGCCTCGCTCAGTCCCGCGCTTTCAGGTGCCAGCTCTTCGCCCACCGTGGTGAGCGCGGCCAGCGAACCGGCCGGCACCTGCACGCGCGCATCGCCATATCCCGCCAGCCGCTGCGAGGTCTTTACCGCCTGGGCCCACGTCGCCTGAATCGCGGCGCTACTGATCGTCATCCTCTCGCTCCTCATAAGCCGATTTATCGTTGTCATCCTCGTCGCCGTCGGCCAGGCGCTCGCGGTGTTCACTCAGGTTTTCGATGAAGGCCTTGGCAATGCCCTCGTCCATCATCTGCAACTCGATCTCGTCGCGCAGTTCGATGGAGTTGTAGTCGTCGTCTTCGACATCGGTGGTGGCCTCGAGCGTCAGCTGGCCATCCCAGCCCTTGTCGAGCACGAAGGCCACCAGCGAGGGCTCGATCTCCTCGTCGCCAGGGCGGAAGTCCCAGCGTTCTTCGTCCTCGTACCAGAGAACTGCCTGCGGGATCTCGGTTTCGAGGAAGGCAATGGCGGCTTCGGCGTAGACGGCGGAGAACTGCGGCGCGGTGTCGATATTCATGGTTTGAAATTCAATCTTGCAGGTAGCCAACATCGTACGCGACTCGCCCCCGGAAAGGCAGGCTGTCCGGGGGCGAGTCCTGAAAACAAAAAGTGTTCAGTCGTGCTTGTCTTTCTTCGGCTTCTTATCCCTGTCCTTGATGCTCAACACATGGCTTGCCAGCGCACCGCGATCCGCGTTGAAGACGGCACTGTCGATGCGCACCTCGATAGTCTCGTCAGCCTCGCGCTGGCTGTCGTCCACCAGCGCGAGCGTCAGCAGTGCCGTCCTGCTGCCTGCCGGTATGGTGATGCGATCAAGCGCATCGACACCGCTCACGCTGTAATCGCCCGTGAGGCCATCGCGCGTCGCGCTGCCGCCAAACTGCAGGGGCACGATGACATCGCGGCCGGACAGCGCCGACAGCTCCAGCTGAACGGTGACCAGACCCGCACTCTCCTCAACCTTGTTGTTGGCGACGCTGAAGCGCACCTGCGGCGCGGCATCGTTGTCGAGGATGGTGACGATGGTGCTCAGCGTTTCGGCGCGATCGGGCAGCAGCGCGCCGCCAGTGGCACCTGCGAGGGCCAGACCGAAGACTTCGTCTGCCTCGTCGAGCGCATCGGCCTTGATCAGCACCTCGAAGCTCTTGCTGCCGGTCTCGCCATCAGCCCAGCTCAGCGTGCCGCTGGTTTCGATGAAGTCAGCACCCGCCGTGGCCATGCTGCCGCCGGCACCCGCGCTGGCGGCATAGCTGACACCAATGGCCCCGCAGCGACCATTGCTGCGCGTCACCGTCACGCTCAGGCTGACGTCGCCATCAGCCTCCTGCACCTGATACGGCGCAGCGGCGAAGTTCAGGGTGCCGGGGCCGCACAGCGCCAGCTCAATCACCACGGGATCGTGATCGGAAGAGCGGTAGGGATCGGCGTTGTAGAACAGCGCCTGCTGGCCGGCCGACTTGAACTCGGTGTTGTAGTCCAGCGCGATCGGCTCGGCGCCGTTGATGAGCCATTCGGTCGCCCCGGTCACCTGCGCCAGCAGCCCCGCGTTGGCCAGGCCGTAATCGAGCGTGCCCCACTGGCCATCGAAGGTGTACGACAGCTCCGGCGGGTTCTGGCTGCCATCGAGATCGACCAGATTGGTGAAGCCGCCGTCGCGCAGGGTGGTGATGGGTTCTTCCTGCGCATAGCTGTTGAGATCGCCGATGACGAGGAAATCCGGATCGCCGCTCTGCGTCGGGTCGGTGGCCAGCCAGTCGACCAGCGCCAGCGCGGCATTGCGGCGGGTGACGTTGCAGTTGCCCGCGCCGTCGAACAGATCAGGATCACCAACGTCATCGCAGGCCGAGCCCTTCGACTTGAAGTGGTTGACGGCCGCGGTGAAGCGGGCGTTGCTGGCGATCTCGCGGAAGGTCTGCGCCAGCGCCGGGCGGTTCTTGGTGTCGATGAAGCGCGCATCCACGCGGCTGTCGAGAATGGCGGGAGCGCCCAGCGGGGCAGCGGTCTGCACGCGGTAGACGAAGCCCACCGCGATCTGGTCGGTGCCGATCGGGCCACCCACGTCGACGAAGGCATAACTGGTGCCAGCGGGCGCTGCGGCATTGAGGCCGTTCACCAGATCGGCAATCGCGCTATTGCTGGCATAGCCATCATTCTCGATCTCGATCAGGCCGATGACATCGGCCTGCAGGGCGCTGATGGCGGCGATGACCTTGTCGCGCTGGCGCGTGAACTCGGCCGGGGTATTGGCACCACGCGCGGTCGGGAAGCCTCCACCCGCACCATCGCCGTTGAAGTAATTCAGCACGTTGAAGCTGGCGACCCGCAGGCTGCCCTGCCCAGGCAGATCGGGAGCCGCAGTGCGCGGGTTTTCGGCCACGAACTGCGGGGCCACTGTCGGCTGCACGCGATAGACGTTGAAGCCGAAACCCATCACGCCGGTGAGGTTGCTGACGCTGTCGCCACCCCGCAGGGTGTTGAAAGCGCTCAGGCCCGTGCCGGGATACACCACCGGATCGCGGTTCTGCATGCCGTTGGCGTCGTCGATGAGCAGGCGGTTGAGATTGTTGCTCGCCTGCAGGGCATTGGCGGCTGCACCGGGTGCGGCTACCTGCGTCGGCTGCACCAGACGGCTTTCGGACGACAGTTCCACCTCGCCGAAGCGGGCCAGCGTGAAGTTGTTGGTGACGGCCAGCTTCTGCGGCAGGGTCACCAGCATGCCTTCCAGCTGTTCCGGAAAGTTCAGCGAAGAGAACGGCAGCGTCACCGGCGTGGCGCTGACAGCCGAGGCATTGCTGCTGCACACCTGCACGGAGGTGATGTTGAACAGCTCGGTCTGGCCGAACTGCTCGCGCACCGTGCCGGCCACGCGCACCACATCGTTGGCGGCCACCGCCACACCGAAGTTGCGGTCGAACACGAACAGGCCTTCGGAACTCAGCGCATCGCTGTCCTGGTCCACCGTTTCTTCCTGCACGAAGAATCCGTTCAGGCCGGTGG
>JAZKHC010000051.1:0-7547 GCA_040385605.1 Pseudomonadota bacterium
GGCTCACCCTGGCCGTCAGATCAGAACAACATCCATAGGTAACGCGTAATGAGCCATAAAAAAGCCCCGCGATGCGGGGCTTTTTTACTGCGCTGCGTGCTCAGAAATCCTTGCTCAACTTGAGGTAGGGCAGGCGGCCCGGCACCCAGTAGGAGGACTCGAAGCTGTTGCTGGAGGAGTACGAGATCGGCGGGTCACGGTCGAACAGGTTCTGGACGCCCAATGTGAGTGCAACCTTGGCGGGCTTGTAGACGTAACCCATCTGCAAGTCGGTTTTGAAGGAGTACGGCACTCTGTTGCGCGGCGCCAGGTTGCCATCTGCATCGCGGTTGTTGGGGTCGGAGCAAAGTCCCAACGAGCTGAGCGAGGGCGTGATGCCGTCATCGCAGCTCTCGGAGCTCCCCCAGACGATGCGCGTGTTGAGACTGGCATTGACCGGGCCATTGCTCCATTGCAACGAAGGATTGATTTTCCAGCGCGGCAGCGCGAGCGTGCCGGCAAAACCCGTGCGCGTCAGTGTGGAGCCATCGCTGCTCTGCACCGTCTGGGCAAAGGTGGAGAGGAAGGTGGCATTGGCTGCGATCTTGAACTTGCCCAGCGCCGCGAGTGCAGGAATGCCCTTGGTCGGCAGGCTGTAGTTCACGGAGAAATCGAAGCCGGCGGTGTCCTGTGAGGGGAAGTTCTGGAAAGCGTTCAACACGCTCAACAACTGCTGCTGGCTGTTGCGGGTGATGAACTGGCAGTACTGGCGTCCCTGGGTGTTGTAACACTGGTCGAGGATGAACTGCGCGCCCGGCGGCGAGATGAAGTTATCGAGCTTGATGCGGAAGTAATCCACCGACATGTCGAAGCCACTGATGGCGGCAGGGCTGAACACGAAGCCCGCAGTCAGCGAGTGCGAGGTCTCGGATTTGAGATCGCGATTGCCAGAGAAAGGCGAATAGAACTGGAAAACCGTCTGTGTGTATTCCGGCACCATGTCGGCATTGCAATTAGCCTCGGTGACCGAGCCAGTCTCAGTTACAGCACAGGGATCATCAAGCCCAGGGAAGCTGCCTGCATTGCCCAGGAACAGCTCACCCGTGTTGGGCGCGCGGAACGAGGTCGAAAAGGAGCTGCGCAGCAGCAGGTCCCTGACCGGGTGCAGGGTCGCGCCGATCTTGCCGTTGGTGCTCTTGCCGAGCGAGCCGTAATCCGACACGCGGCCGGCGAGGTTCAGGCCAAAGTCCTGCACGAGGACGAGGTCTTTCAGTAGCGGGATGTCGAGTTCCACGTAGGCTTCCTTCGCCTTCACCGAGCCATCGCTGGGCAGCGAGGTCAGGCCTGCGGTGGTGCCGTCGATGGCCTCCTGCGACGGTCGGTCGGTGTACTTGCTGGTGCGGCGCTCGACGCCGAGTGCGATGCCGAGATCACCCGGCAGGAAGGACACCGGCACCGTCGTGGAGAAGTTGAGATAGAGGTCTGACTGCGTGCTGCGCGTGCTGCTGCGGTCGGTGTACTGGATGTAGGCCAGCTGCTCGGCGGTGATGGTGCCGGGGCCGCCGAAGAAGTTGAGCGGCACGCAGGGCGCGACGCACAAAGGCACGTCGTCGGGAATGGCCTGTTGCGCGCGGGTGTTGTTCGCTGTTTCTACGTAATTGCCGACAATGGAGTTGCGGATGCGATCAGTTCGGTACTGGTTGAACAGGGTCTGTGCCTGGGTCGAGATGCCGTAGCTGTAGCCCAGCTCCCAGTTCACGATGGGGCTGTTGAAAAGCTCGAACCCACCCTCGAAGCCGCCGCGCACGAAGCGGGTTGGCACGATCTGCTGCTGGATGCGCGGGTCGCCCTCGACCATGCGGCGCAGCACCGCGCCGCTGTTGAACAGGCCCGCTGCCACATTCTCGTTGTTGCTGTTGTCGCGCGGGTCCAGACGGCCGATGTCCTGCGGACCCTGGGGGTACATGCCGGGGTTGCTGCGCGTGGGGTTGAAGGGGTTGCTGGCAGGGATGAAGGTGGCCTGGTTGAACGATTGCGTCGAGCCCGGAATCAGGCCGCCGATGATCGGCCCGATGTCGCCCAGCGAGATCGGCTGCGGCGCCAGCTGCTGGGTGGATTCGCGCTTGCTGTAGAGCCCCTGCACACTGAAGCGGAAGTTGTCGGTGAACTCGTGCGCCAGCGAGACGTAGCCGTTGTAGGTCTTCAGCGGCGTCGAGAGGTAATTGGCGGGCGCGAAGTTGTAGGCATCGTTGGCAGGGACGAAGCGGTGGTAGTCGGCAGCCGCGTTGCCGCTGGCCCCGTTGTTGAGCGTGAAGTCGCAGAGGTTGACCGCCGGCAGCATGCCGGCCTGATCCGGAATCGGGATGTTGGCCGGAGGTAGGGTGGTGACGTTGCCGCCGCCGGCCTCGTCCGGCAGGTCCACCGGAGTGGGGGAGTTCACTGCGCCATCCACCACCGAACCTGAGAGACTGGGGCAGCGCGCGGTGCCGAAGTTGTTGATGGTCGAGCCCGAGGAGTTGGCGACGAACAGGCTGCGTGTGGTGGGCGTGAAGCTGGAGCCGCGTGTGAGTCCGGTGTTGATCAGCGGCAGGCGCGAGAGCTTGCGGTCGCCGGCGAACACCGGCGCCTGCTCCTGGTAGCTGAAAGAGGCGAAGGCGGAAGTACTCTGGCTGCCGAAGAAGTTCAGAGTCTTGCCGCCGCTGATGGTGTGGATCTGCTGGCGGCCGTCGCCCTGGGTGTACTCACCGTACTGGCTGGCCAGACTCACACCCTCGAAGCGCTTGCGGGTGATGACGTTGACGATGCCGGTGATGGCATCCGAACCATAGATGGCGGAGGCACCGTCCTGCAGGATGTCGATGCGCTCGACGATGGCGAGCGGAATGGTGTTCAAGTCCACCGAGTTGGTGGAGAGGCTGCGCAGGCCGTTGACCCAGCGGTGGCCATCGACCAGCACCAGCACGCGGTTGCTGCCGAGGTTGCGCAGGTCCACTTCGGTGGCACCGGTGCCGCCGTTGTTGATGGTGGTGTTAAGCGAGGAGCCCGCGGCCGAGAGCGTTTGCAGGATGTCGCCGACGGTGGCGGAGCCGGTGCGTTCGAGATCCTTGCGGCTGAGCCGCACCACGGGCTGCGCGGTTTCAGCCTCGGCGCGCTTGATGCGCGAGCCGGTCACCTGCACGGCGTCGAGCTTGGTCGCCTCCTTCTCCTTGACGGCGGGCACATCGGTGGCAGGCAGTGTCTGCACGGTGATGGTTGCGGTGGTGCCGGTGTTGTCCTGCGCGTTGCCCGCAAAGGTGGCCAGTGCCGCGATGACCGCGAGAACACAGCGACCCGCGCCCATGCGGCGCATTGGTGAAAGACTCATTCAAACCACTCCCGTAGTTGCCTGTTGTGTGTTGCCGTGCACGCCAAACCTTGGTGCCGGCGATTTGTTCAGCTATGCCAACGCAGATCGTCGCGTCTGGTGTACCTGCGGCATGAGCACAATGAAGCTCTTGACTTTCCGATGTGGCGGGAGATTGCACACGTCACCGCCACAGTTCCTGATTTCAATCTGTTGACGCTCGGCAAAGCCAGTTGCTATAAAGGTTTTAGCCGCTGCCTCTCGTTGCAGGTTGGTACTGCATCGAGGGCAGCGGTCTTCATTCCAGGGACTGTCAACCGGCTACTCAATTAGCTCTTTCCAAGAGGGGAACTCTTACTCATGAACAAATCCGAACTGATCAACGCCATCGCCGACAAGGCCGAACTCTCCAAGGCCGATGCCGGTCGCGCGCTCGACTCTTTCGTCGAAGTGCTCGCCAAGGCGCTGAAGAAGAACGACAAGGTTTCACTCGTTGGCTTCGGCACCTTCGCCGTGCGCAAGCGCGCTGCCCGCACCGGCCGCAATCCCAAGACCGGCGCACCGTTGAAAATCGCCGCCAGCAAAAATCCTACTTTCAAGGCTGGCAAGGCGCTGAAAGATGCGATAAAGTAGACGACTCGCTGGGACGCCGATGGTTAAGCGCCCCGCCGATCACAAGTCGTAAAGCGGGTGCTTAGCTCAGCTGGTAGAGCGTCGCCCTTACACGGCGCAGGTCGGCGGTTCGAACCCGTCAGCACCCACCAAGACGTAAAAGTTGCAAACCGCGTGGAGCGGTAGTTCAGTTGGTTAGAATAACGGCCTGTCACGCCGTGGGTCGCGGGTTCGAGTCCCGTCCGCTCCGCCATCTCATTGAAAGGGCGCTCGCATGAGCGCCTTTTTGTTTTGCGTCACTCTTCAACCGAACTCCCCACATGTTGCAGACCATTCGTGACCGTATGTCCGGACCCATCGTCTGGGCCATCATCGGACTCATCGCCATTCCTTTTGCCTTCGTGGGCATCGAGACGTTCCAGGGTGGAGGTGCCGATCCGACGGTTGCTAAGGTGGGCGATCAGAAGATCACCACGGCCCAGCTCGAAGCGGCGTATCAGCAACGCCTGCAACGATTGCAACAGATGATGGGCGAAAACTTCCGCTCCGACATGATCGAGCCGACGCGCTTCCGTGAAGGCGTGCTGCAGGAAATGGTGCAGGAGACCGCGCTGCAACAGCATGCTGCCAAAGTGGGCTACACCGCCTCCGATGCGGCGATCCTCGATTCCATCCGCGCGATTCCGGCATTCCAGAAAGACGGTCAGTTCTCCGCCGAGCGTTACCGCGAGGCGCTCGCCGCGCAGGGCATGCAGGCAGAGGGTTTCGAGCGCCAGCTGCGACAGGGCCTGAGCATCGACCAGATCCGCGACGGCGTGCTGGCTAGCGCCTTCGTCACGCCTGCCGAGGCGGCTGCGGCCTGGCGCCTGGCACGCCAGGAACGCGTGTTCAGCACCGTCACTTTCAAGGCTGCCGATTACGAAGCCACCGTGGTGATCACCGACGCCGACATCGCGAAGCAATTCGCGGCGCGTGGCGAAAGCTACAAGGCACCCGAGCGCCTCAAGCTCAAGGTTGTGGAGTTCGACATCGCCAAACTGCCGGAGGCTCCCGCACCTGAAGCCGCTCTGTTGAAGACACTCTATGACGCCGACGTCAAGGCCTTCTCCACACCGGAAGAGCGTCGGGCCAGGCACATCCTGATCGCCTTCGGTGCAGACAAAGCTGCGGCGCTCAAGAAGGCAGAGGATGCCAAGGCCCGCCTGGATGCCAAGGCTGACTTCGCAGCTCTTGCCAGCGAGCTTTCCGATGATCCCGGTTCGAAAGGCAGTGGTGGCGATCTGGGCTGGGTGCGGAAGGGGCTGATGACGCCGAAGTTCGAAGAGGCGCTGTTCGCCCTCGGCAAGTTGGAAGTCTCGGCACCAGTGGAAACCGAGTTCGGCTGGCACCTCATCCAGCTCGAAGAGATCAAGCCCGCAGTGACCAAGCCGTTCGAGGATGCCGCCGTGCAAGCCGAGTTGCTGGCCGGCTACCGCAAGCAGGATCTCGCAAAACGTTACCAGCAGCTTTCCGAGAAGATCGAGCAGCTGGCGTTCGAGAACCCTGCTTCGCTGGATGCCGTCGCGCAGGCCATCGGCGGCACGGTGGAGACCACGGATTGGTTCACCCGCACGAGCGGCACAGGTCTCACCGCCAACGAGGCCATCCTCAGCGCCGCGTTCTCTCCGGAAGTGCTGGAAGACAACGAGAACAGCAAGCCGATCAACCTGGGCACCAACCGCATCGCCGTGGTGCGCAAAGCGGAGTATGAGCCGGCCCGTGCGCGCAAACTCGAAGAAGTCAGCGGGCAGATCCGCGCTGAATTGAAAGCCTCGCGTGCCAGTGAAAAAGCGGCTGCGGAGGCGGATGCGGTGGTCAAGGCCGTGCAAGGCGGTGCCACGCTGGAGGCGGCGGCGGCTGAACGCCAGCGCGCCGTCAATGCCTCCGGGCCGGTGCGCCGTGATGCACAGGGCACGGAGCGTACCCTGCTCGATGCAGCCTTCCGTTTGCCGCGGCCAACGGCCGGCAAGCTCAGCGTTGGCAAGACCGCCGTCGGCACGGCTGAAGTGGTGGTGATCGCACTCACTGAAGTAAAGGATGCGACGCCGGAAACCGATGACAGCGCTTTCAAGCAGCAGAGCACGCAGCTCAAGGATGCGCTGGCTGGCGCGGAGTTCGCGGGCTTCCGTACCGATCTTGAACGCAGGCTGGGTGTGAAGCGTGACGCGCCCGCACCTGCCGAGCCCGCCCCCCTCGCACCCTAGGGCCTCATCGCATGAACCTGCCGCTGCATTGGCGCATCCTCATCGCCCTCGCAGCGGCAATCGCCGCCGGCACGCTGTTTGGCGATTCCGAGCTGCTGCTCAAGGTCTGCGGCATGATCGGCACGCTGTTTCTCAATGCCCTGAAGATGCTCATCGTACCGCTGATTCTGGCGGCACTGATGAATGGCCTCATCGGCGGTGCGGAGCAGGGTGGACTGGGTCGCCTCGGGGCGCTGACTTTCGGCTTCTATGTCGGCACCGGCCTGCTGGCGATCCTGACAGGCCTTGCATGGGCCAACCTGCTCACGCCCGGCATTGTCGATGGCATGCCCGCAGCGCCCCTGCTGGGGCTCTCGGGTGACGCCAGCGAAATCGTCAACCAGGTGCAGCAGAAGGGCGCGCAAGATCTCTGGGGCGTGATCGTGCGTCTGGTGCCGACCAACCCGGTGCAGGCCGCTGCCACTGGCGACATGCTAGGCCTCGTCACCTTCGGCCTGCTGTTCGGCTGGGCACTGGCCAAGCTGCCGACACCTTTGCGCGACACCCAGGCTGCGTTCTGGAAGGGTGTCTACGAGGCCATGACCAGCATCACCACGCTGGTGATGAAAGCCGCGCCCATCGGCGTGTTTGCCATCGTCACCGGCACTGTCGCCAAGACCGGCATGTCAGCCCTGCAGCCCTTGGCCGTGTTCATGGCTGCCGTGGTGCTGGCCCTTTTGACGCATGCCTTCATCGTGCTGCCGCTCGTGCTCAGACTGGTGGCTCGTGTGCCTGCCTTTGCGCTGCACAGGGCAATGGCGCCGGCCTTGCTCACCGCCTTTTCAACCTCCTCATCCAACGCGACGCTGCCGTTGACGATGGATTGCATCGAGAACAAGGCCAAGGTGCCGCGCCGGGTTTCCGGCTTCGTGCTGCCGATCGGTGCCAACGTCAACACCGACGGCTCCGCGCTCTACGAGTGTGTGGCGGCCATCTTCATCGCCCAGGCTTATGGGCTGAACCTGAGCTTTGGCGCGCAATTCACCATCGTCGCACTGGCCTTGATCACCGCGGTCGGCGTGGCCGGCATTCCCTCGGCCAGCCTGGTGGCAATCACCGTCATCCTCTCCGCGATTGGCCTGCCGCTGGAAGGTGTGGGCCTGATCCTCGCCGTCGATCGCGTGCTCGACATGTGCCGCACCGCGCTCAATGTGCTCGGCGATTCTTCCGCCACCGTGACCGTGGCTAGGCTTTCGGGCGAAGACGGGGTGCTGGGTCAGCCTGCGCTCAAGATCAACACCTCGTCCTGACCGCTACTTGCCCTCGTCGCCCAATGTCATGCCCATGATGTTGAAGCCGGCATCGACGTAGACGATCTCGCCGGTGATGCC
>JAZKHC010000052.1:0-18615 GCA_040385605.1 Pseudomonadota bacterium
GGCATCGGCCACGCCGTCACCGTCGGCATCGGGTGGCGGGGGCGGGGCGTCGCAGGCATCGCCCGCACCGTCACCATCGGTGTCGGCCTGGTTGGGGTTGGCGACTGCCGGGCAGTTGTCGCTGGCATCGGCGACGCCGTCACCGTCCGCATCGGGCGGCGGTGGTTCGTTGCCGGGGGCGCCGGGGTCGTTCGTCGCCGGTGCCGTGGGCAGGCTGCTGTCGCAGTAGATGAAGGGGTCCGCAGCCGGCACGGTGCCGGTTTCGTCGCCACCCAGGGCACCGGGGCCGTTGGGCGCAATCTGGTTCCAGTACAGCTGGCGCTCCTGGATGACACTGGTCTGGAAGTCGCAGAAACCCTGCGCCTTCACGCGGCGCGCGGTCTCAGGCCCAAAGCCCAGGTGCGCCATGGCGGCGGCGACCACGCCCTTTTCCTTCTTGGCGGAGACATCACCCCAGCCGATCTGCAGCCAGGGTGCGACCGGGTTGATGGGCAGACCGACGAGATCGAGCGCGGCCTGGGCCGGGTCGTATTCGCCAAAGGCCGGTGCATACGCACCCTGCTCCAGTGCACGGCGAAGGAACCAGTTGCTGATGGGTGTCTTGGCAGTGCCCATCACCATCAGTGACTGGCCATCCACCAGAGTGATGCCACCGACATGGCCGGCGGCACGACGCGCTTCGAGGATGATGCGCGAGGCCACACCGGCCGCACGCGGCGTGGAGAAGCTCGTACCACCCACGCTCTGCATGCCGCTCTCGCAGTCCATGCAGTAGGCGAGGTCCTGAGTGAAGTCGGAAATGAAATCCGGGAAGTTGCCGGAGAGTGCCGAGCGGCCTTCGGAGGTGTCCTCCTCGATGCCCGACACGCCGATGCTCCACCACGGCCCAGCGCCAGCGCGGAACGGGGTGAGGCCCGGGCCGTTGCCGCCGGAGGAGAAGTGCAGCTTGCCGAGTTCGACCACACCCTTGTAGGTGTCGTGGAAGGCGCGGTCTTCCGGCAGCGGGAAGCCGGTCATCGGAATCGACACGCCGTAGCTGGTGGTGACGATATCCACCGCCGGATGGCGGAAGCTGAACTCGTGGCTGGCATCGCTGCCCAGGTCATTGCCCTGCTCGACGAACAGCATCACCGCGTCCGGGTTGGCGATCAGCACCGCACTGCTGGTGCCCACGCCGTGCGCGCTCTTGCCCAGGTCCGGCTTGATCTTCACGTCTGCTGCCGCCGCAAACGAGGTGGCGACGATGTTGGTGCCCTTGAAGTGGAAGGTGGTACCCGGTGCTGCGGCCTGCACGCGATCCCAGAACGGCTTGTCGGCTTCGAGGTCGGCGGCGAGATTGCCGGTGCGGGTGAGCTGCACCACGTTCTCCGGAGCGACCTTCAGCGCCGCCAGCACCTGCGTGGTCACCGACGAGGGGTGGCCATTCGGGTACAGCGCACTGCCGGCGTAGTAGAGCTCGTGATACGGGTTGATCGCCGAGTCCATGTCGGCCACCACCACGCGCGCCTGATTCGGCGCCGAGACGGGGTCGGGGATCGCGCCAACCGGCGTGCCGCCACCGGGGTTGCCCTCACCTTCGAGAATGTCGACCGTCACCGTGCCGGTGTAGTCGGTGCCGGTGCTGATGAAGCCATTGGCGCGCGCGCTGTAGCTGCCCGACTTGGGCAGGCTGATCAGGACGGTTTCATCGGCGTTGCCGCCGAACTGGAAGTTGGTCGCACGGCTCTCGCCGCCGGCGGGGTCAATCACGGTCAGGTCGAGGTCTTCGACGAAGAAGCGCCAGGCGATCTTCACGGTCAGATTGCGGGCGTTGCAGCCCGCGGGCAGCGCGAAGGTTTCAGCGCCGCTGCCCGCCGTCAGGTTGCGGGTCGCGTTGGAGGTGCCCTGCCAGGTATGCACCGCTACGGCAGTGCCCACGGGCAGCGAGCAGGCGGCGGGCGAGGGGGCGTCGCAGGCGTCGCCGCGGCCGTCGCCATCGGTATCCGCCTGGTTGCTGTTGGCAACGAGGGGGCAGTTGTCGCTGGTATCCGACACGCCATCGGCGTCGGTATCAACCGGCGGCGGATCGATCGGGTCGCAGGCATCGCCCTTGCCGTCGGCATCGCTGTCGGTCTGGTCGGCATTAGCGGTGGCCGGGCAGTTGTCGCTGCTGTCGGCCACGCCATCGGCATCGCCATCGGCGGGCGGCGGCGGCTCGACCGGGTCACAGGCATCGCCCTTGCCGTCGGCATCGCTGTCGGTCTGGTTGGCGTTGGCGGCTGCCGGGCAGTTGTCGCTGCTGTCCGGCACACCGTCGGCGTCGGCATCAGCCGGGGGCGGAGGTTCGGTAGGGTCGCAGGCATCGCCCTTGCCATCGGCATCGGTGTCGGTCTGGTTGGTGTTGGCGGCTGTCGGGCAGTTGTCGCTGCTGTCCGGCACGCCGTCGGCATCGGCATCAGCCGGGGCCGGGGGCGGGGGTTCGGTAGGGTCACAGGCGTCGCCCTTGCCATCGGCATCGGCGTCAGCCTGATTGGGGTTGGCAACGGCCGGGCAGTTGTCGCTGGCGTCGGCGACGCCGTCGCCGTCGGCATCGGGCGGCGGCGGGGCGTCGCAGGCATCACCAAGGCCATCGGCATCGGTGTCCGTCTGGCTGGCGTTGCTCGCATCCACGCAGTTGTCGCTGACGTCGGCCACGCCGTCACCATCGCTGTCCGGGCCACCCGGGCGGCTGACGGTGGCAAGCAGCTTGAAGCCTGAGCCGACCGTGGTGGCGAGCTCGCGCACCAGCAGCTTGTAGGTGCCAGGGGCGGGATTCTTGAAGCGCACTTGCAGCGGACCGGCGCTGTCGTCGGTGTTGCTGGCGAGCACGCTGCCATCGGGGCCGACGAGGTCGAGCGCGAAGCGGTCACCGCTGACGTCCCAGCTCAGCGTCGCTTCGACCCGCAGGTAGTCCTGCACCTGATCACTCAAGGTGAACTCGAAGCTCTGCTGCGGTTCGCCCGCCTTGCTGCGCACCGCCGATTTGGCTGCGGCGGAGCCCGCGGCAGTGCCGCGGACATCGAGCACCACCGATTTGCCTGCTGGCGGTGCTGCTGCTGGGGCTGGCGGGGGCGTGACCGGTTCGGTCGCGGGCGGCGTGATCGCGGGGGGCGTTTCAGCGCCGGTGCCGGTGCCAGCGCCGGGGAGGGTGGGCTGGGTCAGCGGGCCCGTGGGGAGGCTGTTTGTCTCAGAGCCGCCACCGCATGCAGACAGACCCAAACTGAAAACGACAGCAACAGCCAATCCCAACCGGTGAAGGCGCACGCACATGCTGAAACTCCCAAAATGTTTTTGATCGCCACCGAGGGGCGGCGCAACGACAGACGAACGGCACCAGACCTTATCGGTTGACACGCCAGAGCTAATTCGTTTGCGCGCAGAAAATTGAACGATCCATGCCGCAAGCAGTTTTGATGCCATCGTGCGTCCGGCAGCCATTCCCGGCTTTAGAATCAATCCCCGCCTTCCGGTCAGCTTTCATGTCCACACTTCCTCTGCGCCTTGGCGTCAACGTTGATCACGTCGCCACCCTGCGTCAGGCGCGCGGCACGCGGTATCCCGATCCGGTCGAAGCCGCGCTCATCGCCGCCTCGGCGGGCGCGGACTCGATCACCGTGCATCTGCGTGAAGACCGTCGCCACATCCAGGATCACGATGCCGAGCGCGTCATCCGCCGCAGCCCGGTGCCCATCAATTTCGAGATGGGTGTGACCGAAGAAATGCTTGGGATCGCCTGCAAGCTCAAGCCGAAATACGCCTGCCTGGTGCCGGAGAAGCGTGAGGAAAAGACCACCGAAGGCGGCTTGAACGTGGCGGGAAACCTGCTTGCGGTGCGAGCTGCCTGCGCCCGGCTGATGGCCGCCAAGATCATCCCGGCCCTGTTCATCGACCCTGATCCCGCGCAGCTGGCGGCAGCCATCCAGAGCGGCGCGCCGCAAGTCGAGATCCACACCGGCCGCTACTGCGATGCCACCACGGATGCGGCGCGCGCCGAAGAGCTGATGCTGATCATCAACTTCGCCCGCCTCGCCCACGAGGCAGGGCTTGAGGTGCACGCCGGACATGGCCTGAGCGTGGACAACGTTGGCCCGATCGCAGCGATCCCCGAGATCGTCGAGCTCAACATCGGCCATGCCCTGATCGCCCGCAGCGTGTTCATTGGCTTGGCCGCGGCAGTCGCGGAGCTGCGGCGACGCATGGGCGAAGCGCGGCACGGATGATCTACGGCATCGGTACCGACCTGCTGCGCATCGACCGCGTCGAGCGCCTGTGGCAAAAATACGGCGAGCACTTCGCCGACAAGATTCTGATGCCGGAGGAGCGCGCGCAGTTCGAGCGCGCGCGCCGCAAGGGCAACTTTCTCGCCAAGTGCTTTGCCAGTAAGGAGGCCTTCGTGAAGGCGCTCGGCACCGGCTTTCACGGCGTCGGCTACAAGGATGGCGGCGTCGTACACCTGCCCAGCGGCAAGCCGACGCTCGCCTTCAGCCCGGCGATGCGCGTGCGACTCGATGCGCTGGGCGTCGCAGGTGGTCATGTCTCGCTCACCGACGAGGACGGCCGCGTGCTCGCCTTCGTCGTGCTCGAAACTGCCTAGGGCATCGACAAGCCGCACGCTAAAATAGCGGCATGTCCTATCGCACCCTCGCCGAGACCATCGGCAACGCCCCGCTGGTGCAACTCACGCATTTGCCGGGCATTGGCAACAACGTGTTGCTGGCCAAGCTCGAAGGCAACAATCCGGCAGGGTCGGTGAAAGACCGCCCCGCTTACCTGATGATCCGCGGTGCGCAGGATCGCGGTGAGATCAAGCCCGGCGACACCCTCGTCGAGGCCACCAGCGGCAACACCGGCATTGCCCTCGCCATGGCTGCCGCCGCCTTGGGCTATCGCATGGTGCTGGTGATGCCGGAGCACTTGTCGGTCGAGCGCCGGGCGGTGATGAAGGCCTTCGGGGCCGAGCTGATCCTGGTGACGAAAGAGCAGGGCATGGAAGGCGCGCGCGATCTCGCCGATGCCATGCAGGCGCGTGGCGAGGGCCGGGTGCTGAACCAGTTCGCCAACCCCGACAACCCGCGCGCGCACTACGAGACCACCGGGCCTGAAATCTGGCGCGACACCGAGGGCCGCATCACGCACTTCGTGAGCAGCATGGGCACCACCGGCACCATCATGGGCACCTCGCGCTTCCTCAAGGAGCAAAACCCGAAGGTGCAGATCATCGGCGTGCAGCCAGATGGTGAGAGCAGCATCCCCGGCATCCGCAAATGGCCGGTAGCCTATCTGCCGAAGATTTTCGATGCCTCGCGGGTCGATCGCATCATCGAAGTCAGCAGTACAAACGCCGAACACACCATGCGCGAGATGGCGCGGCTCGAAGGCCTGTTCTGCGGGCCTTCGTCGGGCGGGGCGATGTGGAGTGCTTTGCAACTTTGCCGTGAGGTCGAGAACGCGGTGATCGTCAGCATCGTCTGCGACCGGGGCGATCGCTACATCTCGACGGGAGTTTTCCCCTCTTGAGCATGCTGGTCCTCGATCTCAAGACCGTGCCCGACCCGGAGGTCGGGAAGCGTCTGCTGGCGCTGGAGAAGTTCAGCGATGCCGAAGCGGTGCTGGCGATGAAGACGCTGCGGGTCGCGGGCCATCAATCGAATGCCGTGCCTTCGCAGCAGCGGCGCGTGGTGGCGGCGGCTTTGGTCATCGCCTCCGATGCAGAGTTCGCCGTGCAGGAGTTCACCGTCGGCGCTGACGAGTCGCAGATGCTGAACGCCATAGAGCAGCACGTGCGTGCCGCCAACGCGCCGGTGTGGGCCTGGGATGGCATGCGCGGCTATCGTGCGCAGCTGTTGGCGCGTTCACTGGCCACGGGTGTGGCGATGCCTGCGGTGTTCGCGGCCAAGGGGCCGCAAAGCCTTGCCGCACATTTCGGTTTCTCGCCGCAGAACGCGCCGCTCGCCGAGCTGGCGGCCGTGCACAGCCTGCCGCATCGGCTCGGCCTGCGCGCTGCCGATACCGAGGCGGCGCATGCGCACGGCGATCACCAAAAATTACTCGCGGGCAGTGCGGCAGACGCACTGATCGCCTATCTACTGAGCATTGCCTTGAAAGCTGCAACCGGCGAACTGGATGAGCGTGCGCGCCTGGCAGCGCGTGAGCAGGTGTTTAACTGGCTCAAGGCGCAAACTGCCGTGCACTGGCAGCAATTCCGTGCGGTGTGGAAAGCGCCATGAGCGGCGTGCGCAAGCGCAACTTGCCGCAGGGTGTGTTCACCGCCGAAGTCACCGGCCTCGATCACGAGGGCCGTGGCGTGGCGCGCATCGACGGCCGCGTGACCTTCATCGCCGACGCGCTGCCGGGCGAGACCGTGGAGTTCAAGTACCTGAGCCAGCGCCGTGACCAGGCCGAGGGGCAGGTGACTTCGGTGCTCGTCGCCAGCCCTGATCGTGTCACGCCACCCTGCGCGCACTTTGGTGTTTGCGGTGGCTGCGCCTTGCAGCATCTCGACCCCGCCAAGCAGATCGAATGGAAACAGAACGAGGTGCTTCAAGCCCTCGCCCGCATCGGCAAGGTGACACCACGCGAGGTCGCACCCGCCTTGCGTGGCGATGATCTCGGCTACCGCCGCCGCGCGCGCATCGGTGCCAAGTTCGTCGAGAAAAAGGGCGGCACGCTGGTGGGCTTCCGCGAGCGTGGCTGCTCGTTTCTGGCCACACTCGAAAGCTGCAAGGTGCTCGACCCGCGTGTGGGCGAGAAGATCACCGCCATCGCAAGGATGATCGACACGCTCACCATCCGCGCCGCGATGCCGCAGATCGAGATGGCGGCCGCCAACCATGTGGTGCTGGTGTTCCGCGTGCTCGAAACGCCCACCGAATCCGACCGAGCCACGCTCGCCGGCTTTGCGAAGGAACACGGCTTCGAGATTCTTTTGCAGCCCGGCGGGCTGGACAGCATTACTCCGCTCGAAGGCGAGCGTTGGCCGCTCCACTACTCGCCGGACGGCAGCGAGGCGCAACTCAACTTTCTGCCCGCCGACTTCATCCAGGTCAACGGTCCGCTCTCGCAGGCCATGGTGCGGCAGTCGATGGATTGGCTCGCTCCCCAACCGGGTGACACCGTGCTGGAGCTGTTCGCAGGCCTGGGCAATTTCACCGTACCGCTGGCCAAGACCGGTGCGCTCGTCACCGCCGTCGAGGGCGACAAGGGGCTGGTTGCGCGGGGCGATGCCAACTGCAAGGCCAATGGTGTCGGCAGCGTGCAATGGCATGTCGCCGATCTGTTCAAGCCAGACCCGCAGGCACCTTATCTGCAAGCCAAGTTCGACCTGGCACTCATCGACCCGCCACGTGCTGGCGCTGTGGAGATCATGCCTTTGCTCATCGGCAAGAAGCCGAAGCGCATCCTCTACGTGAGCTGCCATCCCGCCACGCTGGCGCGCGATGCCGCGCTGCTGGTGGAAGGCGGCTATGTACTCACCAAGGCGGGCGCGATGGACATGTTCCCGCACACGGCGCATGTCGAGAGCATGGCGCTCTTCGAGCGTAGCGAGAAGAAAAAGTGATGTGCAGCGAACGGAAGGCGAAGTGATGGCGACCGAGATCGAACGCAAGTTTCTGGTCACGGGTGATGGCTGGCGCAACGCGGCCCACAAGGCGATCCCCATGCGCCACGGCTATCTTGCCCCGCTGGGTGGTGCTGCCAGCGTGCGGGTGCGCATCGAAGGCACGCAGGGCAAGTTGAACGTGAAGGCCGCGAAGGTCGGCATGAGCCGCGCGGAGTACGAATACGACGTGCCGGCCGCCGAGGTGGAAGAGATGCTCGCTACCCTGTGCAGCGGCCTCATCCTCAAGACCCGCCACTACGTGACGGTCGGTGCGCACCTGTGGGAAGTGGACGAGTTCGAGGGCGACAACGCGCCGCTGATCGTGGCCGAGATCGAACTGGGCAGCGAGAGCGAGGCCTTCATCAAGCCGGACTGGATCGGCGAGGAAGTGACGCAGGATCGCCGCTACTACAACCACACGCTGTCGGTCACGCCGTATGCGCAGTGGCCCAAAGACTGATGCCGGCGACGGCGAGAATCACCGTGGACTTGTCCGCGCAGGTGCTGACTCTCTGGCACGACCAGTCGGCACTCAGGCAGTGGCCAGTCTCCACGGCCGCCAACGGCCCCGGCGAAATCAGCGGCTCGGGTTGCACGCCACGCGGGCGTCACATCATCCGCGCCAAAATCGGTGCGGGGGCCGAAATCGGCGCGGTGTTCAAGGCGCGGCGCATCGCAGGCGACGTGCGGTGCTATTCACCTGAGATCGGTGCGCAATATCCCGGACGCGACTGGATACTCACCCGTATCCTATGGCTCAGCGGCATCGAGGTGGGCATCAACCGTCTCGGTTGCGTGGACACCATGCGCCGCTACATCTACATCCACGGCACGCCGCATCTCGATTTGCTCGGCAGGCCCGCGAGCCACGGCTGCATCCGCATGGGAAATGCGGACATCGTGGAACTCTTTGATCTGGTTTCGACAGGGATAGAAGTCACGCTACATGAGTAATTCAAGCACTGTATTGGGGCCGGTGATGATCGATGTCGCCGGTCAGGAACTCAGCGCCGAAGACCGCGAGCTGATCCGCCATCCGCTGGTCGGCGGGGTGATTCTGTTCACCCGTAACTACCGCGACCCCGATCAGCTGAAAAAGCTCTGCGACGACATTTTGGGCGTGCGCAAAACACGCCCGCTGCTGGCGGTCGATCACGAGGGTGGCCGCGTGCAACGCTTCCGCAATGGATTCTCGCGGCTGCCGGCCATGCGCACGCTCGGCAAGCTGCATGAGGAATCACCCGGCAAGGCGATGGAGGAGTCCCGTCGGCTCGGCACGCTCATTGGCAGCGAGCTCGGCTGGTTCGGGTTCGACCTGCCGTTCGCGCCCGTGCTCGACCGCGACTACGAGGTGAGCCAGATCATCGGCGACCGCGCCTTCGCCCATGATGCCGAGGTGCTGACCACGCTCGCGCGCGAGTTCTGGCGCGGTCTCAATGCTGCAGGTCTCTCCGCCACCGGCAAGCATTTCCCTGGCCACGGCGCGGTCACCGCCGACTCGCACACCGAGCTGCCGGTGGACCGCCGCAGCCTGCCGCAGATCGAGGCCGACATGGGCCCGTTCAAGAAGCTCATGGACGAGGGCCTGGAGTCGATCATGATGGCGCACGTGCGCTACACGGCGGTCGATACGCTGCCCGCGTCGCTGTCCAGCAAGTGGATCAAGGAGCTCGTGCGCCACGAGTGGAAATACAACGGCGCGGTGTTCTGCGATGACCTCTCGATGGGCGGCGCGGCTGTGGTCGGCAGCTTGGGTGAGCGCGCCGTGATGGCGCTGGCAGCAGGCTGCGACATGATCCCGGTCTGCAACAACCGCGAAGGCACCCTGCAGGTGATCGATGCCCTGCGGGACTTCAAGCCCAACCGTCTCTCCAGTGCCCGACTCAAGCGCCTATACAGGCGTGAAATGGATTTGCCCGCGCCGACCTTTGGCCGCGATGTTCTGGCAGCAACGCTGACATGAGCCGTATCGAAGAAGCGCAAACCCTGGTGCAGGAGGCGGACTGCCTGTTCGATGCCGCCGCGGTGCGCGCGGCCTATGACGCCATTGCCGCACAGCTCAATGCTGATTACGCAGGCAGGCTGCCGCTGGTGCTCTGCGTGATGAATGGCGGCCTCTACGCCACCAGCGAGATAACCCAGCGCCTCACCTTCGCCTTCGAGCTGGACTACCTTCACGCCACCCGCTACCGCGGTGCGACTACCGGCGGCGGGCTGATCTGGAAGCGCCAGCCCGATACCGCGCTCGAAGGCCGCGACGTGATCGTCATCGACGACATCCTCGACGAGGGCCACACGCTGGTTGCCATCCGCAAGGCGCTGCTGGAGTTCAACCCCAAATCACTCAAGGTCGCGGTGCTGGCCGAGAAGCTGCACGACCGTCGCGCGCCGGAAGCCTACGCAGAGTACATCGGGCTTGCCGTGCCCGACCGCTACGTGTTCGGCTGTGGCATGGACGTGCGCGAGCTGTGGCGGCAGTTGCCGGGCATTTACGCGGTCAAGGGTCTGTAAGTCATGAGCAAGATCGCAGTCATCGGTGGCACCGGCATGAACACCTGGCCGGGGCTTGAGATCGTCAAGCGGCTGGAGAGCTACACCACCTATGGCAAGCCCTCGGCACCGCTCATTGTTGGCCGCATTGCCGGTGTCGAGGCGATCTTTCTCGCCCGCCACGGCGAGGGCCACAAGATTCCGCCGCATGCGATCAACTACCGCGCCAACCTCAAGGCGCTGGCCGATGCCGGGGTGACGCAGATCATCGCCATCGCCGCGGTCGGGGCCATCGCGCCCTGGTTTGCGCCCGGCGAAGTGGCGGTGCCGGTCGATCTCATCGACTACACCCACGGCCGCGCGCACACTTATTCCGATGGCGAGCCGGGCAGCAGGCTCGAACATGTCGAGTTGACCCATCCCTACACACCCGCCCTGCGGCGCGTGCTGTTCGATGCCGCGGCAGCCAGCGGCACGAAGGTGAGCGGTGAGGGCGTGATGGCGATCACCCAGGGCCCGCGTCTGGAAACCCCGGCCGAAATCCAGCGCCTCAAGCGCGATGGCTGCGACCTGGTCGGCATGACCGGCATGCCCGAGGCTGCACTCGCCGCCGAGCTGGGCATGGCTTACGTCTGTCTGGCGGTGTCGGTCAACTGGGCGGCGGGCCTCTCGCCGGCGGGGGCGGGCATCCATGACGAAATCCACGCCTCCATCGAAGCCGGCATGGGCAAGGTGCGGGCGATCCTGTCGGCTGCCTTGCCGATGCTCTGAGCGATGTGCAACTCAAGGGCTGAATTATCCATAGACAGGCGGCGGAATCTGGCTGAACAGAAGGGATGAGCCGCTTACTATTCAGGCCATGAAACAGTCTGCCCAACAACGCACGACGTGTTCTGAGCGATCAGCGGTGTCAACCGGAGGCCTGCACCCGGCAGGCAGAATGCACCGTGTCTGAGCGCCTGCGCGAGGACGCAGCCAACGAGGGCGGGGCCGTGGTGGGTGCCTCCACCTCTATGTCGCGTGGCCTGTTCACGCAGATTGCCAAGGCACTGCGTGAAAACGTCGGCGTCGAGCTGGGCAACTGCCGCCACGATCTCGCCCTGATGGCACTCGGCCGCCGCCTGCGCGCGCGCCAGCAGGACAGCCTCAAGTCCTACGCCCAGCTGATTGCCGAAGACCCGGTGGAACCGCGCCGCCTGGCAAGGGCGCTGCTGCCCTCCGACGGCGACTACTTTCTGGATGGTGACGGCGCAGCGGTGCTGAGCCTGCGCCTGGCCGCCACGCTGACCCAGCATGACCACCCGCAGTTGTGGGTGGTGGAGTGCGGCGAGGGTGATGAGGTCTATGCGCTCGCCCTGCGCATCCGCAGCATGCTGGCCGATCTCGAAGGCACTCAGGCGTTTCTCGTCCACGGCAGCGAGATCGACGGCGGGGCTGTGCAGCTCGCCTGTGCGGGCGTGCTCTCGCCCGCGTTCTCCGAGAAAATGCCCGAGGCGCTCAAGCAGCATTTCATCCATCCGCTGGCGCATGGCGCGCAGGTGCAAGCGGAGCTTTCGCGCTACTGCCGGTTCCACGAGCAGCCGCTGATGGCGCTACCGCCGGTGCCGTCAATGGATGTGATCAGCGGCCGCAACATCCTGCGCTTTCTCTCGGAGGACGAACGCCGCCAGCTGTTGCTGCACTGGCATGCGGCACTCAAGCCTGGTGGCCTCTTGCTGCTCGGGCCGGGCGAAACCGTGCAAGGTCATGCCGATCTCTTCGCACCCCGGCCGCTCGCCTCCGGCATCTTCCTGCGGCAGGCCGAGCGCAACTGGCAGGCCACACCCTTCACGCCGCCCTCGGTGCCCGCCACCGAGATGGATGTCAGCGTCTACCGCCGCGCCTTCGCCTCTTCGCTCCGGCCCTCGGCACTGCTCGCCGAATCGGGCCAGCTGCTGGATGTCAACCTCGCCTTCGCAAACCTGCTGCAAGCCACCGCGCGAGAGCTGATCGGTCAGCGCGTGCAGGATTTTTTTGCGGTTGGCGAGCGGGAGCAGATCACCACCGCCCTGCGGGTGGAGAGCGGCCCGCCCAGCGTGGGCACCGCGCTGCTCGAAGCCAGCCTGCTGCACCCCGGCGGCAGCCTCGCGGTGCGGCTCAGCCTGCACCTGCACAGCGGCCAGAGCATCCGCGCGCATCTCGAAATCGAGACGATGGAGGATCTGCTCCGGCCACAGGCCACCGTCGGCGAAGCAGTGGGCCTGGTGGCGGCGCTGGAGGTGATGAACGAGGGCCTGATCCTGGTCGATGCCGCAGGCCGCATCCAGCTGATCAACACCGTCGCGCAGCGCCTCACCGGCTGGGAGGCGCCAGCGGCGCTGGGGCGCCTGGTCGATGATGTCTTCCGCCTGCTCTCGCCGATGGGCGAGAGCCTGATCAGCCCGGTGGACGATTGCCTGCGCAGCGGTACCGCCGCCTTGCTCAGCGGCCAGCAGGCGCAGCTGCTCTCGCGCGACGGGCGCCGCATGGCGGTGGAGGTGCGCGCCAGCCCGGTGCCGATGGGTGAGGGCCAGGGCACTGGCGCGGTGCTGTTGTTCGAGGATGTCAGCCAGCGCCTGCTGCTGGCCGACGAGCTCAAGTGGCGCAGTAGCCACGATCCGGTGACGGGCCTGCTCAACCGGGAAGGGTTCGAGTTGCAGGTGCGCGCCGCACTCGCCCGCGCCCGCAACGTCGGCGAGCATTCGGTGGTCTGCCTCATCGACATCGACCAGTTTCGCCTGGTCAATGATGTGCTCGGACATGCGGCGGGCGACGAGCTGCTGCACGAGTTGGCGGGCGAGCTGCGGGTGCGGCTGCGCGAGCGCGATGTGCTGGCCAGGCTCTCGGGCGACGAGTTCGGCGTGCTGCTGCCGGGCAGCCGCCTCGACGAGGTGGAGCCGATGGTGCAGAGCCTGCTCGAAGCTGCGCGCCGCTATCGCTTCCAGTGGCTGGACCGCAAGCATTCGGTGACGCTCTCGATCGGCGTGGCGCAGATCGACGCCAGCACCGAGAACGTCGGCCGCGTGCTCTCGCTGGCCGATGCCGCCTGCCATACCGCCAAGGGCGCTGGCCGCGACCGCGCGCGCTTCATGGGCCGCGACGACGAGGCGCATCTGCACCACAACGAGATGGGCGTGGTCGGCCAGCTGGGGCGCGCCATCGAGGACGGCCGCCTGTTCCTGCTCTGCGAGGACGTGGTGCGGGTCGACGCACCCGAGCAGGTGGTCTACCGCGAGTTGCTGGTGCGCATGCGCGGCGAAGACGGCCAGCTGATCAAGCCTGCGCATTTCGTGCCGGCCGCAGAACGCTACTTCCTGATGAGCGCGCTCGACCGCTGGGTGGCGCGTGAGGCGCTCGGCAAGCTCGCCACGCTCGCACCCGATGCCCATCGCGGTATCGTCTACGCTATCAACATCTCCGGCCAGTCGATCAGCGACCCGGAGTTCCGCGATTTCATGGTGGCCGAAATCGAAAGCAGCGGCGTCGATCCGACCCGCCTCTGTTTCGAGCTGACCGAAACCGCTGCCGTCTCGCGCCTCACCGATGCCTCGCGCTTCGTCTCGCGCCTGACCGAGCTGGGCTGCAAGTTCGCACTCGATGATTTCGGTGTCGGCATGAGCTCGTTCGGCTACCTCAAGAACTTCCCCGTGCATTTCCTTAAGATCGACGGTAGCTTTGTGCGGTCGATGCGGGATTCACAAATCGACAGAGGCATGGTGGAGACCATCAACCGCATCGGCCACCAGCTGGGCCTGAAGACCATTGCCGAACATGTGGAGTCGCTCGATCTCTTGGAGCCGCTCTGTGCCATGGGCGTCGATTGGGCACAGGGCCATGGCATCGCCCCCGGAAGATCGCTCGACGACGTGCTGAAATGATCCCTCGCTTCAAAGCCCTGCTCTGCACCCCCATCGCACTGACGCTGCTCTGCCTCCCGGTCGTCTCCCACTCGGCACCGGACGAGGCGATCCTGCTCATCGACCAGACCAGCGGTGTCGCTGGCATTCAGCGCAACGGCAAGCGCCTGGCCCTGCAAGCCGGCGATGCCCTGCAGGAGCAGGACCTCATCGTCACCGACCGCTCCGGCCGCATGACCCTGCGCCTGGGCCGCCACGGCTTCGTTGAAGTTGGCCCCAATGCCGAGGTGGGCGTGGAGCGCCTGCCGTTTGCCGCCTACGCGCGCGATCTCAAGAGCATCTTCAGCGTCAGCAGGGGTTACTTCCGCGTGGTGTGGAAGCACCCGCAGCTTTCCAGCACCTGGCCGCTCTACGTCTACATGGCAGGCCATCGCATCAGCCTGGTGAGCGGTGAATATTTCTTCCAGAACCTCGGGTCTGAGCAGCGCGCCTGCGTCGCCGCCGGGCAGATCGCCCTGCAGGCCAGCGGCGGTGAGGGGCTTGAAACCATCAAGCCGCCCAGCTGCGTGACGCTGGCCGTCGACAAGCCGCCACAGACCGTGCCGCGCAGCCCGGATGACTGGATCGCGGTGCGCCGCGGCTTCAGCATCGAGGCCACCGCCGGCACCCTGCTCGCGCGCGAGATGGCCCCGGCGGAATCCATCCCGCCACCGGCGGCCAAGCCGGTGATCAACACCGCCCCGGCCGCAATGGCCAGCGTGCCGCCGCCGACGGCGATCCCCGCCGCCCAGGCCCCGGTGGTGGATGAGCCGCTGCTGGCCGAGCCCCAGGTCAGTAATTCCGCCGCCGCTGCCCTGCCGCTCGGCCCGGTGCGCGCGGCCCCCGTACTGCCTGCTCCCGCCGGGGCCCCGCGCACGGTGGTTGCCCCGGCGCTGCCGGTGTACGAGCCGCTGATCTACCCGCCGCCTAGCGCGGCACCACCGCTGGCGACGACCTCGCCGGTCATCATCGGCCAGGTGCAGGCAGCACCGGCAAACCCAGCCATCAAGCCCCTGCCGGCCCCGCCCCCCGTCACCGCCAAGCCCGCAGGCGGCAGTGTCTGGGCCCTGAACATCGCCTCGTACTCCGAAGCCGCAGTGGCCGAGCGTGAGGCCGCGCGTCTACGGGCGGCGGGCTATGCCAGTGCCCTCTCGCAGCCGGCGACCATCAACGGCAAGAGCTGGCACCGCGTGCAGATCGGTGGCTATGCCAGCGAGAGCAGCGCGCGCGCCGCGGCGCTGGAACTCAAGACCAAGCTCGGGGTGCAGAACATTTGGGTGCTGAAACCCTGAGCGTTAGCGTGCCGCGCTGACCCGCGCGAGCACGCCGATGCGGCTGCTGTCGAGGTAGTGAAGGGTGTCCAGCGTCAGTGCTCGGCGCTCCTGCAGGCGGTAGCCGAGCGGCTGCCGCTCAGGCCCCGGCTGCACCACTTCGAGATCGGCCGAGAGCAGCACGCCCTTGCCCTGGTGCAGGCGTAGCCAGCCATCGAGACTGCTGATGCCATCACCCCCCGGCTGATAGATGCGCAGCGCAGGCCCGCCCTCGAAGCGGGGTACATCCTGCAACCAGCTCAGCCGCAGCAGCGGGCGATAGCGGCGCGAGGCCTTGAGCAGATTCCATTCGACGGCAAGCGTGCTGCTGTCTTCCGGCAACAGCGCGATGCCGGCATAGGCGAGGCCGCGCACATCGTCGATGGCAATGGCGCGTTCGTCGTCGGGGTGGCGCGGTGGCGAGCCGACCTCCTCCGCCGAAGGTGGATTGAGGAAGATCAACACATCCACCCGCAGCTTTTCGGCACTTGCCGCCACTGGCAGCGCGAGCGCCAGCAACAAGGCGGCAAAGTGCTTCATCACGCGAGTGTAGCGAGCAGCTTGCCCAGGCTTTCCACGCGGCCCTCGATGGTCGGCATCTCCGCCGTGATGTGCAGCTTTTTCTGCCCTTCGAGCTTGTAGACCTTGGGCTGCGCCTGCATGAGCTTGATGAGCTTCATCGAGTCGATTTTGGGGTTGGGCCCGAACTCCAGCACTGCACCCTTGGCGTGCGCACGCAGCTTTTTCAGGCCCAGCGGCTCGGCCTTTGCCCTAAGGCTCGCTTGGTCGAACAGCCGCTCCACCTGGGTCGGCAACAGACCAAAGCGGTCGATGAACTCGACTTGCAGCTCGCGCAGCGCGTCCTCGTCCTTGGCTTCCGACACGCGCTTGTAGAGCGTGAGGCGGGTGGCGATGTCGTCCACGTACTCGCCGGGGATCAGCGCCGAGGCGGAGAGGTCCACCTCGCAGGCGGAGTGCCCAAACGGCTCGTCGTCGAGCTTGCCCTTCTGGATCGCCCGCACCGCGCGGGCGAGCAGCTCGCTGTAGAGCGTGAAGCCCACCTCCTCGATCTGGCCGGTCTGCTCGCTGCCGAGCAGTTCACCGGCACCGCGAATCTCCAGATCGTGCGTGGCGAGTGCAAAGCCACTGCCGAGATCGCCCAGTTCCTCAATCGCATCGAGCCGCTTCTGCGCGTCGGGCGTCAGCGAGCGTTTCGAGGGCACCAGCATGTAGGCGTAGGCGCGGTGATGGCTGCGGCCCACGCGCCCGCGCAGCTGGTGCAGCTGGGCCAGGCCCAGCTGGTCGGCGCGGTCGATGAGGATGGTGTTGGCCGAGGGCACGTCGATGCCGCTCTCGATGATGGTGGTGCAGACCAGAATGTTGAAGCGGTTGTGATAGAAGTCGAGCATCACCTGCTCCAGCTCGCGCTCGCGCATCTGGCCGTGCGCGAAGCGCACCTTGCCTTCGGGCACCAGCTTCTGGATGTTGTCGGCGAACAGCTCGATGTCGCGCACTTCGTTGTGCAGGAAGTAGATCTGCCCACCGCGCTTCAGCTCGCGCAGGCAGGCTTCATAAACCAGCCCGTTATCCCACTCGGCAACCGTCGTTTTGATCGCCTGCCGCGAGGGCGGCGGGGTGGCGATGATGCTCATGTCGCGCAGGCCGGCCAGGCTCATGTTGAGCGTGCGCGGGATCGGCGTGGCGGTGAGCGTGAGCAGGTCCACCTCGGCACGCAGGTTCTTCAGCCGCTCCTTGTGGCGCACGCCGAAGCGGTGCTCTTCATCAACCACGACCAAGCCCAGATCCTTGAACTGGATATCCGGCTGCAACAGGCGGTGGGTACCGATGACCACATCGAGCTTGCCCTCGGCCAGCTCCTGCAGGGCGGCGTTCTGCTCCTTGGTCGTGCGCAGACGCGAGAGCGCGGCAACACGGATGGGCCAGTCGGCAAAACGATCCGAAAAATTCTTGGCGTGCTGCTCGGCGAGCAGCGTCGTGGGTGCCAGCACGCACACCTGCCGGCCGGCACGCGCGACCGCAAAGGTGGCGCGCAGGGCGACTTCGGTCTTGCCGAACCCGACATCGCCACAGATGACGCGGTCCATCGGCTTTTCGAGCTGCAAGTCGGCCAGAACCGCGTCGATGGCAGTCTGCTGGTCGGGTGTGGTGGTGAACGGAAACGCCGAGACGAAACGCTCGTAATCGACACTGTCGAGATCGAGCTTGAGGCCGGGCTTGGCCGAGCGACGCGCCTGAATCTTGAGCAGCTCGGCCGCGACGTCGTGAGCCTTTTCGCGCGCCTTCTTCTGCGCCTTTTCCCAGCGCTCGTTGCCGAGCGAGTGCAACGGTGCGGCTTCGGCCTCGCTGCCGGTGTAGCGGTGAATCTGCGCCAGCGAGCCGACCGGCACATAGAGCTTGTCGCCGTCCGAGTATTCCAGCACCAAGTACTCGTTGGTGACGCCACCGGAGTCGAGCGTGATGAGCCCGCGATAGCGGCCAACGCCGTGCTCCACATGCACCACCGGCGAGCCGACCACGAGACTGCTGAGATCACGCAGGATGGTTTCCGGGTCGCGCGCTTTCGCGCGGCGCTTGAGCTGCTGCTGGGGTGCTGTGAGGCCAAATAGCTGTGCCTCGGCGATGAGTGCGATGCCGAGTGCTGGCACCAGCAGGCTGTCCTGCACCGGCCCGAGCGTGACGCCCACGCGCGCGCTGTCGGTCATGAAATCCGCAAAGGATTCGTACGCGCGCGGGATCAAGCCAAGCGGCTTCAGCCACTGCACCACTGCCTCGCGGCGGCCGGCTGATTCGGCGAGAAACAGAAAGCGCGTCGTCGTGCGCTCGCGCAGCAGCGTCTTGATCTCTTCGCCGCCGCCCGATACCAACTGCATGGCCTGCGCGTCATCGTCTGTCGTACCCACGCGCTGCAGCGGGAAGCTCGCCAGCTGCTCGGCGGCCTGCGCTGGCGTGAGAAACACATCCGCCGCCGCCATCAAGGGCCGTTCGAGATTGCCGTCGTAGCGGTCGCGGCGTTCGTCGATCTGATGCCAGTCGGCCGCGAGCCGCGCATCGAGATCATCGAGCGCCAGCCACAGGCTGTCGCGCGGCAGGTAGTCGGCCAGCACGGCGGTTTCGCGCTGCGGGAAGAACAGCGGCAGATAGGCCTCGATGCCGCCTGGCATCAGCGCCTTGCTCACCTCCGCGTAGATGCGCGAGCGCGTCAGGTCACCGGGGAAGTACTCGCGGTAGTTGCGGCGAAAGGTCTCGATGCCCTCGCGGTCGG